>JAHBXX010000018.1 GCA_019636245.1 Planctomycetota bacterium | reverse complement strand
CGCCGGCGCCGGTGCCGCCGTCGGCCGCCGCCGTGGTGCGGCCGACCCGGATCGAGGTCCGCGGCGCTCGCACCCACAACCTGCAGGGCGTCGACTGCGACGTGCCGCTCGGCCGCTTCACGGTCGTCACCGGCCCGTCGGGCTCCGGCAAGTCGAGCCTCGCGTTCGACACCATCTTCCAGGAAGGCCAGCGCCGCTTCCTCGAGAGCATGTCGACCTACGCCCGGCGGTTCCTGGGCCGCCTGGACCGGGCGCCGGTCGATCGCCTCGACGGGCTCGGACCGGCGATCGCGATCGACCAGAAGCGCACCTCGCGCAGCCCGCGCTCGACGGTGGCGACGACGACGGAGATCCACGACTACCTGCGCCTCCTGTTCGCTCGCGTCGGGCGCCACCACTGCCCGACGCACGGGCAGGAACTCGTGGCCTGGTCGCCGAGCCGGGCGGCCGCCGACCTCACCGCCACCTGGCCGGGCCGCCGCGCCCACGTGCTGGCGCCGATCGCCCTGCCGCCCGACCTGCAGCCGCAGCCGGCGGCGCTCGCCGGCTGGCTCGACGGCCTGCGCGCCGAATGGCGCCAGCACGGCTTCGTGCGCGCGCTCGTCGACGGGCAGGAGGTGCGGCTCGACGGCGACTGGCCGGCCGCGCCGCGCGAGGTGCTGCTGGTGGTCGACCGCACGACGCTGGACGACCGGGCGCGCCTCGCCGACGCCCTCGGCCAGGCGCAGGCGGCGGCCGCGGCGCACGGCGGTCCGGCGGTCGCCGTGGTGCAGCTCGCCGCCGGCGCCGAGGCCGGTCACCGGCTGTGGTACCGCGCCGACCAGGGTTGCCACCTGTGCGACTACCGGGCGCCCGACGAAGTGCACCCGCGCTGGTTCTCGTTCAACCACCACAGCGCGGCGTGCAGCCGCTGCCTGGGACTCGGCGAGGTCGTCGCCTGCGCCGAGGAGCTGCTGGTCAACCATCCCGAGCTGCCGGTGTTCGGCGGCGCGATCAGGCACGCGGGCGCCGCGTTCACCTTCCTGACCGCGCGCGACGGCTGGTACGCGGAGGTCGCCGCCGCGGTCGCCGAGCGGCACGGTTTCGACCTGGCGCGGCCGTGGCGGCAGCAGCCTGCCCGCGTGCGTGAGCTGCTGCTGCGCGGCACCGGCGAGGAGCGCTACGAGGTGGTGTTCCGCAAGGTCGAGGCCGGCCGGCGGCGGCAGTGGCGCATGCAGGTGCCGTGGAAGGGGCTGGCGCGGCAGGTCGAGGACTGGTTCCTCGGCAAGGACGCGGAGACCGGCGGCGACGAGCGCTTCCGATCGGTGATGCGGGTGCAGCGCTGCCCCGGCTGCGACGGCGAACGGCTGCAGCCGGGCCCCCGGCACGTGCGCGTCGGCCCGCTGCGCCTGCCCGAGCTGCTGGCCTGCACCGTCGACGCGGCGGCGGCCGCGCTCGACGGGCTGCGGCTCGAGCCGGTGCAGACGCGCATCGCCGCGGACGTGCTGAAGGAGCTGGCGCACCGGCTGTCGTTCCTGCGCGCGACCGGGCTCGGCTACCTGACGCTCGACCGGTCGTCGGCGACGCTGTCGGGCGGCGAAGCGCAGCGCATCCGGCTGGCGACGCAGCTCGGCAACAAGCTGGTCGGCGTGCTCTACGTGCTCGACGAACCGACGGTCGGCCTGCACCCGCGCGACACCGAGCAGCTGCTGCGCACGCTGCTCGAGCTGCGCGACCTCGGCAACACCGTGCTCGCGGTGGAGCACGACGAGACGCTGGTGCGCGCCGCCGACCACGTGCTCGACCTCGGTCCGGGCGCCGGCGCCCGCGGCGGCCGCGTGGTCGCCGCCGGACCGCCGGCGGCGATCGCCGCCGCCGACACCCTGACCGGCGCCTGGCTGCGCGGCGAACTCGCGGCGCCGCCGGCGGCGCGACGCGAACCGGCCGGCCACGTCGCCCTGCGCGGCGTGCAGGTGCACAACCTGCGCGGGCTGGACGTCGACGTCCCGCTCGGCTGCCTGACCGCCGTCACCGGCGTGTCCGGGTCGGGCAAGTCGTCGCTGGTGATGGACGCGCTGGTGCCGGCGCTGCGCCAGGGCAGCGCGACCGTGCGCTGGCACGACGGCGCGTCCCGGCCCTGGCAGCTCGTGGTCGTCGACCAGGGCCCGATCGGCAGCTCGCCGGCCAGCAATCCGGCCACCTACACCGGCGCCTTCACCCGGATCCGCGAGCTGTTCGCGGCGGTGCCGCTGAGCCGGCAGAAGGGTTTCGGTCCGGGGCGGTTCTCGTTCCACGTCGCCGCCGGCCGCTGCGCGCAGTGCGAGGGCAAGGGCCAGCTGCAGGTCGAGATGCACTTCCTCGCCGACGTCTGGGTCACCTGCGAGACGTGCCGCGGCCGCCGCTACAACGGCGAGACGCTGGCTGTCGAGTACCGGGGCCGCAACATCGCCCAGGTGCTGGCGATGGAGGTCGACGAGGCGCTGCAGTTCTTCGGCAACCACCGGCAGATCGTGCGCCCGCTGCAGCTGCTGCACGACGTCGGTCTCGGCTACCTGCAGCTCGGCCAGGCCGCCAACACGTTCTCCGGCGGCGAGGCGCAGCGGATCAAGCTGTGCGCCGAACTGGCGACGCAGCCGCGGGCGCACATGGTCTACGTGCTCGACGAACCGACCACCGGCCTGCACGCGGACGACGTGCGCAAGCTGCTGGCCGTGCTGCGCCGCCTGCTCGACCGCGGCGACTCGGTGATCGTGGTCGAGCACAACCTGGACGTGATCCTGGCCGCCGACCGGGTGCTGGAGCTGGGGCCGGAGGCCGGCGCGGCCGGCGGCCGCGTCGTCGCCGCGGGCACGCCGGAGCAGGTGGCCGCCGAGCCGGCGAGCCACACCGGGCGGTTCCTGGCCGCGCGCCTCGGCGCCGGCGCGGCCGGGACGACAGGACGGCGCCGGCGACCGCCGCGCGCGGCGCCGGCGCGGCGACGCGCCGAAGGGGGAGCATGAACGAGCCACCGCTGATCGTGCAGAACGACCGCACCGTGCTGCTGGAGACCTGGCATCCCGACTATGCCGGCGCCCGCGATCGGCTGGCGCGCTTCGCCGAGCTGTGGAAGTCGCCCGAGTACGTGCACTTCTACCGCATCACGCCGGTCAGCGTGTGGAACGCGGCGGCGCTCGGCGAGCGCCTCGACGAGCTGCTCGGCTGGCTCGCCGCCAACTCGCGCTTCCCGATCGCGCCGGCGATGGTGGCGCAGATCCGCGAGTGGTTCCGGCGCTACGGCCTGCTGCGGCTGGTGCCCGGCCGCGACGGCCGGCTGGAGCTGCGCTGCGACGACGACGAGCTGCTGCGGCAGCTGATGCAGCAGCCTGCGGTGGCGGCCCTGGTCGAGGGCGCGGCGGCCGGCCGCTGGGAGGTCGAACCGGCGCGGCGCGGCGAGCTGAAGCAGGCGCTGGTCAGGCTCGGCTATCCGGTCGACGACCGGGCCGGTTACGAGGCCGGCGACCGGCTGCCGTTCGCGCTGCGGGCGGCGACCGCCGGCGGCCGGCCGTTCGCGCTGCGCGACTACCAGCGCGCCGCGGCGGCGGCGTTCCACGCCGGCGGCGCCGACACCGGCGGCTGCGGCGTCGTCGTGCTGCCGTGCGGCGCCGGCAAGACGGTGGTCGGCCTGGCGGCGATGGAGCTGCTGCAGACCAACACGCTGGTGCTGACGACCAACACCGTGGCGGTGCGGCAGTGGTGCGCCGAGCTGCTCGACAAGACCGACCTGGGACCCGACCAGGTGGGGGAGTACACCGGCGACCAGAAGCAGATCCGGCCGGTGACCGTGGCGACCTACCAGATCCTGACCCACCGGCGCGGCAAGCTCGACGGCTTCACCCACCTCGGCCTGTTCGACCGCGGCAACTTCGGCCTGATCGTCTACGACGAGGTGCACCTGCTGCCGGCGCCGGTGTTCCGCGCCACGGCGGGGATCCAGGCGCGGCGGCGGCTCGGGCTGACGGCGACGCTGGTGCGCGAGGACGGCCGCGCCGACGAGGTGTTCTCGCTGATCGGGCCCAAGCGCTACGAGCTGCCGTGGAAGCAGCTGGAGCGCCAGGGCTTCCTGGCCCCGGCGTCGTGCCACGAGGTGCGCGTGCCGCTGCCGCCGGCGCGCGCCGCGCGCTACGCCGACGCCGGTGCGCGGCAGCAGATCCGCATCGCCGCCGACAACGAACGCAAGGCCGACGTGCTCGGCGCGCTGCTGCAACGGCACGCCGCCGACCGCGTGCTGGTGATCGGCCAGTATCTCGATCAGCTGCAGCAGCTGGCGGCGTTGTTCCGCCTGCCGCTGATCACCGGCCAGACGCCGAACGCGGAGCGCGAACGGCTCTACGCCGCCTTCCGCCGCGGCGAGGTGCCGCGCCTGTGCGTCAGCAAGGTCGGCAACTTCGCCATCGACCTGCCGGACGCCAACGTGGCGATCCAGGTGTCCGGCACCTTCGGCAGCCGTCAGGAGGAGGCGCAGCGGCTCGGCCGGGTGCTGCGGCCGAAGGGCGACGGCTCGACCGCGCACTTCTACACCCTGGTGTCGGCGGACACGCGCGAGCAGGAGTTCGCGCGCAAGCGGCAGCTGTTCCTGACCGAGCAGGGTTACGCCTACGGCATCGTCGGCGGCGAGGACCTGCTCGCCGCCGAGCGGCGGCACGAGGAGCGCGCATGACCAGGCTGAGTCTGCGCACCCTGCTGCAGGGCGCCGGCGACGACGTGCTGCGCGAGTGCATCGTGCGCTGGTGCGGCGACGGCGCGGAGACCGGCCGGCGCGGGCTGGCCAAGGCGGCGGTGGCGATGGAGCAGGAGCCGATCGTGTTCGGCCGCATCGCCGGCCTGCCGCGCAAGCTGCAGGACCTGCTCGAGCTGTTCTTCGCCGACGGCGGCGCCGTGCGTTCGGTGCAGGAGCTGTTCGGCGAGTTCGGCCGCAACTTCAAGAGCCGCTTCGACCTCGAGGCATCGCTGGCGGCGCTGCACCGCGAGGCCTTCGTCTGGCTGGTCAAGGACCGGCGCTGGGCGTCGTTCGACAGCCCGTGCTGGGCGGTGCCGAGCGAACTCGTCGAGTGCGTGCAGGTGAACAGGCGGCGGCGCCAGCGACAGCTGCAGGACGTGCTGACCCTGCAGGGATTCCTGGACGCGCGGTTCTTCCGCGAGCGCGCGGACGGCGACAAGGACAAGGCCGCCGACCACGCCCGCAAGATCTACAAGCTCTACACGCTCGAGAGCTCGATGACGCAGCGGCTGCAGCGGCTGCCGCGGCCGGTCGCCGACGTGGTCGACGCGGCGCTGTCGAGGCACGGCGGCATCGCCCCGCTCGACGAGCTGCTGGCCGATCGCGACGGCCAGCCGCCGGTCGATCTGGGCCTGGTCGGCAAGTGCCTCGAGGAGGGCATGCTCGGCACGACCGGCACGCTGGACCTCGCCCGCATCGGCATCCGTCCGGCCGAGAACGCGGTGGTCGTGTTCCACGAGATCGCGCTGCATGCGATCCGCCGCCGCGGCGAGCAGGGCTCGCCCCTGGTCGACGAGGAACTCGCCTGCGGCGGCGACCTGCCGACCAACGTCGGCCGCTTCCTGCGCGAACTGCAGCAGAGCAAGGTGCTGTTCACCGCCGACGGCGAGTTGTTCAAGGCCTCGCAGAAGCGCATCGCCGGGCTGCTGCTGCCGGTGCCGGGCGGCTTCGTCCCCGAGGAGGCGCTGCTGGAGCTGGTCTACCGCTTCTGCCTGCACCGCCGCCTGATCGACCGCCGCGGCGAGCGCTCGCTGCGTCCGACGCCGGACGGGCTCGAGTTCGAGCGGGCGCCGCTGCTCGAGCAGGCGAAGATGCTGCTCGCCTGGTTCGTCGAGGACCGGTCGCTGCCCGGCGAGCCGTACCACCAGACGCGCATGCGGCGGGTGCTGCTGCGCCTGCTGCGGCGCGCCGAGCCGCTGCGCTGGCAGGACGTGTCGATCCTGCCGTTCCTGGCCCGCAACGCCTACCTGGCGCAGCTCGACATGGGCCAGACCGAGGCGTTCTTCGCCGCGCGCTTCCAGGGCGGCAGCTACACCCCGACCGAGACCCTGCAGCAGATGTGCTGGCACCTGCTGGTCTGGGTCAAGCGGCGCCTGTTCCCGCTCGGCTTGGTCGACGTGGGGCTGCACGGCGGCCGCATCACGGCGCTGCGGCTGTCGAAGCTCGGCGCCGAGCTGCTCGACGCCGATCCCGCCGGCAAGGTCGGCGGCACGCGCTGCTCGCTGATCGTGCAGCCCGATTTCGAGGTCCTGGTGTTCCCCGGCGACGACGTGCACGAGGTCGTGCACCTGCTCGACCGCTTCGCGCGCCGCACGCGCAGCGACCACGTGCACCAGTTCCAGCTGACGCCGGCGAGCGTCGCCGGCGGCCTCGCCGACGGTCTGTCGGCGGCGCAGATGCTGCAGGAGCTGGCCGACCGGGCGCGGGTGCCGATCCCGCAGAACGTGCTCTACAGCCTCGAGGAGTGGACCCGGCGTGGCTGACGCGCGCGGCGGGCGCGCGGTGAACCCGGTGCCAAGGCCGCCAGAAGATCGGCAAGGATCTTCTCCAACCGGCGCCCGCCGCGGACGATGCACGGGCGCCGAAGCGTCCGCGACAGCCCCCGTATGCAGAGTCCTCGTCTCGACCCGAACCCCCAGATCCTGATCCTCGGCGCCGGACCGGCGGGACTCGCCTGCGCGATGGAACTGTCGCGCAAGGGCATCCGCAGCACCATCGTCGAGCGCGACGAGCAGATCGGCGGCCTCGCCAAGACGCTGCGCATCGCCGAGGGCGAGCAGGTGTTCCTCACCGACATCGGGCCGCACCGCTTCTTCTCGAAGAACAAGTACCTCTACGACTTCATCGAGGACCTGCTGCACGAGGAGTGGCGCAAGGTGCCGCGCCTGACCAGGCAGTTCATCGACGGCAAGTTCTACAACTATCCCGTCAACCCGACCCAGGTGTTCAAGAACCTGGGGCCGTGGAAGAGCCTGCGCATCGGCGTCGACTACTTCCTGGCCAGGCTGCGCTACGGGCTGCTGCGCAAGCCGATGCGCACCTTCGAGGACTACGTGGTGGCGAACTTCGGCCGCACGCTGGCCGAGTTCTCGATGATCAACTACACGGAGAAGATCTGGGGCATCCCGGCGCGCGACATCCACCCCGATTGGGCGCGGCAGCGCATCAGCGGCCTGAACCTCTGGAGCGTGCTGATGAACGCGCTGAAGTTCGGCAAGCGCAAGGGCGGGCCGAAGTCGCTGGTCGACGAGTTCTACTACCCGCAGTTCGGCACCGGCCGGATCTACGAGGAGATCGGCAGGCACCTGCGCGCCGAGGGCAGCACCATCGCGACCGGCAGCGAGCCGGTCGCCGTGCGCCATGACGGGCAGCGCATCGTCGAGGTGGACGTGCGCACGCCGGAGGGCGTGCAGACCCTGCGGCCGGAGCGCGTGGTCGAATCGGTGCCGATCACCCGCTTCCTCGACCTGCTCGATCCGCCGCCGCCGCCGGAGGTGCTGGCCGCGGCCCGGCAGCTGAAGTGGCGCGCGCAGGTCTACCTGTTCCTGACGCTCGACAAGGAGCGCGTGACCAGCGACAACTGGATCTACTTCCCGAGCAAGGACATCCCGTTCGGTCGCACGAGCGAGATGAAGAACTTCAGCGCCGACATGTGCCCGCCGGGCAAGACGTCGTTCTTCGTCGAGTTCTTCGCCTTCGAGACCGATGCGATCTGGTCGATGACCAAGGAGCAGGTGCTCGACCTGGTGATGCCCTACTTCGAAGCGTGGGGCTTCTTCACCCGCCAGGAGGTGCGCGGCTGCCACCTGATGAAGCGGTCGCACGTCTACCCGGTCTACGACAGCGAGTACCGCCGGCGGCTCGACGTGGTCAAGGCGTGGCTCGACCGGCTGCAGAACCTGATCTACGTCGGCCGGCCGGGCCGGTTCAAGTACACCAACCAGGATCACAGCCTGGAGATGGGCATCGTCGCCAGCCGCATCATCCTCGAGGGTCGGCAGTACGACATGGAGCCGATCGGCGCCGAGAACGAGTACTTCGAGAAGGGCGTGATCTACGAGAAGCGGCTCTGAGGCCGCAGATCGACGACGCCGACGCCGACCGTGGCAGCGGGTGGACGCGCCGGCCGCCGTGCGGTAGCAGACGAAGTTCGCCATGGTCGCCGCCCCTCGCCTCGATCCCTCGCTGCTGCGCCTCGTGGTGATCACCGACGGGCGCGGCGACCTCGCCCGCCTCGAGGCCGTGCTCGGCGCCGCGACCGCGGCCGGCGCGCGCTGCGTGCAACTGCGCGAGCCGCAGTGGAGCGCCCGCCAGCTGATGCACGCCTGCGAGCGCCTGCTGCCGCTGCTCGAGGCGGTGCGCGGCCTGCTGCTGGTCAACGACCGCCTCGACGTCGTCGCGGCCCGCATGGCGCACGGGGCGCAGATCGGCCATCGCTCGCTGCCGCCCGACGTGGCGCGCGAGGTGGTCGGGCCGCGCAGCGTGCTCGGCTTCTCGGCGCACGACCGCGACGAACTCGAGGCCGCGGCCGCGGCGGGCTGCGACTTCGCGCTGCTGTCGCCGGTGTGGGCGACCACCAGCAAGCCGGGCCTGCCGCACCTCGGCAGCGCCCGCGCCGCGCAGCTGACGGCGGCGGCGCGCCTGCCGGTGGCGTGGCTCGGCGGCATCGGCGCGGCGCAGGCGGCAGCGGTCGCGAACGTGCCGCCGGCGGGGCGGCCCGCCGGCATCGCCGTGCGCAGCGCGGTGCTGGCGGCGGCGGATCCGGGTGCGGCGGTGCACGAACTGCTGGCGGCGTTGGCGACGCCCGCCGGCGGGTGAGCCCGGCGGCGTCGGGAGGCTGGACAACGCCGCCGCGCCGCCGATGCTGCGGGCCATGGCCGTGTCCGGCACCGTTCCCGCCCGTCGCCCGCCGCGCTTCGAGCCGGCGACGGCCGCGCGCTGGGTGCGCCGCGCGACGCTGCTGCTGGCCGTGGCCGTCGGCGGCTACGCCTGGGCGGTGCTCGGCACCGAATGGGTGCCCGCCGGCATGCGCACCGTGCCGTCGATCCCACCCGGCTCGCTGTGCCTCGTCGACCGGCGCGCCAGCGCCGTGCGGGTCGGCCGCGACGTCTTCGTCGAGGTCGACGGCGTGCGGCTGCTGAGCCGCGTGGCGGCGGTCGACGGCGACCTGGTCACCGTGCGCAACCCGGACGCCGAGGCGCCGTGGCCCGACAGCCGGACGTTCGGCGCCGTGCCCGTGCCGCAGGTTCGCGGCGCCGTGCTGGTCGTGTTCGCGCCGAGCACCGCGGCCGGAGGCCGCGATGGATGAGCGCACCTTCGTGCAGGGCCTGGCCCGCTGGTTCGCCGGCGATCGGCGCCTGCCGGTCGGCATCGGCGATGACGCGGCGGTCGTGCGCAATCCGACCGGGTCGTCGGTGCTGTGCTGCGACCCGGTGGTCGAAGGGGTGCACTTCACCGCCGCGGCGCCGCTCCACCTGGTCGGCCGCAAGGCCGTGAACCGCAACCTGTCGGACCTCGCGGCGATGGGGGCGGTGCCCGACTGGCTGCTGGTGTCGCTGGTGCTGCCGCGTGGGCTCGCCGCCGCGCGGCGCCGGCAGTTGCTGCAGGGCCTGCGCGCGGCGGCGCGCCAGGGCCGCTGCCAGGTGGTCGGCGGCGACGTCGCGGTGCACGACGGGCCGCTGGTCGTCACCGTCACCGCGATCGGCCACCTCGCCGGTCGGGCGCTGACCCGGGCGGGCGCCAGGCCGGGCGACACCCTGCACGTCACCGGACCGCTCGGCGGCGCGGCCGCAGGCCACCACCTGCGCTTCCGGCCGGCGCTGCGCGAAGGGGCCTGGCTGGCGCGCCACGGCGCCGTGCACGCGGCGATGGACGTCAGCGATGGGCTGTTGCTCGACCTGGCCACGCTGCTGCACGCCTCGGGCGGCCTCGGCGCCGAGCTGTTCGCCGATGCCGTGCCGATCCGCACCGCGGCGCGGCGCCGGGCGCGCGGCGACCACGAGCGCGCGCTGCGCGCCGCGCTCGGCGACGGCGAGGACCACGTGCTGCTGTGGACGCAGGCGCACGGCCGCGCGCTGCCGGCGGGTGGTCCGCTGTCGGCGCGGGCGCGGCGGCCGATCGGCCGCGTGGTCGCCGAGCCGGGGCTGTGGCTCTGCCGGCAGGGCCGCCGCGAACGACTCCAGCCCCAGGGCTACCAGCATGCTCTCGCCGGTCGTTGAACGCACCCTGCCCGCCGATCCGGACGCGACGGTGCGCTTCGGCCGGTGGCTCGGCCAGCACCTGCGCCCGGGCGACGTGCTGGCCCTGGTCGGCGGCCTCGGCGCCGGCAAGACGACGCTCGTGCGCGGTGTGGCCCTGGGGCTCGGCGTCGACGACCCCGACGCCGTGTGCAGCCCGACCTACCTGCTGGTGGTGGAGCACCCCGGCCGCGTGCGGCTGGTGCACGCGGACGCCTACCTGCCCGACAAGCTGCGCGCGTTCCTCGCCGATGGCGGCCTCGACTACCTGCTCGATGCCGCCGCGGTGACCGTCGTGGAATGGGCCGATCTCGTGCGCAACCATCTTCCGGAGAGCACCTTGTGGCTGGAGATCGAGGTGGCCCGGGACGGCGGGCGCCAGCTCCGCCTGCGGCCGGCGGTGGCGGGCCGCTTCTCCTGGATCGACGCCGCGCCGAAGATGGACGCGGGCGCCTGAACCTGCGGGCCGGCGCCACGTTGCACCGCGTGTCTCCCTGGGTCCCCGCGTGAACCACAAACCGGTCGCCGACGCCGACGTCGATCTGCTCGCGCTCTACCGCGACGGGGACCGCCAGGCCTTCCGGCGGCTGGTGGACCTCTACCGGGAGCGCATGCTGCAGTTCTTCTACCGGTTGTGCTGGGACCGCGACCGGGCCGAGGATCTCGTCCAGGATCTGTTCCTCAAGCTGCTGCTCGGCAGCCGCCGCTACCGGCCCGAGGGCAAGCTGTCGACGTTCGTCTACCGCGTGGCGACGAACCTGTGGATCGACCACTACCGGCAGCAGCGGCCGCGGCCGCGCTTCCACTCCCTCGACCAGGTGCTGCTCGACCGCGACGGCGACGAGCTGCCCGCGCGCGAGCACGCCGCCGCCGGCAAGACGCCGATGGAGCAGGCGGTCGATGGCGAGGAGAAGGCGGCGCTGCGCCGGGCGATCGAGAACCTGACCGAGCCGCACCGCATCGTGTTCGAACTGGCCGTCTACCAGCAGCTGCCCTACCAGGAGATCGGCGACCTGCTCGGCATCCCGGTCGGCACCGTGAAATCGCGCATGCACAACACCGTGCAGGCGCTGAAGCAGGTGCTGGCCGCGGCGACGCCCGCGGCGGCCGAGGGCAAGGCCGGGCCGCGGCGCGGCCTCGGGGGGGCGGGCTGATGGGGGCGCCGCGGTCCGACGAGACGACGGTGGTCGACCTGCTGCTCGGCGAGGGCGAGCCGACGGCGCAGGATCGGCTGCGGCAGCGCCTCGCCGAGGACCCGGCGCTGGCGCTCGAACTGGCCGAGACCGTGGCGCTGTTCGAGGCCTGCCGGCAACTGCGCGTCGAACCCGGGGCGCGCTTCGCCGGCCGCATGCACGACGTGGTGCGGCGGGCGGAGCGGCGCCTGCCGGCGCCGCGGTCGTCGCCGTGGTGGGTGGCCGCCGGCTGGCTCGCCGCGGCGGCGGCGGTCGTGTCGGCGCTGCTCTGGCACTTCGATCCGCTGGGGCGCCGCGCGGTCCGGGCGCTGCCCGGGCCGATCGTGCACCGCGCGCCGGCGCGGCCGATGCCGCCGCCCGTGGCCGGCGAGGGCGTTGCGGCGCCGGTGCTGCCGGAGGTGGCTCCGGCGGTGGCCTGGGCCGAGGCGATCGAGGCGATGCGGTGGCGGCTCGGCATCGAGAACTCGCACCGGCTCGAGCAGGCGATGGCAGCCGCGCTGGAGGAGCCGGCCGACCCGCTGCAGCGGTGGCTGGCGCCGCACAACGCGCTGGCGTCGCTGCGCGCGAGCCACGAACGGCGCACGCTGCCCGAGGTGCGGCGCGCGGCGCTGCGGCATCAGGGCGGCCTGGAAGACGCCGACGCCAGGGTGCAGGAACTTGCGGCGCGCCTCGCCGCCGACCTGCGCTCGTTGCCGCTCGGCGCCCGACCGGGCGACGTGGGCGCGGTGGCGCTGGCGGTGCGGGCGGTGCTGGCGGCGGGCGCCGACGAGTCCGATCGCGCCGCGGCCCTGGCCGATGGTGGCGACTGGCTGGCGAACCAGCTGCCGGAGCTGGCCGGCGCCCGGCTGGCGAGCGCGCTGGCGGCGCTGGTCGAAGTCGCGGCGGTGACCGGGCGCCATGGCGAACGGGTGCGTGCGCACGGTCGGCGGCTGGTCGACGAGGTGCTGCAGCCGGATCCGGAGACCTGGCGCCGCCGCCGGCCCGAACTGCTGGGGGCCGCGGTGCCGGTGGCGACGCTGGCCGACGCGGCGCGCGTCGCGCAGCTGCTGCCGGGGCTCGGCGTCGACCCGGCCCGCTGCCTGCTGGTGCGGCAGCTGCTGCTCGGCCGCCTGCGCGAACGGCGCGACGCCGGCGACGACGGCCCGGAACTGCTGGCCGCGCTGCTCTACGGCGGCGCCGACCTGCTGGACGCCGGCGAGCGCGCCGAGGTCGAGCGGCAGCTGCGCCGCTGGACGCCGCTGCGGCTGGCGCCCGACTTCGTCACCGTGCACCAGCTGGCCTGGGGCTTCGAGCCGGGCCGGCTCGGGTTCACGCGCTTGCAGCGGGAACTGCGGCGCCTGTCGGTGCTGCCCGATCCGGGCGCGATGGCCTCCCGCGCCGCCTTCTGCCTGTGCCTCGCGACGCAGTACGCGGCCTGGCCGGGCGGCGGCCTCGGCACGCTGGCCGACGGCGGCTGACGCCGGCGCGGCGCGACCTTTTCCCTGGGCTTCGCCGGTGGGGTCGGGTACCTAGGTCGGCTTCGCTCGTGCACGCCATGGTGACCGCGGCTCCGCGTTGGTTCCTCGTCCTGTTCGCCACCGGCCTGGTCGTGCCGGCGGCGCTGCGCGCGCAGGCGCCGGTGGCGCAGGAGCCGCAGCCGCCGATCCCGATCGACGCCGAGGCCGACCGGCGTGGCGCGCCGGTGCGCCTCTTGTCGCTCGAGGACGTGCTGCAGCTCGGTCGCCTGCACAACGCCAGCCTGCGCGCCGCCGAGGTGGTGCCGCAGCAGGCGCGGCTGGACCAGATCTTCGCCGAGGCCGGGTTCGAGCCGGAGCTGTACGGCTCGGTCGGCTACCGCGACGCCGAGACACCGGGTCGCAACCTGTTCCAGCCGTCGCTGAGCTCGCAGACGCTCGACGCGACGGTGGGCTGGCGGCAGCGCGTGGTCACCGGCGGCCTGTTCGACCTCGCGTTCCGGCCGGCGCGCTTCGACTCCTCGGGCTCGCAGGCGTTTCCCGATCGCCAGTTCAGCTCGGAGTGGGTGGCGAGCTTCCGCCAGCCGCTGCTGCGCAGCGCCTGGACGGACTACAACCTGGCGCCGGTCGCGACGGCGCGCTACCAGCAGGCGCAGGCCGACCACCGGTTCGACCGCACGGTGCAGGACACGCTGCTGCGCATCGTGCAGGCCTATTGGGAACTGGTGTTCGCGCGCGAGAACTGGCGCGTCGTCGACTCGGCGCTGGCGGTCGCGCGCGAGCAGCTGCGCATCACCGAGGAGCGCATCCGCGTGCGGGAGCTGGCGCCGCGCGACCGCGTCGCCGACGAGAGCGAGGTGGCGCGCCGGCTCGAGCAGCGCATCGTCGCCGAGAACGCGATCAGGGCGCGCGAGGACGAGCTGCGGCAGCTGCTGTTCGACGGCGCCGACCCGCAGCTGTGGAACTTCAACCTGCGGCCGACGAGCGCGATCGCCGTGACGCCGCAGGCCGACGAGTTGCCCTACGTGCCGCTGGTCGAGGTCGCGCTGCTGCAGCGGCCCGACCTGCGGGCGCTGCGCAGCGCCGTCGCCGCCGCCGAGGTGGCGCAGCTCGAGGCCGAACGCGACGTGCTGCCGAACCTCGACCTGATCGGCAGCTACTCGAGCGCCGGCGTCAGCACGACCGATCCGCTGGTGCCGGGCTCGCAGGCCAGCTTCGCCTCGGCGTTCGGCGATTCGGTCGACCAGCAGTATCCCGACTGGTCGCTGCGGCTCGAGTTCTCGATCCCGATCGGCAACCACGCCGCCCGGGCGCGGCGGCAGCGGGCGGGGCTCGAGGTCGAGCGCCAGCGGCGCGAGCTGCACGCCGCCACGCTGCAGGTGACGCGCGAGGTCCGCGACGCGGTGCGCAACCTGTCGGCGCTGGCGCAGAGCATCGCCGCCAGCGCCGAGTCGGTGCGCCTGGCCGCGACCAACCTCGAGACCGAGCGCATCAAGCTGCGCGTCGGCGCGTCGACGGCGTTCGAGGTGCAGCGCCGGCTGCAGGAACTCAGCGAGGCGCAGAGCCGCCACCTGCGCAACCAGCTCGACTACCGCGTCGCCGAGAGCGCGCTGCTGCACGTCCAGGGTCTGCTGCAGCCGCCGCGTTGAACGGGCGCAGTGACCGCCCCGGAGCGGTGGGATAGTCTGCCCGCATGCTGACGAACCTGGTCCGGAGGGCGGCTGCGGCGGCCGCGGTCGCGGTGCTGCCGATGGCAGCGGCCGCACAGGCGGCGCCCGCCCAGGCCGCGGCGACCGGCAACCGCTACCGGCTCGAGCCGTTCCACGCCGACTTCCCGGCCGAGCTGAGCTACCCGCACCCGCACGGCCGGGTCTACGAACGCACGCGGCGGCAGATGCTGCAGCAGGTGTGCGCCAACCTGCAGGGCAACGTGCGCAGCGAGGCGTGGCACATGGCGACGGAGTTCTTCTGGCGGGCGCCCGAGGACGCGGTCGAGCCGCTGGTCGAGACGATGGACCGCGCGTTCGCCAACCCGGGCCTGGTCGACGTGGTCCGCAACGCCGTCGAGGCGATGGGCCGGATGGCCGACGAAGCCCTCGAACCGGCGCTGCGCCGCGCGGCCGAGCACGGCAATCCCGGCGTGCGCCAGGCGGCGTTCCTGTCGCTGGCGGCGTGCGCGCGCCCGGCCACGCTGCGGCAGATGCAGGGCTGGTTCGACCACATGGACGCGCGGGCCCGCGCCGGCTGGCTCGAGGCGGTGCGGCGGCGGCTCGGCGACGACGCGGCGCCGGTCCTGCGCGACGTCATGATGGCCGACTACCCGACCGTCGTGCGCGATCAGGTGCTGAAGGAGGCCCTGCAGCTGCCGCCCAAGCAGGCGGCGCTCGTGCTGCGCGGTCGCTGGCACGAGGCGATCGGCGAGTTCAAGGCGATCCTGGCCGGGGTGCTGCACGCCGCCGGCGACGGCATCGGCACGACCTGGCTGCACGAGGCGCTGCAGGGCGAGGACCTGCCCATGCTGCAGCTGGCGATCCGGCACGGCACGCATGGCGACCTCGGCCCGCTGCGCTCCGACCTGCTGCGGGCGTCGACGCACGAGCGGGCCGAGGTCCGCTACGAACTGGCGCGCGCGCTGGTGCGCGTCGACGGCGACGACATCGCCGACGTCTACGAGACGCTGGCGATGCCGGACGAGGCCTGGGAGACGCGCGGCATCGCCCTGCGCGAGCTGACGCGCCGCGGGCGCGGCGCCGTGGTCGGGGCGATGCTGCGCGAGCTGGCGACGGCGGGCGGCACGCGGCTGCAGCTGCTGCTGCAGCAGCTCGCCACCAGCGGCGACCCCCGCTGCGTGCCCGAGCTGATGGCCCGGTTCCGCAAGGCGCCGTCGGGCGAGGGCCGGCCGTTCCTGCAGGCGCTGGCGCAGAACGGCTCGCCGGCGGCGGCCGCGGCGCTGGTGGAGCTGTTCCTCGGCCCCGAACTGCTGGTCGCCCGCGGCGCCGCCGGGCCGTTCACGACCTGGAACTACGTGCCGACGCTGCTGCTGAACCTGCGCGGCGCCGAGGATGCGGTGTTCGCCGCCTGGGCGCGGCTGGAGCGCGCCGACTGGCGCCGTCGGGCCTGGCTGCTGCCGACCATCGGCGGCATCGCCGTCGATCGCCGCGACGCGGCGCTGAAGCAGCGCGGCGGCGACCTGCTGCGGCAGGTGCTGTTCGACCGCGAGGAACTGCCGCAGCTGCGGGTGCTGGCGTTGAACCAGCTGACCCTGCACCTGCTGACCCTCGACGACGCGCTGCGGCTGAAGAACGCCCGCGCCGGCGAGGCGCCGGGCATGGCGGCGCTGTTCACCGACTTCCTGACCGACTTCTTCTGACGCGGTGCGCTGGCGTCGCCGACGACCGTTGCCGCCGCCGGGCCCCGGCCGTGCCCGTGGACAGCGGGCCGCGTGGGCGGCGACCTTCGCGGGCGCCGCGGCCTGCGCCGGCCCGCTGCCGCCCGCCGCCGCCGAGCCTTGGACGCTGCTCGCGTCGCCGACCACCGCGAGCCTGCGCGCCCTGGCCGTCGTCGACGCTCGCATCGCCTGGGTCGGCGGCAGCGATGGCGCGCTGTGGCGCACCGAGGACGGCGGCGCTTCGTGGCGGGCGGTGGCGCCGCCCGGCGGCGAGCGCTGCGACTTCCGCGACCTCGAGGCGTTCGGCGCCACGGCGGCGCTGGCGATGGTCGCCGGCCAACCGGCGCGCGTCTACCGCACCGAGGACGCCGGCCGGACCTGGACGGTCGTGCTCGCCGATGCCCGGCCCGAGGCGTTCTTCGACGCGCTGGCGTTCGCCGGCGAGAACGGGTTCCTGGTCGCCGATCCGATCGACGGCGGGTTCGGCGTGTGGCGCAGCGCCGATGCCGGCCGCACCTGGCGGCACGTCGACCCGGCGGCCCTGCCCGCCGCGACCGTGGGCGAGGCCTGCTTCGCGGCCAGCGGCGCCTGCGCGGCAGTGGGGGACGATGCCGCCGCGCCGGCGTGGGTGGTCACCGGCGGCAGCGTGGCGCGTTGCCTCTGGCTGCCGGCCGATGGCGCGCCGCGTGCGGTGGCGTTGCCGATGGCACAGGGTGCCGCGACGCGCGGCGCGTTCGCGCTGGCGGTGCGCGGCCAGCGACTCGTGGTCGTGGGTGGCGACTACGCCGATCCGCAGGCGGTCGACGGCACCGCGGCGTGCAGCGCCGACGGTGGCGCCACCTGGCAGTCGGCGCCAGGGGCGGGCGGCTATCGCTCGGCGGTGTGCTGGCTCGACGGCGAGCGGGTGCTCGCCACCGGGCCGAACGGCACCTGCCTGTCGACCGATGGCGGTCGCCGCTGGCAGCCGGTCTCGGCGATCGGCTTCCACAGCCTCGCCCGCGCCGCCGACGGCAGCGTGTGGGCCTGCGGCGCCGCCGGACGCATCGCTCGATTCCAGCCCGACCGGTTGTCGCCGGCGCGGCGCGATGGCTAGGCTCTGCGGCGCCGCATGGACGACTTCGCGCTGCATCCGACGTTCGCCCTGGCGTCCCCCGGCGAGGTGCCGCTGGGCGCGCGCGAGGTGCACGTCTGGGCGGTGCCGCTGCACGGCGAGCCGGGCGCGCTGGCCGCGCTGCTGTCGGCGAAGGAACGCGAACGGGCGGCGCGGTTCCGCTTCGCCGACCACCAGCGCCGCTACCAGATCGGGCACGGCGCCTTGCGCACCATCCTCGGCGGCTACCTGGGGGTGCCGCCGACGGCGGTGGAGTTCACGCAGGGGCCACGCGGCAAACCGTACGTCGCCGGCGCCGGACCGTTCTTCAACCTGTCGCACTCGGGCAAGCTGGCGCTGGTCGCGCTGGCCGGCAGCGAGGTCGGCATCGACGTCGAGAAGGTGCGGCACCTCGAGAGCCTGACGGCGATCGCGCAGCGGCACTTCTCGCCGACCGAGTTCGCCGCCCTCGACGCGCTGCCCGAGGCCGGCCGGCAGCTGGCGTTCTACCGCTGCTGGACGCGCAAGGAGGCCTACATCAAGGCACTCGGGCTGGGGCTGGCGATGCCGCTCGACACCTTCGACGTCAGCCTCGGCGAACGGCCGGAGTTCCTGGCCTGCCGCGGCGGCGGCGAGCGGGCGGCCGACTGGGTCCTGCTGGACGTGTCGCCGGGACCCGAGTTCGTGGCGGCCGCCGCGCTGCGGGGCAGCGTGCCGGAGTTGCGCTGCTTCCGGCTGCCGCTCGCCTGAAGGACCGGCCGGGACAATCCACAGGAGATTCCCCAGGGCGCCGTTCTCCACGGGTTGTCCAGGGTGGAAGCA
The DNA here is from genome assembly GCA_019636245.1 of Planctomycetota bacterium. GTDB lineage: Bacteria > Planctomycetota > UBA1135 > UBA1135 > UBA2386 > JAEUHS01. The sequence goes on along the minus strand of JAHBXX010000018.1, from coordinate 66,920 downwards.
GCTTGGCCGCAGGGGGTTGGAAGACTCTCCTCAGGTTCCTGACGCGAGCGTGGGAAACGCCGCAGAGCGCCGCCGGCGGCCGGGCTGGAATCGTGTTCGTGATCCGTTAGGGTCGCGGCCATGGCGCGCCGCATCCTGCACCTCGACATCGACGCCTTCCTCGCCACCGTGGAGCAACTGCGCGATCCGGTGCTGCTCGGCAAGCCGGTCGCGGTCGGCACCGGCGTGGTCGCGTCCCGTTCGTACGAGGCCAAGGCGCGCGGGGTGCAGACGGCGATGCCGCTGCACGAAGCGCTGCGCCGCTGCCCGGAGCTGGTCGTGCGCGAGGGCGACTCCCGGCTGGCGGAGCGCTACCGGCAGGCCGTGGCCGGCGTGGTGCGCCAGTTCTCGCCCGTGGTCGAGATCTGTTCGCTCGACGACTTCTACGCCGACCTCACCGGGGTGCCGCTGCGCATCGCCCAGGCGCTCGACGATCCGACGCGGGCCGACTCCGAGCGGTCGCTGGTGGCGCTGTGCCGGCAACTGCGGGCGCGGGTGCGGGCCGAGACCGGACTGTCGATCGCGCAGGGCATCGGCAGCACGCGCACCGTGGCGCGGCTGGCGACGACCAAGGCCAAGCCGGGCGGCATCTGCGAGGTGCCGCCCGGCGCCGAGCTCGACTTCCTGGCCGGGTTCGCGGTCGAACAGGTGCCCGGCATCGGCCCGCGCACCGTCGAACTCCTGCACCAGGTCGGCGTCGCCACGGTGCGCGAGCTGTGGGCGCTCGACCGCGAACTGCTGCGGCAGAGCTTCGGCGCGCGCGGCGAGGAGATCTGGCGCCGCTGCCGCGGCCTCGACGACACGCCGGTCCGGTCGACCCCGCTCCTGCGCAGCATCTGCCGCGAGACGTCGTTCGAGCCGCGTTGCGACGCCGGCTCGCAGCCGCGCGACTTCCTGCGCGCGATGCTGGCCTACCTGCTCGACCGCGCCGCCAGCGAACTGCGGCAGCAGCAGCTGCGGGCGCGCACCGTGCAGGTGCGGCTGCACCACGTCGACGGCGTGGGCCAGGAACGGTCGCGCTCGCTGGCGGCGGCGACCGACCGCACCGACGTGCTGATGGCGGCCGCCGCGGCGTTGCTCGACGAACTGCTGGCGCGGCGCGTGCTGGTGCGGCTCGTCGGCGTGACGCTGTCGTCGCTGGCCGCCGAAGGCGCGCGGCAGGGTCGGCTGTTCGACGACGGCGGCGCGGCGCGGCGGCGGCTGTTCGCGGCGGTGGACGCCGTGCGGCAGCGGCACGGCTTCGGCGCCGTCGTGCTCGGCGCGGCGTCGGAGCTGCTGGGGCAGCTGCCGCACGGGCGGCACGGCTTCCGGCTGCGCACGCCGTCGCTGACGAAGTGACGGCGCGCCGGGCGGTGGCGGCGCTACTGGCGCGGCAGCGCGTGCACTTCTGCCAGCGTCGGCATGCCGAGCGAGATCGCGAGCAGCACGAAGAACGCCAGGATGCCGAACCCGAGCACGAGGCCGAGCGCGGCGGGCATCAGTTCCTTGGGATCGAGCAGCGGCTTGGAGTCGCTCATGGGCCCGGACAGGATAGCCGCGGGCGGCGGCGATGCGAGCCCTGGCGGCGCCGATTCAGCGCTGCGGTTCGTAGCCGAGCAGCGCGTCGAGCGTGCGCTGCGACACGGCGTGGTAGCGCGGCCGCGCCCGGCGGTAGATCGCCAGCGCCCGGGCCTTGCCGTCCTCGCTCGCCAGCAGCGCCTCGTAGAGCGGCTTCAGGAACTTGCGCCGGCCGACCGTCAGCAGGAACAGCTCGAGCCGCGGATCGACGGCGCGGTAGCCGCAGCGCACGGCCAGGCCGAGCCAGCTGGCCAGGATCTCGCTGTTGCCGCTGCGCGTGAAGCCGAACGCCGCGTCGAGTTCCGCGAGGCGCGCGACCGGCGGTTCGCCGAGGCCGGCGAGGAAGCGCAGCCATTGCTGCGTGACCCAGCCCGCGGTGTGCAGCGACGTCGCCGGGGCCCCCGCGCGCCAGCGGGCGAGCTCGCCGTCGACGGCCGCGAACAGCGCGCTGGCAGGCACCGGCGCGTCGCTCGGCAGCCCGGCGGCGCGCACCCAGGCGGCCACGTCGACCTGGTCGCGGTCCGGCCGGTCGCGCAGCAGGCGCCGCTCGAGGAAGGCGAGGAAGGTCGCCGTGGTCACGCTCTGGAAGGCGTGTTCGTCGAACCACTGCCGCAGGAACGCGTCCATCGCCGGCCGGCCGACGAGCCGTTCCAGCCGGCGCAGGAACGCGGCGCCCTTCTCGTACGGGACCAGCGTCATCGCATCGTCCGGATGGCGGCCGGTCAGGTCGACGTGCAGCACCTGGTCGTCGGGTGGCAGCGTGCGCAGCTCGGCGGCGAGGTCCTGCATGCCGAGCGCGACCTCCATCGCCGCGCGGTCAGGCCCGTAGACCTGCTCCATGATGCGGTTCTCGAGGTGCACGGTGAACCCCTCGTTCAGCCAGAGGTCGCGCCACGTCGCGTTGGTGACCAGGTTGCCCGACCAGCTGTGCGCCAGTTCGTGGGCGATCAGCGCCACCAGCGACTTGTCGCCGGCGAGGATCGTCGGCGTCGCGAACGTCAGGCACGGGTTCTCCATGCCGCCGAACGGGAAGCTCGGCGGCAGGATCAGCACGTCGAAGCGGCCCCAGCGGTAGGGACCGAACAGCCGTTCGCCGGCCTGCACCATGCGCTCCATGTCGGCGAGTTCGCGCGCGGCGAGGTCGATCACCGCGGGCTCGGCCCAGACGGCGCAGCGATCGGAGACCGCGCGCGACACCAGGTCGCCGCAGGCGAGCGCGATCAGGTACGGGGGCACCGGATGCGTCATCGCGAAGGTGTGCACCTCGCCGTCGCGGCCGCGGCGGTCGGCGCTCATCACCGGAACCAGTTCGCGCGGGGCGTGGACGCGCGCCGACCACGTCACGCGCACGGCGGGCGAGTCCTGCAGCGGGATCCAGCTGCGGGTCAGGATCGGTTGTCCCTGGGTGAACAGGAACGGCGCCTTGCCGCCGCTCGTCTGCTCCGGCAGCAGCCACTGCATGGCCTCGGCGTCGGGCGAGGTCTCGTAGCGGATGTGCACGCGCCGCGTCGTCGGCCGCAGGTGCACCTCGAGCCGCGTGCCGAGCAGCGCGTCGGGCGCCGGCGCCGCCAGCCAGCCGAGGTCGGTGCCGTCCTGGTCGACGACCGCGTGCAGCCGCAGCCCGGCGCTGTCGAGCACGAACGGCGCGTCGGCGGCGGGGCGGTCGAGATGGTGGGTGACCGTGCCGCGAACGATGCCGCGGGCGAAGTCGAGTTCGAGCTCGAGGTCGAGGTGCGTGGAGCGGACCTCGTGCGGCCGCGCGTAGCTGTGCGGGTCGGGGGTGTCGGGACGGCTTGGGGTCACGGTGGCGCAGGAACCGAGGAGGAGGCAGCCGGGCAGCCAGGGGCGCATGCGCCGCTTGTAGCGGGGTGCGCGGCGGCGCGCGATCGCGGGCTCGGGGTCGCCGCCGATCGACGGCGGCGCCCTCTGGGCCGGCGGGCCGGTGGGCCGCACGCCGCCGCCCTTGCCGCGGCGCGGGCCGCTCGCAACAATCCTCGCCCCGCAGTTCCGGCCGCGGCCCATCGCCCATGTCCTCCCTCGCCACCCCGATCCGACTCACCCTCCCCGATGGCTCCGTGCGCGAGTACGCCGCGGGCACGACGGGCCTGCAGGTCGCCGAGTCGATCGGCAAGGGGCTGGCGAAGGCCGCCGTCGGCATCGAGTTGGACGGCGAGGTGCAGAGCCTGCAGCTGCCGATCGCGCGCTCGGCGCGCATCCGGATCCTGACCCGCGACAGCAAGGAGGGGCTCGAGGTGCTGCGCCACTCGGCCGCCCACGTGCTGGCCGATGCCGTCAAGCGCATCCGTCCGCAGGCGAAGCTGTGGAAGGGCCCGCCGGTCGACGACCCGCGCTACGGCTTCTACTACGACATCGACTTCGGCGACCAGCCGATCACCCAGGACGAACTGCCGCGGCTCGAGCAGCTGATGCACGAGATCGTGCAGCAGGACGTGCCGTTCGTGCTCGAGTCGCTGCCGCGCGACGAGGCGCGCGCGCTGATGGCGCGGCACGGCGAGGACTACAAGGTGGCGACGATCGACAAGATCCCCACCGACCAGCCGATCACGTTCTACCGTTCCGGCGGGTTCGTCGACCTGTGCAAGGGCCCGCACGTGCCGAGCACCGGCCGCATCGGCCAGGGCATCGCGGTGCTGGCGCTCGCCGGCGCCTACTTCGGCGACGACGCGCACAACCGGATGCTGACGCGCATCTACGGCCACGCCTTCGCCGACAAGAAGGCGATGGACGCGCACCGGCACAACCTCGAGGAGGCGCAGAAGCGCGACCACCGCCGGCTCGGCGTCGACCTGGATCTGTTCTCGACCATGGGCGACCTCGGCGCCGGCCTGATCCTGTGGCACCCCAAGGGCGGGTTCGTGCGCCACAAGATGGAGGAGTACTGGCGCCAGGCGCACCTGCGCGGCGGCTACGACATCGTCTACTCGCCGCACATCGCCAAGGCCGACCTGTGGCAGACCTCGGGCCACCTCGACTTCTACAAGGACTCGATGTACTCGGGCATCGACATCGACGGCGCCGAGTACCGGCTGAAGCCGATGAACTGCCCGTTCCACGTGCAGATCTTCAAGCAGAAGCGGCGCAGCTACCGCGAGCTGCCGTTCCGCTGGGCGGAGCTGGGCACCGTCTACCGCTACGAGAACCAGGGCTCGCTGCACGGGCTGCTGCGCGTGCGCGGCTTCACCCAGGACGACGCGCACCTGTTCCTGCGCGAGGACCAGGTCGAGGCGGAGATCGAACGCTGCCTGCGGTTCGTGATCGACATGCTGCGCGCGTTCGGCTTCCACGAGTACGAGATGAACCTCAGCACCCGGCCGGCGAAGAGCGTCGGCAGCGACGCGAGCTGGCAGAAGGCGACCGCGGCGCTGCGCCGGGCGCTCGAGGCGGTCGGGCTGCCGTACGCGGTCGACGAGGGCGGCGGCGCGTTCTACGGACCGAAGATCGACGTCAAGATCAAGGACACGCTGGGCCGCACCTGGCAGTGCTCGACGATCCAGTGCGACTTCAACCTGCCCGAGCGGTTCGACATGACCTACATCGACGCCAACGGGCAGAAGGCGCGCCCGGTGATGGTGCACCGCGCGCTGCTCGGCTCGCTGGAGCGCTTCTTCGGCGTGCTGGTGGAACACCACGGCGGCGCCTTCCCGGCGTGGCTGGCGCCGGTCCAGGCGGTGCTGCTGGCGGTCGGCGAGCGCCATGCCGAGCCGGTGCGCCGCCTCGCCGCCGAGCTGCGTGGGCGCGACCTGCGCGTCGACGCCGACGACAGCAACGAGAAGATCGGCCACAAGATCCGGCACCACCTGTTCCAGGAGAAGGTGCCGTTCGTCGCCGTCGTCGGCGACCAGGAGGTGGCCAACGGCACGGTCACCGTGCGCTCCCGGGTCGACGGCGACCTCGGCGCGATGCCGGTGGCGGCGTTCGCCGAGCTGCTGGGGCGGCTCGTGGCGGAGCGAAGCTAGCGGGTCGCGCGGTCGCGGCCGCCGGGGCGGCTCCCGGTCGGGTGCTGCCGATCGGGCTCCCCCGAACGGGTCTCCCCGATCAGGGCTTGAAGCCCGGCTCGTTCGCGTCGTGGATGCAGAGGATCGCGCCGTTCTGCTGGCCCCAGCTGCCGTGCGAGAACTCGACCCGGCCGATGCCCTTCCAGTGGTAGACGATGCGCACCGTGTCGCGGGCCTTGAAGTTGAACGGGATGAACTGCTTGCCGGTGATGTGCGAGCTGGTCGAGTTCGGGGCGCCCAGGATCGTCTGCACCTGGCTCTCGCTCATGCCCAGCGTCACCTGCTGCAGCGGCGAGTCGGCCGGCACGTTGGCGTGCATCTGCGCCTTCAGCTCGGCTTCGTACTGGGCCTGCTTGGCCTCGCGCTCGGCGCGCTTCTCCTCGGCGGACTTGCAGCCGGCGGCGAGGCACAGGAGCAGACAGGGCAGGGAACGGAGGAGTGGCTTCATGACGGTCGTGGGGGGGCGCGGGAACCGCCCGCGCCGCGGCGCGCATGCTAGCCCGCGCCAGCGGCCAGCGGAACGACGACCGTGGCGTCGGTCGCGGTGCTGGGCGACGGGCGCCAGCGGCCGCACGGCGGGGGCGGACGGGTGCAGCCGTCCGTCGCGGCGGCCGATACTCGGTTGCGGCCGGGCGGTGGCGCTACTACCCTTCCGCGCCCGCGGTGCAGCTGGCGTCGGCTGCCCGCATCCGACCGTTTCCTTCCAAGGAGTCCGTACCACGTGCAGATGAAGTCGAAGAGGATCCATGTCCGGCAGGCCTGATTCGCGGCGTCCGGTTGCCCATGACCGGGGTCCGCGCATCAACCACCAGATCCGCATCCGCCAGGTGCGCGTCATCGACGAGGAGAACAAGCAGCTCGGCATCATGGAGACTGCCGACGCCCTCGCGCTGGCGCTGCACAAGCAGCTCGACCTGGTCGAGATCGCGCCGAACCAGCGGCCCCCCGTGTGCCGCATCATGGACTTCGGCAAGTACAAGTACGAGGAGAAGAAGAAGGAGCAGGCGAGCCGCCGCAAGCAGCACCAGGTCCAGGTCAAGGAGCTGCGCGTCCGACCGGCGACCGGCGACCACGACCTGCAGGTCAAGATCAAGCAGGCGCGCCAGTTCCTCGCCGACGGCGACAAGGTGCTGGTCTGCTGCCTGTTCCGCGGCCGGCAGATGGCGCACAAGGAAGTCGGCGAGCAGGTCGTCAACGAAGTGGTGAAGCTGCTGGCCGACGTCGCCAAGGTCGAGTCCGGCCTGCGCATGGAAGGCCGGCGCATGGTGCTGCTGCTGACCAAGAAGTGAGGCCCGCCGCCGTGCCGAACATGCTCCGTCCCGACTTCGAAGAAGTGTTCGGCCTCAACGCCGCCTACGCCGAGAAGGTCTACGGCGACTACCTGGCGGCGCCGGACTCGGTGCCGGCCGAGTGGCGCAACTGGTTCGAGGCCACCCTGCCGCCCGAGCAACGCGCGCAAGCGGCCGGCAGGCCTCCGTCCGCACCGGCGGCGAAGGCCGCGGCGGGCCCGCCGGCGGCGGCCGCGCCCCCGGCCGACGACGAACTGCAGCCGCTGGCCGGCGTCGCCGGCCGCATCGTCAAGAACATGACCGAGAGCCTGACGGTGCCGACGGCCACGTCGACCCGCGAGATCCCGGTCAAGGTGCTGGAGGAGAACCGCCACGCGATCAACCGGCACCAGCAGGGCCTGTACCTGCCCAAGGTGAGCTTCACGCACCTGATCGCCTGGGCGATGGTGCGGGCGATGCAGCGGGTGCCGGCGATGGCCGGGCAGTACGTCGAGCAGGACGGCAAGCCGTTCCGGCGCCAGGGTCGCGCGCTGAACCTCGGCATCGCCGTCGACCTGCCCGGCAAGGGGGACGGCCGCCGCAGCCTCGTGGTGCCGAACGTCAAGGACGCCGGCGCCCTGGACTTCGCCGGCTTCCTCGCGGCGTACAACCGGCAGATCGACAAGGCCCGCAAGGGCACGCTGGGGCCCGACGACTTCGCCGGCACGACCTGTTCGCTGACCAACCCGGGCACGATCGGCACCGTCAGCTCGCTGCCGCGGCTGATGGCCGGGCAGGCGTTCATCCTGGCGACGGGCGCGATCGGCGTGCCGGGAGCGTTCCAGGGCGCGTCGCCGGAGACGCTCACCGAGCTCGCGGTGTCGCGCATCATGGTCGTGACCAGCACCTACGACCACCGCGTCATCCAGGGCGCCGAGTCGGGACAGTTCCTCGACTGGCTGCACCGCCTGCTGCTCGGCGAGGAGGGCTTCTACGACGAGGTGTTCCGCTCGCTGCAGGTGCCCTACCGGCCGGTGCGGCTCAGCGTCGACCGGCGGCCGCCGCTGGGCAGCAGCCTGCGCGAGGCCGAGAACCTCGAGCGCGCCGCCGGGCTGATGACCTACATCCGCAGCTACCGCGTGCGCGGCCACGTGCTGGCCGACCTCGATCCGCTGCGCAGCGGGCCGGGGGCGTGGGAGCCCGGCGACTGGCCGGAGCTCGACATGTCGACCTACGGCCTGACGCTGTGGGACAAGGAGCGCACCTTCTACAGCGACGGCGTGACGAAGAAGCCGTTCGCGACCCTGCGCGAGATCCAGGAGGTCCTGCACCTCACCTACTGCCGGCACGTCGGCGCCGAGTTCATGCACATCGCCGACCAGGAGCGCCGGCACTGGCTGCGCGAACGCATGGAGGGCAACCGCAACGAGGAGCCGCTGAGCCAGGAGGCGCAGCTGCAGATCCTCGACAAGCTGGTCGAGGCCGAGGCGTTCGAGCAGTTCCTGCACACGCGGTTCGTCGGCCACAAGCGGTTCTCGCTCGAGGGCGGCGACACGCTGATCCCGGTGCTCGACGCGCTGCTCGACCGCGCCGCCGAACTGGGCGTGCAGCGCGCGGTGCTCGGCATGGCGCACCGCGGCCGCCTCAACGTGCTGGCGCACGTGCTGAAGAAGCCGCTGGTGAAGATCTTCGGCGAGTTCGAGGGCTGGCTCGACCCGACCATGGCGCAGGGCTCGGGCGACGTGAAGTACCACCTCGGCGCCAGCGCCGACTACGCCACGGCCGGCGGCCGCCAGGTCGCCGTCGAGCTCGCCTGCAACCCCAGCCACCTCGAGGCCGTCGACCCGGTCGTCGAGGGCATGGCGCGGGCCCGGCAGGAACAGCTGCCGCAGGACGGCGCGCACTCGGCCTGGGCGAGGGTGCTGCCGATCCTGGTGCACGGCGACGCGGCCTTCGCCGGCCAGGGCGTGGTGCACGAGACGCTGCAGATGTCGCAGCTGCACGGCTACCGCACCGGCGGCACCGTGCACATCGTCGTCAACAACCAGATCGGCTACACCACCTCGCCGCACGACTCGCGCAGCACGCCGTTCTGCACCGACGTCGCCAAGGGCATCCAGGCGCCGATCTTCCACGTCAACGGCGACGATCCGCTCGCGGCGGTGCGCATGGTCCGGCTGGCGATCGAGTACCGCGCCCGGTTCCACAGCGACGTCGTGCTCGACATCGTCTGCTACCGCCGGCACGGCCACAACGAGGGCGACGAGCCCAGCTACACGCAGCCGCTGCTCTACCGGCAGATCGAGGCGCACCCGACCGTGCGCCGGATCTACCAGAATTTCCTGATCAGGGCCGGGGTGCTGCGCGAGGAGCAACTCGCCGGCTACGACGCCCAGGTGCAGCAGCGGCTCAAGGCGTCGCTCGACGAGGTGCGCGCGACCGAACCGCCGCCGGTGGTCCTGCCCGAGGAAGCCGGCGAGCGCGAATGGACGCCGGCGGTGCCCCCGGTGCCGCTCGAGCGGCTGCAGGCCTGGAATGCGCGCCTGCTCGACTGGCCGGCCGACTTCACCGCGCACCCGAAGGTCAAGGCCGTGCTCGGTCGCCGGGCGGAGATGCTGGCCGGCAGGTCGCCGGTCGATTTCGCCACCGCCGAAGCGCTGGCGTTCGCGTCGCTGCTGACCGCCGGGGTGCCGGTGCGGCTCGCCGGACAGGACTCCGGCCGCGGCACCTTCAGCCAGCGCCATGCCGCCCTGCACGACGCCGCCAACGGCCGCCGCTACGTGCCGCTGAACCACCTCGAGGCCGGCCAGCGGCCGTTCGTCGTCGTCGATTCGCTGCTGAGCGAGGAGGCGGCGCTGGGCTTCGAGTACGGCTACAGCACGGTGGCGGCGGACGCGCTGGTGCTGTGGGAGGCGCAGTTCGGCGATTTCGTCAACGGCGCGCAGATCCAGATCGACCAGTTCCTCGCCGCCGGCGAGGCGAAGTGGGGCCAGGCCTCGGGGCTGGTGCTGCTGCTGCCGCACGGCTACGACGGCCAGGGCCCCGAGCACTCGAGCGCGCGCCTCGAGCGCTTCCTGCAGCTGTGCGCCGAGAACAACCTGCGGGTCGCCAACCCGACGACGGCGGCGAGCTACCACCACCTGCTGCGCGCGCAGGCGCTGGCCGGTGAGCAGAAGCCGCTGGTGGTGATGACGCCGAAGAGCCTGCTGCGCATGAAGGAGGCCGGCAGCGCCGCCGAGGAGCTCGCCACCGGGCGCTTCGCGGCGGTGCTCGACGACGGCGCGGCGGATCCGGCGGCGGTGCAGCGCGTCGTCTGCTGCTCGGGCAAGGTCTACTACGACCTGCTGGAGGCGCGCGGCGACGATCGGGGCGTGGCCCTGGTCAGGATCGAACTGCTCTACCCGTGGCCGGCCGCGGCGATGCAGGCCGTTCGCGCCCGCTACCCGGCGGCCACGTTCGTCTGGTGCCAGGAGGAGCCCGCCAACATGGGCGCCTGGACCTTCGTGCGCGATCGCTTCGACTGGGCGGCGCGCGCCTCGCGCCGGGCCGCGGCGAGTCCCGCCACCGGCTCGCTGCAGAAGCACAAGGCGGAGCAGCAGGCGTTGGTCGCCGCGGCGCTCGGCCGGGCGGGGCGCCGGTGAACGCGCCCCTCGGCGTGATGGTGACGGTGCTCGTCGCCACCGTCGGCGGCACGGCCGTGTGGCAGCAGGGGCCGGCCGCGCCGGCGTGGGATCCGCCGCCGCCGCCGCCGCCGCCGCCGGCCATGGCGCCGGCGGCTGTCGACCGGGCCGCGCCGGTGCCGGCGCCGCGGCCGTGGTGGGCGCGCGCGTGGTCGCTCGAACTGCAGGTGACGCCGGACGCGGTCGCGCTGCGCCTGTCGTGGCGCCCCGGGGCGGAGGCGGAGGTCGCCGCGGCCGACCGCGGCCGGGACACGCTGCGCACGCTCAGCCGGTGAACTGCTGCAGGAAGCCCACGGTGCGCCGCAGCGCGGCCTGCAGGTTGGCTTCCACCGTGTGGCCGCTGCGTCGGCGCGGTTGCAGCGAATGGTCGCCGTCGGGCAGCCATTCGATCTCGATCGCCGGCGCCAGGGCGTAGCCGGCGACCTCGGCGCGGGTGCCGAAGGGGTCGCGTTCGCCCTGCAGGATCAGCGTCGGCGTGCGCAGCGCCCTCAGGTGCTCGGTGCGCAGGCGCGTCGGCTGGCGCGGCGGGTGGAAGGGGTAGCCGAACACGACCGCGGCGACGGCTCCCAGTTCGTCGGCCAACGTGGTGGCGACGCGACCGCCGAGCGACTTGCCGGCCAGCACGAAGGCAGCGCCGGCGTGGGCCCGCACGACCTCGCGCATTTCCGCCTGCAGCACCGGCAGCCGGTCGGGTGCGCGGCGCGGACCCTGCCGTGCGGCCTGCTGGTAGGGGAACTCGAAGCGCAGCACCTGGTAGCCGGCATCGCCGAGCGACTCGGCGACCGTGGCGAGGAAGGGATGGTCCATGCCGGCGCCAGCACCGTGGGCCAGCACGATCGTGGCGCTCGCGCCGGCGGGACCATTGCGCAGCAGGGTATGCAAGGCGGGGAGATTGTGCCGGCCCCGTGGCGCCGTGCGCCAGCGCGGCTCCTGGCCTGCCGGCGATCTCGCCTTGGCGGGGGCGCGGCCCTTGCGTCCTCGCTGCGGCCGGCCATCCTGAACCGCTTGGCGGCTCGCCGCCCGACCCCTACGGAGCTCCTCGATGCGCATCCCGATCCTCCTCGGTTCACTGCCCCTGTTCGCCGCGTTGGCGCCAGCGCAGCACACCATCCTGTTCATCTCCGGCACCGCCGATCGCAACACGCTCGCCCTCGACGCCCCCGAGGTCGACCTGATGCGCAGCGACGAGATCTACGAGATCACGCCGGCGCCGGGCGTGCCGTACCCGGCGAGGCCGTTCCTGCCGATCAGCCTGCAGTACCACTACGTTGGCGACCTCGACGGGGATGCGATCTACGTCGAGGCGGCGACCTCGGGCCCCGGCAACACCCTCGACGCGGTGCTGATCAAGGCCGGCACGACCGGGCCGGTGACGCCGCGCGACGTGTTCTGGAGCATCGCCTCGACGACGTCGCTGCAGATCCCCGGGCTGCGGGTGTCCGACGTGGTGCGCTACGCCGGCCAGGGCTCGCTCGAGTACTTCCTGACCCAGGTGCAGCTCAACGCCGCCTGCGGCTACGCCGCGGCGTCCAACACCGTCAACCTGGACGCGATCGCGCAGTCGGCGGCCGGCGACATCTTCTTCTCGCAGGCCGGCGTCAACACGATCAACGGCATCGCCACCGACGACGGCGACATCCTGGTGATCCCCGCCAGCGCGATCACCTACGACGCCAACGGCAACGTCAGCGCGATCGCGCCCGGCACCGCCACCCGCATCGCCTCGCAGGCCGACCTGATCGCCATGGTCGTCAACAGCGGCCACCGCACGTCGGTCGGCGGCGTCGTCAGCAGCAGTCCGAACATCGAGCTGTCCGGGCTGGAGATCGACCCCAACGGCGGCACCTGGGTGTCGCCGATCGACAGCAACACCTATCCGAACCTGCTGTTCTGCTGGAGCGACTTCCACAACGACGGCGCCATCCTCAGCACCGCCGGCGGCGGCACGATCGCGGTGATCAACGGGGTGCCGATGGGGTCGACGGTGGCGACGCTCGGCGATCAGCTCGGCTACCAGCCGGACAGCACCGGCACCTTCGGGCCGAACGGCCTGGCGCTGATCCCGCAGCAGGAGGCGACCTTCACGCTGCTGAACTACCCGCGCAACCAGCACCCGGCCGGGTCGACCACCCAGACGCAGCTGCAGCTGCAGACCAGCGGCGGCACGCCGTTCGGGTTCACCGTGCTCGCGTGGTCGCCGGAGTCGGCGGTGGCCAACGGCACCTTCCCGGCGCTGCCGGCGATCCCGCCGTTCACCGGCGAGTTCGGCATCCTGACGCCGATCATCCTCGGGCTCTACGCCAACGACGGGCTCGGCAACACGGTGTCGGAGATGTTCCTGCTGGACACCTCCGGCCTGCACGGCCTGAACCTCGCGGCGCAGGCGCTCGACTTCACCACCTTCCGTCTGTCGACGCCCTCGGCGACGACCTTCCTGTGAGGACCGCGACCATGGCCTTCCCCGTCCTTTCGACCTTCGCGCCTGCCCACGGAGCCCTGTCGATGCGCCCCCTCGCCCTGTTCGCTTCCCTGCCGCTGCTCGCGGCGATCGCTCCGGCCCAGCACCTCGTGCTGATGACCTCGGGTGCCGCCGAGGAACGCACGCTGGCCCTCGACCTGCCCGAGATCGACACCATCCGGCGCGAGGAGATCTACGAGGTCTTCCCGTTGCCGGGCGGCGCCTACAGCGCGCGGCCGTTCCTGCCGGTCAGCCTGCAGTGGCACTACGTCGGCGACCTCGACAACGACGGCCAGTACGTCGAGGCCTCGACCGCCGGCCCGGCCGGATCGAGCGCCGTCATCGACGAGATCTTCGTCAAGGCCGGCACGACTGGTCCGGTGACCCCGCGCGACGTGTTCTTCAGCATCTCCGCCGCCAGCGCGGTGTTCGGCGTGCTGGCCTCGGACGTGGTGCGCTACGCCGCGCAGGGCGTGCGGGAGGTCTTCCTCACCGAGGCGCAGCTCGAGATCGCCACCGGCGGCACGACGCTGAACCTCGACGCGCTCTGCCAGACGTTCGCCGGCGATCTGTTCTTCTCGTTCGCGCTCACCGAGGCGCTGCACTTCGGCAGCGCGGCCGACGGCGACCTGCTGTGCATCCCGGCGGCCGCGATCACCTACGACGGCAACGGCAACGTGGCCGCGATCGTCGCCAATTCGGCGGTGCGCGTCGCCACCGAGGCGCAGCTGCTGGCGATGGTGAGCAACAGCGGCTTCCGGCAGTCGAACGGCACCACGGCCGGCACGTTGTTCAACCTCTCGGGCCTCGAACTCGATCCGAACGGCGGCACCTGGGTGTCGCCGGTCGACAGCAACAGCTACCCCAACCTGCTGTTCTGCTGGCGCGACGCCGCCAACGACGGCGCGATCCTCAGCACCGCCGGCGGCGGTTCGATCGCGGTGATCAACGGCGTGCCGATGGGCTCGACCGTGGCGACGACGGGTGCGCAGATCGGCTGGCTGCCCGGCGTGTCCGGCACCTCGGGCCCGGGCGGCCTGGCGCTGATCCCGGTGCAGGGGCCGCAGTTCACGCTGCTGAACTACCCACGCAACCTGCACACGATGGGCGATGGCCAGACGTTCGTGCAGCTGCAGAGCAGCGGCGGCCAGCCGGGCAGCTTCACGCTGATGGCCTGGTCGGTCGAGGGCAACGTGCCCGGTGGCGCGTTCCCGGCCCTGCCGGCGGTGCCGCCGTTCGTCGGCGAGTTCGGCCTGCTGTCGCCGATCATCGTCGGCGTCTACGCCAACGACGCGCTCGGCAACGCCGCCTCGCCGCTGATCGTGCTGCCGACGGCGGTGATGTCCGGCGTCAATCTCGCGGCGCAGGCGCTCGACATCGTCACCTTCGAGCTGTCGCGGCCGTCGGCGATGAGCTTCCTGTGAGCTGGCTCCCGGTCGTTCCGCCCGCGGCGCCGGGCGGGACGGCCGGAGGCCTCACGGCGAGGGCGAGGCCGCGACCCGCGGCGGCGCCGGCAGCGTGCCGTCCGGAGCGACCGGCCCGACGACGACCAGCGTCTCGGGCCAGAACGTGACCCGAGGGCGCAGCACCAGCGAATCGGGGAACATGCGCCGCAGCTGGCGCGCGGTCAGCAGGTGCACGTCGCTGAAGTCGTTGCCACGCTGGTAGCGGCCGGCGACGTGGTTGTAGCCCCACAGCCTGGTCACGCGGTGCATCCAGCGCGGCGGCAGCCACGACACGAACGGCATCCGGGCGTGGAACTCGAACGGGTACCACTTGTTCGGGGTGGTCAGGAACCAGCGCTTGCCGACGCGCCGGATCTCGTCGGCCATGCGTTGCTGGTCGGCGAGCGTGCCCACGTGCTCGATCACCGCGTTGCTGTAGACGAGGTCGAAGGACTTGTCCTCGAACGGCAGCTTGCGCGCGTCCGCCTGCACCGTGTGGATGCCGGGATAGGCGGCGCGGATCGCGTCCAGATGCTCCGGGAACAGGTTCGCGGCGGTGATGCGGCTCTTGTCGGGGAACCGTTCCAGGACCTGCCGCGACTGGCTGTCGACCTGGCTGCCGATGTCGAGCACGCGCTCGGTTCCCAGCAGCGGCAGGTGGCGTTCCAGCAGCGCCATCTTGATGCGGCGCGAACGCAGCGACAGGCGGTTGAACAGCGCGGTGATGGCCATGGGCCGGCGCCGAACTATAGCCGGCGGTCGCGCAGCAGGAACGTGAACGTGCCCTTGGCGACGAGGCGGCCGTCCTGGTGGACCACGCTCTCGCAGACCGCGAGCATGCGGCCGATGCGCAGCGGCGTTGCGGTCGCAAGGAGCGGTCCGCCCGCCGCCGTGGCGCTGGCGAGGAACTGCAGCGAGCAGCCGGTGCCGGTCATCGTCCGGGCTGGTCCCAGATCGGGCCACAGTAGTTGCACCGCGGCGGCATCGGCCAGCGCGGTCAGGATGCCGCCCTGCACGACGCCGGCCTCCTGCGCGAACTCGTCGCGCACCGGCAGTTCGAGTTCGACGCGTTCGGCGGTGCGGTGGCGCAGGCGGAAGCCGAACCAGCGGTTGCAGGGCGTCGCCGCGAACGCATCCGGTGAGTCCACCGCGGCACCCTACCGCCGGCGACGCGGGCCGCAAGCCATCAGGGGCGTCGGCAGTGCACGCGCAGCTGGTGGAAGTCCAGGTACTCGGAGTGCACCGGGAAGCGCTTCACGCCGAGCCAGGTGAAGCCGGCCAGCTCGACGGCCGTGCGCAGGTCCGGTTCGGACCAGAACCGCATCTCGAAGGTGTCGTCGCCGGGCGGATCGGGCGGCGCGCCGGGCACGGCCTCGGGCATCTGGAACACGAAGTCGCCGCCCGGCCGCAGCACGCGCCACGCCTCGGCGAAGTAGCCCCGGGCGACGTGGCGCGGCGTGTGCTGCAACACGATGTGCGAGAACACCAGGCCGAGGCTCCGGTCGGGCAGCGGCAGCGTGAAGCCGTCCCCCTCGACGAAGCGCACGTTCGGCAGGTGGCGCAGGCGCTCGGTCGCGCGGGCGACCATCTCGCCGCTGACGTCGACGCCGACCAGGCTGTGCACGCGCGGGGCCACGAACTCGTCCATGCGGCCGATGCCGCAGCCGATGTCGGCGACGGTCTGGGCGGGATGCAGCAGGTGCTCGAGGTCGCTGAAGAAGGCCTTGACGTCGCGTTCGCCCGAGCTGCGGAACGCTTCGCCGGCGTCGGGCGCGGCGGTGGCGATGTAGTACTCCGCGTTCTCGCGGGCGCGGCGGTTCCAGTCGCCCTTCATGTCGAGCCGCCCGCCGGCGAGCGGCTGCGACAGGATCGCGTGCTCGGCGACGACCTGGCCGCCGATCAGGTGGCGCTGCACGATCTGCTCCAGCACGGCCGGATCGCATTCGCCATACCAGGTGCCCTCGGGATGCACGACGGCGATCGGGCCGCCGCTGCAGATGCGCAGGCAGTTCGCCTTGGTGCGCAGCACGCCGCCGGCCTCGGACAGACCGAGCTCGCGCAGCCGCCGCTTCAGGTAGTCCCAGGCGGCGAGTCCGCGCTCGCGGTCGCAGCACTTCGGTTCGGTCGGATCGCAGCACAGCAGGATGTGCCGGCGGGCGACCGGCAGGCCCAGCTTGCGGGCGATGTCGCGCTGGGCGGGGCGGTGCGCGGGTTCGTTCATGCCGGCAGAGGATGGCGGCCCATCGCCCCGGACGCCACGGCCAGGCGGCGGGTCGCCGGTCACAGTTCGCCCGAGCGGCGGATCGCGCGCAGGAGGCGCCAGCCGAGCCGGGCCGCGAGGGCGTAGAGCAGCGCCGCGGGCACCGACACGCCGCCGAGGCGCGGCGGCGCGTCGCTGGCCCACAGCGCCGATCCGCCGAGCACCAGGGCCGCCACCAGGATGCCCAGCGTCAGCCTGTTCAGCACGGCGTCCAGGTGGCCGTGCTCGAGCCGCATGCGCAGGTTGCCGCCGCGCAGGCGGCCGAGCACGTCGCGCAGGTCGCGCGGCAGGGTGTCGAGCAGGCGGTCCCAGTCGCGGAAGCTGCGGCGCAGCCGCCGTGCCAGCGCGCGGGGGGACAGGCGGCGGCGCAGCGCCGATTCGTAGAACGGCTCGATCAGTTCGGCGAGACTGAAGTCGCGGTCGAGCGACCGCGAGGTGCCGTCGAGCACCAGCAGGGTGCGCAGCAGCAGCGACAGCGGCGCCGGCAGCACGATGCCGTAGCGCCTCACCAGGTCGAACAGGTTGCGCAGCGCTCCGCCGACGTCCAGGTCGTGCAGCGGATGGTCGACGTAGTCGGCCAGGAACTCGTCGAGATCGCCGGCCAGCGCGGCCCGGTCGGTGTCGAGCGGCGCCTTGCCGACCCGCAGCACGATCTCGGCCAGTTCGGCCGCATCGCGCTCGACGGCGGCGAACAGCAACGACTCGACCTGCAGGCGCAGTTCCGGATCGATGCGGCCCACCATGCCGCAGTCGAGCACGCCGACGACGTTGCCGGGCAGCAGCAGCAGGTTGCCGGGGTGCGGATCGGCGTGGTAGACGCTGTCGCGGAACAGCATGGCGAGGTAGATCGCCGCGCCGCGGCGCGCGAACAGGCCCAGATCGGCGCCGGACGCGCGCAGCGCGGCGGTGTCGGCCGCGGCGATGCCGTCGAGCCGTTCCATCGTCAGCACCGACTTCGAACTCAGGGCCGGCATCGAGGCCGGGAAGCGCACCGTCGGGTCGCCGGCGAAGCGCCGCGCGAAGGCGTCGAGCGCGCGCCGCTCGTAGGTGAAGTCCAGCTCGCGCTGCAGCATGCGGCGGAAGTGCCGCGCGACCGCGATCGGCTGGTAGGGGCGCAGCAGGTTCGAGTGCCGTTCGGCCAGCCGCGCCAGCGCGTCCAGGATCTCCAGATCGGCCTCGGCCCGCTGCCGCACGTCGGCCCGCTGCACCTTGACGACCACCTCGGTGCCGTCGAACAGCGTGGCCGCGTGCACCTGCGCGATCGACGCCGACGCGAACGCCTGCGGCGCGAACGCGGCGAACAGCTCCTCCAGCGGACGGCCGAGCTCGCTCTCGACGGTGGCGCGGGCGGTGGCGGGCGGATCCGGCGTCGTCGCCGCCTGGAGCTGCGCCAGTTCGGTCGCGAGTTCGGCGCCGACCAGGTCGGGTCGCGTGCTCAGCACCTGACCGAGCTTGATGAACGTGGTGCCGAGGTCGGCGAGCGCCAGCCGGATGCGCACCGGCAGCGGCTGGTCGTGCAGGACCTGTCCGTCGGCGCTGCGCAGGCGGTTCTGGATCCAGTCGACGTCGAGCCAGCGCAGCAGGTCGGCGAGGCCGTACTTGGCCAGCACGCCGGCGACCTCGGCGGCGCGCTTGCCGTTCTTCTGCAGGCGGTCGAGGGCGTCGAACGGCATCGCCCACGGACCGTAGGCGGTCCACCCGGGGCGGGCAATACGGGCCCGGGCTTGCCCCCGGCAGCGGGGGCGCGTCTCCTGTCCGCATGCGGGTGAATCCGTTCCGCGGCGTGCTCTCGGCGCTGACGACGCCATTCGACGGCGATGGCGCGGTCGACGAGGCGGCGCTGCAGGCGCACGCGCGCTGGCAGCTCGAAGGCGGTTGCGCCGGCCTGATCCCGCTCGGCTCCCTCGGCGAAGGCAACACGCTGGCCGTTCGCGAGAAGGAGCGCGTGCTGCAGCTCTGCGTCGCGGTGGCCGGCACGAAGCCGGTGCTGCCCGGCATCGGCGCGCTGGCGACCCGGGACGCGGTGCAACTGGCGGGGATCGCAGCGGCGGCCGGTTGTCGGGGGCTGATGGTGCTGCCGCCGTATGCCCATCGCGGTCCCGTGCGCGAGGCGCTGGCGCACGTCGCCGCGGTGTTCGCGGCCACCGACCTGCCCTGCATGCTCTACAACAACCCGGCCGCCTACGGCGCCGACTTCGTGCCCGGGACGATCGCGGCGCTCGCCGACGAGCACGCCAACCTCGTCGCGGTCAAGGAATCGAGCGGCGACGCGCGGCGGGTGACCGCGGTGCGGGCGCTCTGCGGCGACCGGCTCCGCGTGCTGGTCGGCCTCGACGACATGCTGCTCGAGGGCGTCGCCGCGGGCGCGCAGGGTTGGGTCGCCGGGCTGGTCAACGCCCTGCCACGCGAATCGGTGCGGCTGTTCGAACTGGCGCTGGCCGGGCGCCGGGACGAAGCGCGCCGGCTCTACGAGTGGTTCCTGCCGCTGCTGCGGCTCGACACGCAACCGGAGTTCGTGCAGCTGGTCAAGCTGGTGCAGGGCGCCGTGGGCCGCGGCGACGAGCGCGTGCGGCCGCCGCGGTTGCCGCTCGAGCCGGCGCTGCGCGCGCAGGCGCTGGCGCTGGTCGAGCGCGCCCTCGCGGCACGACCGGAGGTGGCCGGATGACGCTCGCGGGCCATCACTTCGTCGCCGGCGCGGCGGCGGCCGGCGCAGGCGAGGCCTTCCACGGCCAGGACCCACGCACCGGTCTGCCCCTGGCGCCGGCCTACCACGAGGCCTCGGCCGAGCAGATCGATGCGGCGTGCCAGCACGCGGGAGCGGCGGCGGCGGACTACGCGTCGGTGCCGGCGCCCCGGCGCGCGGCGCTGCTGCGGCGCATCGCCGACGGCCTCGAGGAACTGGGCGATGGTCTGCTGCACCGCGTCACGGCCGAGACGGCCCTGCCCGCCGACCGCGTCGCCGCCGAGCGCGGCCGCACCTGCAACCAGCTGCGCCAGTTCGCCGCCCTGCTCGAGGAGGGTTCGTGGGTCGAGGCGTGCATCGACCGTGGCGATGCGATGCGCCGGCCGCAGCCCAAGCCCGACCTGCGGCGCATGCTGGTCGCGCTCGGCCCGGTCGCGGTGTTCGGCGCCTCGAACTTCCCGCTCGCCTACTCGGTGGCCGGCGGCGACACGGCGTCGGCGCTGGCCGCGGGCTGCCCGGTGGTCGTCAAGGGCCACCCGGCGCACCCGGGCACCAGCGAACTGGTCGGTGGCGTGGTCGGCGCCGCCGTGCGGGCGCTCGGTCTGCCGGCTGGGGTGTTCTCGCTGCTGCACGGTCGGCTGCCGGCCACGGGGGCGGCTCTGGTCGGGCACCCGGCGATCGCCGCCATCGGCTTCACCGGTTCGCACCAGGGCGGTCGGGCGCTGTTCGACCTGGCCGCGGCGCGGCCGCAGCCGATCCCGGTGTTCGCCGAGATGGGCTCGGCGAACCCGGTGGTGGTGCTGCCCCGCGCGCTGGCGGCGCGTGGCCCGGCGATCGCGGCGCAGCTGGCGGCGTCCGCGACGCTGGCGAGCGGGCAGTTCTGCACCTGCCCCGGACTGGTGCTGTGGCGGTCGGGGCCGGGCGCGGCAGCGTTCGCGGCCGCGCTGCGGGCGGAGTTCGCCCAGACGCAGCCAGGAACGGCCGTGCACACGACGATCCGCAGCGGCTACGAGCGGGCGCTCGCCGAGGTGGAGTCGCTGCCGGTGCAGGTGCTGGCGACGGCGGCGGGGGACAGCGGCGCCGCCACCGCGATGCGGCCGAGGCTCTTGGGCGCGACGCCGGCCGCGGTGCTCGAGCATGCGCGGCTGCGCGGCGAGATCTTCGGCCCGGCGCTGGTCGCCGTTCCGTGCGCGGACGACGCGGAACTGGCGGCGGTCGTGCAGGCGATGCCGGGCTACCTGACCGCGACGGTGCACGCCGACGACGACGACTTCGCTGCGCACGCCGGGCTGGTGGCCGGGCTGCGCCGCCGGGTCGGACGGTTGATCGCCAACGGGGTGCCGACGGGCGTCGAGGTGTGCGCGTCGATGGTGCACGGCGGGCCCTGGCCGGCAACGACCGACGCGCGCTTCTCGGCGGTCGGCGTCACCTCGATCGGGCGCTGGGTGCGGCCGGCCTGCTGGCAGGACTGGCCGCAGGACCAGCTGCCGGAGGAGCTGCGGGACGGCAATCCACGCGGCATCCGGCGCCGGGTGGACGGCGTGCTCGAGTAGCCCGAGCCTCGGGGGAACGCGGCGGCGGGTGGCTCCGTCAGGAGCAACCCGACCGTGGGTTCGCGGCTCGAAGGCCGTCGGGTGGCGCGTCGCGCGCGGCGTCAGGATCGGCCCGAGCCGCGGGGGGCAGGCGGCGGCGGGTGGCTCCGTCAGGAGCAACCCGACGTCGCGCCGCAAGACATGCACTTCAGGCAGGTGCCGTTGCGCACCAGGGTGAAGGCGCCGCAGCCGCCGCACGGATCCCCTTCGTAGCCCTTGAGCTTGGCCTCGGCGATCTTCAGGCGCGTCTGGCGGGACTCCAGCGACACCGTCAGCGTCGACGACTCGGCGCGCAGCAGGACGGCGTTGGTGGTGCCGGCCACGGCCTGGGCCGGTGCTGCCGCTTGGGCGCCGCCGTTGCCGCCGTGCGGCGCGTCGTAGCCGCGGGAGATGCCGCGGCTGTGCGGGTGCAGGTGGGCGTTGTCGTGCACGGCCGGCGGCGGTTCCGCGCCCTCGTAGGTCGTCTCCGAGACGATCTCCTCGTCGGTGAACTCGGGGCTCTTCTGGCCCATCGTCGTGTTGCGCAGGTCTTCGGTCTGCACCTGCGCCAGCTCCTCGCGGCCCAGGTAGCTGATCGCCAGCTCGCGGAACACGTAGTCGATCACCGACGTGACCATCTTGATCTGGTCGTGTCCCTGCACGATGCCGTTCGGCTCGAAGCGGGTGAACACGAACGCGTCGGCGAACTCGTCGAGCGGCACCCCGTGCTGCAGGCCGAGCGACACCGCGATCGCGAAGCAGTTCATCAGGCTGCGGAAGGCGGCGCCCTCCTTGTGCATGTCGAGGAAGATCTCGCCGAGCGAACCGTCCTCGTACTCGCCGGTGCGCAGGTAGATCTTGTGGCCGCCGACGATCGCCTTCTGCGTGTAGCCGGCGCGGCGGTTCGGCAGTCGGCGGCGCTTGGCGATGTAGCGGTGCACGACGCGCTCGGTGATGCGCGCCGCCAGCGCCTGGACCTCGCGGGTCGGGGCGACCCCGGCGCCGAGGTCGTCGTCGAGCGTGGCGCTGAGCGGCTGGCTGAGCTTGCTGCCGTCCCGGTAGAGCGCCACCGCCTTCAGCATCGTCTTCCAGCCGATCCGGTACGCCTCCTTGACGTCGTCGAGAGTGGCGTCGTTCGGCATGTTGATCGTCTTGCTGATCGCGCCGCTGATGAACGGCTGCACCGCCGCCATCATGTGGATGTGCGCCGCGTAGGGGATGTAGCGCTGCCCCTTCTTGCCGCAGCGGTTGGCGCAGTCGAACACCGGCAGGTGCGCCTCCTTCAGGTGCGGCGCGCCCTCGACGGTCATCGTGCCGCAGACGTAGTCGTTGGCGAGCTGGACGTCGGCCTTGCTGAAGCCGAGGTGGCGCAGCAGGTCGAAGCTCCAGTCGGCGAGTTCCTCGTCGCCGACGCCGAGCTTGGCCTTCAGGAAGTCGGCGCCGAGGATGCCCTTGTTGAAGGCGAAGCTGATGTCGAACGCGCCCTCGAGCGCCTTCTCCAGCCGTTGGATCGCGGCGTCGTCGAAGCCGCGCGCCGTCAGCGTCTCGTGGTTGATCGCCGGGGCCTTGGCCAGCGTGCGGCGCCCGACGACGTAGGCCAGGATCTCGTCGACCTGCGGCGGCGTGTAGCCGAGCTTCTTCAGCGCCGGGGCCAGGCTCTGGTTGGCGATCTTGAAGTAGCCGCCGCCGGCGAGCTTCTTGAACTTGACCAGCGCGAAGTCGGGCTCGACGCCGGTGGTGTCGCAGTCCATCAACAGGCCGATCGTGCCGGTCGGCGCGATGCAGGTGACCTGCGCGTTGCGGTAGCCGTGCTTCTCGCCGAGCGCCAGCGCCCGATCCCAGCACTCGCGGGCCGACTCCAGCAGCGGCGCGGGGCAGAGCTTGGGATCGATGCCGACCGGCACCACGGACAGGCCCTCGTACTCCGAGGCCGTCGCGTGGTAGGCGGCGCGGCGGTGGTTGCGGATCACGCGCAGCATCGGCTCCCGGTTGCGCTCGAACGCGGCGAACGCAC
The DNA here is from genome assembly GCA_019636245.1 of Planctomycetota bacterium. Taxonomy (GTDB): domain Bacteria; phylum Planctomycetota; class UBA1135; order UBA1135; family UBA2386; genus JAEUHS01. The sequence continues at coordinate 43,929 of JAHBXX010000018.1, read as the reverse complement.
CCAGCTCCCGGGCCATCTCGGCGGAGGTCGCGTAGGCCTCGCCGGTCAGGATCGCCGACAGCCCGCCGGCGATCGCATAGGCCTTCGGCGACGCGTAGGGGATGCCCATGCGCATCAGGATCGTGCCGAGGTTCGCGTAGCCGAGGCCGAGCGTGCGGAACTCGTAGCTCTTCTCGGCGATCGACTGGCTCGGGAAGCTCGCCATCAGCACGCTGATCTCGAGCACGACCGTCCACAGCCGGCAGGCGTGCTTGAAGCCCTCGATGTCGAAGCCGCCGGCGTGCTTGTCGTCCCCCTCGCGCAGGAACTTCGCCAGGTTGATCGACGCCAGGTTGCAGGCCGTGTCGTCGAGGAACATGTACTCGGAGCACGGATTGCTGGCGTTGATGCGGCCGTCGGCCGGGCAGGTGTGCCACTCGTTGATGGTGGTGTCGTACTGCACGCCCGGATCGGCGCAGGCCCACGCGGCGTAGGCGACCTTGTCCCACAGCGCGCCGGCGTCGACCTCCTTGGCCACGCCGCGATCGGTGCGCCTGATCAGCCGCCACTTGCCGCCTTCGTCGACGGCGCGGAAGAACTCGTTCGGGATGCGCACCGAGTTGTTGGAGTTCTGGCCGGAGACCGTGTTGTAGGCCTCGCCGTCCCAGTCGGTGGTGTACTCCGGCAGCTCGATCGCCCGCAGGCCCTGGCCGCCGAGCTGGATCGCGCGCTGCAGGTAGTTCTCCGGCACGAACGCCGTGCGCGCCTCCTGCAGGGCATGGCGCAGCGCCGGGTTGTCGCGCGGTTGCGTGACGATCGCCGTCGCGCCGCTGGCGTCGAGCGTATGGCAGGCGTTGACGACCGCGTTCAGGTGCCGGCGCAGGATGCGGCTGCCGGCGACCAGCGCGGCGACCTTCTGCTCCTCGTTGACCTTCCACGACACGAAGGTCTCGATGTCGGGGTGGTCGAGGTCCAGGCAGACCATCTTCGCGGCCCGGCGCGTGGTGCCGCCGGACTTGATCGCGCCGGCGGCGCGGTCGCCGATGCGCAGGAAGCTCATCAGGCCCGAGCTCTTGCCGCCGCCCGACAACGGCTCGTTCTCGCCGCGCAGCGCGGAGAAGTTGCTGCCGGTGCCGGAGCCGTACTTGAACAGCCGCGCTTCGCGCGTCCACAGGTCCATGATGCCGCCGTCGTTGACGAGGTCGTCGGTCACGGCCTGGATGAAGCAGGCGTGCGGCTGCGGCCGTTCGTAGGCGTTCTGGCTCTTCTGCAGGGTGCCCGGCCGGCCCGGCTCGGTCGGCGGCTGCACGAACCAGTGGCCCTGCGCCGGTCCGGTGATGCCGTAGGCGTAGTGCAGGCCGGTGTTGAACCACTGCGGCGAGTTGGGGGCCGCGTACTGCGCCGCCAGCATGTGGCAGAGCTCGTCCTCGAACGCCTGCGCGTCGTCGTGGCCGTCGAAGTAGCCGTACTCCTCGCCCCAGTGGCGCCAGCAGCCGGCCAGGCGGTGGAACACCTGCCGGGCGTCCCGTTCGCCGCCGAGCACCGGGTTGCCGGCCTCGTCGGTGAGCAGCTTGCCGTCGGCGTCACGCTGCGGCACGCCGGCCTTGCGGAAGTACTTCTGCGCCAGGATGTCGACCGCCACCTGGCTCCACTGGGCGGGGACGTCGATGTCGCGCGCCTCGAACACCAGCGATCCGTTGGTGTTGCGGATCTCGGAGTGGCGCTTCTGGAATGGGATGCCTTCGTACGGCGACTTGCCCTTGACCGTGAACCGACGAGTGACCTTCACGCTGCTTCCTCCTCACCGGGTGGGACCGCCACCCGCCAGTGTTGACCTTGCCCGGCGCCGGGACCGATCGAGACCGAGTCGTCGAACTGGCGCCGCTGCCATCGTTGCCTCCAGGCTGTGCTCCGGCCGGTGCCCCGCTGGTCCCGCAGCCGGCACCGCTGCCCTCAGGGCAGTCGGTGGGGCCGGCGACGAGGTCAGGCGGCGGCACGCTCCCGGCGGCCGACCAAGCCGCCAGGACCTGCTGCACGCCACCCGGGTCGGAAACGGGCCATGGGAACGAGCGGGCGGCGTGCCCCAGAGGCCCACTATCTATTGGGCTGCTGCGGCGATCGCAACCCACCGGTAGCGAAATTCGCCGCGCTGGCCCCGGCTCGCCCCATGCCGAGCACGGCATCGGCTTCGCAAATCAGGGGGCGCCGCGACCGCCGGTCAGGGCTGCGACCGGTTGGTGAACAGGCCCTGGGGAGCGACCCGGTGGTCGAGCCAGCCGAGCAGCATCCGGCTGCCGTCGAGCAGCAGCTGCGGGCGCTCCTGGGCCGCCGTGGCATCGCCGAAGCCGGCGGGCGCCGCGAAGGTCAGGCCGCGGTCGACCGACACCGTCTGCTGCAGGCGCGCCGCGCCGCCCGCGACGTCGCCAGAGCGCCAGGCGGCGAACACGTAGTTGCCGCAGGTCCGGACGACGGGCTCGCCGACCGGACCGCCGCTGCCGCCGAGCGGGACGTGCTGCGGCTGGGTGCCGACGCCGCTGATGCGCGTGCACTCGACCGCCGTGCCGGCGACGACGTAGATCGCGTGCAGCCGGTCGCGTTCGCAGGCGACGTGGGCTTCGGTGATGGCGCCCAGGCCGCTGCTGCGCAGTTCGCTGCCGACCGACGGCCACGACAGCCCGCCATCGGCCGAGACCAGGAACTCGAGCAACCCCGCGCGTGGCCAGACGAGCCACACCCAACCGGCGTCCTGGCACAACCGCGGCGCGCCGGCGGGGGCACCGGCGAGGCTGCGGCGCAGCGGCGGCGACCAGGAGGTGCCGCCGTTGGTCGAGCGCGCGTTGTAGACGCCGGCCACCGTCGGTCCGTCCCGCTGGTCGAGGAAGGCGATCCACGCCTGCGGGCCGTCGCAGGCGAGCACGGGGTCGGTCTGGTTGCCGCCGCCGTCGCCGATCGGGACCGGTGTGGTCCAATCGCCGCCGCCGTTGGCGGACGCGCAGCCCACGAGCCGCGCGGTGCCCAGGCCGGGCTCGCCGCGCCGCCAGACGGCGTAGGCACGGTCGCCGCTGGCGGCCAGCCGGGGTTGGGCGACGGTCTGGCCGGTGTCGAGCAGCCGGTCTGGCGCGAACGAGGCGCCGCCATCGGCGGAGGCGCGCAGGTGCACCGCGTTGCCGCCGCCGAGCCAGGCGACCAGCACGTTGGTCCCAGCCTGGACGACCTGCGGCTCGCTCGCGAGCTCGCCGCCGCTCAGCGGCGTCGCCGGGGTCCAGGTGGCGCCGCCGTCGGCGGAGGCCCGGTGCACCACGGTGTTGCCCTCGAGCCACGCCACCTGCACGCGGGCACCGTCGCGGGCCCACGCTGGCGCTGCCGCGGCGACCGCGTCGAGCCGTTCGTCGGTGGCGCCGAAGGCCGGCGGGAACGCATACATCCGGAACGCCTCGGCCGGGAGCTGCGAGGTGCCGTGCTGGTGGGAGACCTGGACTGGCGTCGGGCCGGTCGCGACGCCGGTCGGGGTCGCGCAGCGCACCGTCTGGTCGTCGAGCACGGTGAGTGCCGTCGCCGCCACGCCGCCGAAGCTGGCGACGGTCACCGCGGTTCCGCCCAGCGACAGGGCGCTGCCGCGCAGCATCACCTGCTGCGGGTGGGCGGCGAAGGCGCTGTCCGGCGCGACCGAGAGCAGCACGGGCGGGCCCGAACGCACCAGCCGCAGGTCGATCGCGGCCGCCGCCCCGTACGGATCCTCGACGAGCACCGTCAGCAGCACCGCGGTCGGCACCGCCGTCGGCGCGAGCGACAACGCCAACGTCGCGCCCACCCACGGCGACGGGAAGGTGACGCCGGCCGCGGCCGCGTCGCCGTCGATCGCCTGCACCAGCCACTGCAGGCCATCGCCGTCGGCATCGCTGGCGGTGAACTCCAGCACCTGGGCGCCATCGACCGCCAGGGTGAACGAGCGCTGCGCGCCGGCGCCGCTGAGGCCCGGCGGGGCCTGGATCGTGGGGGGGGTGTTGGGCGGCGGCGGCGGGGTCGACGACTTGTCGCTGCCACCGCAGGCCGCGAGGGCGACGGCGAGCGCGGCTGCGGGCGGCCAGTTGGCGGTGCGGCGCGGCCGGGGAGGCGTGGCGGGGAGGGGGTGGGTCATGGCGGGGGGGCCGGACCCTACACCCTAGCCGTCACGCGCGCCGAGGTGTCGCCGGCGGGCGGAAAACCACCGCCGCGACCGCGTTCACTTCACCGACGTGCGTGGTTCCTCGGGGAACTTGATCTTCAGCACCTTCTGGTAGGCGGCGACGTCGCGGATGTCGCGCCCGTCCTTGGCCAGCAGGGTGCGCACGGCCTCCTGCAGCTGCGCGTCCTCCTGCGGATCGCCGAGCGCGCGCTGGCCGGGGTAGACGGCGCCGCGCAGGTCGCTGATCTGGTCGCGCACCTCGTAGCGCAGCCAGCGCCGCACGTCGTCCTCGGTCAGCTTGGTCTCGAGGCCGGCGTAGAACGCGGCGAAGTCCGGGTAGCGCGCCGGGTCGCCTTCGTCGCCCTCGGCGAGCTGGCGGAACAGCGCCTCGTGCGCCGGCATGTGCGTCTTCACGTATTCGCGGAACACGCCCTTGCGCAGCAGCGCGAACACGGCGGCGTTCTTCCACGCGTCCTCGGGCTTGTTCTCGAGCAGGTCGACGACCTTGTCGGGCATCACGCCCCAGTTCGGGTCGACGATGCGGCCCTCCTTGTCGAACTCGCGGTGCGGGCAGCGGCCGCTGGGCAGGTGGTACTTCGCCACCGTCAGCTTGATGTGCGCGCCGACGTCGTAGGTGCTGTTGCCGTTGCGGTCGGTGAAGGGCTCGCCCTCCTGCCAGTTGCCGTCCTGGTTGAGATCCTGCCAGGGTTCGGGCGGGTCGCTGCGCAGCGCGAACAGGTTCTGCACGCTGCCCTTGCCGAACGAGCGCTGGCCGATGACGACGGCGCGGCCGTGGTCCTGCAGGGCGCCGGCCGTGATCTCGGAGGCCGAGGCGGAGAAGTTGTTGATCAGCACCGCCAGCGGCAGCTTGCAGACCGGGCGGGCATGGTCGTCGGTGAAGTACTCGCGGCGGGGTTCGGCGGGGCCCTCGGTGTAGACCACCAGCTTGCGCCCCTCGAGGAACTGCTCGACGACGTCGCCGGCCTGGGAGAGGAACCCGCCGGTGTTGTTGCGCACGTCGAGCACGATGCCGCGTGCGCCGCGGCGCGTGAGGTCGGCCAGCGCCCGCCGCAGCTCCTCGCTGAGGTTGCTGCTGAAGCTGATCAGCTCGACGTAGCCGATGTCGCCCGGGACCATCGCCCAGTTCACCGCCGGCACCGCGATCTGGCGGCGCACGATGGTGAGCATCTGCGGCTCCTGGAAGCCCGGCCGGAACACCTTGAGCACCACCGGGGTCTCCGGCCGCCCCTTGAGGCGGGAGACGATCTCGTCCGAGGTGTGGCCGCTGGTCTCCCAGCCGTCGACTTCGAGGATCTTGTCGCCGCTGCGCAGGCCGTTCTCGTAGGCGGGGCCGGAGTAGATCGGCCGCACGATCGAGAAGTCGCCGTCCTGGTCGAAGTTCACGAACGCGCCGATGCCGCCGTATTCGCGGTTCAGGTCGAAGAAGAAGCGCTTGTACTCCTCACCGGTGAAGAACGTGCTGTGCGGGTCGAGCCCCTGCAGCATGCCCTTGGCCGCGTACTCGATCAGCTCGCGGTCGCTGACGGTGTTGCCGCGGATGTGCTGGGCGCGGATGCGCTGCCGCAGCTCGGTCAGCATCCGGTAGTCGTCGGCGGTGTCGGCGGCGGCCGTGCCGGCGCCGCGCTCGACCATGCGGGCGAGCATCTGCTCGAACTGCCGCCGCTGTTCCTCGCGTTGCAGGAACAGGTTCGCCCGGCGGCCGGCATCGGTGGGCTCGTGGCGGATCTCGCGCAGCACCGTCCAGGCCGGCCCGCCGTCGATGTTCAGTTCGGCCAGCGCCAGGGCGCCGCGCTGGCGCAGGTCGCGATCGCCCGACTGCAGGAACTGCTCGAGGGTGGCCTTGGCGGTGGCGCGGTCCTCGTTGCTGCCGACCTGCCACAGGGCGAGGGCCGCCTCGATGCGCACCAGCGGCGGCGCCAGTTCGTCCTTGCAGTGGGTGGCCACGACCTTGCGCACGTCGGGCAGGACGCGGTTGTTGAACAGGCGCTCCTGGCCGAGCACGGCGATGCTGGCGGCGCGCACCGCGTCGTCGGCGCTGGTCGCCAGCGGCAGCAGCAGCTCGAGCACGTCCTTGCCGTAGGTCGCATCGTCCTTCAGTTCGCGCAGCGCCAGCGCGGCGCACAGGCGCCCCTTGTCGGCCGGAGCGCCGTCGCGCACGGCGCGCATGACCTGGTCGCGGAAGGTGTCCAGGTTCTTGGGCGGCGCCAGGTCGCCGAGGCGCGCGGCCAGGTCGTAGACGAGCGTCATCGGCGAGCCATCCGCCTGGCGCAGGATCGCCGCCACCTCCGGTCCCTGCTGGGCGCGCAGCGAGGGCCCGACCGCCGCCAGGGCGAACAGGAGCCACGCGGTGGCACGGCGGGAGGAGGAAGGGCTTCGGACTGCGTTCATGGGGGTTGGCCAGGAGGGTCGCGCGCACCGCCGGATCACCGGCGTCTGATCGACCGTCCGCCCGGCCGGGATGCACGCAAAGCGGCGCCCCGACCGGGGGTCGGCGGGGCGCCGCTGGTGCTCCGGTCCGGGCGGGACGGCGGCACGCCGGTTCTATACGTCGACGGCGCGCGCTTGCCGAACAGGATTTCGCCGCCCGGCCGGTAGGCTGACCGCGTGAGCGATGTGCAGCCCCCCGATCCCGGAGCCCGCGCGGCGGGCCTGACCCACCTCGATGCCCACGGCCGGGCGCGCATGGTCGACGTGTCGCCGAAGCCGCCGACGGCCAGGCGCGCCGTGGCCGAGGCGCTGCTGCACCTCGATCCCGGGGTGCGCGAGGAGCTGCTGCAGGGGCGGCTGCCGAAGGGTGAGGCGCTGGCGGTGGCCCGCGTCGCCGGCATCCTGGCGGCGAAGGACACCGCGCGCCTGGTGCCGCTCTGCCACCCGCTGCCGCTCGGCCACGTGGCCATCGACTTCGCGCCCGTCGGCGAGACCCTGGTGCGCATCACCAGCGAGGCGAGCACGGTGGCGCCGACCGGCGTCGAGATGGAGGCGATGGTCGCGGCCAGCGTCGCTGCGCTGGTGCTCTACGACATGGTCAAGGGGCGCTGCCGGGAGGCCTCGATCCGCGAAGTGCGGCTGCTGGCGAAGTCCGGCGGCCGTTCGGGCGACTGGCGGCGCGCCGACGCCGGGGGGACGGCATGACGCCACGCGCGGTCGCGATCGTCGGCGCTTCGGGCGCCGTCGGGCAGGACTTCCTGGCCGTGCTGGCGGCGCGCCAGTTTCCGCTGCGCAGCCTGCGGCTCCTGGCGTCGCCGCGTTCGGCCGGCCAGCGGCTGTCGTTCCGCGGCGAGTCGTTGCCGATCGAGGCGCTCGGTCCGGACTCGTTCGCCGGCATCGACGTGGCGCTGTTCTCCGCCGGCTCGGCGGTGTCGCGGGAGCACGCGCCGCGCGCCGTGCGCGCCGGCGCCGTCGTCGTCGACAACAGCAGCGCCTTCCGGCTCCTGCCCGAGGTGCCGCTGGTGGTGCCCGAGGTCAACCCGGCGGCGATCGCCGCCCATCGGGGCATCGTCGCCAATCCGAACTGCTCGACGATCCTCCTGGTGCTGGCGCTGTGGCCGCTGCACCGCGCGGCGGGGCTGCGCGCCGTGGTCGTGTCGACCTACCAGGCGGCGTCCGGGGCCGGGCAGCAGGCCATGCGCGAACTGCGCGAGGGCACGGCCGCGGCGCTGCGCGGCGAGCGCCTGCCGCCGCGCGTGCTGCCGCAGACGCTGGCGTTCAACCTGTTCCCGCAGGTCGACGTGTTCCAGCCGGATGGCTACACGCGCGAGGAGGACAAGCTGCAGTTCGAGACCCGCAAGATCCTGGGCCTGCCGGACCTGCCGGTCGACGCGACCTGCGTGCGCGTGCCGGTGGAGCGGTGCCACAGCGAATCGGTCGCGGTGCAGCTCGGGCGGCCGCTGCCGGTCGCGGCGGCCCGGGACCTGCTGGCCGGCGCGCCCGGCCTCGAACTGGTCGACGATCCGGCGCAGCAGCGCTACCCGATGCCGCTGCCGATGGCCGGCCGCGATCCGGTCGCGGTCGGTCGCATCCGCGCCGGCCGGGTGTTCGCGCCCGGGCTGACCTTCTGGCTCGCCGGCGACCAGCTGCGCAAGGGCGCGGCGCTGAACGCCGTGCAGATCGCCGAGCTGCTCTGACGGCATCGGGGTGGCCGCCCTCTGGATTCCGGCTCCGCCTACCCGTTCACTTCCGCTGCCTCGGAGCCGACTCCAGGAGTACCGAACCGTATGGCAGGCAAGCGCTCGAACAAGGACAAGAAGTCCCCGTCCGCCCCGAAACCCGCGGCCGGCCGTCCCGGCGGCGGCGACCGCCTCGACCAGCTGGAACGGCTGATCGAGCTGATGGTCGCCCGCGACGTCGTCGAGGTGGAACTGGAGGAGCACGGCGCCCGCTGGCGGGTGCGGCGCACGGAGCCGCATGCGGTCGCCTACGCCGCGCCGGCGCCGATGGCGATGCCGCCCCTGGCCATGCCGACGCCGCCGGCGGCGGGCGGCGCCGCGGCGGCGCCGGCGGCCGCCGAACCGCAGGGCGAGGTGTTCAAGTCGCCGATGCTCGGCACGTTCTACCGCGCGGCGTCGCCCGAGGCCGAGCCGTTCGTCAAGGTGGGCGACCGCGTCGCCGCCGACCGCACGCTCTGCATCATCGAGGCGATGAAGGTCATGAACGAGATCAAGGCCGAACGCGAGTTCGAGGTCGTCGACGTCCTGGTCAAGAACGGCGAGCCCGTCGAGTTCGGCCAGCCCCTGTTCCTGATCCGCTAGGCGCAGGCTGGCATGTTCCATCGCATCCTGATCGCCAACCGCGGCGAGATCGCGCTGCGCATCCTGCGCGCCTGCAAGGACCTCGGCATCGAGGCGGTCGCCGTCTACAGCGAGGCCGACAAGGACTCGCTGCACCTGCGCTACGCCGACGAGACGATCTGCATCGGTCCGGCGCCGAGCAGCGAGAGCTACCTCAACATCCCGGCCCTGATCGCCGCGGCCGAGATCGCCGACGTCGAGGCGATCCACCCGGGCTACGGCTTCCTGTCCGAGAACGAGCACTTCGCGGAGGTCTGCCAGAGCTGCAACATCAAGTTCATCGGCCCGTCGCCGTCCGCCATCGCGCAGTGCGGCGACAAGGTGGCGGCGAAGAAGCTGGCCAGGGACGCCGGCGTGCCGTGCGTGCCCGGCAGCGACGGCCCGGTCGACAACGAGCAGGACGCGCTGGCGATCGCCCGCAAGATCGGCTTCCCGGTGCTGATCAAGGCCGCCGCCGGCGGCGGCGGCCGCGGCATGCGCGTCGCCCACAACGAGCCGAGCCTCGTCACCGGCTACCACGCGGCGCGCAGCGAGGCCGAGAAGGCGTTCAAGGACTCGACGGTCTACCTCGAGAAGTACATCGAGAAGCCGCGCCACGTCGAGATCCAGATCATGGCCGACCAGCACGGCAACGTCGTGCACCTCGGCGAGCGCGACTGCTCGCTGCAGCGTCGCCACCAGAAGCTGCTCGAGGAGAGTCCGTGCCCGGTGCTCGACGAGAAGACGCGCCAGGCGATGGGCGAGGCCGCGGTGCGGCTGGCGAAGGCCGCCAACTACTCGTCGGCCGGCACCGTCGAGTTCCTGCTCGACAAGGACCGCAACTTCTACTTCATCGAGATCAACTCGCGTATCCAGGTCGAGCACCCGGTGACCGAACTGGTCACCGACACCGACCTGATCCGCGAGATGATCCTGGTCGCGGCGGGCGAGCGCCTGTCGTTCCGCCAGGAGGACATCGAGATGCGCGGGCACGCGATGGAGTTCCGCATCAACGCCGAGGACCCCGATCACAACTTCAAGCCGAGTCCAGGCACGATCCGCACGTTCGTCGCCCCGGCCGGACCGGGCGTACGCTGGGACAGCCACATCTACCAGGGCTACACGGTGCCGCCGCACTACGACTCGATGGTCGGCAAGCTGATCGTGCACCGGGCGAACCGCAAGCGCACGATCGAGGTGGCGCGGCGGGCGCTGCAGGAACTCACGCTCGAGGGAATCACCACCACGGCGAGCCTGTTCCTGCGCGTGCTCGAGCACTCCGACTTCCGCGCCGGCGAAGTCGACACCGGTTTCGTCGACCGCTACTTCACGCCGCGCTGATGGCGGGCCCACGGCAGCGCATCGGCGGTCGGCTGCTGCTGGTGACGAATCTGGCCGTCGCCAACCTGGCCGCGGGCGCCTACGTGGTGCTGTTCGCGCAGCCCGGAGTGCTTGCCGGCGCCGATCCGACCCCGCTCGCGGCCCTGTTCGGCGGCAGCCGCGTCGCCCTGGTGCCGCTCGGCACCGCGCTGGCGTGGGTCTGCCTGCTGCTCGCCGCGGCCCTGCTGGTCGGCAACTTCGCCTGGCTGGTGCGCCGCAGCGACCGCGCCCTGCCGGCCGACTGGATCGTCAGCGACACTCCGGCGGGACCGGTTCGCATCGCCCGCGAAGCGCTCGAGACCGGGCTGCAGCGCGCCGGCGAGGCCCTGCCCGAGATCACGCGCCTGCGGGTGGCCGTCGACACGGGGGCGCCAAAGCGCATCCTGGTCAGGGCCTGGTTCCAGTGCGCCGAGGGCACCAGCAACCTCGCGGCCAGCCAGCGGCTGCGGCAGGCGATCGGGGAACGGTTCGGGTCGATGGTGCGTCCGGCCGATGGCGTGCGCGTGGAGACCGAACTCGAGTTCCAGGGCTTCGCCGGCAAGCTCGGCCGTCGCGGCGCCGAGGTGCCGCCGGCCGAGGAGGCGCCGTTCACCGGGCCGCGCTATCCGATCGACGACGAGGCCTCGGGAGGCAACGCATGACCTGCAGGGTGGGGGTGTTCACGGGCGGCGGCGATGCGCCCGGCCTCAACGCCGCGATCTGCGGTCTCGGCCGGCGGCTGGCCGCCGCCGGGGCCGAGCTGATCGGTTTCGAGGACGGCTGGCGCGGCCTGATCCACGACCGGTCGCGGTCGCTGCAGGACGCGAACTTCCAGCACCTGCTCGTCTACGGCGGCACGCTGCTCGGCAGCAGCGGCGACAATCCCTACCGCGATCCGGCCGTCAACGTGCCCAGGGTGCTGGCGACGGTGGCCAGGCACCGGCTCGATGCGGTGGTGGCGATCGGCGGCGAGGGCACGCTCGGCGCCGCGCACCGGTTGTTCCGCGACCACGCGCTGCCGATCGTCGGGGTGCCGAAGACGATCGACAACGACCTCGAGGCGACGGACTTCACCTTCGGCTTCTTCTCCGCCGTCGAGGTGGTGACGCGGGCGATGGACGACCTGCGCAGCACCGCCGAATCGCACGGCCGGGTCATGGTGGTCGAGTGCATGGGCCGGCACGCCGGCTGGATCACCGCCTACGCCGGCGTCGCCGCCGGCGCCGAGGGCGTGCTGGTGCCCGAGCGCGAGGCCCACCTGGAGGCGCTGTGCGAACGGCTGCAGCGGCTGCGCCAGAGCGGCGCGCGCTCGGCGATCGTCGCCGCCGCCGAGGGCACGCGGATCTTCGAGGACGGCAAGTGCCTGTCGTCGACCGAGCGCGACGAGTTCGGGGAGTACCGGATCGGCGGCGTCGCCGAACTGGTGGCGCGTCGCATCCAGGCCCGGCTCGGGTGGGAGGCCCGCCACCTGGTGCTCGGCCACCTGCAGCGGGCCGGCCGGCCGACCGCCTTCGACCGCATCTTCGCGCTGCGGCTCGGCGCGCGCGCGGCGCGGCTGGTGCTGGAGGGGCGCTTCGGTTACATGGCGGCGATGCGCGCCGGCGAGATCGTCGACGTGCCGCTCGAGGCGGCGGTCGCGGCCCGGAAGGTCATCTCCGACCAGTTCCTCGACCGCTACGAGGCGTTCTTCCTGCCGGTGGGAGGGCCCTGATGCCGCGACCGTCGAGCCGCACGCCGTCGCCGGCTGCCTGGTGGCCGGCCTGCCTGGCGGCGCTGGTCCTGCTGGTCCGCGCCGCGGCCCAGGTCCAGCCGGCCCCGTTGCCGCCACCGGATCCGTTCGGCGTCAGCACGCGGCCTTCGCAGCCGCGCCTGTGGCTCGATCCGTCCTGGCAGCGCATGCCGAGCCCGGGCGACTTCCAGGGCTTCCCGACCTTCCCCTCGCGGCTCGCCGGCTATGGCAACTATCCGCTGCCCGGCCTGCCGGGCGAGGCGGTCGACGTGCCGCTGTTGCCGCTCGCCGATCCCGAACCGCCCGGCTGGCCGGGGTGGATGCGCCTGCGCCAGCGCGAGGCGCTGCCGTTCGCCGCCGACCTGGCGCTGCTGGTGCAGCACGCCGACCGCGTGTGGTGGCGCCGGCAGCGCGACGACGCCTTCGTGCCGCTCTACTTCCACGACAAGCTGCGCACGCTGCCGGTCGGCGCCGAGGTCGAGGTGCGGCAGGCGGGCGACTTCGAACTGCTGTTCCACACCAGCAGCCGCCTCGTCGCGCACGGTCCGACCGAACTGCAGATCGCGGCGCTCGACGAGGCGGCGGTCGAGGTCGAACTGCGCCGCTTCACCCGGCTGCGCCTGCAGGTGAACGGCCGCGGCCACCGGCTGCGCCTGCCCGACGGATCGCAGCTGGAGGTCGACGCCGAGCCGGCGGCCGGGGAGACCGCTGGCCAGGTGCTGGTGCTGCTGCAGCGGGCCGACGAACCCAGCCGGTTCGGCGGCCGCGCGACGATCTTCAACGCCGGCTCGCGGGCGGTGCGCTGGGCGCATGCGTTCGGCGCGCAGCGGCTCGATCCGGGCGAGATCCTGACCATGTTCCTGACGCCGCCGCCGGCGCCGATCGGCGCCGGACTGGTCGCCGAAGGCGGTCGCAGCGAGAACGACGGTGCCGCCATCACCTTCCGCGGCGGCGACGGGGCCGCGCTGTCGTGGTGCGGGGCCCGGTTCGAGGTCGGCGCCGGCCGCACGCTGCGGCTCGACCCGCTGCAGGGGGCCCCGTTCGCCGGCGACGCGCCGGGCCGAGAGAAGCAACCATGACGCAGAAACCCCGTGCCCTCGTGACCGGCGGCGCCGGCTTCATCGGCTCCCATCTCTGCGAGCGCCTGCTGCAGGACGGTTGCCAGGTGATCGCGATGGACAACCTGATCACCGGCGCGCTGGCGAACATCGAGCACCTGTTCGGCAACCGCGACTTCGTGTTCCACCACCAGGACGTGACCGAGTTCCTGCACGTGCCGGGCCGGCTCGACTACCTGCTGCACTTCGCCTCGCCGGCGAGCCCGATCGACTATCTGGAACTGCCGATCCAGACGCTCAAGGTCGGCGCGCTCGGCACGCACAAGGCGCTCGGGCTGGCCAAGGCCAAGGGCGCGCGCTTCCTGCTCGCCAGCACCAGCGAGGTCTACGGCGATCCGCTCGTGCACCCGCAGCGCGAGGACTACTGGGGCAACGTCAATCCAGTCGGGCCGCGCGGCGTCTACGACGAGGCCAAGCGCTTCGCCGAGGCGATGACGATGGCCTACCAGCGCACGCACGGCGTCGAGACGCGCATCGTGCGCATCTTCAACACCTATGGCCCGCGCATGCGGCTCAACGACGGCCGCGTGCTGCCGGCGTTCATGGGCCAGGCGCTGTCGGGCCGCCCGCTGACGGTGTTCGGCGACGGCTCGCAGACGCGCAGCTTCTGCTACGTCGACGACCTCGTCGAGGGCATCCTGCGCCTGCTGCACAGCGCCGAGAAGGAGCCGGTCAACATCGGCAATCCGAGCGAGATGACGATCCTGCAGTTCGGCGAGGCGGTGCAGCGGGCGACCGGTGCGCAGGTGCCGATCGACTTCCGGCCGCTGCCGGTCGACGACCCGAAGGTCCGGCGGCCGGACATCGGCAAGGCGCGCCGGGTGCTGGGCGGGTGGGAGCCGAAGATCCCGCTCGAGGAAGGCCTGCGGCGTACCACCGAGTACTTCCGGCGCAAGCTCACGGGCGGCTAGGCGCCGGCGCCGTGCACGCAGCGGACGGCATCGCGGCGGCGGTCGGGGCGGCGGCGGAACGGCTGCGCGGCCGCGTCGTCGCGACTCCCCTGGTGGCGTCGCCGTGGCTGTCGGCGGCGACCGGCGCGGAGGTGCGGCTGAAGCTCGAGAACGTGCAGCGCACCGGCTCGTTCAAGTGGCGCGGCGCCCTGCACGCGCTGCTGGCGCTGCCGCCCGAGGCCCGGCAGCGCGGCGTCGTCGCCGCGTCGTCCGGCAACCACGGGCTCGCGGTGGCGACCGCCGCGGCGACGCTCGGCGTGCCGGCGCGCGTGTTCGTGCCGCTGGCCGCGGATCCGGCGAAGGTCGAAGCGATCGCGGCCGCCGGCGCCAGCGTCGAACGCCACGGCGACGACTGCGTGCACACCGAGGCGCATGCCCGGGCCACGGCCGCCGCGACCGGGCGCCGCTACGTGTCGCCGTACAACGACCCGGACGTGGTCGCCGGCCAGGGCACGGTGGCCTGCGAACTGCTGGCCGAGTGGCCGGACGTGGAGGTCGTCTACGTCGCGCTCGGCGGCGGTGGCCTGCTCGGCGGCATGGCGGCCTACGCCAAGGTGGACCACCCGCGGGTCGAGTTCGTCGCCGCCTCGCCGCAGCAGTCGGCGGCGATGGCGGAGTGCGTGCGGCAGGGCCGCATCGTCGAGGTGCCCTGCGGGCCGACGCTGTCCGACAGCACCGCCGGCGGCGTCGAGCCCGACGCGATCACCTTCCCGCTGTGCCAACGGCTGGTCGACCGGTTCGTCGACGTCGACGAACCGGCGATCGCCTCGGCGTGGCGGGCGATGCTGGCGCGCGAGCACCTGCTGGTCGAGGGCGCGGCGGCGGTCGCGGTGGCGGCCTGCCGGCAGGACGCGGCGCTCGCCGGCCGGCGCGCGGCGGTCGTCGTCTGCGGCGCCAACATGCCGCTGGCCGTGGTGCGACGGCTGCTCGCCGCGGACGGCTGACGCGGCCCGGCCGCCGTCGCGCTCCGACGGCTGGGCGGGAACTGGCGCCGGCTCACGGGCGCCGACCCGACCCCCCGCGCCTGGGCCTGCCGTGCGGCGGCGTGCGCTGCCGGGTATCGTCGTGGTGCATGCCGCATCGCACCTTGGCCCTGCTCCTGCCGTTGTCGGCCGTGTTCGCGCAGCAGGTGACCGAGGGCCCGGAACCCAACAGCAGCGTGGCCACCGCGACCATGCTGCCGTGCGGCGCGCAGGGGCTGGGCGCGCTGGGGACCACGGTCGACGTCGATTGGTGGGCGCTCTCCCTGGCAACGCCCGCGGAGCTGTTCGTCGAGACGCTGCCGGGGGGCGGCGCGCAGATCGGCGACACCATCCTGACCCTGCTCGACGCCGGCGGGGCGCCGCTGCGCACCAACGACGACGGCCTGGGTGCCGGCCTCTACTCCCGCCTGCACGTGCCGTGGCTCGCCGCCGGCAGCTACTTCGCGGTGGTGCAGCGCGGCGCTGCCGCGCCCGGGACAGGCACCTACCGCATCGACGTGCGCTGCGCCCCGTTCGCGCCGTCGGGCTCCGGCCCGCTGGTGGCCGAAGGGCCGGAGAACAACGATCCGCGCACCGGCGGCACGCCGACCACGGTGCCGGTGCCGTCGCGCTGCAGCGGCTCGCTGTCCTCGACCGGCCCGGGCGGCGACTGGGACTTCTACCGGTTCACGCTGCTGGAGCCGAGCCTGCTGCGGGCCCGCGTCGACGCGACCGCGGCGCACCCGGTGACGCCGCGCACCGACGACCCGGTGCTGCACCTGTTCAGCGACGGTTCACCGCCCCAGCTGCTCGCCGCCGCGGCCGCCGGCACCACCTTCGGGGTCTGGAACGCGGAACTGGCCGTGCACCTGCCGGTCGGCGTCTACCAGGTCGCCGTGCGCGGCTGGCAGGACAGCCCCGCCGGCAGCTACTACCTGGACTTGCGCCGGGTGCGGGCCGCGTCGGCGACCGCCGAGCCCGGCGGTTGCGCCGGCCGCACGCTGGAGCTGCTGCGCACCGACCTCGGGCCGGGCGCGCCGCTGGCGCTCGAACGGCCGGTGATCGGCCGCACCTACGCGCTGTTCGGCAGCAACCTCGGCGCCAACGGCCTGGCCGTGCACGCCTACGGGGTCACGCCGGTGGACGTCGATCTCGCCCCGGTGGGCGCGCCGGGCTGCTTCCTCAAGGTCGACTGGATCGACCTTGTGCCGCTGTTCGCGGACGGGGCGGGCACGGCCGCGGTGGCGCTGGCGCTCGGCGAGGATCCGACGCTGCTCGGCGTGCCGCTGGTCAACCAGCTCGGCGTGCTCGACTTCTCGAATCCGCTCGGCATCACCACCAGCAACAGCGTGCACGCGGTGATGGGCTATTGACCGGCGGCGGGGGCCGGCGCCGCCGGCACCTCGATGCAGAACTCCGCGCCGCCGCCCGGCACGTTGGCCGCGCGGATCGCGCCGCGGTGCGCGGTGACGATGCGGTGCACGATGGCGAGGCCCAGGCCGGTGCCCTTGCCGGGCGCCTTGGTGGTGAAGAACGGCTCGAACAGGCGCTCCTGCGCCGCTTCGGCGATGCCCGGACCCTGGTCGCGCACCCGCAGGACGACGGTGCCGTCCGCTTCGCCGGCGGTGACGTGGACGGTGCTGCCGGCCGGGCTGACGTCGAGCGCGTTGCGCAGCAGGTTGAACACGACCTGCCGCCATTCGCCGGCGTCGCCGGTGACGACCGGACCGCGCGGTGGCACCTCGAGCTGCAGCCGCACGCCGGCATCGGCGAACTGGTGGTGGAACAGCGGGGCGACCTCGCGCACCTCGGCGCCGAGCCAGACGGGCTCCTCGCGGTGGTCGCCCTGGTGGGCGAAGCGCAGCAGGCGGGTGGTGATGTCGCGTGCCCGCATGGCCTCCTGCTGCACGATCTGCAGGTAGGCGCGCAGCCGGGCCTCGTCGGGCGTGCGCTCCTGGTCGCGCAGCAGCCCCTCGGCGCAGGCGACGATGCTCGCCAGCGGGTTGTTGATCTCGTGGGCGATGCCGGCCGCGACCGTGCCGAGCTCCGCCAGCCGCGCCGTGCGCACGACCTCGCGGCTGCGGGCGGCGACGCGCCGTTCCAGGTCGCGGTGGCTCTCCTGCAGCTGGTCGGCCATCGACTGGAACGCGCGCGCCAGCTCGCCGAGTTCGTCGTCGTGTTCGACCGGCAGCGGCACCCGTTCGCCGCGCCCTAGCGCCACGGCGCCGCGGCGGAGCTGCCGGGTCGGCACCAGCACGCGGCGGTGCAGCAGCCAGGCGAGGCCGCCGATCGTCGCCAGGCTGGCGAGGCCCAGCAGCAGCATGAAGCCGCCGAGCCGCTCGCTGCGGTGGTCGAGCTCGGCGCCGATCGTCCGGCTCTCCTGCTCGACGGCGTGCGCCAGCACGCTGGCGCCGTGCAGCGCCGAGCGCAGCGGTTCGGCGAGCGCGCCGATCGGCGCGTCGGTCTGCAGTCCGGCGGCGATCGCCCGCAGACCCTCGTCGACGCGACCGAGCAGCGGCAGCTCGGCGGCCGTGTGCACGGGCGCCGACGGATCGTCGGCGGTGTGGAAGCGCCGCAGCGTGCTGGTCGCGGCCTCGAGGTGGTTCCGCAGGTCGGCGAACACCAGGGCGTGCGTGGCGCCTCGGGCGTCGGGCACGGCCTCGACCCACTGCTCGAGGCCGCGCAGTTCGTCGAGCAGCGTGCGCACCAGCGCCACCTCGCGCAGCTCCTCGAACATGCGCTGCAGGTCGTCGCGCACGGCGCGCGCGTCGAGCAGCACCAGCCAGAAGCCGGCGCCGACGACCAGGCACAGCGGCACGAAGGCCAGGGCCAGCGTGCGCTGCAACGAGCCGCCGGGCGAGGCGCGCCGGTCAGCGCCGGCGCTGGCGCCGCCAGACGAGGTCGAGTCCGAGGGTGACGACATGGGTTTGGGGGGCGAGGCCGAGCCAGCTGCGCACGGGCAGGCCGTAGGCGTGCGCCGCCACCGAGCCGTGGCCCTGCAGGCGCAGCGGCTGGCCGGGCAGCGCGACCTGCCAGAGTTCCATCGGTTGTTGCACCACGCGATCGCCGAGGCGCAGGGTGCCGAGCCAGAGGCGGGCGCCGACCCCGGGCAGGTTCGAGGTCGCCGTGCGCAGCAGCCTCGCCCGGTAGACCACCTCGCCGCCGCGGTGCACGCCGAGCAGGTGCCAGAGGTCGAGCCCGGTCGCCGAGTCGTCGGCGGCCTGCAGCGAGGCGAGGTCGAGGCGCAGTTCGAGTTCCTGGTGGTGGCCGGGGCTGGCCCGCCGCAGGCTGCCGGCGACCCGGCGGCAGGCGACGAGGCGTTCGCGGCCGCCGGTGGTGACGAGGAACCGCACCGTCGAGCGTTCGCCGTCGAGCACGTGGTCGGCGTCGCCCGTCGGTTCCGGGGCGGCGTGCAGTTCGGGCAGCGCGACGGAGCGGGCCGCATGGCCCGGCGGAGCCGCGGGCGCCGGCAGCGGTCGCAGCGCGAACGCCAGCGCCGCGGCGGCGAGCGGACCGAACACCCGCGGGTCGAGGCAGTGGCGGTTCATGGGGCGGTCGCCGGGGCGGCGGCGCGGAAGGCGCGCCAGAAGGACGGACGCCACAGTTCGCGGGGATGCACGGTGTCGCCCGTCAGCGTCACCACGAGGTCGGCGAGCGCGGGCCAGCGCGCCGCGGCGGCGAGGAAGCCGCGCACCAGCCAGGGGTGCCGCAGCGCCCGCTGCAGCGCCGCCGAGGCGGCCAGCCGCGGCGCGATCTCGCGGCGACGAGAGGCGGTGTAGGCCGCCATCGCCGCAGTGGCCTGCGCAGGAGAGTGCAGGGCCCCGTGCAGGGCGTCGCCGAGCGCGCGGGCGCCGAACAGCGCGAAGTAGATGCCTTCGCCGGTCAGCGGGTCGAGGTAGCCGCAGGCGTCGCCGACCAGGGCGGCGCCGGCGAACGTCTGCGCCGTGGTGCGGAAGGCCAGCGGGCCGATGCCACGCCACGGCGTCGTGCGCCGGGCAGCGGCCAGGCGCTGGCCGAAGGCCGGCGCCCGGTCGAAGTGGCCGGCCACGAACGCGTCCCAGTCGGGCGCGGCGCGCTGGCGCAGCGTGCGGCGCGGCACCACCAGGTTGACGCTGAACAGCCCCGCATCGACGGTCGTCGCGGCGAAGAAGCCGCCCGGGAACAGGTGCACTTCGGCGAGCGGCTGCGCCTCGACCTCGGCGAAGTGGGCGACCAGCGCGAACTGGTCGAGCCAGGGCACCGGTCGCTGCACGCCCAGCGCGCGCGCGATCCGCGAGTGCACGCCGTCGGCGCCGACCACCCAGCGCGCCTCGCATTCGATCGGCGCCCCGTCGGGGCCGCGCAGCGTGGCGCCGCTGATGCGGCCGTCGTCGCCGCGGCGCAGGCCGACGAACTCGTGCCGCGGCAGCCAGCGCGCGCCGGCGCGCACGGCGGCGTCGACCAGCACCGCGTCGAAGCGCGCGCGGCGGATGCCGATGCCGTGTTCGGCGGTCGCGCCGCGCGGCAGCAGGCCCCGGAACCGGCCGGCGGCCTCGACGCCGTAGCCGTGCAGGCGCATGCCGCGCACCAGCCGCGGCCCCAGTGCGGCCACGGCATCGGTGGCGCCGAGGGCGTCGAGGTACGGCGCGCACTCGGGACTCAGGAACTCGCCGCACGGCTTGTCGCGCGGGAACGCCTTCTTGTCCGCCAGCAGGACGGAGAACCCGTCGGCGGCGAGCCGGGCGGCGAGGGCGCTGCCGGCCGGACCGGCGCCGACGACGAGCACGTCACAGCGCATCGGTGCGCCTCCGGCCGCGGCCGAGCGCCAACGGCAGCAGGACCAGGTTGCCGGCCAGCGCGGCGGCGATCGTCGCCATCGCCAGCAACGAGAACTCGACCGTGGTCGACAACCGGCTCTGGGTGGTCACCAGGAAGCCGACCAGCAGGAGCGCGCTCGACAGCAGCACGCCGCGGCCGCAGTTGCCGAGCGCCGCCGCCACCGCCGCCGGCGCCTCGAGGTGGCGGCGCTCGAGCCGGTAGTGGTGCAGCAGGTGCAGGGTGTTGTCGACGATCAGCCCCAGCATCGTGCAGGCGATCATCGCCGTGGCGACCGAGACCGGCCGGTCGAGCCAGGCGATGGCGCCGTAGATCCAGACGCAGGGCAGCACGTTCAGTCCCAGGCCGAACAGGCCGAGCCGCGCGGATCGCAGGCCGATGCAGAGCGCCGCGGCCAGGAGCCCCAGGGTCAGCCACGAACTGCCGACGAGGCGCGCCACCAGCAGCGCCGAGTCGCGGGCGATCTGCACGGCCGGTCCGGCGGCCCGGGCGCCATCGAGGCCGAGCACGCGCGCCGCCAGGTCGACGGCCGCGAACAGGGGGGCGCGCACGGCGCTGCCCGCGGGTCGCAGCAGCAGCGGCGCGGCGAGATCGCCTTCGTCGCCGCGCAGCACCGGTCCGGCGAGCCCGGCGACGCCGGGTTGCGCCTGCATCGCGGCGAGGAACGGCAGCAGCCGCGCCGGTTCGCCGCCGGGCGATCCCGCCGGCACCAGCAGGTGGAACACCTCGACGCCGCCGAGCCTGGCCGCCAGCTCGTCGTGCTCGGCGCGCACGGGATCGCTGGCCGGCAGCATCGTCAGGGGGTCGTTGTCGGCATGCAGCGCCGGCAGCCCGGCGAGCGCGAGGCTGGTCAGCGCGGTGGCCGCCATCAGCCAGGCGCCGCGGTGGCGGCCGATGCGCTGCGGCCAACGCGTGAACGCCCGCGACGCCGCGGCGGCCGGCGTCGCGGCGCCGCGCGCCATGGCCGCGAGCCACGCCGGCAGCAGCGCGAAGGTGAACAGGTGCACCAGGGCCACGCCGAAGGCGGCGTGCAGGCCGAACGCGGCCACCGCCGGCACCGGACTGACGCACAGCGAGGCGAGACCGAGCATCGTCGTCGCCGCGGCCAGGAACGCAGGCTGGCGCTGGTCCTCGCCGGCGAAGCGCGCGGCGGCCGTGGCATCGAGGCCGGCGGCCCGGCCGCGTCGCCAGGCCTCGACGAAGTGCACGCTGGCGGCGACGCCGATCGTCAGCAGCACCGGGTCGAGCAGGGCGGCCACCGGATCGAGGGCCTCGCCGCGCCAGGCGATCAGACCGCCGGTCCAGGTGATGCCGAACAGCGCCGGCAGCAGGGCCGCGGCCGCCAGCGCCGGATGCCGGTAGACGACCAGCGCCGCCAGCAGCAGGGCCGCCACCAGCCAGGGCACGATGTGGCGCCGTTCGGCCGCCACCCGCTCGGCGATCCGCCCTTCGATGCGCGCGAGTCCGGTGGCCAGCACGCGCACCGTCGGCGGCGCCACCGCGCGCGCCGCGGCGACGACCTGTTCGGCGCTGGCGGCGGGATCGGCGGCGCGCAGGCTGACGGCGTGGAGCCACAGGCCGGGGTCGGGCGACGGCACCTCGCGGCAGGCCGCGACCCCGGGCAGCAGCGCGACCCGGTCGGGCAGGCCGGCCAACGCCGTGCGGTCGGCCGCCGGCAGCGGCAGGTCGCCCGCGGCCGCGAAGCCCACCAGCACGACGGCGTCGTCGGGCACGACCTCGGCCAGCGCCGCGAGGTTGCGGGCGTCGTCGCCATCGGGCACCTTCAGGGCGCGGTTCGACGCATCGACCGCCTGCTGCTGCTGGGCGTGGAACAGCACCGCGGTCAGGCCGAGCAGCACGGCGTAGCCGAGTCCGAGCGCGAGCCGGCTACTTCGTCGCAGCATCGGGGATCCGTCGTCGCGGCATCGGGAGCGGGAAGCACATGGTGTGCCGACCGCCGGCGCGGCGGCGGTGGGGCGGTGCGAGGCGCAGTCCGCGACCGAGCGTGCAGGTTCTACCGGGTCGCGGCAAGAGTTGCAGGGTGCGGGCGGGCGGCGCGAGGGCGCCGGGGTGGGCATGGCCGTTGCATGCCCTGCCGCATGCACCCGAACATGGACTGCGCATGACCCGCACGCTCCTGCAATGGCTGGGCGCGGCGTTCGTGCTCGGCCTGCTCGGCGCGGCGGGGTTCGCGCTGGCCGTGGTGAAGGACCGGGTCCGCATCGTCGTGCAGGCCGACGCCGCTCCGGCCGGGCCGGAACCGCTGGCGCTGCTGCGCGACGACGTCGCCACGCTCGGCCAGGACCTGGCGCAGCTGCGCCGGGAGCAGGGGGCGAACCTGCAGCAGCTCGGCGAGGCGCTCGAGCAGCGGGCGGCGGCGCGCCACGCCGACGTCGACGCCCTGCGGCGCGAGGTCGCCGGGCTGCGGCAACAGCTCGCGGTGCAGGCCGAGGGCCTGCAGCAGGTCGACCGGCAGCTCGCCGGCCTCGCGGCGATGCCGGTCCCGGCCGCGGCCCCGGCGGCCGGCGGACACCCGCCCGTCACCGCGCCGGAACCACCCGCGCCGCCGCCGGTCGAGCCGCCGGTCGAGCCGCCGGTCGAGCCGGTGGTCGCCACGGCGCCGGCGGGCGAGGTGGCCGCGGCGGCGAAGCCGAAGGGCTTCCTGTCGTTCACGCTGCCGCCGTCGACGTTCGCGTTCGACCGCGAGCAGCGCTACGTGCTGGTGCCCGACCTGTGCCGCGTCGGCTTCGACGCCAAGAGCACGCTGCACGACTTCTCGGGCGTGACCTCGCAGGTCAGCGGCCAGTTCACCGCCGACTTCGACGACCCCGCCGGCGCCTGGCGCGGCGAAGTCGCCTGCGCGGCCGCGACGCTGGTCACCGGCGTCGACGGCCGCGACACCAACCTGCGCGAGCACCTCGACACCACGAACCATCCGCAGATCCGGTTCGTGATCGAGGGCTTCGCGCCGGCGGCCGGCGGCATCGACGTGGCGCGCCAGACCGCCAAGGGCGAGGTGTCCGGCAAGATGACGATCCGCGGCGTCACGCGCGACCTGCGCCTGCCGATCGCCATCGAGGTCGACGCCAGCCGACGCGTCGTGGTCAACGGCCAGGTGCCGCTGAAGCTCAGCGACTACGGCGTGCCGGTGCCCAGCCAGCTCGGCCTGATCAGCATGCAGGACGAGGTCGTGGTCTGGCTGACGCTGCGCGCGCGCGTGCAGGCCGGGGAGGCGAAGTGAGCCGCGGCGCCGTCGCCCTGGCGGCCGCCGCGGTGGCCGTCGGCCTCAGCGGCTGCATCGCCTCGAACGTCGTGGCGACGCAGGACCGCATGGTCACCGCCGCCGTCGCGGAGCTGGCGTTCGCGCCGGCGCCCGGGCTGCGGCCGGAAGGGCTCTACGAATCGGTCGAGATCACCGGCGACGCGGCGGTCTCGCTGCGCAAGGTCTACTACCTGTTCCTCGGCGACGGCACCTACACCGCCGCGGCGCTGGTCGACGATGCGCACGGCGGCGCGTTCCAGATCCTGACCGGCACCTGGGCGTCCGGGCCCGAGGGGCTGGTGCTCGATGGCGCCGAGGCGGTGCCGCTCGAGCAGGCGCCGCGGCACCTGCGCCTGTCGGCGCCGAACGGCACCGTCGTGCTCCGCCAGGGCGAACTGCGGTGACCGACGAGCCCCTGTTCGATCGCGGCGGCTGGTGGGATCCGTCCTGTCGGGCGTTCGCGTCGTTGCGCGCGGTGACCGCCTTCCGGTTGGAGCTGCTGCGCCGCTGGCTGCCCGGCGACTGGTCGCGGCGCACCGTCGTCGACCTCGGTTGCGGCGGCGGGCTGCTGGCGGTGCCGCTGGCGGCGGCGGGCGCGAGGGTGCTCGGCGTCGACGTCGCCCGGCAGGCGCTGCAGGCCGGGCAGGATCGCGGCGCGGCGGGGTTCCTGCCGCTGTGCGCCGATCTGGCCCGGACGCCGCTGGCCACCGGCACGGCCGACGTGGTGCTGCTCGCCGACGTGCTCGAGCACCTGGCGGCGCCCGCGCCGGCGCTCGGCGAAGCGGCGCGCCTGCTGCGCCCGGGCGGGCGGCTGTTCGTCAACACGATCGACCGCAGCCCGCGGGCGCGGTGGCTCGCGGTCACGCTCGGCGAGGGCCTCGGCCTGGTGCCGCGCGGCACGCACGACTGGCGCCTGTTCGTGCGGCCGGAGGAACTCGACGCGATGGCGACGGCGGCCGGGCTGCGGCGGGTCGCCCGCACCGGCGAGGCGCCCCGCCTGTGGCGCACGCTGCGCCAGCGCGCCATCTCGCTGCGCGAGAGCCCGCGCATCACCGCTGGCTACGCGGCGCTCTACGAACGGGTGGGCGCATGACGCGGCGCCGGCGCTGGGCGGCGGGGACGATGGCGCTCCTGTGCCACACGGCGTTCGCCGCGGCGGTGGCGTCGATGGCGCTGGCCCTCGCCACCGGCCTGCAGCGCGGCGCCGGCCGCCTGCCCGGCGGTTGGGGCTGGCTGGCGAACCTCGTGCTGGTGCTGCAGTTCCCGCTGCTGCACTCGTTCCTGCTGTCGGCGCGCGGCCGGCCGTGGCTGCGGCTCCTGTCGCCCGTCGGCCACGGCCAGACGCTGGCGCCGACGACCTACGTGCTGACCGGCTCGCTGCAGCTGCTGCTGGCCTTCTGGGCCTGGACGCCCTCGGGCGTCGTCTGGCATGCACCCGAGGGGGCGACCGGCGCCCTGCAGTGGGGGCTGTTCGGCGCCGCCTGGCTGTTCCTGGTCAAGGCGCTGTGGGACGCGGGCCTCGGCCTGCAGTCGGGCGCGGCCGGCTGGTGGGCGCTGTGGCGCGACCGGCCGGTGGCGTACGGCGGCATGCCCACGCAGGGCCTGTTCGCCCGCTGCCGGCAGCCGATCTACCTTGGCTTCGCCCTGGTGCTGGCGACGGCGCCGTGCTGGACGCCGGACTGGGCGCTGTTGTCGGTGCCCTGGATCGGCTACTGCGCGGTCGGTCCACGCTGGAAGGAAAGGCGCTGGGAGCGACTGTTCGGCGATCGCTTCCGAGCCTATCGGGCCACCGTGCCCTATCTGCTGCCGAGGATCCGTCCGTGAAGATCGCCGCCGTCGCGACCGCCTTCCCCGAGCACTGGTACGACCAGCGCACGCTGACCGAGTACCTGGTCGCGGCCTTCGGCGGCGAGCCGCGGCTCGCCGAGCGGCTGCGCGCGCTGCACGCCAACGCCGGCATCGAGGGGCGCCACCTGGCGTTGCCGCTCGAGGCCTACGCCGGCCTCACCGACTTCACCGCCTGCAACGCCGCCTGGCGGCAGCGCGCGACCGAACTCGGCGAAGCGGCCTGCCGGCGCGCGCTCGACCGCGCCGGCCTGACGCCGCGCGACGTCGACACGATCCTGTTCTCGACCGTGACCGGCACCGTCAGCCCGTCGATCGACGCGCGCCTCGTCGACCGGCTGGGCCTGCGGCCGGACGTCAAACGGCTGCCGCTGTTCGGGCTCGGCTGCGTCGCCGGTGCGGCCGCGGTGTCGCGCGCCGCCGACCTCGTGCGCGGCCAGCGCCAGGGCGTGGCGCTGGTGCTGTGCGTCGAGCTGTGCTCGCTGACGCTGCAGCGCGGCGACCGTTCGGTGGCGAACCTGATCAGCACCGGGCTGTTCGGCGACGGCGCCGCGGCGGCGGTCGTGGTCGGCGCCGACCATCGGTGCTCCGGTCCCGACGTGGTGGCGACCCGGTCGGTGTTCTACCCCGAGACCGAATCGGTGATGGGCTGGGACATCGGCGCGCACGGCTTCCGCATCGTGCTGTCGGCCGAGGTGCCGACCGTGGCCCGCGAACGGCTGCCCGCCGACGTCGACGCCTTCCTGGCCGATCTCGGCCGCCGGCGCACGGACATCGCGCGCTGGATCGCGCATCCGGGCGGCCCGCGTGTGCTCGAGGCGCTGCAGGACGGCCTCGGCCTGCAGCGCGCCGACCTGCGCTGCAGCTGGCAGGCGCTGGCGCGGGCCGGCAACCTGTCGAGCGCCTCCGTGCTGATGATCCTCGAGGACACCCTGCGCAACCACCCCGGCGGTCCCGGCGACCTCGGCCTGATGCTGGCGATGGGGCCGGGCTTCTGCAGCGAGCTGCTGCTGCTGCGCTGGTGAGCGGTCCGGCGGCGCGGCGGGCGGCAGCGGTCGTGCCGTTCCCGGCGCGGTCGCGCGGTCCTCAGTCGGGCTTCGGGGTCTCGGCGTTGAGCTTGTTGTAGAGGGTCTTCAAGGCGATGCCGAGCGCCGCGGCCGCCTTGGTCTTGTTGCCGTCGAAGCGCTGCAGGGCGGCGCGGATCGCCAGCTGTTCGAGTTCACCGAGGTCGAGGGTCGGCAACGCGCCGCCGCCGGCCGCGCGCCGGCCGCCGGCGAACACCAGCTCGTCGACATCGGCGGCGCCGACGACCGGACCGTCGGCGAGCACGCCGAGCCGGACGATCGCGTTCTCGAGCTCCCGCACGTTGCCAGGCCAGGTGTGCGTCCCAAGCCGGGCCAGGGCCGCGGGCGCGAACTCGAGCCGGCGGCCGGCGCGCGAGGCCTCGCGCTGCAGGAACGCCTGCGCCAGCGGCGCCACGTCCTCGGCCCGTTCCCGCAGCGGCGGCACGTGCAGCTCCAGCACGGCGAGTCGGTAGTAGAGATCCTCGCGGAACGCGCCTTCCTGCACGCGGGCGCGCAGGTCGCGGTGGGTGGCGGCGACGATGCGCACGTCGACGCGGCGCACGCTGTCGCTGCCGACCGGCCGGATCTCGCCGAACTGCACCGCGCGCAGCAGCGCCGGCTGGACCTCGAGCGGCAGTTCGCCGATCTCGTCGAGGAACAGGGTGCCGCCGTCGGCGGCCTCGAACAGCCCCGGCCGCTTGCCCTCGGCGCCGGTGAACGCGCCCTTGGTGTGGCCGAACAGCTCGCTCTCGACCAGCTGCCGCGGGATCGCGCCGCAGTGCACGACCACGAACGGCTGCTGGTGGCGGGCCGAACCGGCGTGCAGGCGCCGGGCGACCAGTTCCTTGCCGGTGCCGCTCTCGCCGGTGATCAGCACGGCCTGGCCGGCGGCGGCGACCCGCGCGACCTGCCGGTCGAGCCGCTGGGTCGCGGCGCTCGGCAGCGCGACGGCCAGGGCGCCCGCCGCGGCGTGGGCGCTGGCCCGCCGCAGCCGCTCGTTCTCGCGCTGCAGCGCGCCGTGGCGGCAGGCGCGCTGCACGGTCTGCTCGAGCACGTCGAGGGCGACCGGCTTGGTCAGGAAGTCGAAGGCGCCGGCCTGCATCGCCTGCACCGCCAGCGCCACGGTGCCGTGGCCGGTGCACACGACCACGGGCAGGTCCGGGTCCTGCTGCGCCAGGTCGCGCAGCACCTCGAGCCCCGGCCGGCCGGGCAGGTGCAGGTCGAGCAGCACCACGTCGGGCTCGCACCGTGCCGCGAGGTCGGCGGCGCCGTCGCCGCGCGCGTGGCTGGTGACGTCGTAGCCCATGCGCTGCAGTTCGGTGCCCAGCACGATGCGCAGGCTGGCGTCGTCCTCGATCAGCAGCAGGCGGCCGCCGGCGGTGGTCTTCACAGCGGGCGGATCCGGAGGTTGCGGAACGCGACCTCGTCGCCGTGGTCCTGCAGGGCGATGCGGCCGCGGCCGGCGCGGCCGAACGGCCAGTCGCGGAACTTGCTGCGCTGCACCATCGCCTCCCACTCGGGACCACGGCACGGCACGTCGAGCACGCAGGCGCCGTTCAGCCAGTGCTGCACCCGGCCGCCGTGCACGACGATGCGGCCGTCGTTCCATTCGCCGGCAGGGCGCACCGTCTTGCCGACGGCCGGCACCAGGTCGTAGAGCGCGCCCACGCCGTGGCGCGGGTCCGGCCGCGCGCCGAGGTCGTCGAGCACCTGGTACTCGGGTCCGGTCATGTAGGTCTGGTCGGCCGTCTCGAGCACGTGCCACATCACGCCGGAGTTGGCGCCGGCGGCGACGCGGAACGCGAACCGCAGGTCGAAGTCGTCGAACTCGTCGACGGTGACGAGGTCGCCGCCGCCGCCGCCGCGCACGTGCACGATCGCAGCGTCGCGCACCACCCAGCCGTTGGCCGGCGGCGCCTCGCTGCGGTAGCCGCGCCAGCTGCGCAGCGAGCGGCCGTCGAACAGCGACTGGAAGCCCTCGAGGCGTTCCTCCTCGGCCAGCGCGTTCAGCGGCACCGGCGACAGCGTGACCTCGCCGGTCGCGGCCCATTCGCTGCCGCGCGCGACCAGCCGGCGCAGCTGGGGGTCGATCCACGTGGCGCGCGTCGCGGGCACGCCGGTCCAGACGTGGCCGAGCGTGGTGTGGAACACGCGGCCGGCGCCGAAGGTGCCGGCGAGCGCCATCGGCTCGTGGCGCCCGCTGCCGCCGGTCTTGGGGTCGCTGAACGCCGCCAGCAGCACGCGGTGGTCGGCGCCCGGCGTCGGCACCAGCCGGTGGTAGAGCTCGTCCGGGTGCAGGCGCAGGTCGGCCATGCCGGCGGTGACCGGATGGTGATGGTCGACGACGTGCACGTCGAACGGGTGGTAGGCGCCGTGGCCGGAGCCCTCGCGCCAGCACAGGCCGACGATGCGCTCGTAGTCGAGCCAGCCGGCGAAGGCGTTGTTCGCCGCGTGCACCACGGTGACCCCCGTGCCGGCGCGCACCGCCGCGGCGAAGGCGCGCTCGGCCGCTTCGCCCCAGCGCGGGCCGTTGTAGTCCAGCACCAGGAGCTGCATGTCGTCGGCGCCGCGCGCGGCCAGCCACGTCGCCGGATCGTCGACCGTCGTCACGGCGAAGCGCCCGGTCTCGCCGAGCGTGTTGGCGATCTCCGGCGTGGTCCACTTCCAGTCGTGGTTGTTGGCGCCGGTGAGCAGGGCGGTCCGGATCGGGGCGGGAGGGGCGGGCGCGGGGCCCTGCGGCAGCGCCGCGGCCAGCAACAGCACGAGCGACATGACGGCAAGGCTAGCCCGTCCGCACCAGCGGCGGAACGGCGCTCCCGATCGCGCCGCGCGGCCGGCGACCGCTGGCGGCGGCGGATCGCTTGCGGTATCCCACGGCGATGGCGCGGTGGGGCTCGTGTGTGGTGCTGGTGCTCGCGGTCGGGTTGCCCGGCCAGGCGTGCGAACGCGTGGTGGCGGCGGCCGAGGCGCTCGGCGCGCGCACCGGCGTCGCCGTCTGCGACGCCGAGGGCCGGCTGCTGTTCGGCCATCGGGTCGGCGAAGCGTTCGCGCCGGCCAGCAACATGAAGTTGCTGGCCGCGGCGGCGGTGCTCGACGGCCTCGGGCCCGACCACACGTTCGAGACCGTGTTCCGCCTGCGCGCGGGCCGTCTCGTCGTCGAGGCGAGCGGCGACCCGAACTGGATCCGCGACACCGAGCACGCGCCCGAGCGGGTGTTCGGCGCGGTCGCGGCGGCGCTGCGGCAGCGCGGCGTCATCACGCTGGCTGGCATCGACCTCGAGCCCGGCTGCTTCACCGGGCCGGCGCGGCCGCCGGGCTGGCCGCGCGACCAGCTGCAGACCTACTACTGCGCGCCGACCGGGCCGTTCGTGCTCGAGCAGGGCACGTTCGTGCTGCAGATCGCTGCTCCGGCCGGCGCCGCGGCGGCGCAGGTCGAACTCGTGGCGCCGGTCGCCGACCGGGCGCTGCGCGGCAGCATCGAGCTCGTCGACCGGCCGAAGGACGCGACCTACGGCGCCGTCGACCGCGACGACGCCGTGCAGGTGCGCGGTCGCTTCCCGCGTCGCGGCGCGCCGGTCACGATCCGCGCCGCGGTGCAGGAGCCGTCGGCGTGGTACCTCGCGGCGCTGCGCCGGTCGCTGGCGGCGGCCGGCATCGCCGTCGCCGGCGAACGGCCCGCGGCGGTCGCCGACGCCGTCGTGCATCGGCATCGCAGTGCGCTGCGGCCGGCGCTCGCGCGCATGCTCGAGGATTCGTCGAACTTCGCCGCCGAACAGTGCCTCCGGGTGCTCGGCGCCCGCACGGCCGGCGACGGCAGCCTCGCCGGCGGGCTCGCGGTGATGCGCGATCGGCTGACGGCGCGGCTCGGCGAGCTGCCGGCGGGCACGCTGCTCCTCGACGGCTCGGGCCTGTCGCGCGACAGCCGCGTGACGCCGGGCCTGCTCGCCGCGGCGATGCTGGTCACCGCGAACACGCCGGCGGGGGAGGTCTTCGTCGACTGCCTGCCGGTGGCCGGTCGCACCGGCACGCTGGCCGACCGCTTCGCCGGCACCGACCTGGTCGGCCGGGTGCGCGCC
Source organism: Planctomycetota bacterium (assembly GCA_019636245.1). Taxonomy (GTDB): domain Bacteria; phylum Planctomycetota; class UBA1135; order UBA1135; family UBA2386; genus JAEUHS01. The sequence goes on along the minus strand of JAHBXX010000018.1, from coordinate 13,818 downwards.
AAGACCGGCTGGATCCGCGGCGTGTCGGCGCTGTCGGGGGTCGTGCACGGTCGCGACGGCACGCCGCGCTGGTTCGTGATCCTGATGAACTACGACGCGCGGCAGGACGGCCGCAACAAGGACCTGAAGCGGCTGCAGGAGGAACTGGTGGCGGCCGCCGACGCGCTGCCGGTTGCACGATGAGCGCCGCGGCGGTCGACCTGCGGGCGGGCGCCGAGGCGGCGGTCCGGCTGGCGCACGCGGCCGGCGGCGAGTTGCTGCGCCGCCGCAGCGCCGTGCGCACCGGCGTCGCCACCAAAGGGCAGCGGCGCGAACTGGTCACCGCCGCCGACCGCGCCGCCGAGGAGATCGTCGTCGGCGGTCTGCTGCAGGCGTTCCCCGAGCATGCGGTGCTGGCCGAGGAGGGCGTGCTGACGGCCGCCGGCCTGGCCAGCAAGTCCAGCGACTGGACCTGGGTCGTCGACCCGCTCGACGGCACGACGAACTTCGTGCACGGGCTGCCGTTCTTCGCCGTCGCCATCGCGCTCGTGCACGGGCGCACGCCGGTCGTCGGCGTCGTGCACGCGCCCGTGCTCGGCGAGACGTTCGTGGCCTGGCGCGGCGGCGGCGCCCAGCGCCGCTTCGCCGACGGCCGGGCCGAGGTGCTGCGGGTGTCGGCGACCGCCGAACTCGCCGATGCGCTGCTGGCGACCGGCTTCTCCTACAACCGCAACGAGCCCGGCCGCGACGACAACGCCGGCCGCCTCGCGCGCGTGCTGCCGCTGTGCCGCGACCTGCGCCGGCTGGGCTCGGCCGAACTCGACCTGTGCTACACGGCGGCGGGGATCTACGACGGCTACTGGGAGCTCTACCTGGCGCCGTACGACGTCGCCGCCGGCGCCGTGCTCGTGCAGGAGGCGGGCGGCCGGGTCACCGACCTCGCCGGCGGCGACGACTGGTTGTTCGGCGGGCAGGTGCTGGCGACGAACGCCCGGCTGCACGGCGCCCTGCAGGCCGTGGTCGGCGGGCCGCCGCCCGCCTGAGCGGCCCCGCGCGGGCGGTGCGGTATGCTGCCTGGCGCGGCATGCAGTTCCACCCGCTCGAGCCTGCCCTGCTGCCGCGCTGGCGCCGGGCGCTGTTGCCGCTGCACCTGCCGGTGGCGCGGCTGCTGCGCTGGTGCTGGCGACGGTCGGGACTCGCGCGCTCGACCTGGTTCGACTCGCGGCGCTGGCGGGCGGTCTGGAACATCGGCCGCTGCCTCGGCGCCGTGCCGCGCGCGCGGCCGACGCCGGTGGTGGTCCGGTTCGCGCCCCGCATCGTCATGGAGCTCGACCTGTCGCGGCTCACCGACGTGCTGGCGCTCGGCTTCGGCCCCGGCGAGAACGAGGTGGCGTTCGCCTGCCGCCGCCTGTGCCCAGAGGACGGCGTCGTGGCCGACGTCGGCGGCAACATCGGCACCACGGCCCTGGCGTTCGCGGCGGCGGTGCCGGCGGGGCGGGTGCACGTGTTCGAACCGGCGCCGGACATGCTCGCCTGCCTGCGCCGCAACCTGGAGCTCAGCCGGGTCGCGCACGTCGTCGTGCACGGGCTCGGGCTGGGTCGCGCGCCGGGCACCGCGCGGCTGCGGGTCGCGATCCCGGGCAATCCCGGTTCGGCGTTCCTCGCCGACGGCGGGCAGGGCGTCGACGTCGAGGTGGCGCGGCTCGACGACGTGCTGGCCTCGGCCGAGCGGCTCGACTTCGTGAAGATCGACGTCGAGGGGCTCGAGCTCGAGGTGCTGCACGGCGCGACCGGGCTGCTGCGCCGGCACCGGCCGGTGCTGCTGTTCGAGGTCAACGAGGCGGCGCTGCAGCGCGCCGGCACCAGCGGCCTGGAGGTCTGCCGGTTCGTGCAGGAGCTCGGCTACGAGCTGCGCTGGTTGGCCAGCGGTCGCCTGCGCCCCTACGACCCGGCGACCATGGTCGGCCGCAAGCTGCACAACGTGATCGCCGTGCCGGGCGCCCGGGCCGTCAGCGCCGCGCCGGTGGCGTAGCGGCGGCGCGCTGGCGGGCGTCGACCTCGGCGAGCGCCCGCTGCAGCGCGGCCGCGTCGACGGCGATGCGCAGCGGCAGCAGCGATGCCGCATCGACCGACAGTTCGTGCACGCCGAGCGAGACCGAGGCCTGCGGCGAGCGTTCGCTGCCGGTCGCGTGCACGCGCAGCAGCACCTCGTAGCGGCCGCTGAGCATCAGCGGCACCTCGACGGTGTCGCCCTGCTCGAGCCAGGCGCCGCTGCTGCGGCCGAGGTCCCAGCGCGCGAACTGGAAGTTCTGGCCGGTGCGCTGGTCGATGCCGGCCAGCGTCTCCGGGAACCCGGTCGCCTGCTCGAGCACCACCGACACGCGCACGCGCCGCTCCGGTCCGCAGAGCGCGCGGGCGCCGGGCAGCTGCAGCAGCGCCGGTCGCAGGGACGGCAGGTAGACGTCGTGGTCGCCGGGGCCCAGCACCAGACGCTGCGGCCGGAAGCCGCGGCCGAACAGCACCAGTTCGGCCTGCGTGCCCGGCGTGATCAGCTCGCTGCGGCCGCGCTGCCAGCGGAAGCCCGCCTCGGCGATGGCGCCATCGGGCATCGACAGCCGCGCCTGGATCGGGCCGTCGAACGGCACCAGCTGGCCGGCGGCGTCGACGGCGCGCAGGCGGTAGCGGAACAGCGACTGCTGCAGGTCGAGCGCCTGCAGGCGCGGATCGCGCGACTCGCCGGGCGGCACGAAGACGTCGGCCACCACGGCGATCGGCCGGTCGACGTTGCGCACCCGCACGATCGCGTCGTAGCGGCCGGCGTGCAGCGGCTCGACCACGAAGCGGCCGCCGCCGCGGCGCCGCAGCGGCACGGAACGGCTGCGCGTCTCGCGCAGCGCCTCGTCGAACGGCTGCAGGGTCAGCGATGCGGCTTCGTCGGCGAGCCAGTCCGGCAGCAGCACGCGGCCGCGCACGATGCCGTTGCGCTCGAGGCAGAGGCGCAGGCGCTGGCCCTGCAGCCGCAGCGGCTCGGTGGCGGCGAAGTGGCGGTCGGTGTCGCCGCGCAGGCGCAGTTCGCCCGGCGGCAGCTCGCCCAGCAGCTCGAAGGCGCCACCGTCGTCGGTGCGGGTGGCGAGCTGGGGCAGGTCCTGCCAGCTCTCGCCGCGGCGGGTGGCCAGTTTGCCCTGCACGCGCACGTCGACGCCGGCGATCGGTTCGCCGCGGTCGTCGACGACGACCCCGGTGGCCAGAGGCGGCAGCGCGCCGAACACCAGGTCGCCGAGCTCGACGCGGCGGCCGCCCTGCAGGGTGGACAGCGCGGCCCGGGCGCCCGCGGTCGCCGGCGGCTTGCCCATGGGCGTGAGCTCGAAGCGGGCGAGCAGCACGAACGGAGGCGGCTCGCCGCGCGCCGCCAGCACGAAGTCGAAGCGGCCGTCGGCGAGCGTGTGCAGGCCGCCGGTCTGCAGCACGCGTTCGCCGTGCCAGACCGCCGCCGGCAGCTGGGTCGGCCCCAGCGGCTCGAGGTCGGCATGGAGCGCGCGGCCGGCGAGCAGCACCTGGCCGGGGCCGAGCGGCAGGGCGACCGTCGTCGTGCGGTCGGCGGCGAGCCCGGACAGCACGCGGCTGGTGCCCTTGCGGTCGCATTCGAAGTGGGCGGTGACGCGCACGTCGCGGCCGGCGGTGACGAACGGCACGACGACCACGTCGCGGCCGGCGGGACGCGGCGCATGGCGCAGCAGCAGGTGGTCGGGGAACGCGAACGGCGCCTTGCCTTCGGTCGGTCCTTCGAGCCGCACGGCGACCCAGGCCGGCGACAGGAGCGGCGCGCCGTGGTGGTCGGTCAGCTCCACGGTCAGGGTCGCCATCGGCGGCAGCCGCAGCAGCACCGGCTCGCGCCCCGCCGGCCGGCCGGGGAACAGCGCGTGGATCGGCGGCGACGCCGGCAGCCGGGCGAGCACCGCGAAGGCCTCGACCTCGGGCGGCGGCTTCGCCGCCCGGCGGTGCACCTGGAAATGGCGCAGCAGGACGCGGCCGTCGTGGTCGGCGTCGCCCTGCCAGAGCACCTCGGCGCTGTCCTTGCCGAGCGACTGCAGCACCGCGATCGGCGCCGCCGCGGCCGGGCGGCCGTCGGCGGCCACGACCCGCACGTCGACCTGTTCGTCGGCGGCGAGCACCAGCGTCACCTGCGGCCGGCCAGGCCGCAGCGTCGCGAACGCGAACTCGTCGCCGCTGCGGGCGGCGACCAGCAGCGTGCCGCGCGGGCCGGGCAGGGCAGCGCGGCCGGCGGCATCGGTGCGCACGCGCTGGCCCCAGAGCTCGGGCCACTCGGGGCGCAGCGGCGCCACCGGCAGTCCCTGCAGCCGGGCGCCGGCGTCGCGCTCGTCGACGAACAGCACCTCGACGTCGGGCACGGGCACCGGCGGCTCGCCGCGCACGACCAGCGCGGTGCGCGCCTCGGCCGCGTCGGGGCCCGGATCCGCGTCGGCGGCCGTGCGTTCGTCGGCCGGCTCGTCCGGGGCCTCGTCTGCGGCCGCCGCCAGCGGTCCGAGGACCGGATCGGCGGCGGCCGCGGCCGGCGTCGTCGCCGGCGGTGGGGCCGCGTCGGCGAGGGCCGGCGGCGGCGGGGCGTCGGCCGCCGACTGCCACAGCATCGCGGCGATGCCGCCGAGCAGGGCGAGCAGCAGCAGCACGATCGACGACCGCACGGCACGGGTTCTACGGGCACCGGGCGGGTCTGCGAAGGGGCGCCCCGTCGCGAGTTCGTGTTTTCTCGCCGGCCCGGGGCTGCCGCCCTGGTCAGGTCGGCAGCGGGGAACTGCCGATGAGGCCGGGGATCGGCCGGCGTCGGCATTGCCACCGACCTCGCGCCACCTACGATGCCGCCTCGCCATGCTTTGCGAGGCAAACCCCACGTGACGACCGTGCGTTCCGCGATCTCCTGCTGGCTGCGCCCGCGTGCGGACGCCCGACCTGCGCCGTGGCAGGACCGGCCGATGGCATGGCGGCGATCGGCCCTGGCGACGCTGCTGCTGGCGCTCGCCGGGCTCCTGGCCGCCTGCGGCAGCTACGAGGAGGTGCGCATCCGCCAGCTGATGCACGAGAAGGGCTTCGGCACGCGGGCCAACGGCGACGCCACGCGCGAGAACTACGTCGGCGGCCTCGACCAGATCCAGTTCCTGCTGCCGCCGGAGGCGGCGCTGCAGGTGGGCACCGAACGCCTCGCCGAGCTGACCGTGATCCAGCCGGTCGGCATCGACGGCACGATCTTCGTGCCCTACGTCGGGCCGATCTACGTGCTGGGCAAGACCGAGGCCGAACTCGCGGCGATGGTGCGCGCCCAGCTGCGGGCCGTGCTGACGTTCGACGTCGCCGTGCAGGCGCGCATCAAGCCCGGCAACAAGTACTTCTACGCCATCGGCGAGGTCGGGCGGAAGGGACCGGTGCCGATGCTGCCCGACCTGACGCTGATGGACGCGATGTTCAGCGCCCAGTGGACGAACCTCGCCAACCTCGGCCGGGTCTACGTGATCCGGCCCGACGCCGACAACCCGCTGGTCATCGACGTCAACTTCCGCGAGATCCTCACCACCGGCGACACGACGCCGAACATCCAGATCCGGGAGCGGGACATCCTCTACGTGCCGCCGACCTTCCTCGGCCTGATCGCGCGCCTGCTGCAGCGCCTGCTCGAACCGGTGGCGCTGGCGGTGCAGACCATGTTCGGACTGGCGCAGGTCCGCTCGGCCTACGACGTGTTCACCGGCGACGCGACCGGCCCGATCTTCTTCCGCTTCTGAGGGGCGTGCGGCGATGAACCAGCGGCCGGGTGGGCGATGACGCAGCTCGACGTCCCGCAGGTCTCCCTGCAGCGCTACCTCGACCTGCTGAAGCGGCGCCGCTGGCAGGTGATCCCGGTGTCGCTGGTGGGGCTGCTGCTCGGCGGCCTGGTCGCGTTCTTCATCCCGCGCTACTACGTCGCCGAGACCCTGCTGGTGCACCAGCTGGTGCCCGGCCGCACCGATCCGCGCAACGCCGAGGATCCGTTCCGCTCGATCGTCGACAGCGCGCGGCTGACCATCCCGCTGGCCGTCGGCGAGACGATGCGGGAGCTGAAGTGGCCGGAGGCGATGGTCGCCGATCCGTCGCTGCGCACGCTGAACGAGCGCCAGGTCAACGGCAGGCTGTCGGTCGTCGACCTGAACCAGTTCGATCGCGACCGCGAACACGCGCAGATCCGCGTCACCTACCGCGACCGCGACGGCCAGCGGGCCGCGAACTTCCTCAACAAGCTGGTGCCGACCTGGATCGCGGCGACCCTGCGTTCGCTGCGCGAGCCGGCGGAGGCCGATCAGCGGCGCGCCAACGAGGCGGCGAACAACCACCGGCGCCTCTACGAACAGCTCGCCGAGGAGCGGCGGCAGCTCGCGCTGCGCTACCAGATCGACCCCAGCGAGCAGGTGTCGTTCCTGCGGCTGCAGCTGCAGGCCGAAGAGCAGCGGGCGCAGACCGAACTGCGCAACGGCGTCGAGCAGGTGCAGCGCGAGGTCGAAGCCGCGCGCCGGCTGCTGCAGCGCAGCCGCGACCTGCTGGCGGACACGCCGGCGCGCGTGCAGCCGGACGCCGACGTGCTGCTGGTGGCGGCCAAGGCGTCGCCGGAGGGCCTGCGCCTGTCGGCGATGCTGCTGCGCTACCGCGAGATGCAGCGCAACTTCCGCGACGGCACCGACGGCCACCGTCAGGCGACGCTGGGGATCGCCCAGATCGAGCAGAAGCTGCGCGAGCTCGTCGGCACGGCCACGGCGGACGCCGACGGCCTGATGCCGAACCCGTTGCACCGCGAGCGGCAGCAGGCGGTCGAGGAGCAGGAGCGCGCCCTGGCGGTGCTCGAGGCCGACCTGGCGACGCGCGAGGCGCAGCTGGCCGGCGAGACGGCGCGGGTCGCGCGCCGCGCGCAGGGCTTCGTCGAGTACGAGCGCAAGGTCGAGCAGCTCGCCGACGCGAAGAAGGACCTCGACGCCGCGACCGAGCGGCTGCGCGCCGCCACGGCGGTCGTGGCCTCGCTCGGCAAGCAGCAGACCGTGCAGCAGGTCGGCCAGGCCCAGCCGCCGCCGCGGCCGACCGATCCGAACATCCTGGTCGTGGCGTTGATCGGCTGCGTGGTCGGCCTCGGCGCCGCGATCGGCCTGATCCTGCTGCTCGACATCGTGCAGGGCACGTTCAAGACCCTCGACGACGTCGAGCGCGGCCTGCCCGTGCCGGTGCTAGGCGGCATCAGCCACCTCGAGACCGAGGCCGAGCGGGAGGCGGCCGTGGGCCGCCGCCGGCTGGTGTCGTGGACCGCGGCCGCCTTCGTCGCCCTGGTCGTGGTCCTGGTGACGATCTTCTACGTCGACCCGACGCGCCTGCACCCGCTGCTGCGCGACCTGCTGGCCGTGCTGCTCGGCAGTTGAGGCATGCGCGACCTCCTGGTGTTCGCGGTCGTGCTGCTGACGCTGCCGGCGAGCTTCCGGCGGCCGTTCGTCGGCCTGCTGGTGTTCAGCTGGCTGGCCTACATGCGGCCCCAGGACCTGTGCTGGGGCTTCGCGCGCACGATGCGGCTGTCGTTCTTCGTCGGCATCACCATGGTGGTCGGCTGGTGGGCGAACGAGCAGGGCCGGCGCCGCTTCACCGCCTGGGACGTGCGCACGCGGCTGATCGTGCTGCTGGCCGCGCTGATCACCATCAGCTACGCCTTCGCCCAGCGCCACGACGACTACACCAACCGCTACTTCTTCGAGTACCTGAAGATCGTCGTCGTGGCGCTGTTCACGGTCGGTCAGGTCGACAGCCGCGAGCGCCTGCGGGCGATGCTGTGGACCATCGCGCTGTCGCTGGGCTTCTTCGGCGTCAAGGGCGGCGCCTTCGGCCTGCTGACCGGCGGCGGGCAGATCCTGCGCGGTCCGGGCGGCATGCTGGAGGACAACAACGACTTCGCGCTCGCCCTGGTGATGAACGTGCCGCTGCTGTGGTACCTCGGCATCGCCGAGCGCGACAAGCCGTGGGTGAAGCGGGCGACGCAGATCGCCGTGGGGCTGACCGTGGTGACGATCCTGCTGACCCACAGCCGCGGCGGCTTCCTGGCCTTGTGCGGCAGCTCGCTGTGGATCGCCTGGCGCTCGGGTCGGCTGCTGCGCGCCGGCATGGTGCTGCTGGCGCTGGCGGCGCTGTTCCCGCTGCTGGCGCCGGCGCACGTGCTCGAGCGGCTGGGGACCATCGGCGACACCGGCGAGTCGTCGGCGAACGCGCGCTTCATCGCCTGGGGCACGGCGCTGCGCATGATCGAGGCGAACCCGCTGCTGGGCGTCGGCATGCGCAACTTCCAGAGCCGCTTCCTCGACTACTCGGTGATCCCGCCGACGCAGGACCAGTCGACCTACGTCGCCCACAACAGCTACCTGCAGATCTGGGCCGAGAGCGGCAGCCTCGCGTTCCTGGTCTACCTGCTGCTGCTGGCGTCGGTGTTCGTCACCTGCCGCAAGGTCTACGCGCTCGGCCGGCAGCGGCCCGACCTCGCCTGGGCGGCCGACTACGCGCGCATGATGGAAGCGACGACGGTCGGCTTCCTGATCGGCGCGTTCTTCCTCAACCGCGGCCACTTCGACCTGATCTACCACTGGCTGGCGCTGGCCAGCAGCCTCGCCGCGGTCGCCTTCGCCGCCAGCCGCCGCGGGCCCGCGACCGCAGGCGCGGGGCGTGGCGCGCGCCGCCTCCGAGGTGCGGCTGGCGCGAACGGTCGCCGCGACCGCGGCCGCGGTCAGGGCAGCGGTCGCCTGGCGGCGCGCGGCGCGGTGGCGCTGATGTGCGGCATCGCCGGCATGCTCGCCGCCTCGCCGCAGGCGCCCGTCGATCCCGCCGTCGCGGTGGCGATGGCCGATCGTCTGCGGCACCGTGGACCCGACGGCGACGGCGTCCGCGGCGGCCCGGGCTACGCGCTGGCGCACCGGCGGCTGGCGATCGTCGATCGCGCCGGCGGCGCGCAGCCGATGGGCACGGCCGACGGCCGGCTGTGGGTCACCTTCAACGGCGAGATCTACAACCACCTGGAGCTGCGCGCCGAGCTGGCGGCCGGCGGGGCGGAGTTCCGCACCCGTAGCGATACCGAGGTGCTGCTGCACGGCTACCGCGCCTGGGGCACCGACCTGGCCTCCCGGCTGCGCGGCATGTTCGCCTTCGCCATCGTCGACGAGGCGAACCACGAGCTCTACGCGGCCCGCGACCGGCTCGGCAAGAAGCCGTTCCACTGGTGCCTGCACGACGGCCGGTTCGTGTTCGCCAGCGAACTGAAGGCGCTGGCCGCGGCGGGCGTGCCACGGCGGCTGCGTACCGACGCGATCGCGCAGTTCCTGGCGCTGCGCTACGTGCCCGACCCGGCGACGGTCTACCACGACGTGCACAAGCTGCCGCCGGCGCACTGGTGCCGGGTGCGCGATGGCCGGGTCGAACTGCAGCGCTACTGGCGGCTCGAGTTCGCCGTCGACGATCGCCCGCGGGCGCAGCACGAGGAACGGCTGCTGGCGCTGCTCGACGAGGCGGTGCGGATCCGGCTGATGGGCGAGGTGCCGCTGGCGCCGTTCCTGAGCGGTGGGCTCGACAGCTACGCGATCGTCGACTCGATGACGCGCACGCTGGGCCGGCCGGTGACCGCCTGCACGATCGGCTTCACCGAACCGCGGTTCGACGAACGCCCGGCGGCGCGGGCCGCCGCGGCGGCCGTCGGCGCGTCGCTGCACGAGGAGGTGCTGGCGCCGGCCGACCTGCTCGACCTCGACTGGCTGGCCGCCACCTACGACGAGCCGTTCGCCGACAGCAGCGCGGTGCCGACCTACCACGTCAGCCGGCTGGCCCGCCGCCACGTCACCGTGGCGCTGTCCGGCGACGGCGGCGACGAGGCGTTCGGCGGCTACCGGCGCTACCTGTTCGACGTGCGCGAACACCGGGCACGTCCCTGGCTGCCGGGCTGGCTGTGGCGGCTGGCCGGCGCGGCCTGGCCGAAGGCCGACTGGTTGCCGCGACCCTTTCGCTGGAAGCGCACGCTGCAGGACCTCGGCCGTTCGCCGGCCGAGGCCTACGCACGTTCGGTCAGCGCGCACCTGCCCGAGGAGGTGTTCGCGGTGCTGCGGCGCGAGCACCACGCGGCCGCCGGCAACCCGCACGCGCCGTTGCTCGAGGCCTACGACCGCGCCCAGGCGACCGCGCCGCTGCACCGCGCGATGGCGACCGACCTCGCCACCTGGCTGCCGGGGGACCTGCTGGTCAAGGCCGACCGGGCGTCGATGGCCGTGTCGCTGGAGATCCGCTGCCCGCTGCTCGACCATCGCCTGCTCGAGGCGGCGGCCCGCATCCCGGCGGCGTGGCACCTCGAGGGCGGCCGCACCAAGGCGTTCCTGCGCCGGGCGCTGGCTTCGCGCCTCTTGCCGGCGGCGCTGCAGCGGCAGAAGCAGGGCTTCTCGGTGCCGCTGCGCGCCTGGTGCCGCGGGCCGATCGGCGACGCCGTCGAGGTGGCGCTCGCGCACGACCGGCTCGCGCAGTGGATCGACCCGGTGGCCGTGCGCCGGTTGCTGCAGCGGCACCGGGCCGGCACCGGCGACCACGGCGAGATGCTCTGGGCGGTGCTGGTGCTGTCCCGGTTCCTGGGGCGGTGGGGCGCGTGAAGCGCATCGTCACCTTCACCAACCTGTTCCCGTCGTCGGCGCTGCCGACGCACGGCGTGTTCGTGCACGACCGCATGCGCCGCGTCGCCGCCGCCGCCGGGCTCGGCTGGTGCGTGGTGGCGCCGGTGCCGCAGGTCGCCTGGCCGCTGCGGCACGGCGTCTACCGCCGCTGGGCGGCGGTGCCGGCGGCGGAGACCTGGCAGGGCGTCGCCGTCGAGCACCCGCGCTACCGCCACTGGCCGGGCTGCGGCCAGCGCCGGCAGGCGGCGGCGGTCGCCGCCGGGGCGCGGGCCGTGGTCGGCAGGCTCGCCGCGGCCGGGCCGATCGTGCTCGACGCGCACTACCTGTGGCCCGATGGCGTCGCCGCGGCCGAGCTGGCGGCGGCGTTCGGCGTGCCGTTCACGCTGACGGCGCGCGGCAGCGACGTGAACGTGCTCGCGGCCGACCCGTGGATCGCCGCGCGCATCGCCGCCGCCGCGACGGCCGCCGCCTCGTGCTGGGCGGTGAGCGGCGCGCTGGCGGCGCGCTTCGCCGCGGTCGCCGGGCTGCCGCGCGAGCGCGTCGCCGTGGCGCGCAACGGCGTCGACCTGGAACGCTTCCGGCCGGGGGACGCGGCGGCGGCGCGCGCCGAGTTCGGGCTGCCGGCGACCGGTCGGCTGCTGCTCGGCGTCGGCCGGCTGGTGCCGGGCAAGGGCTTCGACCTCGCGGTCGCCGCCCTCGCCGCCCTGCCGGCCGACGTGCGCCTGCTCCTGGTCGGCGACGGGCCCGAACGGCGGCGGCTGGTGGCCGCCGGCGGCGGCCGGGTGATCGGCGTCGGCTCGCTGCCGCCCGAGCGCGTCGCGGTCGCCTACCGGGCCGCCGACCTGCTGGTGTTGCCGAGCGAGCGCGAGGGCTGGCCGAACGTCGTCACCGAGGCGCTGGCGTCGGGCCTGCGGGTGGTGGCGACGCGGGTCGGCGGCATCCCCGAGATCCTCGGCGACCGGGATCCCGTCGACCCGACGCTGGGCGCCCTGGTGCCGCCGCGCGACGCCGCCGCGCTCGCGGCCGCGATCGCGCGGCGGCGCGCGGCGCCGGCGGCGCCGGCGGCCGTGCGCGCGTTCGCCGAACGCTACGGCTGGGACGCGCCGGTCGGCCTCCTGGCCCGCCGGTTCCGCGAACTGCTCGGGGAGGCGGCATGAGGCCCTACCGCATCCTCTACCACCACCGGATCCGCGCCGACGACGGCCAGGCGGTGCACGTGCGCGAGCTGATCGGCGCGCTGCGCGAGCGCGGCCACACGGTGCAGGAGTGCGCCCTGGTGCCGAAGACCGCCGCGCCGGCGCGCACCGCCGCCCGGCCGGGCTTCTGGCAGCGGCTGCAGCTGCCGCGCACCGCCATCGAGGTGCTCGAGGTGCTCTACGACCGCAGCGGCCGCCGCCGGCTCGTCGACGCCGGCCGGGCGCTGCGGCCGCACTTCGTCTACGAACGCCACGCGCTGCACTGCCGCTCCGGTCTCGACGCCGCCCGCGCGCTCGGCGTACCGTTGCTGCTCGAGGTCAACTCGCCGATGGTCGCGGAGATGGAACGTCTGGGCAGCCTGCGGTTCCCGGCCCGGGCGCGGGCCGCCGAGCGCGCCGTGCTCGCCGGCGCCGACGCGGTGCTGGCGGTGACGCGCGTGCTCGGCGATCTGCTGGTCGAGGCCGGCGCGCGGCCCGGGCGCGTGCACGTGATCGGCAACGCCGCCGACCCGCGGCGCTACGGCCCGGACGCGGCGGCCGCCGGCGCGGCGGTGCGGCGCCGCTGGCAGCTGCCCGACGGCGCGTTCGCGCTGGGCTTCGTCGGCTACGCGCGTCCCTGGCACCGGCTCGACCTGGTGCTCGACGTGCTGGCCCGGCCCGGGTTCGAGGCGGTGGTGCTGGTGCTGATCGGACGGGGGCCGGCGATCGGGCCGCTGCAGCAGGCGGCGGCCGCGCGCGGCCTCGCCGCCCGCGTGCGGGCGCTCGGCGAGGTCGCCGCCGACCTGCTGCCGGCCCACGTGCTGGCCTGCGACGGCGCGCTGATCCCGGCGATCAACGCCTACGCCTCGCCGCTGAAGCTGTTCGACTCGCTGGCGGCCGGGGTGCCGACGCTGGCGCCCGACCAGCCGAACCTGCGCGAGACGGTGCAGGACGGCGCGACGGCGCTGCTGTTCCGGCCCGGCTCGGCCGACGACCTCGCGCGACAGCTGGCGCGGCTGGTGCAGGACCGCGCCTTCGCGCGCGCGCTCGGCGCCGCCGGGCGCGAGGCGCTGCGGCACAACGACTGGACGTGGACGGGCAACGCCGACCGGGTCGCCGCCGTCTACGAGGGGCTCGGCGTGGGGCGGGCGCCGTGAACGCAAGGCTGGGCGTGTTCCTGCCGCTGCTGGTCGCCTATGCGCCGACGTTGCGCTGGTGCATCGACCGCTGGAACGCGCCGACGCAGTACTTCGAGCACTGCTGGCTGGTGCCGTTGGTCGGCGCCTGGGTGGTGTGGACGCGGCGCGCGAGGTGGCGGGCGGCGCCGGCCGTCGTCGACCGGCGCGGCCTCTGGCTCCTGGCGCCCGGCCTCCTGCTGCACCTCGCCGGCGTGCTGCTGACGATCGACTCCTGGTCGGCGGCCAGCCTCTGCCTGTCGGTGCCGGGCGCGGCGTGGCTGGCGCTCGGCCGGGCGCGGTTGCGCGGCCTGTGGCCGGTGCTGGGGCTGGTGGCCTTCGCCGTGCCGCTGCCGATCTACGTCGAGGGGCGGCTCGCCTTCGTGCTCAAGGAGGTCGCCGTCGACGCCGGCATGCGGCTCGCGAACGGGTTCGGCGCCGACATGGTGCGCCGCGGCGACCTGCTGGCGCCGCGCGGCGCGGCCGAGGGGCTGTTCGTCGCCGATGCGTGCAGCGGCCTGCGCTCGCTGCTGGCGATGGCCACGCTGGCCTACTGCCTCGCGTTCTTCCTCGGCCGGCCGTGGTGGCCGCGCCGCCTCGTGCTGCTGCTGGTGGCGCCGCCGCTGGCGGTGGCGGCGAACGTGGTGCGCATCGCCGGCCTGTGCCTGTTCGCGCGCGGGTTCGGCGTGCCGTTCGCCGAGGGCGCCGGCCACACGCTGGCGAACGTCGCCGAGTGGCTCGCCCTGCTGGCGGCGCTGCTGCTGCTCGACGCCGGCCTCG
>JAHBXX010000017.1 GCA_019636245.1 Planctomycetota bacterium | reverse complement strand
CCGCGGCGCCGCTGCCGGCCAGCGCGATCCGCGGCCTCGTGCTGCTGCCCGACGGCCGGCCGGCCGCCGGGGCCACGGTCACGATCCTGCGCGCCGCGACGGCCTGGCCCGACTGGCGCAGCGAACGCGTCGACCAGGCGATCACCGGGCCGGCGGGCACGTTCGAGTTCCGCGTCGGTTCCCGCGACAGCCTGCTGGTGGAGTTCTCGCACCCGGCCTACGCCGGCGGCCTCGAGGCCGTGCCGACGTTCGAGGTGCCGCTGCAGCTGGCGCTGCAGCCCGGGTTCGAGCTGTTCGGCGTCGTCACCAACCCGGCCGGCGCCGTGGTGCCCAACGCGCGCGTGGCGATCGAGGCGGTGCCGGGCGACGACCGGCGGGCCCAGGCCGCGATCGCCTCGGCGAGCGGCGGTTACCGGTTCACCAACCTGCGGGCCGGGCCGGTGCGCCTGGTCGCCCGGCACGAGTCCTGGCAACCGGCGGCGGTGCCGGTGGTCGTCGTCGGCGACCAGGTGCGCCGCGACCTGATCTTCGAGCGGCCGAGCATGGCGCCGCTGCGCGGTCGCGTCACCAGCGCCCTGTCGCAGGAGCCGGTCGCGGGTGCGGCGATCGAGCTGCTGCCGGCGAACGTGCGGCCCGGCCTCGCCGACCCGGTCGCAGGCCAGTCGGCCGCCGACGGCGCCTTCCTGCTCGCCGGCCTCGCGCGTGGCACGATGCGGCTCGTCGTCCGGCACCCCGAGCACGGGGTGGTGACGCGGACCCTGGCGATCGGCGCGGCTGCGACCGAGATCGCGGTCGAACTGCCGCCGCGTTCGCAGGTCGAGGGGCAGCTGGTCAGCGAGCAGTCGCCGGCGCCGTTCCGCGGCGGCGAAGTGCTGCAGATCCGCGACGTCGCCGGCCAGCTCGAGCACGCGGTCGTCGCCGCCGACGGCCGGTTCCGGTTCGCGAACACGCTGTCGCCCGGTCGCGGCGTGGTGCGGCTGCAGGGCGGCGAACTCGCGTTCCAGGCCTCGTTCCAGGACGAGGTCGACGTGCGCATCGAGGAGTCGAGCCGCACCGAGCTCGAGCTGGTGGTGCTGCGCGCCCGTTCGGTGCGCGGCCGCGTCGTCGACGAGGCTGGTCGCCCGCTCGCCGGCGCGCGCATCGCCCGCACGCGGCTCCTGGCCGAGAGCGCGCGCTTCATCGGCACGGCGGTGATCGACCGCGATCTCGGATCGCTGGGCAGCCAGGTCGTGCAGCTGTTCCGCGACGACCGCGACGAACTGCTGGCGGTCACCGATGCCGAGGGCCGCTTCACCGTCGCCGGCCGCAACCCCGGTTCGCTGCTGGTGCGGATCGGGGCTGCCGGCCACGGCACGCGCTGGCTCGTGCTCGAGATCCCGAGTGGCCCCGAGCCCGGAGCCGCCGGCGACCTCGTGCTCGGCCGCGCCAGCCGCATCCAGGGCCGTGTCGTGCGCGGCGGGCGCGGGCTGGCGGGCGCGACGGTGACGGCGTCCGGCGCCGAGTCGCAGGCCGTGGCGATGACGCGCGCCGACGGCGGCTTCGTGTTCGCGGATCTCGTGCCGGGCACCTACCGGTTGCGCGCCCGCCTGCCGTCGCAGCCGAGCGGCAGCCGCGAACGCGTCGTCGCCACCAGCATCGGCCGGCCGGCCGAGGACGTCGTGCTGCTGCTGGAGACCGGCCGCATGCTGCGCGGCGCGGTCACCGGCGGCGACGGCCAGCCGGTGGTCGGCGCCGTCGTGACGGTGCGCGGCGCCGCCGGCCAGACGACGCTGGCCGACGGCAGCGGCGAGTTCCTGCTCGAGCTGCCCGACCGCGCCGTCGACCTGCAGGTCGCGCTGCCCGACCGCAGCCGGCCGGTCACGGTTCCGGTGCCCGTGGGCCTGCAACAGGTCGCGGTGCGGCTCGACACGCCGTCGACGTGCACGCTCGCCGCCTCGGTGGCCGGCCTGCCCGGCAAGCAGCGGTTGTCGGGCGTGCTGCTGCGGGCGACGCGGCTCGACGACGACGACATCGGCGTCGACACCCGTTCGCGTTGGGTGGAACTGCAGAACGGTCGGTTGCAGTGGCCGCTGTGCCCGGTCGGCCGCGTGCGCCTCGAGGTGTGGAGCGATGGCTTCGCGCCCTTCGTCGTCGAACGCGAGTTCGCCGCCAGCGAGACCTGCGACCTCGGCGAAGTCCTGCTCGAGCCCGGGGCGTGGCTTGCCGGGCTGGTGCAGGCCGAGGACGGCCAGCCGGTCGCCAATGCGACCGTCTGGCTCGGCGAGGAGGAGGACGCCGACCTGTTCGAGCCGGACGTGCGCACCGGCGCCGACGGCAGCTTCCGCATCGGCGGGGTGACGGCGGCGTCCTCGCGGCTCGTCGTGCGCGCCACGGGCTTCGCGCCGCGCACCGTCGAGCTCGCGCTGCCGCAGGACGTGCTGTCGCCGCGGCCGCTGCTGGTGCGGCTCGAGCGCGGCGCGACGATCGAACTGCAGTTCGGGCGGCGCGGCGAGCGCGAGGGCGTGCTGGTGCAGCTGCGGCAGCGCGGCCGCGTGGTCGCCAGCACCGACGTCGACGAGGCCGGCCGCGCCTGGTTCCCGAACCGCAGCGCCGGCACCTACCAGGTCGTCGCGCCGGGCGTCGACCTGCCGGCCCGGGAGGTGGTGGTCGCGCCGGGCGAGACCGTCGTGCGGGTGAGGCTCGCCGACTAGGCCGCGCGCGTGCGTCGGCCCCGGTTCACTTCGCCGCCGGGAACGCGGCCCGGAGGCGCACCGCCCGCCAGAGACCGTCGCGCGACTGCAGCAGCTTCTGCCGCACGTCGGCGGACAGCTCGGCGGCCGCCAGGAACTCATCGACGATCGCCAGCGCCGCCGCCGAGCTGTGGCCGTTGACGAACGCGTCGAGCCAGGCCGGCATGAAGAAGATGCGGCGGTGCTGCTTGACCCACTCGACCTGCGTCAGCGCCGGCAGCAGGTAGGGCAGCGTCAGTTCCTCCTGACCGGGCCAGTGGAACCAGGCGAGGCTGTCCTGGGTCCACTGCTCCGGCGGCGCGTCGGGCTGCAGGTACTGCTTCCAGTAGCGCGCCTTCGCCTCGACGCCGGGTTCGGCGGCGAGCGCGAGGAACGCCTCCTTGCCGACGTCCTCGCGGGCGAGGCTGCGCTGCAGCCGGTCGACGGCGTCGCGGCCTTCGCCGGCGGCCAGCAGCGCCGCGGCGGCGAGGAAGCGGTCCTGCTTGCCCGGGACGAGGCCCGCGGGCAGGTCCGCGCCGGCCGCCACCGCCCGGCACAGGTCCAGCACCGGCGCGTCGGCGCTGGCCCGGGCGAGCCAGCGGAAGGTGCCCAGTTCGCGGCCGGAGGCGGCCTCGTCGTGCAGCTGGGCCAGCAGCAGCGCCGTCGCCCGGTCGCGCCACGGCGCCGCGCGTTCGGGCTCGAGATAGCGCTGCAGGCAGGTGCCGAGCGCGTCGAGCAGCCAGGCGTGCGTCTCCGGGTCGCGTTCGCGCGCCAGGAGGCGCAGCGCCACCTCGGCGAAGGCGGCCGGATCGAGTTCGGCCTCGCGCACCGCCTCGAACAGCGCCGCCGTCGCCACCGCGCGCACCATCGGCTCGGCCTCGGCGTCGACGTGCCGCAGCAGCCAGGCGCGGCTCGCCGCGTCCGGCACGAACTGGCCGTAGGCGACGTCGCGCGGGTTGACCAGCACCGCGGCCGGCGGCGGGGCCCCCTCCAGCGCCGGCACCGGCAACCGGGCGCCGTCGCCGGCCACGGCGAGCGTGCGTCGGCCGCCGTCGGCGCCGACCACCAGCAGTTCGAGGTCGAGCGGCCAGTCCCCGTCGCCGGCGATGGCGCGCTGGGTCACCGCCGCATCGGCGACGAGACCCTGGTCGTCGAGGCGCCATTCGACACGCACCTGCGGCATCGAGCTGGCGAGCAGCCAGCGCTCGGACCAGCGCGACAGGTCCTGACGGGCCGCGGCCTCGAGCGCGCGCGCGAGGTCGCGCCAGTCGGCGCTGCCGAACGCGTGCGCGCGCAGGAAGCGCTGCAGGCCGTCCTGGAACACCCTCGGCCCCAGCCGTTCGTGCAGCGCGCGCAGCACCGCCGGCGCCTTGTTGTAGACGATCGCGCCGTAGGCGGACTTGGCGTCGGCGAGGTTCTGCAGCTCCTGGAACACCGGCGTCGTGCCGGGCGTGCCGTCGACCTCGTAGGCGCGCGGCTTCACCCGCTGCAGGAACCGCAGCCAGGCCTTGCGCTCGGGCTCGAGCGCCTCCAGCGCGCGGTAGCCCATGAAGGTGGCGAACCCCTCCTTCAGCCACAGGTCGTCGAACCAGCGCATCGTCACCAGGTTGCCGAACCACTGGTGGCTGAGTTCGTGGTAGACGAGCGTGCTGCGCCGCACCAGCTCGGCGTCGGTCGGCGGATGGTCGAACAGGAGCGCCGTCTCGCGGTAGAAGATCGCGCCGGCGTGCTCCATGCCGCCGTAGGGGAAGCCGGGCAGCAGCACGAGGTCGAGCTTGCCGAACGGGTAGGGCACGCCGAACTGCTGCGCCAGCCAGCGCAGGCCGTCGCCGTGCATCGCCACCAGCCGGTCGCGGTCGAGGTGGCGGCGTTCGGAGTCGCGCAGGAAGAACCGCAGCGGCTGGTCGGGATCGACGCCCGGCGCCGCGAGCCGGCCGCCGTCGACGACCGCGAACGGGCCGCAGGCGAACGCCATCAGGTAGGTCGGCAGCGGCGGCGTGCGCTCGAACTGCCACAGGGTGCCGACCGTGCCCGGACTGCCCTCGACGCGTTCGGCGACCCGGCGCGTGTTGGCGACCGCCGTCCAGCCGACCGGCAGGTCGAGCTCGACGCGGAAGCCGGCGCGCAGGTCGGGCTGGTCGAAGCACGGGTAGAGCCGGTGCGCGTCGGCGGGCACCACCAGCGAGTAGAAGTACTCGCGGCCATCGGCCGGGTCGCGGTAGACGGTCAGCGGCGTGCCGGTGGCGGCGACCGGCGAGCGGAACCGCGCCAGCAGGTTGTTGCGGCCGCGCTGCAGCAGTTCGCCCGGCAGCAGCACGTGGTCGTGCACCGCGCGCGGCACGAGTTCGCGCCCGTTCAGCCGCACGTCGGCCAGCTCGGTGCCGGCGAAGTCGAGCACCAGCGGCGCCGAGGGATAGCCGTCCTCCGGCAGCGAGAAGCGCAACCAGACGGAGCCGCGCACCTCGCGGCTGCGGGCCTCGAGCTGGAAGCGCAGGTCGTATTCGACGTCGCGCACCAGCGCCGCCCGGGCGCGCGCCAGCTGCCGGTCGATGCCGGGGCCGGGATCCTGCGGAGCGGGCACGGCGAGGCAGGTCAGCGCGGCGGCGAGCATGCGGCCGGCAAGGCTAGCCGTCGGGGCCTGGCCGCGGAACGCCGCCCGGCCGGAGTGCAGGGCCGCCCGGATCTCAGCAGCGCGGCGCCCACGCCGCCGCCAGGGCCGCGCGCGTGATCGCACCATGCGAGGCGTGCCAAACCGGCCGCCCGTTCTCGAACAGGATCGCCTGCGGCGACTCGTGGCGGATGCCGCACCGTTCGGCGATGCCGCGCGCGGCGGCGCGCTCGGCGATGACGTCGACGAGCCAGGTCGGCGCGTCGGGATGCTCGGCGCAGAACGCGAGGTATTCGCCGTGGGCCGCGGCGCTGATCGGGCAGACGGGGCTGTGCTTGAACAGCAGCATGCGAGGTGCCTGCAGCGCGCGCTCGAACTCGACCAGGTCGTGCACCGTTCGTTCGGGCATGGGGTTCCTTCTCGGCGGCTCCGACCGCGGCTCGGGATGCTAGTGCGGCCGGACGCCCTTGCAATGGGCCGAGCGAGGGTGTCGTGGGGCGACCCCCCCCGCACGTCTCCTGCACGGGCGCCGCCGCGCCGGTCGGCCGGCCGCGGCCCTAGGGGATCACGCGCACCTTGCCGTCGGCCTGGCCGACGACGACGCGGCCGGTCATGCCGACGAACAGGCCATGGTCGACGACGCCGACGAGCGCGTTCAGGTGCTCGTCGAGCCAGGCCGGGTCGTCGATGCCGTCGAACTTGCAGTCGAGCACGTAGTTGCCGTTGTCGGTCACGAACGGCTGGCCGCCCTGCTGCCGCAGCGCCGGCTTGCAGCCGGTGGCGGCGATGCGTCGCTCGGCGTGTTTCCAGCCGAACGGCAGCACCTCGACGGGCAGCAGGAAGGCCCTGCCGAGCACCGGCACGAGCTTCTTCTCGTCGACGACGACGACCAGCTCGCGCGCCGCCGCGGCCACCGCCCGTTCGCGCACGTGGGCGCCGCCGCCGCCCTTGATCAGGTTCTTCTGCGGATCGACCTCGTCGGCGCCGTCGATCGCCAGGTCGAGGCGGTCGACCTCGTCGAGTTCGAGCAGCGGGATGCCGGCCGCCGCGGCGCGCGCCGCCGTGTCGCGGCTGGTCGGCACGCCGCGCACCTGCAGCCCGTCGCGCATGCGCTCGGCGAGGCGTTCGAGCACGAACCGGAACGTCGAGCCGGTGCCGAGCCCGACGGTGGCACCGTTCGGCACGAGGTCGGCGGCGGCGAAGGCGGCGTTGCGCTTCTGGGTGTCGGTGTCGGCCATCGGCGGCAAGGCTAACGGGGTGGTGGTCGGTCGGCAGCGGAATCAGCGGCGTTCCAGGTTCTGCCGCAGCAGGGCGAGCACCTGGTCGGACAGCCTGAGGTTGACGTCGCGCTGCGGGAAGGCGATCTGGATGCCGGCCTTGCGGAAGGCGGCGTCGATCGACTGGTAGAGATCGGTCATCCAGCGGTACTCGAGGCGGTTCATGTCGACGAAGGCGCGCAGCTGCAGGTTCAGCGCGCTGTCGCCGAACCCGACGAACACGGCCTCGGGGCGCGGTTCGGCGACGACGAAGCGCGACTGCCGCGCGCACTGCTCGAGCAGCTGCAGCGCCTGCTCGGTGTCGGAACCGTAGGCGACGCCGACGGGGAACACCCAGCGCACGACCGGATCCGACAGCGTCCAGTTCGTCACCTCCTTGGTGACGAAGTCGCGGTTCGGGATCACCAGTTCCTTCCTGTCCCAGTCCTGGATCGTGGTGGCGCGGATGCGGATGCGGGTCACGCGCCCGGTCGTGGTGCCGACCTGGACGATGTCGCCGACGCGCACCGGCTGCTCGAACAGCAGGATCAGGCCGCTGACGAAGTTGGCGAAGATCTCCTGCAGGCCGAAGCCGAGGCCGACGGACACCGCGGCGACCAGCCACTGCACCTTCGCCCAGCCGATGCCGATGCTGCTGAACGACCAGACGACGCCGAGGATGACGATGCCGTAGCGGACCAGGGTCGAGAGCGCGTGGCGTTCGCCGGGCTGCATCTCCAGCCGCTGCAGCACGAACAGCTCGAGCAACGCCGGCAGGTTGCGTGCCGCGGCCAGCGCCGCCAGCAGCAGGAACAGGCTCCACAGCAGGTCGGCCAGCGTGACGATCGCCGGATCGGCGGCCGAGCCGTCGCCCCACAGCACGACGCCGCGCAGCGCGCCGAGCGCCGGCAGCACGTCGACCCAGACCTGGTAGACGACGATCGCGGTGGCGATCGTGACCACGCCGCGCAGCAGCGTCTGCGTCTGCCGGGCCAGCGACTGCGGGTCGACGGGTTCGGCGGCGGCGAGTTCGGCCGGGGCCGAGCCCTCGTCGGCCGCCTTCGCCGCCTGCAACCGTTCCTGGGCGCGGCGGATCTGCAGGCGCCGGCGCTCGAGCACCAGACCGCGCACCACCATCGCGTGCACGAACACCGCCACGACCAGCACCGCGAACGTCACCAGCAGGCGCCGCGCCAGCTGCAGCACCGTGAAGTCGTAGCCGAGCACGGCCATCACCAGCAGCACCGCCGGTGTGCCCGCGCCGAGCAGGAACCACAGCCGCTGGAAGCGCTGCAGCGTCGTCTTCTGCCGCACGCTGGCGCCGAGGATGCCGGTGCGCGGGTGCAGCAGGCGGCTGAACGCGACCAGGAGCAGCAGCAGCTGGCCGAGCAGCAGCAGGCTGCCGAGGGTGCCGATCCAGCGGTCGTCGCCGGGCGCCTCGAACATCGCCAGCAGGGTGGTGAACGGCAGCACCGCGAGCAGCAGCGGCCGCACCGCGCGCCGCAGATGGGCCACGGTCGTGCTCTGCCACTGGAAGTGCGCCTCGGCGAGCCCGCGCGGCCGCACCAGGGCGGCGATGGCGAGCACCAGGAACAGCGTCCACGACGTGTGTTCGGCGCCGGCGGCCAGCGCCTTGGCGAACTCGGTCGCGCGTGGGTGGGCGGCGAGCAGGAAGCCGCCGAGCCAGCACAGGCCGGGGATCGGCAACGCCAGCAGCACGGTGTCGACGGCCGCCAGGGCCGTCGGCGTGTAGGCGACGTTGGAGCCGCGCGCCGCCCGTTCGCCGTGGCGAGCGAGCCGCCGGCCGAGCAGGCGGCGCAGGCAGAGGAGCGCCACCAGCAGCGCGGTGGGCAGCAGCGGCCACACCGGCGCCACGACGGCGGCCACCAGCAGGTGGCCGACCTCCGCCCATTCGTGCGGGTCGAGCAGCCAGGCGACGCCGCTGGCCGCCACCCGCCAATCGAGCTGCCACAGCGGCCGGGAGCTGCGGATGCCGAGCACCCGTTCGGTGACGTAGGCGCGGTAGGTGGCGATCAGGTCGGTGATCTGGCGCTCGGTGCCCTGGGCGTCCAGCTCGTCGCCGAGCAGCGCCGTGTAGCCGTCGGCGAGCTGCTGCAGCAGGTCGCGGCGGCCGTCGCGCAGGCGCCGTGCCTCGGCCAGCAGCTCGGGCGGCAGCGCGGCGACGGCGGTCTCGCCGCCGAGTTCGCGCACCAGCCAGGCCTCGGGATCCTCGACCAGCCGCCGCCGCCGTTCGTCGAACTCGATGCTCTGCAGCTGCGCATCGGCGATGCGGTCGTCGCGGCTCCTGGTGCGCTGCAAATGGCGGCGGCTGGTCTCGACCAGCTGCACGCGGCGCTGGCGCAGCAGGGCGCCGATGGCATCCGTCGGCCCGACCAGTTCGGCCCGCTTCCTGGTCTCGTCGAAGTCCTGCTGCAGGCGCTGCCGTTCCTGGGCGCGGCTCGACTTGTCGGCCTCGACCACGCGGCGGCGCTCGGCCAGCTGGGCCGCCGTGGCCGCCAGCTGCGCGTTCTGCGCGGCGATCGCCTCGAGGCGGGGATCGGCGCGCTGCACCGCGAGCCGCGCCTCCAGCTCGGCGCGCTGCGCGGCGGCGCCGCGCATCGGCTGCAGCACGACGAGCCAGGCCTCGGCATCGGCGCTGGCGGCGGCGGCGCGCCGCGCGGCGAGCTCGCGCTCGGCGCGCAGCAGCTCGGCTTCGGCGTCGTAGGTCTGCAGTTCGGCGGCGAGGCCGTCGACCTCGGCCTGCAGGCGAGTGCGCTCGGCGAGCAGGGCCAGCTTGCGGGCGCTGCTGAGGCGCGGGTCGGCGCCGGCCGCTTCGGCGGGCTGCTGCGGCAGGGCGTCGAGGCGGGCCTTGTAGTCGGCGGCGAGGGTCGGGATCGCGGCGCGGCGCTCGGCGCGGCGGGCGCGTTCGGCCTCGACCTCGCTGGCCTGGCGCTGCGCCTCGGCCTGCGTCTGGCGGGCGGCGGCGAGGCCCTGCTCGAGCGCGGCGAGGTCGAGGTCCGGCCGCGGCGGACCGGGCCGCCGCTCGTCGAGGGCCTGCAGCTCGCGCCGGCGCTGGGCGAGGCGGTCGCCGGCGCTGGCGCGCTGTTCGGCATAGCGGGCGATCAGCTGCTTCTGGGTCTCGGCGGTGCGCGCCCATTCGAGGGCGCGGCCCAGCACCTCGAGCACCGGCGTGCGGACCTCGGGCGCCAGCGACGTGTCCGCCTGCAGCGCGGCGATGCGGGTCTGCAGCGCCGCCACCGAGACCTCGGCGGCCGGGTCCTGGCCGGTCGCCTGCGCCGGCAGCAGGCCGGCCAGGAGCCACAGCAGCCACAGCACGAGTCGGAACGGCGGGCGCACCACGTTGCCCGCGACCATAGCAGGGCGGCGTCGCCGCCGGCGCCGGCTTTCGCGCGCGGCGGCCGCCGGCGCGGGGAACGGCGCCGAGGCTGGCCCTGCGCGCGGGCGCGTGCCACGATCCGGCGGCAGCATGGCCCGCCCCGACGACTTCCACATCGCCGCCCAACCGGATGGGGCGACGTGCGGCCCCACCTGCCTGCAGGCGCTCTACCGGTTCCACGGCGAAGCGGTGGCGCTCGACGCGATCGTGCAGGCGATCCCGCAGCTCGACGACGGCGGCGTGCTCGGCGTGCAGCTCGCCTGCCACGCGCTGCGCCGCGGCTACCGGGCCGACATCTACACCTACAACGTGCAGATGTTCGACCCGACGTGGTTCCGCGGCGCGCGGTCGAACCTGCGCCAGAAGCTGGTCGCGCAGGCGGCGGTGAAGAGCAAGCGCAAGCTGCACTTCGCCACCGAGGCCTACCTCGACTTCCTCGATCTCGGCGGTCGGGTCGACATGCGCGACCTGTCGGCGCAGTTCCTCGCCGGGCTGCTGGCCGGCGGCACGCCGGTGCTGACCGGGCTGTCGTCGACGTGGTTGTACGGGGGGCCGCGCGAGGTCGGCCGCGAACCGGTGGACGACGACGTGCGCGGCGTGCCGCAGGGGCACTTCGTGGTGCTCTGCGGCTGGCAGGCGGCGGCGCGGCAGGTGCGCGTCGCCGATCCGCTGCGACCGAACCCGCTGTCGCCGGAGCCGGTCTACTGGGTCGACGTCGATCGGCTGATCGCTTCGATCCTGCTCGGCATCGTCACCTACGACGCGAACCTGATCGTGCTGCGGCCGGAGCGCGGCGGAGGGGGGCGGCCAGGGGCGTGAGCCGGCGGGGCGATGCGACCGGCGCCCGCTCGCCACGGCCATTCGCTGGTATTCGGCCGCGGCGCCGCCGATCGCTCCTCCGGTACAACAGCCGCCGACTTGTGCCCGCGCCCGCCGAGGGCTGCAATGCGGGGCCGGGCGCTGCGACCCGGACCGGAGGAACCCGTGACCACGCCAGCAACCCTCGTTCGCCTCGCCCTGGCCCTGACCGCCGTCCTCGCCGCGGCCCTGCCGGCCCAGGAGGTCGTGCGGACCTTCGCCGTGCGCATCGACGGCCGCACCGTCGGCAGCGTCGTCGAGACCGAGTCCGACGCGACCGAGGACGGCCGCGCGGTGCGCAAGTTCACCAGCCGCACCGTGGCGAAGGTCGAACTGCTCGGCGCCGCGTTCGACCAGCGCATCGAGCAGACCTGGGTGCTGGATCCGGCGACGCGGGCCGTGCTGCGCTTCGAATCGACGCTGCGCGCCGGCACCCAGAAGGTCGACCTGTCGGGCCGGCTCGTCGACGGCCGCCTGCAGCTCGACGGCGGCCGCGAGCCGGTCGACCCGGCGCGCGTCGTCGTCGCGCCCGACCTGCGCTGGCTGCTGGCGCGGGGGCCGCAGCAGCCGGGCGCGCGCGTCGAACTCGACTGCCTGTTGCCCGAACTCGGCGGCGTGCAGCGAGTCGTCGTGGCGCTCGACCAGGAGCCGGACCGGCAGCTCGACGTGCTGGGCAAGCGCACGCCGGTGCGCGTCTACCGCCTGGGCATCGTCGCGCTCGGCCTCGAGACGACCGCGTTCGTGACCCGCGACGCCGGCGAGCTGGTGCGCTATGAGGTCCCGGCGCAGAAGACGGTGCTCGAGCGCGTGGCTCCGGCCGACGTCGCCCGCCTCGATCGGGTCGACGTGACCGAGCGCATCCTGGTGCGCACCAACGTCGACCTCGGCGACGCGACGCGGCTCGAGTTCGTGCGCCTGCGCGCGGCGATCGACACCGGCGGCGACGTCACCGTCGCGGCGCTGAACGGGCCCGGCCAGCGCTTCGAGGGCACGGTCGAGAACGGCCGCGTGCGCGGCGTGTTCGAACTGCGGGCGCGGCGCCCCGACGGCGCCGGCGGCCCGCCGTTCCCGCCGCCGGCGGAGACCTTCGCCGCTGCTTCGCTGCGGCCGTGGCTGGCGCCGGAGCCCGGCGTCGTCGAGAGCGACGATCCGGCGATCGCCGCGCAGGCGCGGCAGCTCGCCGAGGGCGCCCGCAGCTGCTTCCAGGTCGTCGAGCGGCTGGCGCGCTGGGTCCACGACGAGATCCCGTACGCGATCCCGGGCGGCGGCTCGGCGAAGGGCACCTTCGAGCTGCGCCAGGGCGAATGCGCCGGCCACTCGCGGCTGCTCGCGGCGATGCTGCGCGCGCTCGGCATCCCGGCCCGCACGCCGATGGGCGGCATGTACACGCCGCTGCACGGCGGCAGCTTCGCCCAGCACATGTGGAACGAGGTGTGGCTCGGCGAGGCGATCGGCTGGCTGGCGGTCGACTGCACGGCCGGCCAGTTCACCTTCGTCGACGCGACCCACATCCGGCTCGCCGACGGGATCACGATGTTCCGGCCGCTGACGATCGAGGTGCTCGACCACGCGCCGAAGGCCGCGGTCGCGGCGACGCCGGCGGTGGCGCGGCGCGCCGGCGCGTTCCCGTTCGCCGCCGCCGAGCCGCTGGTGTTCACCTGGTCGCAGCAGGGCCGGCAGCTCGGTGACGAGCGGGTCGTCTACTCGACCACGCCCGAGGGCCAGCACGTGTTCGAAGGCTCGCTGCGGCTCGCCGACGGCGCCTTCGAGGAAGTGTCGCGCACGGTCGTCGGCGCCGATGGCCGGCTGCTGTCGTTCCATGCCGACCGCACCGAGGGACCGCAGCAGAGCACGATCGACGTGCGCTGCGCCGACGGCAGGGCCGCCTGGCGGCTCGCGACCGCGGGCGAGGAGCGCAGCGACTCGGCGGCCGTCGATCCCGCCGTGTTCCCGCTGCACAACAACTGCACGTCGCACTTCCTGCTGGCGCTCAGCCGCTACGGGCCGCTGCCCGACGGCGCCGAGGTCGAGGTGCGGCTGTTCCACACCGAGCTGCGGTCGGTGCTGCCGATGACCTTGCGCGGCGCCGGTGCCGAGACGATCCGTCTCGGCGATGCCGAGGTGCGCGCGCGGCGCGTGATGGCCGAACTCGCCGGCCTCGCCATCACGCTGCACGTCGACGACGAAGGCCGGTTGCTGCGCTACCACCAGAAGCAGGGCGGCGTGACCATCGAACGGCGTCGGCCGTGACCGCGTCGTCGCCGCCGGTGGCTCCTGGCCCCGGCACGCGAGGGACGATGGCGATCGCCATCGGCACGGCGCTGTCGCTGCTGCTGGTCGCCTGGACCTGCCGCGGCGCGGAGGTCGACGCCGAGAACGACCGCTACCACGAGGTCGCCGAGCAGCTCTGGCAGGGTCGGATCCTGTTCGACCGTTTCCATCCGCTGCACTACCCCCTCTTGGTCGCCGCGCCGCTGCCGCTGGTCGGCGATGCGCTGCTGGCGGGGTGCCTGGTGTCGGCGCTCGCCGCCGGGCTGCTGGTGGCGGCGTCGGGATCGCTCGCGGAACGGTTGCGGCCGGGCGCCGGGACGGCGGCCGCCCTGCTGGTCGCCGGCAACGGCGTCGTCTGGATCCACGGCACCACCGCCGCCAGCGACCTGCTGGCCACCACGCTGGTGGTGACGGCCGCGGCCTGGCTCGCCTCGCCGCGGGCCTGCTCCAGGGGCCGTGCCATGGCCCTCGGCGCGCTGCTCGGGTTCGCCGTGGGCACGCGCTTCGCCGTGCTGGTCACCCTGCCCGTGTTCGCAGGGTGGCTGTGGCGGCGGGGCGGCTTCCGTCCGATGTGGCTCGCCGCGGTGGGCGCTCTGGTCGGCTATGCGCCCAACGGCGCCCTGCTGTTCGCGGCGACCGGTTCGCCGTGGCGGCACGACAACTGGCAGCTGGTCTACCTGAAGGTCGTCTGCGGCTACGACTTCGACTGCCTGCAGCACGCCCTGGCGACGGCGACGCTGCCGACGGCGGGCGCCTTCTTCGCCGCCGCGTGGCCCGACGTGCTGGCGCTCGGCGCCCGGGACCTCGGCTCGGCGCTCACGGCGATGCTGCCGTCGATGCTCGGCGGGGCCGATGGGCGGGTGGGCTACCTGGTGCTGTGGCCGCTGCTGCTCGCGGGCGCGGGGCTGCTCGCCGTCGGCGCCTCGCGCCGCACCGGAGCCGTGCTGCTGGTGCTGGCCGCGGTGCAGGTGGCGGCGACCTGCGCGGCCTATGCTCCGAAGCCTCGGTTCCTGCTGCCGGCGCTGCCGCTGGGCCTGGTCGGGCTCGGCGTGCTGTGCGCCATGCCGGTTCGGCCCGCGCGGCGCTGGCTGGCCGTGGGCCTCGCGCTCGGCGTGGCCGTGCCGCACGGCGTCGCGTCCTACCGCGCCTTCCTGGGCCGGCAGCCGGTCGCCGAGGTGGGACTGGCTCGTCGCCTGCACGGACTCGTGCCGCGGCCGATGGTGCTGCTGACGACGCTGCCGTCGGCGTACCGCTACGTGACGGCGCAGGTGGCAGGCCTCGGCCTCGTGCCGCCCGCCGACCCCGGCGCGGCCTGGGCCGCGTTGCGCGGTCGCATGGAAGCCACCGGCGCCGAGGTCTTCCTGACCGGGCGCAGCTCGCATGCCGCGTGGTTCGCGCAGCTGGTTGCCGCACCGGTGCCCGACGACTTCACGGTGCTGCACCGCGACGCCGAGACCCTGGCGGTCGAGCGCGTCCAGCCGCCGTCAACCTGGATCGCCTCGTTCACCGTCGAGCCCCAGACCATGCAGGTCGGCCGACCCGCGGCCTGGACGCTGCGTCTGTCGACCGCCGCCGACCGTTCGCACATCGTCGGCGCCGGGGTCGTCGTGGTGGACGCCGCCGGGGCGCAGAACCTGGTCGAACTCCAGGCCGCAGCCGACGGGGCCTTCGTCCGCACCTTCCCGGTCACCGGCCCGCCCGGAACCTGGCGGCTCTTGCCGTTCGTGCTGCTGGGCGATGCGCGGGCGCTGCGCGGCGCCGAGTGGGCGGTCGAGGTGGTCCGCTGAGCTAGCGCACGCGCATCGTCTCGGTGGCCGTGTCGATCTCGATGTGCTTCACCAGGAGCCGGCCGTCGGCGATGCGCTCGGCGAGGAAGGGGCGCGCGGCGAGCTCGCGCAGGCGCAGGCCGCGCTCGGCCACCGCGCGGGTCAGCGCCGGGAAGCGTTGGCGCCCGTCCGGCGATGCCGCCGCCCGCTCGGCGGCGCAGTCGGAATGGGTGGTCAGCACCAGCACCTTGACGCCGTTCTCGACCGCGAGCTCGAGCATCTCCGCCTCCTTGGCCTCGATCGCCGAACCGGCGGTGCGCACGACGTAGTAGTACTGGCGGGTGTCGCCGGCGAGCTCGGCGGTGTCGAGGCGCGCGTCCATGCAGACCACCATCGCCACCAGCGGATGGCGCGGCGTGCGCGGGAAGCGGTGGCGCACCGCGGACGCGAGCCCGTTCTGGTGCAGCATCTCGGTCCAGACCTCCTCCGGCGTCACGTCGTGGTGGTGCACGAAGTCGTAGGGCTCGAGGTGGTCCTGCATCCGGTAGCCGAGGTTGACCAGCGCGCCGCCGAAGACGAACTGGACGTGCCGACCGGGCGCCGTCCACAGCAGCAGGGCGAGGAGCGGCAGCGCGAGCAGGATGCCGACCACCACGGCGCGACGGCGGGTCTTCATGCGGGTCTCCGGCGAACGGCAGGCGATCGCAGCGTGCACCGGGCGGCGGAGCGAGTGGCCACAGTGCGCAGGCGCCCGCGCGGCGGTGGCCGAGGGTTGCGATCGAGGGTGCGGGGGCGGATCGTCGCCGGCCGGCCATGCTGCACCGCTTCGAGATCCGCCTCGCCGACGTCGACCGCGGCGTCTACACCGACCTGGACCTGCGCGTCGCGCGCCATCCCTCCGAGGACGCGCCCTACCTGCTGACGCGGGTGCTGGCGCGCGCCCTCGAGCACGTCGAGGGGCTCAGCTTCAGCCGCGGCCTGTCGGAGGCGGACGAGCCGGCGCTGTGGGTGCGCTCCGCCGATGGCCGGGTGTCCGACTGGATCGAGGTGGGCTCGCCCTCGCCCGACCGGCTGCACCGGGCGGCGAAGGCCTGCGACCGGGTCGTGGTCTGGTGCCACCGCCGCCCGGACCTGCTGCAGCAGCGGTGCGCCAAGGAAGGCGTGCACCGGGCCGAGCAGATCCGCGTGGTCAAGGTGCCGGGCGATCTGCTCGACGCGCTGGAGCGCCGTCTCGACCGCAACAACCGCTGGGACCTGACGCGGCATGAGGGTCGGGTCACCGTGGTGGTCGGCGGCGAGGCGATCGAGGCGGTGGTCGACGAGGTGCCGCTGGCGCCGGCGGGCAGGTGAGGGCGGGGTCGGGCGGCTCCCTGCGTGGGTGCGCTGCCTTGACGCGCTGCTGCGGCGATGCTCAACTCACGTCGTTGGGCCCACGCGGTGTTGGGCCCACGCGGTGTTGGGCCCTCGGAGAGAGTCGAGGAAACCCATGAACACTCGCCCACGCGGAACGCTTCGGACGTGGCTTGCTGCCATCGGTCTGACGGGTGCGGCAGCAGCCCAGAACAGCTGGGCTTGTCCCGATGACGGCGCCACGATCGTGGTCACCAATTCCGGGTCTGGCAACGAGTCCTACACGTTCAAGATGAACGCGCATCGGCAATACGACCACGAACTCGAGATCCGCGTCGTCACGCTCGATGCCCAGGGCGAAGTCGTCACCGTGCACGAGACCATACCGTGGACGTGGGGAACCGATCCTACGATCGTCGTCGGCGCAGGGAAATCGATCCAGGTCAGGGACCCGCAGGACGAAGACACGAAATCCGGTGCCGGAACCTACAGGAAGAACTGAACCGGTGCGTGGGGGGCGGCGTGCCTCCCGCCCGCGGCGAGCAACCATGGTGGTGCTCTTCGCTCTCGCCTTGGCGGGTGGGTACGGACTGCATCGCGCCAACTTCGGCGCCACCATCGGCCCTGGGGCCGCCACCGTGTCTGCGCCCAGCGGCAACCAAGCCGATCCCGAGCGGGCTACCGCGGCTGCGAGCGAAGGCGGGCCGAGGTTCGACGCGGCCACCTCGGCCGATGCCCCATCGGGTGGGATCGTCCTGATGGACGCGGGTTCCGGGGAGCGTCTCCCTCAGCTCCAGATCGCGTGCTCCCCGGCGGGGGGCGCGCCAAACTCGCCGCGCCCCCGCCGCAGCGACGGCGATGGCTGCGTCCCCCTCTCGCCAGGCATCTGGCGGATCGACGCATCCATCGCCGGATTCGGGCCGCCCGACCTCGAGGTCGCCGTGGCGGACGATCTGCAGTGCGTTTGGTTGCAGAGGGTCGTGGAGTTCGTCGTCAGAGTGCTCGATCCGGTCCGCGAGCCGATCCCCGGGGCGGGTGCCGTCCTGTTCGACGGAGGAGATTCGGTGCGCACAGCCCTCGCCACCGGGCACGACGGTACGACCGAGATCCTGCAGACCTGGCTCGCTCCAGGGTTGCGGATCCAGGTGTCGCATCCCGCCTACGAGCCAGCCTGTGTGGCCGTGGACCAGGGCCTTTCGAGTCGGGTCCTCGACGTGCACCTCCAGCCGTGTCGGACGGCGTGGACGCTGCGGGCGTGCGATGCCACGCAAGTCCCGATGAGCGGAGTGACCTTCGCTGCCCGACCGGCGACGGGATCCGCGCCCGCGGTGCCGCTGGGCAGTACGGGAGTCGACGGCACCCTCGTGGTCCATGGCGATTGGATGTTCGACGGTTGCCACTGGTTCTTCGCCGGTGCCGCCTACGACTACCGCTGCACCCCACCGGTGCCGCGGGACGTCGGGGTGGATTCGGAGATCGTCGTTGCGTTGCCCAGGCGTATCGCCGGTTCGCTTGCCGTCGCCGGGACGGCCGATGGCCCGGTCCGCTGGCGCTTCCTCGAGCCGGAGCCGGACCCCTCCGGCAGCGGCATCCTCGCTCGCATCCTGGAGCAACCGGCTGTGACGAGGCTCGTGCCGACCGACCTGCCCGCGGATCGCCCGGTGCTCGTCGAGTGCCTCGCCGGTGGGACGCTGATCTCCCAGCAGAGGATCCGTGTTGGCGCACCGGGTTGGTCCCTGCCCGTGGTCCTCGACGTGCCGGCCGCGACGCGGCGCCTGTACCTGCGCAGCCCCGTTGCTGCCCTCCTTCGCATCGACCATGGCGGTCGCAGCACGGCGGCGCAGCACTCCATCGTCGGTCGAGGCAATGGCACGCATGCGCTACAGGTCGACGTCACGCGCGGCGGTGCGACCGTGCTGGCGACCTTCGCGGGTGGCGCCCAGGCGCTCCTCGTCGGCGAACCCGGCGCCGACGATGTGGTCCTCACCGTCGGTCCGCCTCCCCTCGTGCCGGTCGAAGTCGCCCTGCAGGACGGCCAGGGCCAGCCGGTCCGTGATGTCGTGCTCCGCATGTCACGCGCCACCAGCGGGGAACTGGCAGCCACCGACGCCCCCGGCTGGCGGTCGATGGACTGCGGCAGCGTCTTCTGGCTGCGCGCCGGACCGGATGGCCTCGCCAGGCACGACCTGCCTGCGGCTCGCTACGACCTGGAGATCGAGCACCTCGCCGTTCGCGACTCCCTGGGCGCGGGCTGGCCACCGGGGAACCCTGGATTCGTCGAGGTCGTTGCACCGGGACCGGCGAGGTTCGTGGTGACCGTGCCGCGGCCCCGCCGCGTGCGGATCGAGCTCGAGTGCGATGGTCGGGGCGTGCTGCCTGGCCGCTGGCAGTTGGCCGTCGGGGCCGGGTCGGTGCTGTTGGGTGGCACCGCATGCGAGGCGTGGTTGACGGAGTCGGAGCAGGAAGTGCGGATCCTCGATCTGCGGCACCGGGAACTCGGTGCCGCCCGGCTGCCGCCGGGACGCGAGCCTG
This sequence comes from Planctomycetota bacterium, assembly GCA_019636245.1. Lineage (GTDB taxonomy): Bacteria > Planctomycetota > UBA1135 > UBA1135 > UBA2386 > JAEUHS01. Next base: position 72,484 of record JAHBXX010000017.1, on the reverse strand, counting down.
CCGAGGTCAGGATCCGCCTCGCGGAGCCGCGGTAGCGGTCGAACACGATCGTGGGCCCTGTCGCGCACGAGGCGGCCACGGCGGCGACGCAGGAGACTGTGCGCCCTCGGCGCCAACCGCCGCGAGGCCGTCGGCAGCGTCACTCCTCGTCATCCGCGGGGCTGCAGGGCAGGCCACCACGCGGCCGCACGCCGGCGTCCTCGGCGTGCACGTAGGTCGGATCCCCGCGGCGCCGGCCCTGGGCGCCGGCGCGCCGCGCCTGCAGCGCCGCCTTCGGCGGGTTGGCCGGGATCAGGCACTGCGGTCCGTCGCCGATCAGGTCCTTGCGGCCGGCCTCGAGCAGCGCCTTGCGCACCACGAACCAGTTCTCCGGCTTGAAGTACTGCATCAGCGCGCGCTGCACCTCGCGGTCCTTCAGCTTCCGCACCGTCTCGACCGGCTGCATCGTCATCGGGTCGAGGCCGGTGTGGTACATGCAGGTGGCGATGTCCATCGGGGCCGGGATGAAGTCCTGCACCTGCCGGGGCCGGTAGCCGCGCGCCTTCAGGAACACCGCCAGCTCGATCATCTCCTGCACCCCGGAGCCGGGATGCGAGGCGATGAAGTAGGGCACCAGGTACTGCTCCTTGCCGGCGCGTTCGCTGGCGGCGCGGAACTTGTCCGCGAACTCCTCGAACGTGTGGTGCTCCGGCTTCTTCATCAGGCCGAGCACCTTCGGGCTCACGTGCTCGGGCGCGACCTTGAGCTGGCCGCCGACGTGGTGGCGCGCCATCTCCTCGAGGTAGGCGTCGTCGAGGCGCGCCAGGTCCATGCGGATGCCGCTGGCGACGCGCACCGACTTGACGCCCGGCGTCTCGCGAACGCGCCGCAGCAGATCCCTGGTCGGGCCATGGTCGACGCCGAGCAGCTTGCAGACGGTCGGGTGGATGCACGACAGGCGCCGGCACTTCGCCTCGATCTCGGGGCGCGTGCAGCGCATCCGGTACATGTTCGCGGTCGGCCCGCCGACGTCGCTGATCTGCCCCTTCCAGTCCGGATCCGCGGCCATCGCGCGGACCTCGCGCAGGATCGACGCCGGGCTGCGGCTCTGGATCGCTCGCCCCTGGTGCATCGTGATCGAGCAGAACGTGCAGCCGCCGAAGCAGCCGCGCATCGTCGTCACCGAGTCCTGGATCATCGCGTGCGCCGGGATCGGCTCGGCGTAGCGCGGGTGCGGCCTGCGCGTGTAGGGCAGGTCGTAGATGCGGTCCATGCCCTGCTCGTCGAGCGCCAGCGCCGGCGGGTTGACGACCAGCAGCCGGTCGCCGTGGCGCTGCACGAGGCGGCGGCCGTTCAGCGGATTGGTCTCGTGGTGCAAGAGCCGCGTCGCGGTCGCGAACGCGATCCTGTCGGCGCGCACCTGCTCGAAGGACGGCAGTTCGACGGTGCGGTTGTCGCACGCGGCGTCGTGCCACTGGTGCTCTGGCAGCGTCTCCCTGGCGCCGAGCAGGTAGGCCACGCCGCGCAGGTCGCGGCAGTCGGCGATCGGCCGACCGGCGGCGAGGCGGCGGCAGATCTCGACCAGCACGCGTTCGCCCATGCCGAAGCCCAGCAGGTCGGCCTTCGACGTCACCAGGATCGACGGCCGCACCGTCTCCGACCAGTAGTCGAAGTGGGCGATCCGGCGCAGCGACGCCTCGACGCCGCCGGCGACCACGGGCACGCCGGCGAACGCCTCGCGGCAGCGCTGCGCGTAGACGTTGGTCGCCCGGTCGGGGCGCAGGTCGATGCGGCCACCCGGCGAGTAGGCGTCGTCGTTGCGACGCTTCTTGTTCGCCGTGTAGTGGTTGATCATCGAGTCCATGTTGCCGGCGCTGACGGCGAAGCAGAGGCGCGGCCGGCCGAACTGGCGGAAGTCGGCGGCGTCCTGCCAGCGCGGCTGCGGCAGGATGGCGACGCGGAAGCCCTCTGCCTCGAGCACGCGGCCGAGCAGCGCCATGGCGAACGACGGATGGTCGATGTAGGCGTCGCCCGACACGAACACGACGTCGACTTCGTGCCAGCCGCGGGCCTTGCACTCCGCCATGGTGGTGGGGAGGAAGGCGCTCGCCGGGGGGGTGCTGCAGGGGCTCGGCGCGGGGCTGGGCATCGGGGGCGGGGATGGTAGCGGATCGTGGGCGAGGAGGGGGACGCCCCGAGCGTCGTGACCGTGCGAACCTCCCTGCGCAGCGCCGACCGTGCGGCCGCCCGGGCGGGCGCGGCGCCGTTGGTCAGCCGTTCGCGCCTGCCGCCGCCTTCGCCGCGTCGGCCCGGTACTCGTCGAGCACCCGCTGCAGCAGCGCGACGTCGGACGCGAACGTCTCCGGCAGCAGCGGTCCGAACGAGAACCGGAAGAACGAAGCGTACGGCGACCGGTACGACGGGTCCTTCGCATGCGGCCGCGCCATGTCGCAGTCGAAGCCCTTCAGGATCGCCGCACCATGCCGGAACAGCCGCCGGTTCAACTCGTCGGCCTCGAGCCCCGCGGGCAGCTCGAGCCAGTGGTAGAAGCCGCCGTCGCCCGTGTGGACCTTCAACCCCATCGCCGCGAACGCCCGGCCGTAGCGCTCGCGTTGCATGCCGTAGTGGCGCGCGACGGCCTCGCGCGCCTGCGCGACCCGCTTCGCTGCGAGCAGTTCGACGGCGTAGAGCTGCGAGGGGTGGCTGACGCCGCCCATGCCGAAGCTCGAGAAGTTGGAGAGGGTCTCGATGTTCTTCCGGCTGGCGACGATCCAGCCGATGCGGATGCCGGGGCACTGCAGTCCCTTGGTGCAGGCGCCGGCGAGGAACACGTTGCTGTCGTCGAGGTTCCTGACGTAGCGGATGCCGCTCACGCCCCGGGACTCGTGGAACATCTCGTAGGCCTCGTCGAGCAGGATGCCGTTCTGCGGCTGTTCGGCCAGCGCGATCAGCTCCTCGAGTTCGGCGCCGGCGCGCGTGTGGCCGGTCGGGTTGCCCGGGTTGGAGATCACCGGCAGCAGGTGCGTCTTCGCGTTCAGGCCGGTGCGGTCGAAATAGGCGGCGTTGGGCGGATGGAAGCCGTTCTCCTTGGTGAACGGCACGACGCGCCAGGCCGTGCCGGTCTGCGTCAGGATGTCGAGGTAGGCCGGCCACTCGACGTTGCCGATGCGTACCTCGACGTGCTTCTTCAGCAACGCGAGCACCGTGTGGATGCCGGGGCGGCCGCCCGCGAACACCATGACGTTCTCGGGTGCGATGCGCGAGCCGTAGAAGCCGTTGTAGTGCGCGGCGATCGCCTCGCGCAGCCGCGGGTGCCCCCACGCCTTCGGGTAGAAGCGATCCTCCCACGTCACGTCGACGCTCGCCGGCAGCTCCGGCCCGCCGGGCAGCGGCGTCGTCAGCGGGAAACCCTGCGACCACGGATGCGTGCCCGGCGAGCCCATGAACGCCCCGAAGCTGTCGCGGAAGGCGTAGAGCGTCTCGTAGATGCCCATCGGCGGACAGTCGTCGGACAGGAAGGATGCGCGCATGGAGATCGGAAGGCGGAAGGTCGGAGGACGGCGGGCAGGGCGGGCGCACGGCCGGCGGGTCGGCGACGACGATGGCCGGCGCGCGGGCCCGGGTCAACCGGACCGCTTCGCCCGGCACGCGGCGGGTGGATCGCGTGCTGCGCGCGGCGCAGGGCCGCCGCACCGTGGGCGCCGCGTCGCCGCCGGATCCGGGCCGTGGGGAGGTAGCATCGCCGCGATGCACAGGAGGCTCGTCGCGTTGCTGTTCGCCGCCGGTGTCGGCCTCGCGCAGGCGCCGGAGCCGCGAGCGGCGCCGCTCGACCTCGAGGCGCTGGCGGCGAAGTTGGATCCGGGGGAGCTGCCGTCGGTGCTGGCGGCGCTGCCGGCCGAGCGCGTCGATCGCCTGCGCCGGCTCGCGACCCTGCTGACCGAGGCCGACACGGACCTGGCGCTGTCGGCGGGCGAGGTCGACGGCGCGGCCGCCGCGGCGGCGGTCGCGGTGCTCGATGCGGGCAGCGGCCCGACGGCCGCCGGGCTGTGGCGCGAGATCCTGGCCTGCTCGTACTTCGTGCGCACGGACGACGAACGGGCGGTCGAGAGCGCGCTCGCGCAGGCGCGCGGCACGGTGCCGTGGTGGCACACGGCAGCGGCGGCGGCCGCCGCGCGGCGCCGCGGTCTGGCCGCGCGTTTCCTGCGCCAGCACGCCGACTCGACGCTGCTCGGCACGGTGCTCGTCGGCCTCGCGCCATGGCTGCCGGTCGCCGAGCGCGCCGCAGTGCGCAGCGAGGCGCTGCGGCGCCTCGGCGCCGATGCCGACGCCTCGACGCTGTCGACCTGCGCCACCTCGGCGCTGCGTGAACTCGATCTCGACACCGCGGCGGCGCTGTGCGATCGCGCGGCCGCCGCGCCGCCGCCGGGCATCCTGGCGCTGCGTCGGTCCGCGGCGGCGCGATTGCTGCTGGTCCGACAGCGAATCGCGCAGGCGCGACCGCTGGTCGAAGCGGCGCGTGCCGACGGCGACGCGGGCCGGATTGCGCGGCTGCGGCTGCTCGAGACCTGCGCCAGCGACCGCGTCGAGGCGGTCGCGCGCGAACTGGTCGACGCCGATGTGGCGCACGCGCTGCCGTTCGCCATGCTCGCGGCGCACGAAGCGGTGCGCGGTCGCCCGGCGGCGGGTGCCGCGCTGCTGCAGCGGGCGGCCGGCCGGCCCGGCGTGGACGCGACGACGGCGATCGCGACGGTGCTGTGCCGCCTGATGCCGCTGCTGGCGCGCCGCGAGGAGTCCGGGTCGGCGCTCGAAGCGGTGCAGCAGGAATTCGCCGAACTGGCGGCGTTCGTCGACGCCGCCGCGGCGGCCGACGACTCCGAATCGGCCCAGGTGTTCCGCTGGTTGCGCGAGCACGATCTCCTGGTGCCGTCCGAAGAGGCGATGGCGGCGTTCCGGCAGGCCTTGCCGTCGGCACGCGAACTCGCGGCGGCGATGCCCGAATCGGTCCAGGCGCGCTGGCTCCTCTGGACCGCTGCCGCGGTCGCGAACGACCGGGCCGAGGCGAATCGGGTGCTGGCCGCGCCGCTGCCGCCTGCCCTGGCCGGCAACCACGACCTGGTGCGGCTGCGTGCCGAGCTGTGCGTGTGCGATTGGCTCACCGGCCGCGGCGGCACCGAGGCGGGACTCGATGCGGCGCTGCGGGATCTCGAACGCGTGCAGCAGGACGGCCGGGACGCGGCCTACCTGCGTGGCATCGTCGCCTGGCACGCGGCGGCGAGGAACCACGGCGATCGCGAGCGCATGCGGCAGGCGCGAGATCACTTCGCGGCGGCGCAGCGCCAGGTCGCCGAACGGGGCTGGTGGCGCGCAGCGTCGGCGTTGGTCGTTGTCGACCTGGAACTCGGCGAGCCCGTCGACGTGCAGTCGCTGGTCGCGCGCGCGCCGCTGCGCGACGGCGAGGATCCGCATCTGGGCCCGTCGCTGATGGCGACGCTGCTGCTGGCCGACGACCTCGACGAACGCGATCTGGGTCCGCTGCGCGCGATGCTCGCGCGCATCGGGCAACCGCACCTGCTGGCCGTGCTGCACGCCGCGGCGGCCGAAGGCGACGCCCGCCGCGACGACCCCGACGGCGCGGCGCGCTCGGCGCGACAGGCGATCGAAGCGCTCGGCCGGATCGAATCGTACGACCTGCGGCCCGAGTCCGGCGTGGCCAGCCAGGGCCGCCTCGCGTGGCAGTTCGCGCTCGACGACTGGGGGCTGCGGTTCATCGTGCGGCTGCAGCGCGACCTCTGGGCGCTGCCGCTGCTGCCGAACCTCGACCGCCTGCGACAGATCGCCGCGCCGAAGTGATCGCCCGGCTCGCGGACCACCGCCGACGCTCGCCCGTCGAGGCCGCAAGTGCGCCCCGCGGTGGGGGCGCGACAGAACCCCGATGGTGGCGCCAGCGCGTTGCTGCTGGTGAGCCGCACGATGTCTAGGCTGTCCAACTCGACGCCGAAGGCCTGCGCGCGGAAGGCCGGGCTTATGGCATTCGCCTCGTTCGATACCGGCCACGCTACCGTGGCCTGGCCGGCGATGGGCACGAGCAGGGTGCTGAAGTCGGGCTGGAGGAACAGCGAGCAACCGGGGGCGCCGCCGGGCAGTGGCTGCACCGGCGGCAGCAGCCCGAAGGCCTGCATCGCCTGTGAGTCAGCGTCATACCGAAGACCGTCGCCCGGAAGATGCCGCCGGTCCACGCCGCATCGGCCAGGGTCCCGTGCGCCGGCCCCGGTTCGCCGCGCCTGCGCCGGACCAGCCGCTGCCGTGCCACGCATGGCCCCGGGAGGATTTGCCGATCCGCTGCGCGCAAGCGGACGTCGTCGATCCTGCGATCGCACGCTTCCCTTGTCGTGGTGGCCTTCCGGTGATAGCATGCATCCCTGCCGCGGCGGGAACGGCAATTGCTAGCGATTGTTGTTGCTGGTTGCTTCCACGACGGAAGCAGGAGTGTCCAGATGCCCAGTTTCTTCGCGGTGTTGTCTCTCCTCCTGCTGATGGTCCCGGCGATGGCGGCGATGCCCATGCTACGTCTCGTGCGACTCTGTCTGCTTCCCGTCGTCGCCGTCGGGATCCCGGCGCAGGCGATTCATCTCGTCGGCCCCGGGGGGCTGCCGGAGATCGGCAGCGCCCTCGCGATCGCGTCGCCCGGTGACGTCGTCCACGTGCTGCCCGGAACCTACGCGCCGTTCACGGTGAGCATCGGCTGCACCATCCGGGGCCTGACGCCGGGCAGCGTTCACGTTCAGGATGCGACGGTGCCAGCGTCCGTCCACGTGGCGCCTCCACCGGGCCAAGTCGTGCATTTCGCCGAGCTCGCTTTCAGCTTCCCTGGGGGGGGCAACTTCGAGATCACCGGGGGCCGAGTGACCCTCGATCGTTGCACCCTGCTGAGCATGGGGTCTGTGTCTGGGGCGTCGTTGAACATCACCAATGCGGACGTGCACCTGCAAGGCTGCACGGTCAGCTGCAACCACCAGTTCGGTTTCTCGCCGGCCGTGAGAGCCACGACGGCGCGCGTCACCGCCATCGACAGCCACTTCTTCGGCAGCCCGATCGGCATGGGCTTCTACTACTCGACCGCCCCTGGCATCGACGCCACGAACACGACCCTGCACGTGGCGTCCTGCTCGATCCAGTCCGGCGTCTACGGAGTCGGTCAGGTGCCGGGATTGCGGGCGAACGGCGGCCAGGTCTGGCTCAGCGACTGCACGGTGGCCGGCAGGTTGGCTTGCGCGATCGGCGGAACGGGGCCCGTGCTCGCTGACCGCTGCTCGTTGTCGCCCGTCATGGCGAGCTGCCCGCCACCACCGGCCGGCGGACTGCTCGGCATCGAGCGCCCGCAGCCGCTGCAGACGGGCGCCGCGTTCACGCTGGTCTTCAAGACCATCCCGAACAGCTATGCGGCCGTGTTCGCCAGCCCGGAGCTGACCACGCTGACGATCCCCGGTTTGCATGCCCAGACGCAGTGGCTCGGGGTGGGCGTGTTCGATCTCGGGGCCGTGTTTGCGGACTCCCTCGGACGGGCCACGGCGACCTGGCAGCTGCCCTCGGTTCCCGACTTCGTCGACCAGACGCTGTGGTTCCAGGGCGTTACGGGGTTTGCGTTCCCGCTGCAACTGAGCCCGGTTGCGGGTGGCCTGATCCGCTGATCCTCGGGAACGGCGCGGCAACCGCTCGACGATCCCCGCGCCTGCGGCCATGCACTGGCGGCCAGGCGAGCCGGCCCGACGCGGACCGGGCCGCTGGGGGTCGCCGCGGACGCTGGGGCGGCTAGAATGCGCGCGAAGGCCCGTTCTGCGGCGTCGAAAGGAGGTTCCATGCCCCGCTTGGTGCGCGTCGTCACGCTGCTCCTGGTCCTGTGCCTGGCAGCCGGCAGCTGCGTCTACCAGTCGTTCACCTTCCATGTGCCCGCCCAGGTCGTGGCCGGATCGGTGTTCGCCATCGAGGTCGACGCCCAGTTCGGACCCTCGCCGGCGCTGGTCTGGCCACCCGCTGCCGTGTTCCAGCTCCCGAACGGGTTCGAGCTCGTCGGCGCGGCGGGCATGGCCCGCAACACCACGACGGGCGCGGTGTTCCCGTTCCCCGATGCCGGCGGTCCGTCGCCGCCGATGAACTTCCTCTACGGCACGAGCTCCTGGCCTCCGATCGTCCAGCAGGGGCACCACATCGTCTGGTTCAGCCGCGGCGAGGTCTCTCTCATGCAGGCCTCGTCGTCGGCGAGCCTGAAGGTGTACCTGCGGGCGCCCGCCACGGCGGGCAGCCACGTGCTGAAGCTGGCGCTCGGCCACCGCATTGGCGACAGCAAGTACGGCTACCCCTACTACCACGTGTGGCCCGCGGGCACGGTCGGCTTCACGTCGATGACCGCGCCGGCCCACGTTCGCTCGATCCAGGTGCTGGCAGCCGCCCCGGCGCCGCCCTTCGCGCTCGCGGAGCCGCCAGCCTGGAGTTGGGGCGCCACGGTGCCGCTGCACGTCGCGGTCGGCGACGTCGACGCCGACGGGCGGGCGGACCTCGTCGAACGCCACGACCTGCAGCTGCGCGTGCTGCTCGCGCGGCCGGGCGGCTGGTCCGTTGCGGCGGCCCCGCCGGCGACTGCGGGCGCTGGATCCGTGGAGGTCGCCGATCTGGACGGCGATGGGTTCGGCGACCTCGTCCAGGCGGCCGGGGACGTGTGGTTCGGCGACGGTGGCGCGAGCTGGTCGCCCGGGCCGCAGCTGCCGCACGGCCTCGCCGAGCCGGCTCTCGCCGTCGGCGATGTCGACGGCGACGGCCGTGCGGACGTGATCTTCGCCGATGCGACCGGCTGCGTCGTGTTCCGGGCGAACGCCGACCGCAGCTTCACCCCGTACGCCAGCGGCCTGCCGGCGTCCTCGTCGGCGCAACCGGGGCGGGTCCTCGTGGCGGATCTCGATGGCGACGGCCGGGCGGAGATCCTGATGTGGTCGTCGCCCGCGCAGCCGGTGCGTCTCTGGCGCAGTGATGGCCAGGGCCTCTGGTCCCTGGCGGGGACCCTGACCTTCGCCGGCGCGCCGGCCTACGCCCTCGCCGACGATCCGTTCGTGGCCCTCGATCTCGACGGCGACGGACGCCGCGAGGTCGTACGCAGCGGCAGCGCGATCGCCTGGTCCCTGAACGGCGCCAGTGCCACGCCCGTCGCCGCCCCTGGGTTCGTCTTCGACCGGGCCGTCGCGCTCGACCACGATCGCGATGGCCACGAAGATCTCGTTGCCGCGTCCGCCGCGGCTGCGCCGTCGTTCGTGACCCTGTGGCGCAACGTGGGTGGCGGCGCGTTCCAGGCGGCGCCGCTGCCGCAAGGCATGGGCTTCCGGATGCTCGAGCGAGCGATCTCCTTGCGCGCGGCCGACGTCGACGGCGATTCGTTCCCGGATCTCGTCGCGCTGCCGTTCGCCGAGCGCACGCTGGTGTGGCGCAACACCGTCACCGGCGCCGCGTCGCTCGGCGCCGGCTGCGCTGGCGCAGGAATGCCCGCGCCGGCGATCGCGGTGATCGGCACGGTGGCGCCTGGCCTGTCACCCACGGTCCAGGTCGGTGGCGCCCTCCCGGATGGACCGGGACTGCTGTGGGCGGGGCTCAGCCGGCGGACTTGGGGAGGTCTCGCCGTACTGCCGCTCGAACTGGCGTCGATCGGCGCGCCCGGGTGCACGCTGTGGGCCGAGCCCTCGGTGATCGTGCCCTTGGTCGCCGATGGGGCCGGAGTGATGGCGAAGGTCGTGCCGCTGCCGCCCTTGTTGCCGACGCAAGGACTGACGTTCTTCCTGCAGGGTGCGGTGTACGCCCCCGGCGCCAACGCACTGCAGTTCCTGTTCAGCGACGGGGTCGCGCTCAAGATGCAGTAGCTGCGGCCGCGGCCGGCAACGCGGCCAACGCCCACGGCGGCGCTCCCTCGGCGGCGCAGCGTCGCCTGTCGGTGGCGCTGCCGATCCCTCGCTCCACCGAGACGGCTTGAGCCCGCCCGACGCCGCGTCGCGCCGATGGCAGCGGCCGCATCCCGGCGGATCTCGCCGCAGCGGCCGTCACCGGCCGATAGTCGGTCCGCGCAGCCTTCCTGCGCTCCAACCAGGTACCAGCATGCGCAGCCGAGCCGCGGGGTTCACCCTGATCGAACTGATGATCGTCGTCGCGATCATCGCCATCATCGCCGGCGTCGCGGTGCCCAACCTGCTCAGCAGCCGCGCGGTCGCCAACGAACGCGCGGTGATCGCCACGCTGCGCACGCTGACCACGGCGCAGACCATGTGCCGCAACCAGGCGGTCGTCGACATCGACGGCGATGGCCTCGGCGAGGCCCTCGGCCTCGGCGAGCTGGCCGGCACCGAGTTCCTGCGCTCGGGCGGCCAGAAGCTCGTGCCCGCGAGCCTGTCGGCGTCGCTCGGCACCCTCGACGCGCTCGGCTACGTGCACACGAAGGGCTACCTGCTGGCGCTCTACCTGCCGGATGCGTCGGGCGCCGGCGTGCTCGGCACCCCGGCCAACGCCGGCGCCGTCGATCCGAACAACGCCGAGATCGCCTGGAGCTGCCTCGCCTGGCCGGTGACGCGCGGCAACACCGGCGTCAGCACCTTCTTCGTCAACCAGACGGGCGAGATCCTGGTCGCCAACGACGCGCCCTACGACGGCCTCGTCAACATCCCGCTGCCCGGCAGTGCGCTCGTCGGCGTGGCGCCGACGCAGCTCGTGGGCGGCGCCATCGCCAGCAACACGGTCGGCGCCGACGGCAGCCTGTGGCGCAGCGTGCAGTGACCGCCGGCCGCGGTCGCTACTGGCCGCGCGGCAGCCGCTCGGGCGGCTTCTCGCGGTGGAACTCCTCGATGATCCGCCAGCATTCCTGCGCCGTCTCCGCGTAGCGGATCAGGTCCAGGTCCTCGGGCGAGATCGTGCCCTCCTCGACGAACAGATCCCAGTTCACGAGCCGCTGCCAGTAGTCGCGGCCGAACAGCACCACCGGGATCGGCTGCATGCGGCGCGTCTGGATCAGCGTCAGCGCCTCGAACAGCTCGTCCATGGTGCCGAAGCCGCCCGGGAACGCGACCATCGCCTTCGCCCGCATCAGGAAGTGCATCTTGCGGATCGCGAAGTACTTGAACTCGAAGCACAGCTCCGGGGTGATGTAGCTGTTCGGCTCCTGCTCGAACGGCAGCGTGATGTTGAGGCCGATCGACTTCGCGCCGACGTCGAACGCGCCGCGGTTCGCCGCTTCCATGATGCCGGGGCCGCCGCCGGTGCAGACGACGTAGTCGCAGCGGTGGTCGATCTGGCACTGGCTGGAGACGATGCGCGCGAAGGCGCGGGCCTCGTCGTAGAAGTGGGCCTTCTTCAGCACGTTCTCGGCGATGCGCAGCCGCTGCTGCAGCCGCGGATCGGCTGGCTTCTTCGCCAGCGCGGCGCGCGCCTCCGCGTGACGCCGCTCGGCGTGCTCGCGCTCGACGACGCGGGTGCCGCCGAACACGACCACGGTCGACTGCACGCCCTGCTCCTGCATGATCAGCTCCGGCTTCAGCAGCTCGAGCTGCAGCCGCACCGGCCGCAGTTCCTCGCGGCCCATGAAGTCAGGGTCGACGTGCGACTGGCGGTAGGAGGTCGACAGGCGGATCGCGCGGATGCGCTGGCTGTGCTCGTCGACGCCGTTCGTGACGCCGGAGGGGGGCGGTGGGGGGTGGCTCATGCGCGGGTCGGTGCCGGCGCTGCCATCGGCATTCGGGGCGGTGCTTCGGAAGACTTCCCGCCGCGGCGTGGCCCGGGCCACGCGACCGGTATGTTGCGGCGCGATGGCGACCTGGCGCCTGACCTACTGCGGCAACGTGCACCCGGCGCCGGACCTCGCCTCCGTGCTGGCGACGTTGCGGGAGCACGCGGCGCCGGTCGCGGCGGCGAGCCGGGCCGCCGGGCGCGCGTTCGGGGTCGGCGCCTGGTGGCCGATGGAGCTGGTGCAGGAACTCGCCCGCGAGCCCGCCGCGCGCACCCGCCTGGCGGCGACGCTGGGCGACCTCGACCTGCCGCTGTGGACGCTCAACGTGTTCCCGTTCGGCGCCTTCCACGCGCCGGTGGTCAAGACCGCGGTCTACCGACCCGACTGGGCCACCGAGGAACGGCTGCTCTACACGCGCACCTGCGCCGAGGTCGCCGCGGCGCTGGCGGCGCCAGGTGCGGTGCTGCCGCTGTCGACGTTGCCGCTCGGCCACCGCGGCGCCGGCGAGCCGGAGCCCGACTGGCGGCGCATGGCCCGCAACCTGGCGCGCTGCGCCAGCGCCTTCGCCGCCGTCGAGCAGGCGACCGGCGTGCGCTGCGTGCTGGCGCTCGAGCCGGAGCCGGACTGCCTGCTCGAGACCTGCGCCGCCGCCGCTGCGTTCCTCGAACGGTGGCTGTTCGACGAGGGCGCCTGGGCGACCGTGCCCGTCGAGCTGCTGCGGCGGCACCTCGGCGTGTGCGTCGACCTGTGCCACCTCGCCGTCGTCGGCGAGGACCCGCTGGCGGCCCTCGCCGACCTGCGCGCCCGCGGCATCGCCGTGCCGAAGGTCCAGGTCTCGTCCTGCCTCGAGGTGCGGACGCCGGCCGGCCTCGACGCGCTGCTGGCGTTCGCCGAGCCGCGCTACCTGCACCAGACCGTGGCCGAGAACGGGCTGCGCGCCCTCGACCTCGACGCCGTGGCCGCGCGGCGCGGCGAGTTCGCCGCCGCCGGCCGCCTGCGTTCGCACTACCACGTGCCGGTGTTCTGGGACGCGCCGGGACCGCTCGGCTCGACGCGCCGGGAGGTCGAGCGCGTGCTGCGGGCCCTGGCGCGGTCGCCGTACGAGCTGCCGCTGCTCGAGGTCGAGACCTACACCTGGGGCGTGCTCGGCGACTTCGCCGGCGGCGCCGCCCTGGCGACGCGCCTCGCCGCCGAACTCGACTGGGTCGCCGGGTGCCTCGAGTCCTGACCGCCGGCGGCCGCCGGCGTATCCTGCTGCCCCGCCGATGATCCGCCTCCGCGACGTGGTCAAGTCCTATCCGCTCGGCGACCGGCAGGTCACCGCCTGCGACATCGCCGAACTCGACATCGCCGCCGGCGAGCAGGTGGCCCTGGTCGGCCGCTCGGGCAGCGGCAAGACGACGCTGCTGCACGTGCTCGCCGGCATCCTGCGGCCCGACCACGGCGAGGTCGAGGTCGTCGGCGCCCGCCTCGACCGGCTCGGCGAGGCGGCGCGCGACCGCCACCGCGGCCGCCACATCGGCATGGTCTACCAGACGTTCAACCTGTTGCAGCCGTTCACCGCCCTGGAGAACGTGCTGCTCGGCGCGCTGTTCGGCCGCGGGGCCGGCGCCGTCGCCCGCGCGCGCGCCGAGACGTTGCTGCGGCAGGTGGGGCTCGGCGACCGCCTGCACCACCGTCCGCACGCGCTGTCGGTCGGCCAGGTGCAGCGCGTGGCGATCTGCCGGGCGCTGGTCAACGACCCCGAGCTGATCCTGATGGACGAGCCGCTCGGCAACCAGGATCGCGCCACCGGCGAACAGGTGCTCGACCTGCTGCTGCGCCTCGCGGCCGAGGGCGGCAAGACGGTGGTGATGGTGACGCACGATCCGGCGTCGGCGGCGCGCATGCAGCGCACGATCGATCTGGCGACGCTGCGGCGGTCGGGCGGCGTGGCCGCGGAGGCCGGACGATGAGGCTCTGGACCATCAGCCTGCGCAACCTGCGCGTGCGCCTCGTCGGCACCGTGCTGACGACCGCGTCGATCGTCGTCGCCACCGCGCTCTACGCGGCGATCCTGGTCATGGCCGAACAGACCGAGCAGCGCTACAAGGGCAGCATCGGCGGCTACCAGGCTGTCGTCGGGCCGAAGGACGCGAGCCAGCTCGAGCTGGTCCTCAACACGATCTTCAACGTCGGCGAGGCGCCAGGCCTGTTCCCGCTGCGGGTCGTGATGGACCTGCGCGAGGGCAGGGTCAGCCGCCGCGGTCAGGTCCGCTACGCCATCCCGCAGGCGCGCGGCGACAGCGTCAGCCGGCACGGCTTCCCGGTGATCGCCACGCTGGACGAGATGTTCCACCTCTACGAGTGGCAGCAGCAGCCGCTGCCGTTCGCTGCCGGCGGCCCGTTCGTGTTCTCGTACCAGGACCTGCTCGAACTCGCGGCGGCGCTGGCGGCGCACGAGAACGGGCTGCGCGCCGGCGAAACGACGCCGCCGCCGCGTCCGGCGCTGCGGTCCGAATGGCGCCGCGCCGTCGTCGGCGCCCGCGTCGCGCGCACCCTGGGACTCTCGCTCGGCGACGCGATCACGCCCGTGCACGGCAAGATGGGGGAGTTCGGCTACCACGAGCACCCGGAGGCCGCGTGCACGATCGTCGGCATCCTGGCGCCGACCAACTCGCCGCTCGACACGACGATCTTCCTGCCGCTCGGCACGCACCTGCTGATCGACGGCCACGAAGGCGGCGTGTTCGTCGTCGACGTGCCGCCCGGCAAGACCCCGGACGACGCGAAGCGCCTGCCGGTCGCCGCCGACCGCATCGGCCTGACGGCCGCCGTGGTCGACCCGAAGGACCACTTCGGCGCCCGCATCCTGCGCACCGAGTTCGGCGCCCGGCCCGATGCCCAGGTCGCCTGGCCGCAGGACGTGGTGCCGAGGTTCCTGCGGCAGATCGGCAACGCCGCCGATGCGCTGACCGTGATCGCCTGGCTGGTGCTGCTGGTCGCCTGCGTGTCGATCACGGTGGCGATCTACAACACGATGAACGAGCGCCGCCGGGAGATCGCGATCATGCGCTCGCTGGGGGCGCGCCGGCTGCAGATCCTCGGGGTGATCACCGGCGAGGCGGTGCTGCTGTCGGGCTTCGGCGCGCTGCTGGGGCTGGCGCTCTGCCATGGGGCGGCGTTCGCCCTGCGCGGCGTCGTCGAGGACATGACCGGCGTGCACCTCGACTGGCTGCAGTTCCGCGCGTGGGAGCTGTGGCTGCTGCTCGGCGTCACCGCGGTCGGCGCGTTGGCCGGGCTGCTGCCGGCGGTCAAGGGGTCGCTGACGCAGGTCGCCGACAACCTGGCGCCCAGCTATTGACGGTCGCGCACCGCCGGCGGCCGCCGGGCCGGGAGCCGGGCCCGGTCTGGAAACCCGCCGCGTGCGGCCGAAAGGTGGTCGCCCGGTATCATGTCCAGCTGCGGAACTCCCCCGCCGAGATCCACCATGCCCGTGAAGTCGCTGCTGCCGTTGCTGCTGTCCACCCTGGTCTGCGCGCAGGAACCGGCGCCGAAGGAGAAGCCGGTCCCCGCGCCGGCTCCCGCCCCGGCGCCGAAGGTGGAACCGACGCCGGCCCGGCAGGAGCCGGCCCGCACCGACCAGCCGCCGCAGCCGCGGCCGGCCGAGACGCCGCAACCGGGGCCGCAGGACAAGCCGGCCGCGGAGAAGCCGAGGGCGGAGACGCCGAAGGAGGAACCGCGCATCGATCGCCCCGACCCCGAGCAACCGCTGCCCAGGGGGGCCGATCCGGCCGACATCGCCGCCATGCGCAGCGCCGACGCCATGCTGGCGGCCGAACGCAAGCTGGCCGAGCAGCTGAGGTCCGGCAAGATCACCGGGCTCGACCGCATCCTGCCGTTCGACGAACTGACCTCGTGGCCCTACGAGGACGGCCTCAAGGGCATGCCGCGGCGCATCAAGGACCTGTCCGGCAAGAAGGTCCTGATGACCGGCTTCATGCTGCCGATCGACGAAGTGCAGAACATCAAGGAGTTCCTGCTGGTGCAGTCGCTGTGGTCGTGCTGCTACGGCCAGCCGCCGGACATCCATGGCCTCGTGCGCGTGGTGATGCCGAAGGGAAAGCGCACCGACTACTTCTTCGACCCGCTGAAGGTCATCGGCACCTTCAAGGTCGAGGCGACGATCCTCGACGGCTACTGCGTCGACATCTACCAGCTGCACGTCGACAGCCTCGAAGTGATCAAGTGAGCCCGGCGCGGGCCGCCAGCCGCCGGTGGCAAGGCCGCCAGGCGCCGCGGGCCTGAAGTCCAGGCTGTGCGCCGGCCGATAACCGGGGGCAATGGTCCCCACGAGCGAACGCAAGGCCCGCGGCTGGTCCCTGACCCAGCGGCTCACGGTGGCGCTGTCGGCGGGCGCCGTCTTCGTCGCGCTGCTGCTGGGCTTCCTCGGCGCCGACCGCGAGTCGGACCGGCAGGCCCGCGCCGACGCCGAGTTCGACCGGGATCTCGCCGCCTCGCTGGCCGTGCGCGCGGCGCCGCTGCTCGACCGCGGCGACGTGATGCGCCTCGCCGTGCTCGCCGCCGTCGCGCGCGACCAGGTAGGCGGGCGCGTCCTGGTGCTCGACCGCGGCGGTCGCGTCGTGCTCGACACCGCCCTGATGCTCGGCGACCGGCAGCTCGGGCTGCTGACCGGCCACGCCGCCTTCCAGCGCACCAGCGAACGGGCCGACGGCGCCGTCGTGCGCGAGAGCCTGGCCCCGATCCCGTTCGGCGGCGAGCGCATCGGCGAGGTCCGCGTGCAGCGCGACGTGGTGCCCCGCGTGGCCGCGTTCGACGTCGCCTGGTTCGGCGTCGTGCTGCTCAGCTGCCTGTCGCTGGTCGCCGTCGCGGCGATCATGGGCTTCCACTGGTCGGCGCGCGTGCGGCGGGCCACCGACGCGCTGATCCGCCTGTCCGCCGGCGAGGTCGGCGGCGTCCCGGGCGAACCGGAGCAGGGGGAGCTGCACGACCTGGGCGCGGCCCTGCGCGAGATGGAGCGCGGCGTGCAGGACGGCCTGCAGCGGGTCGGCGAGGGCTACGCGGCCATGGCGCTGCAGGTGGTGGAGATGCTGGAGCGCGCGCGGCTGGCGCCGCCCGGGCACGGCGAGCGCACGGCGCAGTTCGCCGGCCGCCTCGCGGAGCGGCTGCAGCTGCTGCCGGCCGACCGCGCCGACGTCGAACTGGCGGCGCGGCTGGTGGACCTCGGGAAGGCCTGGGTGCGCATACCCATCCTGCAGAAGCAGGGGCCGCTCGACGAACTCGAGGCGCAGTCGCTGCAGCACCACCCGGTGCACGCCGGCGACCACCTCGACTGCGTGCCGGCGCTGCGGCGCGTCGGGCGCATCCTGCGGCACCAGCTGGAACGGTACGACGGCAAGGGCACGCCCGACGGCCTGCGCGGCGACCGCATCCCGCTCGGCTCCCGGATCCTGGCGATCGCCTCGGGTTTCGACCTGCTGACGACCTGCGCCACCGAGCAGTCGCTGTCCTGGGAGGACGCGCTGCAGCAGCTCGCGGCGGCGCGCGGCGAGGTGTTCGACCCGTGGCTGGTGGAGCTGTTCGACGACGAGATCCGCCGCGAGCCGCCGACCGGCGGCAGCGACCGACCGGTGATGATCGTGCCGGCCAGCAGCTTGCCGTGGCGCCGCGAGGACACCGGGCTGGCCCTTGCCGACGAGGAACCGCCGCTCGACGCCGATGAACTCGAGGTCATGCTCGACGAGCGCACCAACGAGGAGTCGACGTGAGGCGCGGCCTGGCGGCCGCCGCCGCGACCGTGCTGTGGGCCGGCTGTGCTGCGGCGCCGCGCGACGCCTTCGTGGCCGCCCAGGCGGCGTTGCAGCACGAGGACCTGCCCGCGGCCCTGATCGCCTTCGACGCGGTGCCGGTGCTCCATCCGCGCTACCCGGAGGCCCGGGCCGGCGCGGCGGCCGTCGAACTGCGCATGCGCCGCGGCCACGAACTGATGCTCGAGGGGCTGATCAGGCGCAGCGAGTGGCGCGATGCCGAGGCGTTGTCCTTCCTCGCTCAGGCGCGCGAGATCTGGCCGCGCCTGCCCGGGGTCGATGCGCTGCTGGCGGCGACCCGCCAGCGGCTGGTGACCCTCGGCGCCGGTCCGGCCGGGGGGGCGTCCGCGATGGGGCAGGCTCTGCGGACGGAGTCCGCGCCGGCTGGCGCCTTCGGGCCGGAGGGCGACCTGGAGCCTCGGCCTGCCGTCGCGGCGGCGGCCGCGGTCGACGCCGATCCCTCCGTGGGGCTCGGTCTCGCCGCCGTCGAGACCCGGCTCGGCCGCGGCGAGCTGGAACCGGCCGTCGTCGACCTGCTGGAGTTGGCGCGCCGGTTCCCGGACGACCAGCGGGTGCGGCGGCGGCTGGCGCGGGTGCTGCACCAGCGGGCGCTGCTGCGCTACGGCCAGGGTGCCCTGACCGCGGCGCTGCTCGACCTCGACCGGGTGCTCGAACTCGAACCTGCCAACCGCGAGGTCGCCGCGCTGCGGCGCGCCATCCGCGACGAGGCGTTGCGCGTCGTGCCGGCTTCGCCGCGCTGAGGCTCCGGATCCCGGCGGCGGCTCTTGCCCTGGCCGACGGGTGCCGGTCGCCTGCCCGCGATGGACCGCGAATCCAGCTGCAAGATTGGCTGCGAACTCCGGCGGTCGCGCCGCCGCGGGCCCAAGGCTACCCTGCGCCGCGATGCGTGGTCTCCACCTGCTGCTGCTCGTACTCGGCGGCGCCGCCTGCGCCACGACCCTGGCCACCCCGCTTCCGGTCGGGACGGAGGGCGGCGACGCTGCCGCGCTGCGGCTCGCCTACACGCGTCCGTCCGCCGACTGGCCGCCGGCGACGATCGATCCCGGCGTCGCCTTCGTCGAACTGGGCCCGGTGCCGAAGCCGAAGAAGGTCGACGACCCGGCCGCAGCGGCGGCGATCGAACTGGGCAAGCTGCTGTTCTTCGACCCGCGTCTGTCGGGCACCGGCGAGATGGCCTGCGCCAGCTGCCACGACCCCGACCTTGGCTTCGCCGACGGCCGCACGACCAGCTTCGGCCATGGCCGCAAGGTGCTGCGCCGCAACGCGCCGTCGGTGCTGAACGCCGGCTTCCTGCCGCACCTGTTCTGGGATGGCCGCGCGGCCTCGCTCGGCGACCAGGCGTTGATGGTGTTCGAGAACGCCGACGAGATGCACAGCGATGGCGCCACCGTGGTGGCGAAGCTGGCATCGAGCCGCGGCTACCGCGCGCGGTTCCTGGCCGCCTTCGGCGACGAGGAGCCGACGCTGGAGCGTGCGCTGGCGGCGCTCGCCGCCTACGAGCGCACGCTGGTCAGCGACGGCAGCAGCGCGTTCGACCGGTTCCTGGCCGGCGACACGAAGGCGCTCGACGACAGCGCCCTGCGCGGTCTGCACCTGTTCCGCACCAAGGCACGGTGCGCCAACTGCCACCACGGCCCGCTGCTGACCGACTTCGCGTTCCACGACCTCGGGCTGTCGTACTACGGCCGCGGGCTGCAGGACCTCGGCCGGCACGCGGTCACCGGCGATCCGGCCGACGTCGGCCGCTTCAAGACCCCGTCGCTGCGCAACGTCGCGCGCACGGCGCCCTACATGCACAACGGGCTGTTCGACCTCGCCTCGGTCGTGAACATGTACTCGGCCGGCATGGCGACGCTGCGGCCGAAGCCCGAGCAGCAGGACGATCCGCTGTTCCCGCAGAAGTCGCCGCTGCTGCAGCGGCTCGACCTGACTGTCGAGGAGAAGGGCGACCTGATCGCCTTCCTCGAGGCGCTGAACGAACGCAAACGGCGCGTGCGGGCGCCGGAGCTGCCGCCGATCGGCGACGTGGCGCGCTGAGCCATCGGCCGCCGCGCATGCGCGCGATCTGGCGCTGTCCCGACTTCGTCACCGCGCCGGTCGCCGGCGATCTCGGTGCCGCTCGCGAAGCGGGTGGCGCTAGCGCCGATGGCAACGGCGTTCGATGGTGGAGGCGCGTCGTTCGCCGCGCCGCGCGTGCTTATGGTGGACCGCATCCTTGGTCGCGTGGCGCATCGCGGCGAGGGATGCCCCATCGAGGTGCGCACTTGGCCGGGTGGACGACCGCGTGCGGGCGCGATAGGGTTCCGCGGCTCCGAACGCTCGGGGCTTCGCCTCTTGGTCACCTCTTTCGCGTCGGTACGCGTGGCCTCGAGCTTCGCTTCCCCTTCCTTCACGGAACCCATCGACACCCCTGCTATGCACACCCTCCACAGCTCCGCACCTCGTGGCTGGCTGGCCGCCAAGTTGTTTGGCGCCGCCTTCGCTCTGCTGGCCGCCGTTCCGGCGACCGCGCAGGTCACCTACAGCTTCAACTTCGACGTGAACTCGACCGGCTGGACGGGCACGCCGGGCTTCACCCGATCCACGACCAACCCGTGCGCGGTTGCGTCGATGCGCCGCAACATGTGGTCGAGCGCCACGACGGGCTTCCTCGTCTCCCCGCTGACCGGCACGTCGGTGGGCGGAACGACGACCGTGACCTACGACTACAAGTGCTACGACTTCACCGGGAGCGCCCCGACGGTCGCACCCTGGGGAGGCTTCACGGTCCAGTACGCGTCGAGCGTCTCGGGGCCGTGGACGACGATCGCCACCGTGGTCGACGAAGCCCAGACCGCTTCGTGCATCACCAAGTCGCACGTCTTCACGCCGCCCGCGGGCCCGCTGTACGTCCGGTGGTCGGCGAACTGGGTGGCTGGCGACTACTATCTGGCGTTCGACAACATCGATGTCTCGGAGAGCGTCGTGGCCTGTTCTGGTACGCCGACGCCGGGCGACACGATCGCCCCCATCGGCGGCGTCTGCTCCGGCGCGAACTTCTCGCTGAGCCTGCAGAACGCGACGACCGGCACCGGCGTCAGCTACCAGTGGTACTCGAGCACGACCAGCAGCCTCGGCCCGTGGACGGCCGTCGGCACCGGCCTCTCGACGCTGACGACCAGCATCACCGGCACGACCTGGTACTACTGCGACGTCACCTGCTCCGACGGTCCGTCGACGGGCAGCAGCAACGTCGTGCAGGTGGACCTGGCGACCCCGGTGTTCCCGCAGGAGTTCAGCAGCGGCGTCGTCAACCCGAACTGCTGGTCGGTCGTCGGCCTGGTCGGCGCGGGCCTGCCGAACTACCAGGCGCAGAGCGCGTTCGGCGTCGGCACCGGCTCGGTGCGCTGGAACTTCTACAACATCGGCGCTCTGCAGGAGCCGACGCTGGTCAGCCCGGCCTTCACGCCGGTCGCGGCCGGCACCGAGGTGTTCTTCGACGTCGCCGGCGCGACCTACACCGGCGGTGAGATCGACTCGATCGTGCTCGAGGAGTCGAACGACGGCGGCACCAGCTGGAGCCCCGTGGTGACGATGACCAACGAGCCGGGTGCTGGCGTGCTCAACACCCTCGGCGGCACCGGCACCACGGGCTCGAACTTCGTGCCGACGGCGAGCCAGTGGGCGAGCCTCGCCTACACGCTCTCGGCCGGCACCGACCGGATCCGCTTCCGCGGCATCTCGGACTTCGGCAACAGCGTGTTCCTCGACAACATCTCGGTCGGCGTGCAGCCCTCGGCCCGTCACACGGTCTACGGCAGGAGCTGCGCGACCCCGGCGATGACGCTCACCTCGGCGACGCCGCCGGTTGCCGGCACGACGACGATCTTCGACCTCAACAACATCCCGCTGGCCTGCCCGTCGCCGGACCCGGTGTTCCACTTCGGCATCATCGCGCTGAGCCTCGGCCAGGACTTCGCCGGCACGGACCTGCTGACCGGCTACGGCGTCGACGCGCCGGGCTGCAACCTGCACATCACGTCGATCGACGTGGTGGTGCCGTACGTGGACGTCGTGCCGACCCAGGCGGTGCCGTTCGACATCCCGGTGTCGGTGCCGCCGGCCTTCCTGTTCTTCTCGCAGGCGGCGGCGCTGATCTGCCCGAACCCGCCGAACAACGCGGGCGTCCTGCTCAGCAACGGTCTGCGCAGCTACGTCAACACGTTCTGATCGGTGCGGCGCCGGGTCGGTGACCGACCCGGGCCGATCGTCGCGAGCCCGTCGACCCGAGTGGTCGGCGGGCTCGCGGCGTTTCCAGGGTGCGACCGGGAGCGGCCTTCCGGTCGAACCCGGACGCTGCCGATGGTGGATCGGCCGGGAGGCCCCTCAGCGCTCGCGCCAGGTGACGAGCCAGCGGTCGATCGTCGCCTGCGCCTCGGCGTCGGCGAACCTGGCCTGCTGCCGCGCCGCCTCGAGCAAGGCGATCGCCGCCGTCCGGTCGCCGCCCGCGGCGAGGGCGCGGGCCACCAGCACGCGGGCTTCGAGCCGCTCGCCGTTGTGGCGCGCGTCGGCCTTTCGCGCCGCGGCGGTCGCCGCCGCGGCGTCGACCGGTGCCTGGCCGAGCAGGACCTCGGCGAGCAGCTCGTGCGCCCGCGCCTCCTGGGGCGCGGCGCGCTGGGCCTGCTGCGCGGCACGCAGCGCCAGCTTCGGCAGACCCAGCTCCAAGGCCAGCCGGGCGACGTTGTGGTGCGCCACGAAGCTGCCCGGCGCCAGTTCGGCGGCACGCAACGAGGCGACGAGGGCCTCCTGCAGATCGTCCGTCCGCGCCAGGGCATCGCCGAGGTTGGCATGGTGCCGCACGTCGCTCGGGTCGATCTCGACCGCCCGGCGGAACGCGGCGACGGCGCCCGCGAAGTCGCCGCGGCGCATGCGCAGGTTGCCCAGGTTGTAGGCGGCGGGCGCGTAGTCGAGGTCGCGGGTCAGCAGGCCCGCCAGCAGCCGCTCGGCGTCCTCGAGGCGGCCGGCGTCGCGCAGCGCCAGGGCCAGCAGGTTGCCGTAGTGCGGGTCGCGCGGTCGCAGCCCGACGGCGCGCTGCAGCGCCTCGATCGCCGCCTCCGGCTGCTTCTGCTTGCGCAGGGCCACGCCGAGGTTGCCCCAGTCGCTGGCGCGCCGGTCGTCGATCGCCAGGGCTTCCCGATGCGCCGCCGCGGCGCCGGCGTCGTCGCCGAGTCGCGCCATGGCGCGGCCGCGGGCGGACGCCAGATGGGCGTCGTAGATCGGATCGGGCGGCAAGTCGGCGATCCAGCGCAGCGCCGCCTCGGCGTCGGTCTCGGCCAGCAGCATCGCCCGCAGCCGCATCGCCGTCGGGTTGGCCGGGAAGTGCGTGGCCAGGATGCGCTCGGCGCGCCCCACGGCGGTGGCGTCCTTCGATTCGATGGCCAGCAGGGCGAAGTGGATCGCCTCGCTGGCCCGCACCCGCGGCGACAGCAGCATCGCCTGCTCGACGAGGTCCATCGCGCCGCCGGTGCGGTTGTTGGGAGTGCGACCGCGCACGGACTTCCGCGAGGCGACGAGCACGCTGCGCACCAGGCAGTCCAGCGGATCGCCGCCCGACTGCAGCAGTTCGTCGATCGTCGGCAGGGTGCCGCGGATCGACCGCCGCGCCAGTTCGAAGCTGGGCACGTCGAGACCCTCGATCGCCGCCAGGGCCTCGGCATCGCGACCGTCGCTCCAGTGGATCCAGCAGCGCAGGAAGGCGATCTCGGGGTCGTCGGCGGGCAGCGGCGCCAGCGCGGCGATGGCATCGTCGTACCTCGCCTCGGTGCGGGCGAACACGGCTCGCGACAGGCGGTCCTCGCGGTCCTGCCATTGCTCGTCGGCCACGGCGGCGCGGATCCGCGGCGCGTTCGCCCACAGGTAGCCCGCGCCGCCGGCCAGCAGCGGCACGGCGACCAGGGCGATGGTCGCGGCGAGCGCGCGCCACGGCTCGCGGCGGCCCCAGCGCAGCAGGCGTTCGCCGGCCGACGGCAGGCGGGCGGTCACCGGCTCACCGCGCTGCAGGGCGCGCAGGTCCTGCAGCAGCGCGGCGGCCGAGGCGTAGCGCCGGGTCGGCTGCTTCTGCAGCGCCCGGTCGACGATCGCCGCCAGGTCGCGCGAGACGCCCGGGGTGCCGACCAGGGGTGCCGGCTCGCCGACCAGGATGTTGCGCATCGTCGCCTGCTCGGTGGCGGCCTGGAACGGCCGCGTGCCGCTGAGCAGTTCGTGCAGGATGACGCCGAGCGACCAGACGTCGGCGCGGGCGTCGACGCGTTCCCCGCGCAGCTGCTCGGGGGCGGCGTAGTCGAGCGTGCCGACGAAGCCGCCGTCGCGCGTCAGCGATGGCTGCGCCTCGTCGCGTGCGACGCCGAAGTCGGTCAACAGCGCCGTGTCGCCGTCGACGAGCACGTTGGCCGGCTTGACGTCGCGGTGCACGACCCCCTGCGCGTGCGCGTGCGCCAGCGCATCGGCGAGCTGCGCCGCGAGCGCCACGGCCCGCTCCGGCTGCCGCCAGGCCGCCATGCACTCGGCCAGCGAGCGGCCGTCGACGAACTGCATGGCGAAGAAGTGCTGGCCGGCCTCGCTGCCGAAGCCGTGCACCTCGACGATGTGCGGGTGCCGCAGGCGGGCGGCCGCCGCGGCCTCGCGCCGGAAGCGCGCCACCGCGGCCGGCGTCGCGACGGCGCCCGGCGGCAGCACCTTGACGGCGACCCGGCGGTCCAGCGAACGCTGCCAGGCTTCGTAGACGATGCCCATGCCGCCGCGGCCGACCTCGCGCACGAGCCGGAAGTCGCCGAGCACCGGGCCCGCATCACCGTCGTCGTTCTGCTCGTCGAAGCAGCTGGTCGGCGCCGCCACCATCGGCGCCAGCACCTCGTGCAGGTCGGGATGCGCGGACAGCAGGCGTTCGGCCTCGTCGGCGCTGGTCGGCGGCGCGGCGAGGAACGCCTCGAGCGCGCGCTCGAGGCGCGAGCCGGGGGCGCGTTCGTTCACGGCCGCACCTCCGTGCCGACCTCGCCGGAGCGAAGGTCCTTGAGCACGGCGGCGAGGCGGGCCACGGCCCGCACCCAGCGCATGCGCACCGAGTTGGGCGTCATGCCCAGTTCGGCGCCGATGTCGACGAACGAGCGGTCGTCGTACTCGCGGGCGACCAGCACCTTGCGGTCCTCGGGGTCGAGCAGCTCGAGGCCTAGCCGCACCCAGTCGCGCACCTCGCCGCGCGCCGCGTCGCGGCTCGGCGTCGTCGTGCGCTGCAGCCCCGGATCGAGCTGCAGCACGCTGTCGGTCGGCAACGCGACCTGGCCGGCGAGATGGCGGCGCTTGGCGCGGAACCAGTCGTTCCGGTCGCGCAGCGTGTTCTCGACGATGCGCGCCAGCAGCGCGCGCAGCTGGGCCGCGGTCTGCACCTGGAAGCGCGGCCCGTCGCGCAGGAAGTCGAGCACGGCTTCCTGCAGGTAGTCCTCGCTGTCGGCGCGTTCGCGCAGGAAGGCGCCGAGACGCCGTTCGACGTGCGCCCGCAGCCACGGCAGGTGGTGCTGCACCAGCGCCGTGAGGGCGTCGGTATCGCCCGCGTGCCAGCGTTGCAGCAGTTCCAGCGTCGGATCGGGAGCCTCGACCATCCGCGCCGATGCTAGCCGAACTCGCGGCAGGGTCGGCCACCGCCGGTGCGGCAGGACGCGGGACGCGCAGGGCTGCAAGGCCCGCGATCGCTCAGCTGGCGAGCACGATGCGCAGACCATTGCTCGACACGATCCCCAGCGCGTTGCTCGCCGGCGCAAGCCCCCAGGCCTGCAGGAAGAAGGTGAGCCCGGGGTAGCCGTAGGGCGCAGCCACGGTCAGGCTCCCGGTCGCGGCGGTGCTCTGCAACTGCAGCCCCCAGTCCAGGGTGATGGCGAGGTCGTGCCACAGCCAGCAACCCGGTGCGCCGACGCCGTCCAGCGGCACCGGCGTGGCATCGGAGAGGCCGATGGCGAGGCCCGCCCACAGCGTGCCGGGCGGCAGGTCCTGCACGAAGAGCGGCAACGCCTGGGCCACGACCGGCAGGCCGAAGGCCGACAGCGACGGGCCGCACGAGGCGCCGTAGACGGTGGCGCTGCCGGGGTCGGCCACGGTGAAGGCCGTGATCGTCAGGTTGTCGATCGCCCACGATTCGTCGTTCAGCGGTTGGATGCCGGGCCCCTCGATCCGCAGGGTGATGGTGAGCGTGGGGCTGCTGTGCCCGATGTGCTGGAACCGGGGGTCGCCGCCGAGCCAGTAGGCGCTGTCGGTGTAGAACGAACCCGGTCCGCTGAAGCCGAGGTCGACGCGGCGGGCCAGTTCGACGCCCGGGGGCGGCACGTAGCTCTGGACCTGCGTCGGCAGCGCGTTGGCGAACGACTCCCGGAAGAAGGTGTTGCCGTCGATCGTGATGGCGAAGAAGTCGCCCGACGGGAACGTGCCGGTGCCGTCGAGCGAATCGATGGCGGCGAACAGGAGGTCGAGGCCGATCGCGTTGTGCGGCGGCAGGTTGGCCAGCTGGATGGTGACCGTGTTGCCGGTCGGCGAGCGCAGGAAGGTGCCGCCGAAGGTGTTGCCGGCCGGGCCCAGGCCGGCGTAGCCCTGGACGGCGGTCGGGGTCGCCACCCCGGGCGAGATCGCGACCGGCAGCGTGCTGAAGTCGGTGGTCAGCACGGTGGTCTGGGCCGCCAGGCCGGGTCCGAGCAGGGCCAGCATCGGCAGGGCCAGGAACAGGGCGTTGCGGGTCATGCCCCCGGCAGCGGCAGCGGGCGGCGAAACCACACCGCCCCGCGGCCGGAACTTCAGCGGGGCGGCAGGGCGTCGAACCAGGCGAACACTTCCGGCAGCGCGACCTGCACGATCGCCAGGTGCTCGACGCCGGGGTACTCGTGCCATGCCACCGGCACCTGCAGCGCCTGCAGCCGCAGGTGCAGCCGCTCGGCGCCTCCGCGCAGGAAGTCCCGGCTGCCGATGCCGACGAAGAACGGCAGCCGCCGCAGCGGCTCGCTGGCTTGCACTTCGCCACCGCCGCCGAGCGCCGCCACCGCGGCGAAGCGGCCCGGCTCGCGGCTGGCGGCGGCGACCGCCATGGCGGCGCCCATCGAGTGGCCGACCAGCAGCACGCGGTCGCGGTCGAACGGATAGCGGGCGGCGAGCGCGTCGAGCAGGGCGCCCAGGTCGGGGGCGCCGAGGCCGGCGCGGGGGGCGCACAGGTAGAAGCCGCGCGCCGTGCACTGGCGCACGATCTCGCCGTCGCCATAGCCGTCGAAGAACAGGTTCTCGCTGCCGCCGGCGCCGTGCAGCGCCAGCACCAACGGTGGCGAGCCCTCGGCCGCGGCCGCCGGCACCAGGAGGCGCACCGCGAAGGCCGACTTGCCCGCCGGCACCCGCAGCCAGTGCTCGCCGGGTCGCGCGCGACCATGGAACGCCTCGCCGGCGGCGACGGCGCGCGCCAGGTCCTCCGCTTCGGCCAACAGGCGCGCCCCGGGCAGCACCGTCTCCTCGGCGCGGCCCCGGGTCATGCCGCGCAGGAGTCGCGCCTGCGCCACCAGCGTACGGCCATCCAGGTCCGGTCCGGCCTGGTTCGCCGCCGCGTCCAGCGCGAGCAGGCGGGCCTCGCGGTCGACCACGATCGACACGAAGGCCTCGCGTGCCGGCAGCGCGCGCTCCCGGCGCGAGAGGTGCCAGCGCAGCACATGGTCGCCAGCGGGCACGCCGCGGCACGGCAGCGTGCCGGCCAGGGGCAGTGCGGCCACCGGCAGTTCGACCTGGGCTTCGCTGCCGACGACCTCGACGCGCAGCACGAGATCGGCCGGCAGCTCGTCGCCCTCGGCGAAGCTGCGCTGCAGGGTGAAGGCCAGCTCGGCCTCGGCGTCGACCAGTCGCGCCGGCAGCGTGAGCTGCAGGCTGGCGGCGAGGCGTTCGTCGGCGTCGGGCGGGTGCGCGGCGAGGGCCGCTTCGGCCGACGCGATCGCCGCCGCCGCGGCCCCGAGGTCGAGGCGGAAGAACGACTGCACCGCGCGGTCGAGGCGGGTGAAGGCCGCGTCGCGTCGGGCCGTGTCCTCGGTCGCGGCCAGGTTGCGCTCGAAGCGGCGCAGCCGCAGGCCGAGTTCCAGGCGGTCGACCTGGGCGGGCAGGGCGGCGAGTCCGAGCAGCGGCAGGAGCAGCAGGCAGCGAGGGAGCATCGGCCGCGGAGGATACCGGTTGCCGGCCGGCCGTTCGCACGGGCGGGTCGCTGCGGGAGGGCGCCGGGGGAGTTGTGGCGGCGGGCCGGCGCCGCGATCCTGGTCGCGCCCCGCCACCATCCCCGACCTGTGCACCGCAAGTTCGCCGTCGTTCCCTTGCTCGCCGCCGCCGCCGCTGCCCAGATCCGGCCGCAGTACCCCGAAGGCGCCGAGATCCCCCGTTCCTTGACGCCGCTCGAGAGCGCCTGGCTGGCGGTCAACCCGCTCGGCGGCACCGACGCGACGACGCCGCCGCCGACCGGACCGCTGCGCTGTCCGGCCGAGTACGAGCCGGTCGACGGCATCTGCATCGCCTGGGAAGGCTCCACGAGCTGGCTCACGGTGCTCGAGCAGATCGCCGTGCAGGTCACGACCGTGGGCCAAGCCCGGATCTACTGCTACTGCGACACGGTCAGCGAGCGGAACACGGTCTTCACGACCCTGAGCAACGCCGGCTGCGACATGAGCCGCGTCGAGCTGCTGGTCGCGACCACCGACACGATCTGGATCCGCGACTACGGCCCACGCTACGTCTACGAGGGCGACTGCCGGGTGATCGTCGACCACGTCTACAACCGGCCACGGCCGAACGACGACGTGATGCCGTGGCACTTCGGCAACAGCAAGGGCCACCGCGTCTACGGCCTGCCCCTGGTGCACGGCGGCGGCAACTACCACCTCGACGGCCTCGGCCGCGGCCACAGCACGTTGCTGATCCAGAACGAGAACCCGACGCTGACGCAGCAGCAGATCCGCGACCTCTGGCAGGCCTACCAGGGCGTCGACACGACGCTCTACACGGCGTTCCCCACCTCGGTCGACAGCACGCAGCACATCGACATGTGGATGCAGGTCTACGGCGATGGCAAGGTGATGATCAGCGACTGGCCGTTCAACGCCGGGTCGGTGCAGGACGTCATCTGCGACACCGCCGCCGCGTCGCTGGCGGCCGCCGGCTGGACCGTCACGCGCACGCCGGCCCGCAGCGTCAGCGGCGTGCACTACACCTACACGAACATGGTGCTGTGCAACGACCTGGCGCTGGTGCCGAGCTACACCAACAGCTCGGTGCAGCAGCACAATGCACCGGCGCTCGCCGCCTGGCAGGCGGCGTTGCCCGGCAAGACCGTGGTGCCGATCAACTGCCAGGGCCTGGTGACCGCATCCGGCGTCATGCATTGCATCGTGATGCACGTACCGCGACACCGCGGCGGGCTCGCGCCGACCGCCCACGTGAAGTTCCCGGACGGCGGCGACGTGCTGGCGCCGAACCAGACCGTGGCGGTCGAGTGGCTGGCCGACGACGACGACGCAGTCACGGGCGTCGACCTGCTGCTGTCGGTCAACGGCGGCGCCTCGTTCCCGTACACGCTGGCGACCGGCCTGCCGCACACGGGGACCTGGTCGTGGCTGGTGCCCGACCTGTACGCGCCCAACGCGAAGCTGCGCGTGGTGGCGCGCGATGCCCAGGGCCGCGAAGGGCACGCCGACAGCGACCTGCCGTTCGCAATCGCCGGCCTCGGCTGCCAGGCCGTGGCGACGCCGTACGGCGCCGGCAAGCCGGGCAGCAACGGCGTGCCGCTGCTGGCGGCGGCGCCGCCGGTGCTCGGCAGTGCGTTCGCGCTCTCCCTGCAGGACGCCCTGCCGAACGGCTTCTTCGTACTGCTGCTCGGCGGCGCCCCGGCGGCGATCCCGTTCGACGGCGGCACCATCCTGGTCGATGCGTTCGCCGCGGAACTGGCGCCGCTCGACGCGGCCGGCGCCTTCACGACCGCCGTGCCGCTGCCGGACTGGCCGTTCCTCTGTGGTGTGCCGTTCTACTTCCAGGCCTGGGTGCAGGACGACCCGGGGGCGACCGGCATGGGCTGGGCGGCGTCGAACGGCGTCGAACTCGTGCTCGGCCACTGACGCTCGCGTTCCGAAGGGACTGATGGCAAGCGTGGATCTGCCACCACCGGTTGGGGCAGTCGCGCGTTCCGCCCCAATCCGTGGCATGTCACCCGCCCAGCTCCACGCTTGCCATCAGTTCCCGTTCAGAACGTCGTCGCCAGCCCGTTGCTGGTGACCAGCCCGAAGGCGTTGAGGCCACCCGGCAGCGCACCGGCCGGGAACAGCGCCACGGCCTGGGCGTGGAACGTGGTGCCGGCAGGCAGCGGCGGCGGGAACGCGACCGGGATCGTCGTCGTCGTGCCGCCGATCGCCGAGAAGGGCAACGGCACGTCGAGACCACCGAGGTAGGACTGGCACGACGGCGCGCCGATCAGGCCGAGATCGAGGCCCGGAGCGGCGGTGGCGGCGAAGAACAGGATGCCGAGGCGCACGCCGTTCGGCGGCGCGTAGTCCGGCACGTGGTCGATCGTGTAGGTGACCGGGCTGCTGCCGCCGCCGGCCAGGACCACGGGCGGCGGCGCGGCGTGCAGACCGAGCGCCGACTGGCCGGTGATCGTCGTCGTGCTGCCGGCGGTCGCCAGCGGGAGCGAGCCGGGATCCGCCGACGCGCCGCCGGGCGAGAAGCCGACCAGATGGCCGCTGCCGTAGGGGCTGGTCGTGTCGTTGTCGACGGCCAGCCAGAGGTAGCGCACGCTGCCGTTGGCGAGGTCGAACTGGAACTGGAAGGTGCCGGGGTTGGCGCGCGGCGGCACCGACCAGTTCTCGACACCGTCCCAGGTCACGTAGAGCCGTGACGCGAAGGCGTCGTAGTGCCAGCGCACGGGGCCACCGGCGAGGTCGGACGGATCCCAGTCGTGCCAGGCCCAGAACGCGGTCTCCGGCGCGTTGCGGAACGCGGGCGTCGGCACGAAGTCGTTCGCCGGCGAGTTCCAGGCGCCGTCGTCGTTGGCCGGGCCGGACGTCGACACGAAGCCGTTCATGTGGATCCACAGCGTCGACGTCGAGCCGCCGGGCAGCGGCAGGCTCGGGATGCCGTTCGCGGCGAGGTCGAGCAGCGCCTGGCCGTCGTCGCTGCGCGGCAGGTCGGTGGCCGCGAACGGGTTGCTGTAGACCCACGCACCGAAGGGCTCCCAGTGGGCCGTGTAACCGGCGGCGTGCGGGACGAGCCGCAGGGCGTGGCCGGCCAGACCCGCCGCGGCCGCCGCGGCGGAGTCGAACCACTGGTAGAACGAATCGCCGTAGCAGCCGGCGCCGCGCGGCGTGTGGGTGCCCACCTGGCAGGTCGCCGCCGTCGCCGACCACCCCGGGGCGGCCGGCTGCAGGCGCAGCGTGCGACCCTGCAGGTCGAAGCCGCCGGTCGGGAACTGCTCGTAGAGCGCCGCGCTCGTGGTGGCGGGGCTGTTGCCGAGATCGCTGCCGCCCGGGTCGGCGAGGCCGCCGCCCGGCGAAACGCCGACGGTCGCCGGTGCGGCACCCAGGACCTGCGTCGACGGCGCGTAGTGGAACTCGACGATCCCGCTGGGGTGCAGCTGGCACTGGAAGGTCTTCGCCGGCAGCAGGCCGTTCCAGTCGACGGCGCCGACCCAGGTGACGACGCAGGGCTCGGCGGCGGGGCCGGTCGTGCCGGCGCGGAACCAGACCCCGGCTCCGGCCGCGGCGGGCAGGTCGAGGTCGCGGTAGAAGGGCAGGAGCTTCGGTGCGCCGCCGAGCAGCGTCGTGCGCTGCGACGCCGCCGTGGCGAAGGTGCCGCCGGCGTCGCCGATGGCGTTGCCCGGCGCGGGCGTGCCCGCGTTCGACAGGTAGAGGAAGCCGTTGGTCGACACGTGCACGTGGGTGTAGGCGGCGCCGGCGAACGGGAACACGAAGCCGATCGCCTGCATCGGCAGCAGCACGTCGTCGCCGGCCCCCAGGAGGCCGTGGTCCTGGTCGAGGGCCTGGAAGCACTGGGCGCCGGTCGTGCCGACCAGGGCCGCGGCGCAGAGCATGGCGAGCGGTCGTCGCATGGTGGACGGCGCATCATGGCGGCGGCACGCGCGCCGTCCCACCCCCGCGGCGGCCAGGCGTCGGCGGCCGCGGCCTGCCAGTCCGGGTGCGAGAACCCCTTGGCAACGGCCGGACCGCCGCCAGGACGAAACCGCGGACCCCGGGTCCAGCCGGGCGGTGGCGTGACGATATCCTCCGCCGGAGGTCACCGATGCTCCGGCAACCCGACCTGCGCCTGTGCCTGGTGTTCGCCCTCGCGGCGGCATCCTTCGCCGGCTGCGGCGGCGGCGACGGGCCGTCCTACGGGCTCGACCGGCGCGTCGAGGTGCCGCCCCTGCCGCTGCCCACCGGCTTGCCGAGTCCGACCCCGGTGCAGTGGGAGGTCGCGTTCCCGGCGCTCGAGTTCGACCGGCCCGTGGATCTCGTCGCCCTGCCGGACGGCAGCAACCGGCTCGCCGTCGTCGAGCAGCAGGGCCGGATCCTGGTGTTCGCCAACGACCCGGCGGCCAGCGCGGCGTCGGTGTTCCTCGACCTGCGCGCCGTGACGCAGTTCGGCGGCGAAGAGGGGCTGCTGGGCCTCGCCTTCCATCCCGACTACGCCACCAACGGCTGGCTCTACGTCTACTCGACGCGCGGGGCGCCGCGGCGCTCGGTGCTGTCCCGCTTCACGGTGTCGGCGTCCGACCCGAACGCGGCGGATCCCGCCAGCGAGGTCGAACTGCTGGCCTTCGCGCAGCCGTTCGGCAACCACAACGGGGGCGCCCTCGCCTTCGGTCCCGACGGCAGGCTCTACGTCAGCAGCGGCGACGGCGGCGGCGCCAACGACCCGCTGGACCAGGCGCAGTCGCTGACGACGCTGCTCGGCAAGATCCTGCGGCTCGAGCCCGACGGCAGCGTGCCCGTCGACAACCCGTATGCCGGCGCCGGCGGCGGCGTGCGCGGCGAGATCTGGGCGCACGGTCTGCGCAACCCCTGGCGCATGTCGTTCGATCCGGCGACCGGGCGACTGTGGGTCGGCGATGTCGGCCAGGGCGAGCAGGAGGAGATCGACCTGATCGAGCGCGCCGCCAACTACGGCTGGCCGGTGTTCGAGGGCACGCGCCCGAACCGCAATCCGCAGGCCCTGCCGCCGAGCGCGTTCCGGGCGCCGGTGCACACCTACGGCCGCGACGCGGGCGCCAGCGTCACCGGTGGCCACGTCTACCGCGGCAGCGCCGTGCCGTCGCTGCGCGGCGCCTACGTCTACGCCGACTTCGTCAGCGGACGGGTCTTCGCGCTCGTCCACGACGGCGAGCAGGTGGTGCAGGACACGCTGTTGGCGACGGTGCCGTCGCCGGCGGCCTTCGGCACCGACCAGGCCGGCGAACTCCTCGTGTGCTGCTTCGACGGCCGCGTGCGCCGGCTGGTGCCGATGCCGGGGGGGCCGGTGGTCACGGCGATGCCGGCTGCACTGTCGGCGACCGGGTTGTTCGCCGACCTGGCGACGCTGACGCCGGTGGCCGGCGTGCTCGAGTACGAGCTGAACGCCGAGTTCTGGTCCGATGGGGCGCGCAAGCGGCGCTGGCTGGCCCTGCCCGGCACGGCGCGCATCGCCGTCGACGAGCCCTGGCGGTTCCCGGTCGGCACGGCGGTCGTGAAGCACTTCGAGCTCGAGGTCCAGCCGGGCGTCTGGCGGCGGCTGGAGACGCGCGTGCTGCTGCACCAGGCGCTCGGCTGGCAGGGCTACACGTACCGCTGGGACGATGCCGGCGCCGAGGCCCTCCTGGTCGACGACGGCGGCGCCAGCTTCGTCGTCGACGTGCAGGATGCCGACGGCGTGCGGCAGCAGGCGTGGCAGCTGCCCAGCCGTGCCGCCTGCCTGGTCTGCCACACCGCGGCGGCAGGTCGCGTACTCGGCCTCTCGACCGCGCAGTTGAACCGCAGCTTCGACTTCCCGCTGCGCCGCGACAACCAGCTCCGGACCTGGAACCACATCGGCCTGTTCACGCCCGACCTCGGCGACGCGTCGGCGCTGCCGGCGCTCGCCGATCCGCACGACCCGACGCAGCCGCTCGGGGCGCGGGCTCGCGCCTGGCTGGAGGCGAACTGCAGCGGCTGCCACCGGCCGGGCGCGCCGGTGCCCGTCGAACTGGACCTGCGTGCGGCCACCGCCCTGCCGGCGACCGGCCTCGTCGGCGTGCCGGCCGTGGTGCCGGTGCCGGGCGGCAGCGGCGTGCGCCTGCAGCCGGGGCAGCATGCGCAGAGCGACCTGTGGCTGCGCGTCGGCCGGCGGGACGGCTTCGGCATGCCGCCGCTCGGCAGCACGCGGGTCGACGCGCGCGGTCTCGACCTGCTGCGCCAGTGGATCGACGCCGGGCCGCCCTGACCGGTGCCGCCAGCGGCAGGCGGCCGCCGTCAGCCTCGTTGGCTGTCGCTCGGGGAGCGTTCCACGGCAGGGGTGGCCGTCGGCGCCAGGGTCAGCACGGTGCATCCCGCCCGCAGCGGCGGCATCTGGCCGGCGACGACGAACTCCAGCCGTCGGTCCGGCGTGACCACGGCCAGCGGCATCGCGGGGGGAGGGTAGAGCGCGGCGTAGTCGGCGGGCCCGAACTGCTCGGTGAGTTTCGTCGCCCGGATCCGGTCCCCGGCCTGCAGGCGGCTGCGCATCGCCTCCACCGAGAGGCCGTCGTGGAACAGCACGCGCCCGGGCATCTGCTGCTCGTCGTGGCCGCCGGTCAGGTTCGCGGTGCGGAACAGCCGCGCGCGGCCGAACGTCGCCTGCAGCTGGCGGAGCGCCAGCCGGTTCACTTCCGAGCTCGGCGTCATGGCGACCAGGCTGCCGATGCCGGCCAGTTCGGCCTCCTCGGCGAATCGCGTCGACAGCACGCTGCCGTGCCAGGTGCGCAATCCCAGGGTGCGGGCCGCCGCGGCGTTGCGCGGGTTGGTGTCGACCAGCAGCACGTCGAAGCCCTGGTCGTGCAAGGCGCAGCCGAGTTCGCGACCGGCGAGATCGGCGCCGACCAGCAGCACGCCCTGCGGATCGGCCGCGGCGACACCCAGGCGTCGGGCCAGCGGTCTGGCGACGATGCCGTAGAACAAGACGGTCAGCACGATCACCGGGAACACCAGCGCCACGATCTGCGCCGCGTTCGCGTGCCCGCTCTGCTCGTAGTGCAGCGAGAACTCGGAAGTCACCGCGGCGACGACGATGCCGCGCGGCGCCATCGCCATCAGGAACACGCGGTCCCGCCACGGCAGGCGGGAGCGCACCGTCGACGCGAGGACCGCGAGCGGTCGGGCGACGAGGATCAGCGCCGCGGTGTAGAGCACGGCGCGCCATCCCAGTTGGGTCAGATCGTCGAGCGACAGGCGGGCGGCGATGCAGAGGAACAGCACCGACAGCAGGACGGTCGCCAGGTGCTCCTTCCACTCGGCGATGTGGGCGAGGTCCAGCGAGCGCCTGTTCGCCAGCACGATCCCCATCACCGTCACCGCGAGCAGACCGGCCTCCGGCTGCAGCCCGTTCGCGAGACCGAAGGTGACCGCGACGGCGCCCAGGGTCACCGGCACGTGCAGCATGTCGGGCACCACGAAGCGCTCGAGGGTGCGCGCCAGCCCGAGGGCCGCGACGACGCCGAGCCCGCCGCCGTAGAGCAGCGTGCGCAGGATGGCGAGTCCGATCTGGCCCACGGTCGCCCGTTCGGGGCTGGCGAGGGCCTGTAGCACCAGCAGGGCGAGCACGGCGCCGATCGGGTCGACGAGGATTCCCTCCCAGCGCAGGATCGGTCCGAGCGGCGGGTGCGGTCGGACGTGGCGCACCAGGGGGATCACGACGGTCGGCCCGGTGAGCACCAGGATCGCGCCGACCAGCAGCGCCACGTCGAAGTCGACGCCGGCGAGGTGGATGCCGGCCAGCGTCGACACCACCCAGGTCACGGCGACGCCGAGGGTGACGAGGTTGCGGACGACGGCGCCGCTGCCCCGCAGTTCGTCGAAGCGCAGCGTCAGCCCACCCTCGAACAGGATCAGGCCCACGGCCAGCGAGACCAGCGGGCGGAAGGAACTGCCGAAGAGCTGGTCGGGATCCAGCAGGCCCAGGACCGGCCCGACGAGGAAGCCGGCGCACAGCAGGAACAGGATCGCCGGGATGCGCAGCCGCCAGGCGCCCCATTGCAGGGCGGCCCCGAGCCCGAGCACCAGGGCGAGCGCGGGCAGTCCGGTGAGGGGCGCTGGCATCGGGCACGCAGTGTCGGCCTGCTGCCCGGCCAGGGCAAACTTCGTCGCCGCGGGGTGGCGTGCGGAGCCACGCCCGCGACCGCCGGTCAAGCTGCGCCCAGGCCGGTGCCGAAGAACCGATGGCATGGCGGGTCGCTGGCGAAGGAGCGTGGCGCTGGCGCTGCTGGGCGCGGGTGCGTTCGTGGCCTGCGACCAGGGGCGCCGTGGCGCCGTGGGGCTCGACTTCTCGATCCGGCCGCCGGCGGCGTCGGTGGCGGTCGGTCAGGCCGTGCAGTTGCGGGCGGTGGCGACCCATCCCGGCGGCGAGCAGGTCGAACTCGGCGAACGGGTGCACTGGAGCTCGTCGACGCCCGCGGTCGCCACCGTCGGACCCGAGGGCTGGGTGACCGGCGTTGCCGTGGGGGGGGCGCTGGTTTCGGCCACCGACCGGGCGACGCGGGCGGTGCGGTCGGTCTGGGTCACGGTGACGCCGGCGGTGCTGGTGTCGCTGGCGGTGACGCCGTCGGGGCCGCAGATCGCGCTGGGGACGCAGCAGGCGTTCACGGCGGTGGGCACGTTCAGCGACAGCACGACGCAGGACCTGACGGCAGCGGTGACGTGGAGTTCGTCGGCGGTGGGCGTGGCGGTGGTGAGCAACGCGGGCGGCAGCGAGGGCTTGGCGGCGAGCGTCGGCACGGGCACGACGACGATCACGGCGGTGCACCCGGGCAGCGGGGTTTCGGGCGGGACGACGCTGACGGTGTTCGATCGGGTCGGGCTCCGGGCCTCGTCCTCGGCGGGTGCGTCCTCCGGCGTGCTGTCGCTCGTGGTGTCGACACCCTCCGGCACCGCGGCGGGAGACGTGCTGCTCGCGGCCGTGGCGGTGCGGCCGGCGTCGGTGTCGGTGACGGCGCCCGCGGGCTGGACCCAGATCCGGCGCTCGAACAACAACGCCACCAATGCCAACGCCCTGTTGCTCTTCCGGCGCCTGGCGACCGCCGGCGAGCCCGGCAGCCACACCTTCACCCTGTCGGCCTCGACCGGCAGCGTCGCCGGCATCGCCGCCTTCCGGTTCGTCGATGCCGCCGATCCCGTCGACGTCGAAGCGGCGCAGACGACGGCGTCCGGGCTCACGCACACGGCCCCGTCCGTCACCAGCACGGGCGGCGGCGGCATGCTCGTCACCGCGCATGCGTTCGCCTCGGCGGCGACCTGGACGCCGCCTGCGGGCATGACGGAGTGCGTCGACGTCGCCAGCGACGCCCTGGGCGCCGCCGGCATCTCCCTGTCGATGCACGTCCTGGACTGGCCGACCGCCAGCGCGACCGGTGCGCGGGCGGCCGTGGCCAGCAACGACGTCGATGCCGGCAACGCGGCCGCCGTCGTGCTGCGCCGCGCCCCGTAGCGCGTTCGCCGGATCGGACCGCGGCGGTAGCATCGCGCCGCGCGATGAAGCTCCGGTTGTTGACGGTCTCGCATCGGCAGCCCGCCTGGGTGGTCGACGGCTGCGCGGACTACGCACGGCGGCTGCCGCGGAACTGGCGGTTCGAGGTGGTCGAGATCCGTCCGGAGCCGCGGCGCCAGGGCGGCGACCCGGAGCGCACGCGGGCGATCGAGGCGGAGCGCCTGCGGGCCGCGGTGCCCCCCGGCGCGCGCTGCGTGGCGCTCGACGAGCGCGGCCTCGCCTGGTCGACGGCGCAGTTCGCCGCCCGCTTGCAGGCATGGGAACGGGAAGCGCGCGACGTGGCGTTCGTCGTCGGTGGCGCCGATGGGCTGGATCCCGCGCTGCGCGCCGGTGCGGACGTGTGCGTGTCGCTGTCGCCGCTCACCCTGCCGCACGGTCTCGTGCGGGTGCTCGTCGTGGAGCAGCTCTACCGCGTCGCCTCGATCCTGCGCGGACACCCCTACCACAAGTGACGCCGTCGGCGCCGCGGTCTCGGGCTCAGAGGTCGTAGAAGCGCAGGTCGCGGCCCGTCGCCTGCTTCGTCCAGGCGTAGATCTGACCGGCGTGGCCGGAGCTGTGCTCGAGCACGTGCAGGACCGCCGACAGACCGGTCTCGCGGAAACGGCCCTGGATGGTGCGTTCCCGCAGCAGATCCGCCGGCGACAGGCGATCGACGACGTCGCAGGCCTGCGTCCAGACGGCGCCCAGCCGGTCGCGCAGCTGAGGCGCCGTGAGGCCGCCGGCCGCGGTGAACTCGTCGTCGCGGCGGCGCTGGTCGGCGGCGGCACCGAAGGTCGCGAGGATCCACTGCGTCGTGTTGCCGGCCAGATGCAGGATCAGGTTGCCGACCGAGTTGCAGTGCGGCGCGGGCCGTGCCCATGCGCCCGCGTCGCCGAGCAGGTCGAGGCAGGCGCCGATGCGCGGCAGCATCTCTCCGAGCAGCCGCCGGCGGAACTCGCTGGCGACGCCGGCGGCCAGCATCGTCGCGCTGTCGCCTGCTTCGGGCATGCCCATGGTCTCAGGCGACTTCGCCGCGATCCTCGCTGCGCCGCGGCGTGGCCGGCGTCTTCGCCTCGTCGCGTTCGGCGCGCAGACGCGCCACTTCCTCCTCGAGCAGCGCGAGGCGCTGGCCGAGCGTGCGGTGGCGATGCGTCAGGCGGCTCAGCCTGACCGAGATCTGCAGCAGCAGGGCCATGACGAACAGGAAGCCGCCGAAGAACAGCGTCGACACCACGTTCGACGAACCGATCCAGCCGCTGACGGTCAACAGCAGGTCCTGGTAGAGCGCCAGCACCGCCAGCAGCACGGCGGTGGTGATCCAGACCCACGAGTACTCCTCGCGCAGCTTGCGCCGGCGCACCAGTTCGAAGGTCAGGGCGACCAAGCTGGCCGCCAGGATCAGGGCGACGAGCCGCTGGCGGTCCGCCAGCGGGGTGGAACCGTCGGCGCCGGCCAGGTCCTGCAACAGCAGCGCGATCACGGCAACCTCGCGACGGTGTCGCGGCAGCGCAGCGGCGTCGGCCGCCGTACGGGAAGCAGGCAGAGCGTCACGAGCATCTTGTAGGCGTAGTAGGCGATCCGCGCGCCGCGGTGCATCGACACGCCGCCGAGCCGGGCACACATGCGGACGGGGACCTCGACGATGCGCAGGCCGCGGCGATGGTGTTCGACCAGGATGTCGGTGTCGGGGTAGTCCTCCGGGAAGCCGTCGTTGACGACCGATTCGAGCGCGCGCTGCGACAGCCCCTGGAAACCGCTGGTCGGGTCGGTGATGCGCCGGCCGAGCCACAGCGACGCGATCGCCGCGAACAGGCGCGTGCCGAGCTGTCGCGCCAGCGATGCGGGCGGCGGTTCGGCGTCGAGGTAGCGCGAACCGATGACGACGTCGGCGCCCTCGTCGAGGGCGGCGACCAGCCGGTGCAGCATGCTGGCGTCGTGCTG
Organism: Planctomycetota bacterium; assembly: GCA_019636245.1. Lineage (GTDB taxonomy): Bacteria > Planctomycetota > UBA1135 > UBA1135 > UBA2386 > JAEUHS01. The sequence goes on along the minus strand of JAHBXX010000017.1, from coordinate 33,241 downwards.
GCCATCGGCGTCCATCTGCAGCACGCGCCGGTAGCCGCGCCGGAACGCGTGGCAGTAACCGGTGTGCAGTGCCGCGCCGTAGCCGAGGTTGTAGGGGTGCTCGACGACGGTGGCGCCCGCGGCGCGGGCCTCCGCGGCGGTGCCGTCGCCGCTGCCGTCGTCCACCACGACCACGTCCAGCGACAGGCCCGTCGCCAGCGCCTTGCGCACGATCCCGCCGACGCGGCCCGACTCGCGGTATGCCGGCACGATGAGCACGGTGGAGGTCGACACTGGCGATGCGGTCCCGAAGACCATGGCAAAGCGTAGGAACCGCGGCGGGCATCGCCAGCGAAAAGCCGCGGCGCTCGTCGTGCCCGTGCGCGCTGGCGGAACGACGGACGCCGGCCTACGCTGACGGGCGCTTTCGCGGCGGAGGGCCTGCAACTGGGCCGCCGCCGGCAATGACCCAGACCAAGGAACCATGACCATCCGCTTCGCCGCCACGACCCTCGTCTGCTTCCTCGCCGCCTGCGCCGGCACGCGTGACACGCGGGTCGACCCCGATGCGCCCGACACCATCACCGGCACCGGCCTGCAGAGCCAGGACATCCGCAGCATGGTCACGGGCATGGCGGCCAAGCTGAAGGCCGACGGCATCCTGAACCCCGGCCGCGACGGCGAGCGGGCGTCGTTCTTCATCACCGAGCTGCGCAACGACAGCAGCGACGTGATCGACCGCCAGCTGATCCTGCGCGATCTGCGGACGGAGCTGTTCGATGCCTTCGGTCGCCAGATCCGGATCCTCGATCGTTCGCCGGAGGCCTCGGACCTCGTCGACGCGGAGCGGCGCATGAAGGAGCGCGGCCAGGTGTCCGGCACCAACGACCGCAAGGTCGCCGGCAGCGACTTCGTGCTCAAGGGCGTGATCGCGAGCCGTGATCGCCAGGCCGGCAAGCTGAAGTCGTCCTACATCAACGTGACCTTCGAGCTGACCGACCTGGTGAGCCAGGAGCTGGTGTGGACGGGTCGCTACGAGATGAAGACCGAGTCCGAGAAGTCGGTCATCAACCGCTGAGCCGGACGGCCCGCATGCGCCGAAGCTGGCTGCCGCTGGTCGCCATCCTGGCGGCGGGATGCGCTGTGCGGCAGCCCGAGGTGCCGCTGCACGCCTTCGTCGCCGGTGACCTGGCGCAGGTGCGCCAGTTCGCCGCCGACCAGGTGGCCAGCGGTCCCGCCGAGAACGAGGCCCTGGTGCGCAACGTGCAGGCCCAGTGCGAACTGCTGCTCGGCGAACTCGAGGAGGCCCGGCGCAACTTCGAGGTCGCCGGTCGCATCATGGGCAGCTGGGCGACCTCCGGCGGCGAGGCCGCCGGGGCGATCCTGGGCAGCGAGAGCAGCAAGACCTACAAGGGGGATCCCTACGAGCAGGCGATGAACGCCTACTACATCGCCCTGTGCTACCTGTGGCGGGGCGAGCCGGACAACGCCCGCGCGGCCTGCAAGCGCGGCATCCTGGCCGACGCGGAGGTCGGCGACGAGCGGTTCCAGGCCGACAACGCGCTGCTGTTCTGGATGGCCGGCCGCTTCACGCAGCTGATGGGGCTGCCCGATGCCGACGCCTACTTCGCCGAGGCCGCCACGGCGCATGCGTTCGCGCTGCAGCATGGCGCCCGTGGGTCGCCGACGAACCCGGTGCTCGCCGAACCCCGCCACGGCAACCTCGTGCTCGTGCTGGAATGCGGCATGGGGCCGGAGAAGTACGCCGATGGAGCCCAGCAGGAGCTGGCCCGCTTCCGCAGTCGCTACCACCCGGCCGTGGGCGCGCGCGCCTCGCTCGACGGCCAGGATCTCGGCGTGGCCTCGCTGCTGCTGGACGTCGACTACCAGGCGTCGACCCTGGGCGGCACGGCGATGGAGGGCATCCGCAAGGGCAAGGCCGTCTTCAAGACGGCGAGCACGGTGGCCGGCATCGTGCTGCTCGACCAGTCGACGCGCAGCAGCGGCGACACCGCCCGGACCCAGGCGATTGCCGGCGGCGCCCTGCTGCTGGCGGGCCTGCTGACCTCGAGTTCGGCCGACGTACGCCACTGGCCGACGCTGCCGTCGACGGTGCACGTGCTGACGGCCGAGGTGCCGCCCGGCGAACACCTGCTCGAGATCGACTTCCTCGACGCCCGTGGCCGGTCGCTGCCGCAGTTCCGGCAGCGGGCCACCATCCAGGTTCCGCCGCATGGCGAGGCGTGGCATCTCGCGCGGTCGTTGCCGCCGGTGAGCCGGCCGTCCCGTCCCGAGCCATGAGGAGCCTGCTGCCGAACCGACTGCAACTGCGACCGTGGCCGTGCGCTGGGCGGCGCCGGCCCGGATGCCCCACCGGAGCTCCCCGACCATGATGCCCGCCGCGAACCTCTCTCTCGCCCTGATGCTGGTGGCCGTCGTCCTGCCGGGGCAGCAGCCGGCGCCCGCGGAGCCGCCAGCGACGCAGGACGGCGGCGTCTGGAGCGAGGGCTTCGGCAGCGCCGCCAACTACCGCTCGGCGCTCGCCCATGCGCTCGAAGACGCGGTGGCCAAGGTCAAGGGCACGAGCGTGGCGCGCGGCAGCCTGCTGCGCAGCCGGCTCGCGGTGGTCGCCCAGCGCGAGCCGGGCGACGACGCCGAGTGGCTCGACGGGGACCCGACCGCGCAGCGCAACTGGGTGCAGCTCCAGCTCGCCGGATTCGTGCTCACCTACGAGGTGCTCGAACGGCAGCGCCACGACGATCGCCAATGGGACGTGCGGGTCAAGGCGCTGGTCTCGAACCAGGCCGGCCGCGAGGCGGTGTTCGTGGTCGAGTTGCAGGACGGCGACCTGCGCGAGTGGCAGCTCGAGCGCTTCGACGAGGAGCAGCCTGGCGCGCAGCCGGTGCGCGAGCGCGGCGAGGTCACGGGGCCGAAGATCGGCGAATACCTGCGCAACAGCCGCATGGTCAAGATCGCCGCCCGCAGCGGCGTGCGCGTCGATGCCGGCAGTGCGGCGCGCGAACGCGACAAGGACGGCCAGCAGCTCATCGCCTCGCACCGGGTCGTCGTCGCCTGGAAGCCGGTCGGCGTGCAGTCCGTGATCGAGCGCAAGAACCGGGCTCGGCCGACTTCGGGACCCCGGCCGGAGCTCCTGACCGGCGGTTCGGTGCAGGTCTCGGTCCGCGTCGAGAACCTGGTCGAGGGCACCGATCTGCTCGACCAGACGCTGACCATCGCCGCCGACGCGCAGACGATGCCGGTCGAGCGCCTCGCCGACTACGTCAATGCCCTGGTCGACAAGGCCAAGGCGGCGGTCGCGGAGGCGATCGTGTTCGCGATGAAGCCGCCGGTCGTGCTGCGCGCCTGGCAGGAGGATGGCAAGGGCCCATGGTTCGTCGAAGCGGCCGTCGCCCGGCGGGTCGCAGGCCAGTACCGTGCCTTCGTGGTCGGCAACCAGGGCTCATTGGGTTCGCCGGACTGGGTGACGCTCGGTCGGGCGACCCTGGTCGGCGGCGACGACGCCTCGTGCCGGTTCCGCCTCGAAGGGGTCGGGGATCCCTCGCTCGTCGAGGCCAACGTCACGGAAGTACGGCCGATCAAGGACTGAGCCATGAACCAACCGAACCTCGCGTCCCTCTTCCTGCTCGCGTTGCTGGCGACCGGCTGCTCGTCCGGGCCGCCCTACGAGGCGCTGCCGATCGAGGACGACGCCGAGCAGTCGAGCTACGTCGTGGTGACCGACGCCAAGCTGCGGGACCTGGTCAGGGTCGGCCGGCCGTTCGTCGAGCGGGTGGCCGCCACGAACCAACTGCGCGTGGCCGTGCCGATCCGCAGCATCCACGACGAGACGATCCAGATCCTCGCCCAGGTCAGCTTCCTGAACGCCAGCAAGCAGCCGATCGGCGACGAGACGAACCGGCAGGTCAAGGTGCTGCCGCCCGGCTCGACCGTGACCCACATCGCCATCTCGAAGAGCGCCGAGGCGGCCGATTGGGTGATGCGCCTCAGCTGGAACCGCTGAGCACCATGCGCTTCGTTATGCTCGGCCTGGGGCTGCTCGGCGCGGCAGGCTGTGCCGCGGAGTCGACGCTGGCTCGCGGGGCACCGGTGCCCTGGTTGCCGATGGCCAGCGCGCCGACGCCGGCCGTGGAACGGCCTCCGGCCGCGGCCGCGTTGTCCCTCGGCGAGGCCGAGCCCGCCCCGCCGCCGCCGAGCGTGCAGCGTCGCACCTTCCGCCATCTGCCGCCGCCGCCGGCTGGAGGGGCCGAGGGAGCGGAACAGCCGGCGCCGTCGGATCCGTTCGCGGTGGTCGCCGACCAGGAGATCGCTGCTCCGCCGCCGCCCTGGCCGCAGTCGCGGCGAGAGCGCTGGTTCCCCGTCCACACGGCGATGGGCGCCGGGATCGGCGCCGTGATCGGCCACCAGAGCGGCCATCGCGGCAGGGGGGCGCTGGTCGGCGGCAGCTTCGGGCTGCTGCTCGACCTCGGCCGCTGGGTCCGCTGAAGCCTCCTCAGGGACGCGTGCGGGCGACCAGTTCGACCTGGACGAGGTCGATCCGCAATTGCGCGGCGGTCCCGGGCGCGAGATCGGCGACCACGGTGAAGCGCAGCTGGCGTTCGCGCGTCACGTGGCGGAGGCTCGCCGTGCGGAACTCCATCGTGCGGGCCGTCGTGTCCGGCGCGGCGAAGTCGACCACGGTGTCGAAGCGCTCGTCGACGGGGTTGTAGATCGACATGCGGAGGCGGGAATCGCCGCCGCCGCGCGTCGATCGGGCGACGGCGCGCACCCGGAGCTCGAGCACGTCCTCCGCGAGCGGCACCGGCAGGTCGAACCGGCAGTTGATGCCGGCGACCTCGCGCTGGTCGAAGGTGCTCGTCTGCACGGCGTATTCGTCGCCATCGGCCTGGGCCATCTGCGCCCGCGTCCCGGACACGCCGGAGCCGCTCGCGATCTGCACCTGGGCGCCGGTGATCGGCAGATCGCGCGGTGCCTCGGCCGGCGGCAGCGGTGCCATCCCCGGTGCCAGATCGAGTCCGGTGAGCAGCCAGCGCTGGTCCGGCCACAGCAGCGCCGGCTCGCCCTGGTCCACGGGCGCGGCGGCGAGCCGCATGCCGGCACGGCCGCGCAGCGGCTCGCGGATGCCGAAGAACAGGCGGTCCATCGCCGGCGACCAGCGCGGCGTGCCGACTTCGCCCTGCGGCTGCCAGCGCACGGTGACCTGGCCGGTCGCGACCTCGACGACGCACAACGTCGACGCCTCGGCGGCGATCCGCCGCACGAAGGCAACGCGGCTGCCATCGGGCGCGAAGGCCGGCGCGTGGTCGCCGAGGCCGGGGCCGAGCATGGGCCCGCCATCGGTCAGCGGCACGAGGCCGGTGCCATTGCCGTTCACCAGCCACAGCGAGTGCTGGCCGTTCGCGGCGCGACGGGAGAACACGATCCGGTCGGCGGCGTGGCACCAGTCGGGCGCCGAGTCGGCGGTGCCGGGCGCGGGGGCGAGGAACGGCTGCAAGGCCGTGCCGTCGCGCCCGATCCGCCACAGCGCGCCGCCGCCGCTGCGGTCCGAGGCGAACAGGATGCTGTCGCCGGCGGGCGACCAGCACGGTTCGTCGTCGGCGTGGTCGTCCTGCGTCAGGCGCAGTTCGGGCGAGATGCCGTCGAGCGACGCCACGAACAGATCCCGGCTCGCGGGGCTGTTCGGCGTCCGCTCGCGGGCGAAGACCACCATGTCGCCATCCGGGTGCAGCCGCGCATGGCGTTCGGTGCCCGTCCGGTCGGCGACCCGGCGCGTGCCGAGGTTGCGGCTGCTGCGCAGGGCCACCTCCGCGAACTGGAACGGGCTGTCGGTCCGCGCCCGGCAGGCGATCAGCTCGACCGGGGCGATGGACCCACCGACCGGCGTGCTGCTCGAGCCGCCGCCGCACGCGGCCAGCAGGACGATGGGTCCGGGGATCCAGCAGCGGAGGCATCGGCCGTGCATCGCCGGCATCGTCGCCGCGGCGGCGGTCGCGGGCAATTGCCGCCCCTGGCCGCTATGACGGCCGCGCTTGCAGGTCTCCGACTTCGACTTCCAGCTGCCGCCCGACCGCATCGCCGATCGGCCCGTGGAACCGCGCGACCACGCCCGCCTGCTGGTGCACGATCGACGGATGCGCACCAACGAGCACTGCCACGTGTTCGATCTGCCGCGCTTCCTGTGCCCTGGCGACCTGCTGGTGCTCAACGACACGCGCGTGCAGCCTTGGCGGCTGCGCGGCCGCCGCGCCACCGGCGGCGCCGTCGAGTGCCTGCTGTTGCGGCGGGAAGGTCCGCGCGCCGAGGCGTTCGTGAAGCCGAGCAAGAAGCTGCGTGCCGGCGACCGGCTGCCGATGGAGGACGGCGCGATCGAGGTGCGGTTGCTGCAGGCGCTCGGCGGCGGCCGGTGGGCCGTCGAACTCGAGGCGCGCGGCGGCGACGTGGCCGCGGCCCTCGAGCGGGTCGGGCGGGCGCCGTTGCCGCCCTACATCGAGCGCACCGGCGACGAGGACGTCGAGCGGGATCGCGAACGCTACCAGACGGTCTACGCCCGGGTTCCCGGTGCGGTGGCGGCGCCGACGGCGGGCCTGCACTTCACGCCAGCCCTGCTGGCCCGGCTCGAGGCGGACGGCGTGCAGTTGGCCTACGTGACCCTGCACGTCGGCGAGGGCACGTTCGCGCCGCTGCGCACGGAGGTCGTCGAGGAGCACCGCATGCACGCCGAGGCGTTCGATCTGCCGCCGGCGACGGCGGCCGCGGTGGCGGCGACGCGGCGGCGCGGCGGCCGCGTGGTCGCCGTCGGCACGACGAGCTGCCGCGTGCTCGAGAGCTGCGCGCAGGACGACCGCACCGTGCGGGCGACCCAGGGCGAAACCGACCTGTTCCTGCATCCGGGCCGGCCGGTGCGCGTGGTCGACGCCCTGCTGACGAACTTCCATCTGCCGCGTTCGACCCTGCTGATGCTGGTGGCGGCCCTGGTCGGCAGGGAGCAGACCCTGGCCGTCTACCAGGAGGCCGTGGCCCGCCACTACCGGTTCTTCTCGTTCGGCGACGCGATGCTCGTCCTGTGATCGGCCCGATCCGCGCGGGTCGGCAATGCCTCAGAGCCACCGCCGCAACCCGGCGGCGGCCCGACCGGGGTCGTCGGCCTGGAGGATGCTGCTGCTGACGGCGATGCGGTCGACCCCGAGCAGGCGCAGGGCGGGCAGGTTGCCCGGGGTGATGCCGCCGATCGCGAACAGCGGCAGCCGGTGCGTGGCCGCCGCCGCCACCGCCGCCTCGATCTCGGCGGCCGACTTGCCGGTCGTGTAGCCCTTCGTCGCCGTCGGGTGGCAGGGGCCGAAGCCGACGTAGTCCGCGCCGGCGGCCGCGGCGGCGGCGATCTGGGCGGTGTCGTGGGTGCTGACGCCGAGCCAGGCATCCGGCAGCAGGCGCCTCGCCGCATCCGCCGGCATGTCGCCCTGGCCGACGTGGGCGCCATCGGCGCGGCCGCGCCGTGCCAGCATGACGTCGTCGTTGACCACCAGGGGGACGCCAGCGGCGCGGCAGAGGCCGCGGCAACGATGGAACGCGGCGAGGTCGGCGTTCGGGGCCCGCCACTGCACGAGGTCGACGCCGCCGTCGATCGCCGCCTGCAGCGTCGCCCAGGGTTCGCCGGCGCAGGACTGCGGCGTGAAGAGCAGGTAGAGCCGGCAGTCGCGCAGCGCCATCGGCGCCGGACAGTAGCAGGTGCCGATGGCGTCCGGGTCGAGGCCGCCGTAGTTTCCGGCTGTGTTCGCGGAGCAGGCGTGGCCGAACCTGTTGCTGTTCGCTGCCGGACAGGTCGCGGCGTGGATCTACCTGCGCAGCGGCCGCATCGGGATCGGCCTTGCCGCGACGGCGGCGCTGTGGGTGCTGGCCGACTGGTTCCTGCTGGCGCGATTCGCCTTTCGGGTCGGTGTCGGGGCCTCGTCGTGGCCGCTCGCCGGCATGCAGGCCGTCGCCCTGGCGACGGTGGCGACGCTGCTTCTGGCATGGTGGCGCCGGACGAGCTCGCCTGCAGCTCGCGCGCGCCTGCCGCGGTTCCGCGCCGCCCAGGCGGCCTACCTGCGCGGCGACCTCGACGGGGCTGGCGCCGCATTCCGGCGGCTCGTGCGAACGGACCCCTGGGATGCTGCGGCGTGGATCGCCCTGGCGAACGTGCTCGCGCGCCAGGGCCGGGCCCGGCCGGCCCGCCGCTGCTTGGTGCATGCCCGGCGGCTCGACACCCGTCGGCAGTACGGCGACCTGATCCGCCACCAGCTGGCGCTGGCCGCCCACACACCGGTCCCGCCGCCTCCGCCGACGACGGTTGCCGACGTGGCGACGGCGCCGACGACATGAGCCGGCCCAACCGGCGGCGAATGTACCAAACCTGTGGGCCCGCCGGCTGGCTCTGCGTTCTGGCGCGGCATCCCCGGTGCCGCCCGCCCAGCGCATCGAAGCCCGCCATGAGAACCACCGCCGCCCTCCTGTTCGCCGCGTCCCTCGCCGCCCAGCTGCCCCCCGTTCCCGTACCGCCCGAGAACCCGATCACGCCGGCCAAGGCGATCCTCGGCAAGCTGCTGTTCTGGGAGGAGCAGATGTCGAGCAACAACCGCGTCGCCTGCGGCTCCTGCCATACGTTCGCCGCCGGCGGGGGGGACCTGCGGCGTGCGGTGCACCCGGGCAACGACGGGGTGGCGCCGTCGCCCGACGACAGCTTCGGCTCGCCCGGCATCGTGCGTTCGGATGCGAACAACGACTACCTGCCGGATCCGCGCTTCGGCCTGCAGGCCCAGGTCACCCGCCGGGCTTCGCCGTCGATGCTGACCGCGGCCTGGTTCCCGGAGCTGTTCTGGGACGGCCGCGCGCGGTCGACCTTCGTCGATCCGTCGACAGGCCAGGTGGCGATCGCGCTGGGCGGAGCCCTGGAGAACCAGGCGCTGGCGCCGCTGGTGGCCGGCGACGAGATGGCGCACGATGCGCGCACGTGGTCGCAGGCGGCGCAGAAGCTCGCCGTGGTCGTGCCGATGGCCCTGGCGACCAACCTGCCGCCGGACATGGCCGCCGCGGTCGCGGGCGGCGCGACCTATCCCGGCCTGTTCGCGGCGGCGTTCGGCACGCCGACCATCACGCCGGCGCGCATCGCGTTCGCGTTGGCGACCTACCAGCGCACCCTGGTGCCCAACCAGACGCCGTGGGACCTGTTCCAGGCCGGCAACCCCGCCGCCATGACGCCGCAGCAGGTCAATGGCATGAACGTCTTCAACGGTCCGGGCCGGTGCAACCTGTGCCACACGCCGGGGCTGTTCAGCGACCGCCAGTTCCGCAACCTCGGCCTGCGGCCGATCGCTCAGGACAACGGCCGTCAGGCCGTCACCGGGCTGATCGCCGACCGCGGCCGGTTCAAGGTGCCGAGCCTGCGCAACGTCGGCCTTCGGCCGAGCTTCATGCACACCGGGCAGTTCACGAACGTGGGCCAGGTGTTCGGCTTCTACCTGAACGGCGGCGGTCCGAACCTCGACAACAAGGATCCGCTGCTGGTGCCGCTGAACGTGCCGCCGCAGGCGGCGAACGACCTGATCAACTTCGTCAGCAACGCCCTGACGGACCCGCGGGTCGCGGCCGGCGTGTTCCCGTTCGATCGGCCGACGCTGGCCAGCGAACGCATCCCGCCGAACGGCCTCCTCTACGGACCGGCCTCGCCGGGCACGGGCGGCTTGCTGCCGTTGATGCTGGCGGGCGTGCCGGCGAACGTCGGCAACCAGGACTTCAAGGTCGGCGTCGCCAATGCGCGCGGCGCAGCTCCGGCGGTGTTCCTGATCGCGCTGCAGCCGGCCGCAGGGCAGTTCCTCGGCGTCAACGTCAACGTGGCGCTCGGCGCCGAACTGCACGTGCCCGTCGTGCTGGGCGGCCCGCCGGGCGTCGCGGGTGCCGGCTTCGGCTCGCTGCGCGTGGGACTGCCCGCGGAACCGGGCCTGGCCGGCCTCACCCTGTTCACGCAGTGGTGGGTCTGGGACGCCGGCGTGGCCGCGGGCGCCGCCAGCAGCCGCGGGGCCGAGATCGCGTTCTTCTGACGCCGCGCGCGGTGGTCGCTCAGCCGAGTTCGAAGGCGCTGCGGCAGCGCGCATGCCGGTGCAGGTGCTCGACGAGTTCGCGCAGGTCGTCGTCGAACGCCAGCGTGGCGCTGTCGCCGATGATGGTCAGGTGCCGCCGCGCCCTGGTCAGGGCGACGTTGAGCCGGCGCAGTTCGGCCAGAAAGCCGATCGTGCCGCTGTCGTTGCTGCGCACCAGCGACACGACCACCGCCTCCTTCTCGCGCCCCTGCAGGCCGTCGACGGTGCCCAACTCCAGACCCTCGATGCCGCCGAGTCGCTCGCGCAGCAGCTGCACCTGGGCGTTGTAGGGCGTGACGACGCCGATCGCGTCCGCGGGCACGCCGGCCGTCATCAGGTCGGTGACCACGCGCACGACCAGCTCGGCCTCGCCGGGGTTGCTCTTGCTGCCCTCGTCGTCGCCCGTGGTCTCCTCGTGGCCGCATCCGGCCGTGTCGAGGAAGACGAGCGGTTCGCTGGTCCACTCGGTCGTCGCGACCTCGGGCAGGTCGGTCAGCAGGTGGCCGGCCACGGCTGGCGCGGCGCGCAGGCGGTCGGCGTAGAACCGTCGTGACGGCCACGCCATGATGCGTTCGTGCATCCGGTACTGGACGCCCAGCATGCGGATGCAGGCGGCGGCCGCAGGCTGCGCCGCGAGCCGCTCGAACAGCGTCTCCGCGAGGCCGCCCTCGCCGGCCGCGGCCGAGTGCAGCGTCGGCGGCAATTGCCGGTGGTCGCCGGCCAGTACGGCCCGCTGCGCCCGCAGCAGGGGGATCCAGCAGGCCGCCTCCAGCGCCTGTGCGGCCTCGTCGACCACGGCGAGGTCGAACGTGCGCTCGGCCAGCAGCGGGTCGGCGGCGCCCGCCGTGGTGGCGAGCACGACCTCGGCGCCGTCGACCAGACCGCGCGTGGTCGCCGACTCGATCTGCCGCAGGTCGCGTCGCAGGTCGCGCAGGCGGTCGCGCGCGATCGCGCGGTCGGGCCGGCTGCGAGCGCGCTGCAGCAGGCGCAGACCCTGGTCGATCTCACGCCGCAGGTTGCGCAGCAGCTTCTGCTCGGGCGCCTGCAGCACCTGCTCGGCCAGGGCCACTTCGCGCAGGGCGGCCTGGATCCGCGCCGGGTGACCCATGCGCACGACGCGCAGGCCGGCGCGCCAGAGGCGCTCGGCCAGGTTGTCGACGGCGACGTTCGACGGCGCGCAGGCCAGCACCCGCTGGCCGCGCGCGACGACCTGCCGGATCAGCTCGACGACGGCCGTCGTCTTGCCGGTGCCGGGCGGCCCGTGGATCAGCCCGATCGGATCCGCCCGCAGCGCCATCGCCACGGCCTCGCGCTGCGAGTCGTCCAGCGTCGGATCGAACCAGGCGATGGCCTTGCCTTCGGGTGGCGGGTCGAGCTGCGGTTCGCGTTCCCCGAACAGCGCCTCGACCAGCCGTGACTCACCGCGCCGGCGGTCGCGGCCGACCTCGCGCAGGGCGGCTTCGAGGCGGCGGAAGGTGACGTCGGTGGCCAGCTGGTCGACCCGCAGGATCGAAGGCAGTTCGACCTCGTCGTCGTCGAGGGCGACGGTCAGTCGTTCGCTGCGGGTCTGCACGACCACGCCGGTGGCGAGCGGCGGGGCGTCGCGCTGCGCGCGCAAGGCCACCACGTCGCCCGGGCCCAGGCGGTGGGACGGCAGCGAGCTGCTGCGGCTCGGGCGGAGGATCACGTGCAGGCGGCCGCCGAAGCCCGGCTCGAGGTCGGCGACCTCCAGCCGCAGCAGCGACACCCCGCGCGCGGTCAGTTCGGCGTCGGAGCGCTGCTGCAGCAGGCGCTCCGCCGCGGCCACCTCCGCCTCGCGTTCCCGTCCGAGCAGGCGCAGTTGTTCGGTGACGAAGGCGCGGCGGTCCACTCAGCCCTCCCGCTGCACACGCCGCCCTGCTGCCGCGCCTGCCGGGGGCGCGGGCCATGGGATCCTGCCGTGGCTCCCGTCGCGGCGGCCGCCGGTCAATCGACCTTCTCGCTGATCGTCTTCGCCTGCAGGAACTGCAGCAGGTAGTCGGGGCCGCCGGCCTTGCTGTCGGTGCCGGACATGTTGAAGCCGCCGAACGGATGCGCGCCCACCAGGGCGCCGGTGCACTTGCGGTTGATGTAGAAGTTGCCGACGTGGAAGCGTCGCCGGGCCTCCTGCTTGTGGCGCTCGTTGCGCGTGAACACGGAGCCGGTCAGGCCGTACTCGGTGTTGTTCGCCACCGCCAGTCCCTCCTCGAAGTCGGCGACCTTCACGATCGCCAGGACCGGGCCGAAGATCTCCTCCTGGGCGATGCGGGCGGTCGGCGACACGTCGGCGAACACCGTCGGCAGGACGTAGCACCCCGAGCTGGGTCCCGCTTCGCCACCGACCAGCAGCCGGCCCTCCTTGCGGCCGATCTCGATGTACTCGAGGGTCTTGCGCTTCGCCGCGCCGTCGACCATCGGTCCGAACGCGTTGGTGCGTTCGACCGGGTGGCCGACCTTGAGCGCCTGCACCTTGGGCACGATCCGCCGGCAGAACTCGGCGTAGACGTCCTGGTGCACGATGGCGCGGCTGCAGGCCGAGCACTTCTGCCCCTGGTAGCCGAACGCCGAGGCGACGACCGCGTCGACGGCCTTCTCGAGGTCGCAGTCGCCGTCGACCAGGATGCTGTCCTTGCCGCCCATCTCGGCGATCAGGCGCTTCATCCAGATCTGGCCGGGCTGGGTCTTCGAGGCCTGCTCGAAGATCCAGAGTCCGACGTCGCGGCTGCCGGTGAAGGAGATCAAGCGGGTCAGACGGTGTTGCACCATCGCCCCGCCGACCGACGAGCCGGGGCCGGTGACGAAGTTCAGCACCTGCCTCGGCAGGCCGGCCTCGTACATCAGGTCGACCCACATCGCGGCGATCGCGGGCGACTGGCTCGCGGGCTTCAGCACGACCGTGTTGCCGGCCAGCAACGCCGCCGCGGTCATGCCGGCCATGATCGCCAGCGGGAAGTTCCACGGCGGGATGATCGCGCCGACGCCGAGCGGCACGTAGAGCATCTGGTTGCGTTCGCCGGCAACGGGCGTCACCGGCTGCGGCTCGGCCATGCGCAGCATCTGGCCGGCGTAGTACTCGAGGAAGTCGATCGCCTCGGCCGTGTCCGCGTCCGCCTCGGCCCACGACTTGCCGACCTCGTAGCACAGCAGGGCCGAGAAGCGGTGCTTGCGTTCCCGCAGCATCTGGGCGGCGCGCAGGAAGATCCGCACGCGGTAGTTGGCGTCGGTCGCGGCCCAGGCGGGGAAGGCGGCGTGCGCCTGCTCGATCGCCGCCTCGGCGTCGCCGGCGCCGAGCTTCGGATACCTGCCGATCAGGCGGGTGAGCTCGCCCGGGTCGTAGTTCTCGAACGTCGTCTCGGCGCGCACCGGCTCGCCACCGATCCAACACGGCCACGTCCGGCCGAGGACCTCGGTCTCGATGGCCTGGAGGGCGGTCTTGAACGCCTGTTGCTGGCGTGGATCGTTGAAATCGGTGAAGGGCTCGTTGTGGAAGTCGGGCAACTGCACGGCCGCAATCCTCGCGTTCGGGGGGGTGTCCAGGATGGGGTCCGTGGTGCGGCAACGCAAGCGACCTGCCGGGGGGTGGCCGGCAGGTCGTCGCGGGGATCAGGGAAACGGTCGGGTCGTTGCGCTACGGGCGGTGTCGGGGAGGCGGCAGGAGGGACTGCGGCCGGGGGAAGACGAGCATCACGAGGCCTGCCACTTGTGCCGCTGGACGTGGTCCTGGAACCGCGTCGCGTCCTGGTGGTTGAAGAGGCGCACCCGGCCGCCGCAGTGCACGCAGTAGGAGTGGTTCACGCTCATCAGGAACCGCACGTAGGTCTGGCAGTGCTCGCACCACTTCTGCTCGTCGTAGAACTCGCTGCGGCTCGTGGGCAGGGGAGCGGGGGCAGGCACGGGCTTGGCGGTTGGCTTCTTCACGGCGGTGGGGAAGCAAGCGGGTTGCCAGGTGGCCGCGGCGGCACGAGGCCCGCGTCCGACGCCCGATGCCATCGGCGGGATCGGTCCGCCGGTCCGGCGGCAGCGACCGGCGGCGTTTCCCCGCCCAGGTCCGGCCGGCGCGACGGGGGCGAACAGCATGCCGGGGAACGGCGCCCGGCGGCGCCATGCCAACGCGGTCGTGGCTCCGGTCGGCCCCACGCGACGGTCCGGCGATCGCGACGGGGACCGTTCAGGCGCGTTCCATCGCCCGTTCGATCTCGGCGCGCACGGTGGCGTCCGGTTCTCGTTGCCTGGCCGCCGCCAGGGCAGGATGACGCGCATCGATGCGACCGAGGGCCCAGGCGCTGTGGCTGCGCACGACGGGATCCCCGTCGTCGAGCGCGGCGACCAGCGCCGGGACCGCGGCGTCGTCGGCCCGGTTGCCGAGCACGACGGCCGCGTTCCGGCGCAGGCCCGAACGCGTCGCCCGCCGCATCGCGGTGCCGGTGAATTCGGCCTCGTAGCGCTCGGGCGACATCGCCAGCACGTCGACCAGCGTCCACGTCTCGACGATGCGGTGCGGACGCAGCTCCGGTGGACGGTCGATCCCGGCGAGGTTCCGCCGCGGGCTGCGGCGCGTGAAGGGACAGACCTCGAGGCAGATGTCGCAGCCGAACAGCCACTCGCCCTGCGCGGCGCGCAGCGGCTCGGGCACGGCGCCGCGCAGTTCGATCGTCGTGTAGCTGATGCAGCGGCGGGCATCGACTTCGAACGGGGCGACGATGGCCCCGGTGGGACAGGCGTCGAGGCAGGCCGTGCAGGTGCCGCAGCTGCCGGTCGCCGGGTCGTCGGGCGGCAGGTCGAGACCGGTGAGCAGTTCCGCCAGCTGCAGGTAGGGGCCATGCGTCGGCGAGATCACCATCGCGCTCTTGGCGAGGAAGCCGATGCCGGCGCGCACCGCCAGCGCCCGCTCGAGCACCGGCACGGCGTCGGTGCCGCCGTTCATCGAGCCGTGCGGTACGCCGGCCGCCTCGAGCCGCTCGCGCAGGGCGAAGACGCGCTGGCGCAGCCAGCGGTGGTAGTCACGGCCGCCCGCGTACCGGGCGACGCGGCCGCCACCGGGCAACGCCACGCCCGGCGAGCCGTAGTCGACGGCGAGGGCGATGGCCGACCGCACGCCCGCGCGCCAGCGCGGGGGATCGAGGGCACGCTCCCGGTTGGCTTCCAGGTAGCGCATCTCGCCGTGGCGCCCGGCCTCGAGCCAGCGCAGGAAGTGGGCGCCGTGCTCGCCGGGGTCGGCCGGACCGAACGCCACGAGGTCGAAGCCGACCTCGTCGGCGATCGAGCGCACGGTGTCGGCGGTGATCGGCGTCGGGCTACGGGACGAGGGCGGCATGCCACCGCCACCTTACTGCAGGCCGGCGCGGACCCGGCCTCAAGGGCGGACGCGGCAGTGGCCGATGCCACCGACTGCGGGCGGGCGCGTGGCCGCCTGCCCGGAGTGCCATGACGACCAAGCCCGTCGATCTCGCCGCCAAGCCCGTCGGCTCCTACGTGCTGCCGGCGCCCAGGCGGGTCGCCGAGGTCGTGGTGGTGCCGCCGCCCGCAGGGCATGCTTCCGGCGGCCAGGGAACGGGGATCCGTGGGGTGGGGGATCGGTTCCTGGCCTTCGCCGAGTGCCAGCAGCAGTTCCTGGCCGAGATGCGGGACCGCCTGCAGAAGCTGGACGCGGCGATCGCCGAGGACTCGCGAGCCCGGCTCAAGGGCGCGCTGCGGGGCGTCCTCGACGTCCTGGAGTGGTGCGACGCGGTGCAAGGGGACCTGGCCACGGAGTGCCGCTGGGCCGCCGACGGGCTCGAGCCGGTGGACGTGGTCGAACTCTGCGGCGCGGTGGCCTCGGAGCCCGGTGCGCATGCGGGCGCCATCGACGTGTCCGGCCATGCGGGCCGCCCGTGGTGGGGCGAGCGCTGCCGGCTGGCCGCGGCCCTGCGCGCGGGACTGACCCTCGTGTCCGAGCGAACGGGCGGCTGTGGCCTGCGCGTCCTCGAGGTCACCGAGGACGAGGCCGGGCACCAGCTCCGCATCGCCGGCCTCGGCGAGCCGGGGGACGGAGTCGATGCGGCCACCGTGGCGGCCTTCCGGCGAGCGGTGGAGGCGCTTGGCGCCAGGGTCGTGCCAGATCAGCTCGGGCCGGGTTCGGCCGGCTTCGTGCTGCACCTGCCGTCGCATCGCGCCTGAAGCCCGCGCAAGTTGCGGCTGCGGGGACTTTGGCGGCCACCCGTTCGTCCTATCCAACGGCACTTCCCAGTCGCTGTCGGCAGTGGCAAGATGCCCAGGTCGGTCGTCGTCGCCGCACTGCCGGGGCGACCCGGTTGATGACTCATGCTGCACTCGACCCACAACCCGCTGGACGCGCAGGCCCTGGCCGGCCGGTTGCTCGAGTTGTGGGAGCAGACCGGCGATGCCGCGCTGCTGCGTCTGGCGCGTGGCCTGCCGCCGCACGGTGCAGCCCGCTTCGCCAGCGAGCAGGAGCGCGCCGACTGGACGAGCACCTGCCTGATGGACTCCTACAAGAACACCGGCGAACCCGCCGTGTTCGCGTTGCTGTTCGAGCTGAACCGCGGCGCCTTCCTGCATGCGATCCACTGCAGCCTGCGCCGGGTGCCGCACCAGATCGACGAGCACGACGTCCTGCAGGAAGTCTTCCTGAACATCTACCGCTACCCGCACCGCTTCGTCGCCGATCGCGCCGATGCCTTCCGGGGCTGGGGCCACCGGATCGCCCGCAACACGCTGCTGAAGTTCCTCAAGGGCCGGTCCCGTCTCGCCCGGTTCCAGTCGATGGACGAGGATGTGCTGCAGCCGGAGGACGTTCGCACCCGTCGGCCGGATCGTGCCGCGAGCGAGGCGGAGAGCGCCGGCGTCGTGAACGGGGCCTACGTGCTCTACCTGAGCCTCTACCTGCTCCACTTCGAGCGCTTGTCGGCGAAGGAGCGGCTGGCCCTGACCATGGTCGAGGTGGATGGCGTCTCCTACCGCGATGCCGCCGCAGCCCTGGGCATCCGCCTCGAGAACCTGAAGATGGTGATCTTCCGTGGTCGCCGGAAGATCTTCCGCGGCATGGAGCGGTCGCTGGGCGAACTCGGTGGAGCCGCGCTGCCGGCCGCGCTGCCGGGGGAACTGCGCCACTTGTCGGCTGCCGCATGCGGAGATCGCGCGACCGCAACCCCGACCAGGGCCGGGTTCGTCCGGGTGCCAGGTCACGCCCGCGGGCGTGACCCGAGAGCCGTGCACGACTAGTTCCCGTTCTTGCCCTGGCGCACGATGGCAACCTCTCCCGACACGAACTCCATGCCGGGCCAGGATCCGTGCCTGCCGATCCAGGTCGACCTGTCGGCGATGCTCGACGGCGAACTCGACCCGGCGTCGGTGCGGCGGGTGATGGTCCATTCGGACGTGTGCGAGAACTGCCGGGCCTTCCTCGACGGCATCCGCACCCAGGTGCGCCTGCACAAGCGCCTCGCGGCGGCGGGTGCGACGACCCTGTCGGCCGCCGCGGAAGGCAGCGGCGCGGAAGGCAGCGGCGCGGAAGGCAGTGGCGCGGAAGGCAGTGGCGCGGCCGACCGCCTGCGCGAGCAGCTGACCCGCAATCGCCGCCGCCTGTCGCGCATCCTCTACGAACTCGGGCGCTGCTTCGTCCTGATGGGCCTCTCGCCGGACTTCTCGCGGGAGGTCGCCAAGGAGCCCGTGCCGGTGCCCGACATGGCCATGCGCGGCCGCAACCTCCTCGACGAGGTGGCGCGCTCCGAGGGGGCCATCGGCCCGGAATGGGTGACGGCCAAGGACCTCTTCGACGGCCATCTGCGGTCGCCCGACGAGAACCTGGCCAAGGGCCAGCGCCTGCTGGCCGAGTGCCTGGCGCTCGAGCCGTCGATGCACGAGGCCCGCATCTACATCGGTCTGGTGCACTACGTGCGCGGCCAGCGCGCGCTGTCGCGGCAGCAGTTCGCCACCGTGCTCAGCGACTCCGAGGACAGGATCCTGCGCGGCTATGCCCTGCTGAACCTCGGCAACCTCCACCTCGACGAAGGGGACTGCGACGGGGCGGTCGAGCTCCTGCTCCAACTGGTCGACTCGGGGGTGGCGCAGGAGCAGCCGCGCATGACTCCGACGGCGTTCTTCAACCTCGGGCTGGCCTATGGGCTCAAGGGGCAGTTCCGGGACTGCGCGCACTGGTTCGGGCGCCTGCACGAGGAGACTCCCCACCGTCGGGCCTGGGCGGCCCGCGAACTCGGCCGGCGCACCCACTTCCTGCACCTGATCCGCAGCAATCCGGATGCCAAGGTCGTGGCGGAGTCCTTCCCCGCCTGGTTTGCGCCGGCGCAGGGGGAACAGGGGTGGGGGCTCGTGGGCGGGCCCGCCGACGGCCGATAGCAGCGGGGTTGGCAGCTGCCGGCTGCCTCGCTACCATTCGCCGATCCGGCGCCATGCCGCGCCGGCCCCCCTTCGCATGAAGGCCCTCCTCCGCTTCCTCCTGTTCGCGCTCGTTGCCGCGTGGTTCGCCCTGCCGAGCATGGGCACCGACGGTGGCGAGGGCGCGGGTGGCACGGGCGTGTGGATCCTGCCGCGTCCCACCTTCCTCGCGTCGGCTTCGGGGTGTGGTGGGTCCGGCGCCGTGCGTGGTTCGACATCGATTCCTGCCGACGCGCCGCTGACCTTGAAGGCGTGCGACGAACTGGGGCTGTTCACCGCCACCTTGGTCGATCCGCTGTCGGGCGCCTCGACGCTGCTGCCCTGCAATGGCTTCCAAGTGGCCCTGTCGAGCGATCTGCTGCGCACGCTGCGGGAAACCTGTGGCAGCGCGCACGTCGTGATCGCCGACGGCACGCAGCTCGGCTACCTGATCCAGATCACCTTCGATTCGGCGTCCGGGGCTGGCGTCGTGAAGGTCTTCTGACCGCAGCTGCCGCTCAGGCGCCCGTCCGCGGTTGCCCCCGCGCCACCCGAGCGCGCAGCTCCAGCATGCGTTCGGGCCGATTCGTGCACATCGCATCGATGCCGATGGCGGCGCCGCCGCAGAAGCCGACGTCGTCGTCGGTCGTGTAGCTGCAGACCAGCAAGCCGGCGGCGTGGCACCGTGCGACGGTCTCCGGGCCGATGCGATCGATCGCCCAATGCAGCATGCCGGCGCCGAGGCGCGCGGCCGCCGCCACGGCGTTCTCGTCGAGTGCCGGACAGGCGCGCGTCGGCCCCAGCAGGGCGACCGCGAGCTCGGGGGCGAGTTCGCGCGCCGCGGCCACGAACGTCCAGTCGAAGGACTGCAGGATGGCGCGTTCGGCGAGGCCGAGCCGTCGCAGCTCGTGCACGTAGGCCGTGGCCGGCCCGGCCTTGTGTTCGACCATCGCGATGCCGGTCGGCCCCAGCGCCTCGGCGACTTCCGCCAGGGTCGGCACGCGCGCGCCGCGGCAGCGCTCGCCGCGCCAGGAACCTGCGTCGAGGTCTCGGATCGCGGCGAGCGTCTGCTCGGCCACCAGGGCGCCTGGGCCGAGCTTCGTGGCGGCATCCGTGGTGCGGTCGAGGGTGGCGTCGTGGATGCAGACCAGCACCCCATCGCGGCTCGACCGCACGTCGAACTCCTGCATCCTCACGCCGGCGCGTCGCGCGGCGCGGAAAGCCGGCAGGGTGTTCTCCGCCCAGAGGCCGCTGTCGCCACGGTGGGCGACGACCGTGGGACCCGTGCGAGCCAGGTTCGCCAGCTCGCCGAACACGGACGGGGTCGGCGTCATGGGAGCGAGTGTAGAGCCGGAGATCTTGTAGGCAGCAGACGATGCGGCCTGCATGATGTTGCGCAATGACGCCCGAAACCTACCGCCTGTTGCATGTCGTCGGCGCGATGGTGCTGCTGCTGGGGCTCGGTGGCATCCTGGCGACGGCCGTCGGCGGCGCCAAGCCCGCCGCCGTGTTCACCGTGCTGCACGGCATCGGCTTGTTGGTGATGCTCGTGGCCGGCATCGGCAAGTTGCACAAGGATGGTCTCGGCTGGCCGAACTGGGCCCTGGCGAAGATCGGCTGCTGGCTGCTGCTCGGCGCCCTGCCGATCCTGGTGCGGCGCGGCCTGCTGCCCAGGCTCGTCGCGCTCTTGCTGGTCGTCGGCGTCGGTGCGACGGCGGCGTGGCTGGCGCAGGCGAAGCCGTTCTGATCGGCCGTCCCACCGCGACCGCGGCGATAGCGAAAGCGCTGGCCTGCCGGGCGGCCATGCGGCAGCATCGTGGGGGACCGATGGACGCCGCCCGGATCCTCGCCTCGATCGAAGAGAGCATCGCCACCAAACGGCGGCTGGCCGTGGGATGCCTGCCGAACCTGGTCGCGCTCTGCGACCTCGCGGTGGCGACCCTGCGCGGAGGCGGCAAGATCCTGCTCTGCGGCAACGGCGGCAGCGCGTGCGATGCCGCGCACGCCGCCGGGGAACTGGTGGGTTGGTTCGAGAAGAAGCAGCGGGGCCCGTATGCCGCCGTCGCGCTCGGCCAGTCGGTGCCGACGCTGACCGCGATCGGCAACGATGCTGGCTACGAGCACGTGTTCGCGCGCGAGGTCGAGGGGATCGGCCGCGCCGGCGACCTGTTGATCGGCTTCACGACTTCGGGCGGCAGCCGCAACGTCGTCGCGGCCCTGCGCCAGGCCAAGGCCATGGGGCTGGCCACCGCCGTGTTGTGCGGCGAGAGGCGCGGCGCCGCCCTCGACCATGCCGATGTCGCGGTGCAGGTGCCGTCCACCAGCACGCCGCGCATCCAGGAGTCGCACCTGCTCTGTGTGCACGTGCTCTGCGCCGCCGTCGAGGAAGCCCTCGCCAGCTGACGCCTGGCCGTTGCCGCGGCCCGGCAGGCGCTTCAGCCGGCCTTCTCGACCACCCGCCACCGGCTGGTGAAGACGCCGGGCAGGATCGGGTCCGGTCGCAAGGGCCCGTTCGGCTGGCCCTCGGGGACGTCCGCCGCGGCGCGCTGCAGCAGCGCGCTCGGCCACTCCGTCCGGGGTGGCGTACCTTGGCTCCCGGGCGCCGCTGGGCGGGTGACGACCATGGCGCCGTCCGGGAACACGGTGTTGCTCCAATGCCGGAGCTGCGGCAACAGCGATTCGAGCTCGGGGACGGGAGCGAGGGCGGCGATGACCACGAACGTCGTGCCGGCGCGAACCCCGCCGCGCGTCGTCCAGGCCAGCTCCTTGCCGTCGAGGGAACCGGGCAGCACGCTCTGTCCGGCCGGGAGCGGCTGGCCGATGTCGCCGCGAAGGCCGGGCGAGGGCCAGAGCAGCAGGGTGCCATCCTCCCGGCTCTGCGAGAAGACGTAGATGTGCGTCGGCGCGGCGGCGTGCACCGACAGCCGGACCGGCGATTCCGGCGGCAGCTCGTCGAAGTCGCGCCCATGGCGGAAGTCCGTGCCCGAGCCGACGCGCCAGGTGGCCGCCGGGGCGTCGGTTGGCCGTTGCCACCAGATCACGCCGGCGGCGAGCAGGGCCAGGGCCGGCAGGGCCCAGAGTCGGCGGTTCATCGCCGGCAGGCTACGCCGGGTCGCCTGGGTGGTCGAGCGTGGAGCCGCCTCTTGCCGTGCCGCGCTGCATCGCCTCCGATGCGAGTTCGCCCCCCGGAGGCCCATGCGCTGGAACTCGTCGTTGCCCCTGTTGCTCCCTGCGCTGGTCGCTGCCCAGAGCGATCCGGGGCCCGCGCCGATCCGCTTCACGACGTTGCCGGTGGCGGACGGTGCGCCGCTCGATGTCGAGGTCGCGACGCAGCAGGCGATCGCGGCCCTGCTGGCGCTGCAGGAGGGCGAAGGGCGCGACCAGTGGCCCTACGAGGGCGTCTACCGCGAGGACCGGGGCCAACTGCCGATCGGCTACCGCGTCGGGGGCACCGCGATCGCATGCCTCGGACTGATCGCGGCGCCGGGCTACCGCCAGGACGCCCGGCGGCAGGAGGCCGTCGACCGTGGTCTCGGATTCGTGCTCGAGACCCTGGACGCGCCGCGCATGCAGCCGGACTTCGTCGGCACCTACGACGTGCGCGGCTGGGGCCATGTGTTCGCCCTGCAGCTGCTGCTGCACCTGCAGGACCATGCGCTCGTGCCGGAGGCGCGCGCGGCGGCGGTCGAACGGCGCGTCGGCTGGCTGGTGGCCACGCTCGTCGCGTCGGCGATCCCCGAAGCCGGCGGGTGGAACTACTCGCGCCCGCGTGGCTACCGCAGTCCGCGCAACAGCGCCTCGACGTTCATGACGGCGCCGGCGTTGCAGGCGCTGTTCCACGCCCGCGCCCGCGGTCACGAAGTCGATGCGCAGGTGGTCGAACAGGCGCTCGGGGCGCTCGAGCGGGCGCGGTCGAAGGCCGGCGGGTTCGCCTACGGCGCTCCCGGCAGGAGCCGTGCGGCCGCCGAGGAATCGACGCTGTCGATGATGGACCGCACGCCGGGCGCGGCGGCCAGGGCCGCCGCCTGCGAGACGACCCTGCTGCTCGCAGGGCGCGGCGATCCCGACCGTCTGCGCGCTGCCGTCGAACTGTTCTTCGCCCACTGGGACGACCTCGCCGTGCGCAAGAGCCAGCCCGGCACCCACGTCGAGCCCTACGGCATCGCCCCGTACTACTTCCTGTTCGGTCACCTCTACACCGCGCAGGCGATCGAGCTGATCGCCGATGCCGAGCTGCGCGACGCCTTCCGCGCCCGCTTGCGCGCGGTGCTCGCGAGGTCGCGCGATGCCGACGGCAGCTGGAACGACCGCCAGTTCGGCCGCTCCGCGGGCTACGGCACGGCGCTGGCGCTGCTGACGCTGCACATGCCCGGCCTGCCGCGGCCGGTCGCCTGGCCGGTGGCCACCAAGGCGAAGTGAGCCTCAGCGGCCGCCGCGGTGCAGGTGGTGCGGCGAGGCCTGGTCGGTCGGCATGACGACGATCGTGTCGATGTTGACGTGCGCCGGGCGGGTCGCCGCGAACACGACGCACTCGGCGACGTCCTCGGCGGTCAGGGGGCGGGTGTCCTGGTAGACCTTCGCCGCGCGCTCGGCGTCGCCGCGGAACCGCACCAGGGAGAACTCGGTCTCCACCATGCCGGGATCGACGCTGGTGACGCGGATGCCCTGGCCGAGCGTCTCGAGGCGCAGGGCCTCGCAGATCGACTGCAGCGCGCGCTTGCTGCCGCAGTACACGCTGCCGCCGGCGTAGGCCTTGTGGGCGGCGATCGAGCCGATGACGACGACATGGCCGCGGCGGGCGGCGACCATGCCCGGCAGGATGTGGCGGGTGACCTCCAGCAGACCGAGCACGTTGGTCTCGACCATCTCGCGCCATGCCGCGCCGGTGGCGGTGGCGATGGTCTCGGTGCCGCGGGCCAGTCCGGCATTGTTGACCAGCACGTCGATCGGCCCGTGCGCGGCGATCGCGGCCTCGACGAACCTGGCCACGCTCGCCGGATCGGTGACGTCCAGCGCCTGGCGGAAGTCGGTGGGTGACGCGGTTTCGATGCGCTCGACCCGGCGGGCGCCGAGGGACAGGCGGTCGCCGAGCCGGGCGAAGGCGCGGGCGCAGGCGGCGCCGATGCCCGAACTCGCACCGGTGACGACGATGTGGCGGCTCATGCGGGCAGGATAGGAGCCGGCCGCGGTGCCGGCAGCAACTCAGCCGGCCAGCAGCACGGCGATCTCCCGGAGCTGCTCCAGCAGGGTCAGGATGGCGATCACCACGACCACCCGCCGTACGGCGTCGCCGCCCCTGGCGACGCTCCAGTGGCTGGCGGCGTAGCTGCCGAGGCCGGCGCCCGCGGCAAGGGTCAGGGCCGGCAGCCACGCGATCGCACCGCACCAGGCGAAGCTGCCCGTGCTGGCGACCGACGTGACGACGACGATGATCCCCTTGGCGGCGTTCACCGCCAGCAGGTCGCGCTGGTAGGTCTGCGCCAGGACGAGCGTCGCCACGAGACCGGTGCCGATCTGCACGTAGCCCATGTGCAGGCCGATGGCGAAGCACCCCAGGGCGGCCAGCCATGCCGGTCGCTTGCCGGTGGGGCCGATGGGCCGCCGCCGCAGCTGTTGCCACAACAGCAGCGCCACCACCAGGGCCAGGTAGCCGCGGAACCACAGCGGCGGCAGCTCGAGGGCCAGTCGGCTGCCCAGGATCGCTCCCGGCAGCGCGACCAGGCCCTGCACCCACGCTCGCGCCGGGATGGGCTGGCCAGCGCGGAGGAAGCCCAGGCAGGCGAAGGCGCCGACGCCGATGGCCGCGACCCGCGTCGACGGGTTGGCGACCTCGAGCGGCAGCCGCCACAGGTGCTCGAACGCGAGCAGGCCGAGCACGCCCGCCCCGCCGGCGACGTTGTTGATCGCGCCCATGAACACCCCGGCGGCCAGGGTGATGGCGAAGACCAGGATGGTGGCCGTGTCCAAGCGGTCAGGGTGGGGACGTGGCGTGCGCGGGCAGCCGGCGATCGCTCGGGGCGACCGGCATGGGCGCTCAGCCCAGCAGGTCCCTGACCATGTCGCGTTCCTCGACCAGCTCCTGCCAGCTGATGGCCGCCTTCTGCCGGCTGAAGTCGTTCATCGCCAGGCCGGGAACGATCTGCCAGTTGCCCTTGCCGTCCGTGGTGCAGGGGAAGCCGCTGATCACGCCCTCGGGGGTGCCGTAGCTGCCGTCGCTGAGCCCGCAGAGCGATGCCCAGTCGTCCCGGGTCGTGACCGTGAACAGGCTGCGCGCATGGTCGCAGGCCGCCTGCGCCGCCGACAGCGCCGACGACTTGCCGCGGGCCTCGATGATCGCCTTGCCGCGCTCCTGCACGGTCTTCAGGAACGGGCCCTGCAGCCACGCATCGTCGGCGACGGCCTTCGCCGCCGGCACTCCGTCGATCGTCGCGTGGTGCCAGTCGGGGTACTGCGTGTTGCTGTGGTTGCCCCAGATCGTGACGTTCTTGACCGTCGACCAGTGCTTGCCGGCCTTCTGCGCCAGCTGCGCCTTGGCGCGGCTCTGGTCGAGGCGCGTCATCGCCGTGAAGCGATTCGCGGGCACGCCCTTGGCGTTGCGCATCGCGATCAGGCAGTTCGTGTTGCACGGATTGCCGACGACGACCACGCGCACCTCGGGGCCCGCCACCGCGGCGATCGCGCGGCCCTGGCCGGTGAAGATCTGGCCGTTCTCCAGCAGCAGGTCCTTGCGCTCCTGGCCCTTGCCGCGCGGCTTGCTGCCGACGAGCAGGCACAGGTCGGCGTCCTTGAACGCGACCTCGGGCCGGTCCGAACAGGTGATGCCCGTGAGCAGCGGGAACGCGCAGTCCTCGAGTTCCATGCGCACGCCCTCGAGGGCCGGCAGCACTGGCGTCACCTCGAGCAGCTGCAGGGCCACCTTGACGTTCGGTCCGAAGATGCCGCCGTTGGCGATCAACGGCAGCAGGGAGTAGCCGATCTGACCGGCGGCGCCGGTCACGGCAACACGCTTCACCATGCTCATGCCCGCATTGCAACCGCCAGCGTCGCGCTTTCAAGGCTGCGCAACGCACCGCGTCGGCGCGCGCCGATCAGCCGCCGTCGCCTTCTCCCTGCGCCATCACGTGCTGGTCGATGACCGGCAGCAGGTCCTCGCTCCAGACCCGTTGGTATTCGGGGTGGCGCAGGAAGATCTCGCAGGCGGTGCGGTTCTCGAAGCGGGAGAACAGCGCCAGGTTGAAACCCTGCCGGTCGGCGGCGAGGTTGTGGGTCACGGTCAGGTGGTCCACCCCGGGCATCGTCTCGACCAGGGACTGCAGGGCGAGACGGGCGCCGCGGACTCGTTCGAGCGGAATGCCCGGCTTCAGGCGGAACAGGATCACGCAGTGGAACATGGGCGCAGCCGCGCCGCGGTCGGCGCCGCCGGGCATCGTGTCGCCGGCGCGGCAGCGGGGCAATCGCCGGCTGCCCGCGCCCGGCCAGGGCGGCTCAGGCGCCCTGGGCCCGCACCCGCAGCGGCCGCCGCTGGTGCTCCTCTTCGCCGGCCGGGTGGCCGAAGCAGACCGATCCCTCGCCTTCCTCCCAGCAGAACACCACCTCGCCCGTCCGGCTGCGGCCGGGGATGTGCACGGTCACCGGGTTCGTGCGCAGGACCGTCATGCCGAGGTCCTCGAGTTCCTTGCGGCAGCAGCGCAGGGCCTCGTCGTGCTCCCAGATGCGGGCGTCGAGCTCGGCCAGTTCGCCACGCAGTCCCTCCGGCGTCACCGCGGCCTCGAGCTGGTCGCGCTGGCGCGCCAGCGCGCGCCGGCAGGCCCGCCGCTCGACCATCTCGGCGGCGATCGTGCGCACCAGCCGCAACGCCTGGTTGGCTTCCTGCAGGGTGTATCGCCGCTTCATGGTCGTCTCCAGAGGGGTCGGGTTCCGTCGGGGCCACAACGCGCAAAGCTCGCTCGGCGTTGCGGACCCACGTCACGCCTCTGTAGTGTGACGCCCGGCCGCGGTTACCAAGCCGCGGCGCAATGGAACCATGACGGAACGCGACGTGATGCAGTTCGACGTGGTCGTCGTCGGCGGCGGCCCCGCCGGCCTCGCCACGGCGATCCAGTTGGCCCAGCGGGTCGAACGGCACAACGCCGAAGTCGAGCGCACCGGCCAGGGCGAGAAGCTGGCGCCCGAGATCTGCCTGATCGAGAAGGCGGCCGAGATCGGTGCCCATTCGATCTCCGGGGCCGTGATGGATCCGAAGGGCCTCGACGCCCTGCTGCCCGGGTGGCGGACGATGGAGCCGAAACCGCCGCTCGAGGCGGAGGTCCACACCGACTACGTCCTGTGGCTGACCGAGAAGGGCGGACTGCGTCTGCCGATCACGCCGCCGCCGCTGCGCAACCACGGCAATTTCGTGGTGTCGCTGAACAAGCTGGTGCAGTGGCTCGGCGCGATCGCCGAGCAGAAGGGCATCCAGGTGTTCCCGGGTTTCCCCGGCGCGGTGCTGCAGCGGGACGGCCGCCGGGTGACGGGCGTGCAGCTCGCCGATTCGGGCGTCGACAAGCACGGCAAGCCGAAGGGCAACCACCAGCCCGGCGGCATCCTGGCCGGCAAGCTGGTCGTGCTGGCCGAGGGCAGCCGCGGCTCGATGACCAAGCAACTGATCGCGGACCTGCGGCTCGAAGGCAAGAACCCGCAGGTCTACGGCATCGGGGTCAAGGAGGTGTGGGAGGTGCCCGCCGGCCAGTGTCCCCCGGGACTGGTGGTGCACACGATGGGCTACCCGCTCGACGGCGCGACCTTCGGCGGCGGCTGGATCTACGGCATGGGGACCACGGCGGGCGGCGGCAACCTCGTGTCGATCGGCCTCGTCGTCGGCCTCGACTACCGCGATCCGACCCTGGACGCCCATCGCCAGCTGCAGCGCATGAAGCTGAACCCCAAGGTCGCGGCGTTCCTGCGCGGCGGCAAGATGCTGCACTACGGCGCCAAGTCGCTGCCGGAAGGAGGGCTCTACTCGATGCCGCAGCACCACGGCGACGGTTTCCTGATCGTCGGCGACAGCGCCGGGCTGATGAACAGCATGCGCCTCAAGGGCATCCACCTCGCGATCCGCAGCGGCATGCTGGCCGCGGACGCGGCGTTCGAGTGCCTGCGGCAGGGTGACTTCTCGGCCGCGGCGACGGCGCGTTACGCGCAGGCGCTGCAGGCCGACTGGGTGCACGACGAGCTCTGGCAGTGCCGCAACTTCCACCAGGGCTTCCACAAGGGCCGGCTCGCCGGTCTGGTCAACGCGGGCTTCGCGCAGCTGTTCGGCGGCAAGGGCGCCTTCTGGACGGACGGGCTGAAGAGCGCGGCGGGCCACACCTACATGCGCCGGCTCGCCGACCACTTCGGCCCCCGGGGCAAGCCGGCGCTCGACAAGCTGCCGGAGGAAGGCGTGCTCACCTTCGACAAGCTGACCTCGGTCTACAGCTCGGGCACGATGCACGAGGAGGACCAGCCGTGCCACCTGGTCGTCACCCAGCCCGACCTGTGCTCGACGCGCTGCGTCGAGGAGTTCGGCAACCCGTGCCAGCACTTCTGTCCGGCGGCGGTCTACGAGATGGAGGCCCGGCCGGGCACGGCGCATGGCGTCGACCTGAAGATCAACGCCAGCAACTGCGTGCACTGCAAGACCTGCGACATCATGGATCCCTACCAGGTCATCAACTGGGTGGTGCCCGAGGGCGGCGGCGGCCCCAACTACACCAACCTCTGACCCACGCGACCGGTCGCGCGCGCGGTCGGCGGTCGCGCGGCGGCGCGAAGAGCATGGAGCGGCGGCGCCCGGTGGGCCACAATCGGTGGCGTTGCGCACCGATCCGCGAGTTCTGCACGGCACGACCCAGGACCTGCTCGTCGTCGGCGCCGGCATCCAGGGGGCGGCGATCGCGCGCGATGCGGCCGAGCGGGGCCTGCGCGTCGCCCTGATCGAGGCGCGGGACATCGCCGCGGGCACCAGTTCGCGCAGCTCGCGGCTCGTGCACGGTGGACTGCGCTACCTGCGGCAGGGCCACCTGGCCCTGGTCCGCGAGGCGTTGCGCGAGCGCGAACGGCTGCTGCGCACGGTGCCGCACCTCGTGCGGCCGGTGCCGATGCTGATGCCCTTCCACCGCGAGAGCACGGTGTCGCCCGCCGTGATGCGGTTCGGCACCTGGCTCTATGCGGCCCTGGCGCGCGGCAGCACGCTGCCGCGCCCGCGCACGCTCGGCGCCGACGCCGCCGCGGCGGCGTTCCCGGGGCTGCGGCGGACGGGCCTGCGCTCGGCGATCGAGTTCTTCGACGCCGCGACCCAGGACGCGCGCCTGACGCTGGCGAACGTGCGGGCGGCCGTGGCCGCGGGCGCCGCGCTCGTCACGCACTGCGAGGTGGTCGGCGGCGGCGGCGACGGGCTGCACGTCGTCGATCGCTTCACCGGCGCCGAGTTCGCCGTGCGCGCACGGCACGTCGTCAACGCGACCGGACCGCGGGCCGACGGCCTGCGCGCGCTGCTGCACGCTGGCGGCGAACCGCTGGTGCGGCCGAGCCGCGGCAGCCACCTCGTGCTGCCGCCGCGGCCCGGCGAGACCGCGCTGGCGGCGTTCCTGCCCGACGGCCGCATCCAGTTCGTGGTCGCGCACCGCGACGGCACCCTGTGCGGCACCACCGACGTCGACGATCCGCTGACGGCCGACGAAGGGCCGCCACCCGCCGAGGACGTGCACTACCTGCTCGGCGCGCTGGCGTTCCTGTTGGACCCGCCGCCGACCACGGCCGACGTACGTTTCGCCTACGCCGGCTGGCGCTCGCTGCCGGCGCGGCCGGGCCCGGCGGGCGCGCTGAACCGCGAGGCCTTCGTGGTCGACGAGGACATCGCCATGGGGCGCCTGCACACCGTCGTCGGCGGCAAGTTGACCACGCACCGGTCGCTGGCCGAGCGCGTCGTCGGCGCGATCTTCGCCCGCCGCGAGCCGTCGCCGACCCGCCGCCGCGCCCTGCCGGGCGGCGGCGGCCCGCGCGAAGTCACCGATCCGCTCTGGTGGCGCCACGGCGGCTGCGCCGGCGAGGTGCGCGCGATCGCCGGCGAGGAAGCGGCGTGGCGCGAGCCGCTGTGCCCGCACCGGCCGTTCCTCGCCGCCGAACTGGTCTACGCGCTGCGGCGCGAAGGCGCCGCGACGTTCGCCGACGCGCTGCTGCGCCGGTTGGTGCACAGCCAGGGGCCTTGCCTCGACGAGGCGTGCCTGCGCACGGCGCACGCCCTGTTCCGGCGCGAACGGCAGTGGCCCGTCGACGACGAGCCCGGGCCGGCGATCGCGGCCGTGCGCGGCGAGGTGCGGGCGCTGGCCGGCGACCTCGCGCCGCCGGGCGCCGCGGCGCTCACATCCTGACGGCGCGCAGCGAGCCGTCGTCGCCGAGCAGCGTGAACGCGGCGCGCCGGCCGGGGGCGATGCCGCCGTAGCCGGCGGCGTGCACGCGGTGCGCCGGGTTGGTGGCGGCGGCGCGCGCCAGCGTCCAGGGTCCGGCCTGCGGCACGAAGCGCAGGAAGTTGGCCGCCGCCTGCGCCATCGTCAGCGCCGAGCCGGCCAGGCGGCCGGCCGCGTCGCGCACGACGCCGTCCCGTGCGGTCACCGTGCTGCCGCCGAGCCGATAGCTGCCGTCCGGCATGCCGGCCGCGGCGACGGCGTCGCTGACCAGCACGGTGCGGTCGGCGCCGAGGATGCGGCAGGCATGCCGCACCATCACCGGGTCTATGTGCACGCCGTCGGCGATCAGCGTGCAGGCCAGGCGTTCGTCGTCGAGCGCGAGCGCCGCCGGCCCGATGTCGCGGTGGTGCAGCGGGCCCATGGCGTTGAACAGGTGCGTCACCAGGGTGGCGCCGGCGTCGGCGCAGGCGGCGAAGCCCTCGGCGC
Source organism: Planctomycetota bacterium (assembly GCA_019636245.1). GTDB lineage: Bacteria > Planctomycetota > UBA1135 > UBA1135 > UBA2386 > JAEUHS01. The sequence goes on along the minus strand of JAHBXX010000017.1, from coordinate 2,832 downwards.
GGTCGCAGTGGCCGAGGGCGCAGGCGACGCCTTGCGCCACCAGCGTCGCCACCGCCGCCGCCGCACCCGGCCGCGCCGGGGCCAGCGTGACCAGCCGCAGCCGACCGCGGGCGGCGGCGAGCAGCTGGCCGATGCGCTCCGGCGTCGGGTCGAGGAAGCAGCCGGCGTCGTGCGCGCCCGGCGTCTGCAGGAACGGCCCCTCGACGTGCAGGCCGAGCGGTTCAGCGCCGGTGCCGTTCCAGCCCTCGACCCAGCGCGCGACGGCTTCGACCTGGGCCAGCAGCTGCGGCCACGGCGCCGTCACCAGCGTCGGCAGGAAGGCCACCGCGCCGCCGGCGAACACGGCCTGGGCGATCGCGTCGAGGGCCTGGGTGGTGGCCTCGGCGACGCTGTGGCCGCCGGCGCCGTTGACCTGCAGGTCGACGAAGCCGGGCAGCAACGTGCCGCGCAGCCGCACCGCGTCGGCGCTGCCGGCCCGCTGGTCGACCTCGGCGATGCGCCCGTCGACGGCCACGATGCGCGTGCCGGCCTGCACGACGTTCGGCCGCACGGCCCGGTCGACGATCCACTCGCTGGCGACCACGCGCGCGGTAACGTAGGTGGCTGGCGCGACGTGCGCCAGAGCACCGTTCCCTGGCCCATGCGACAGCTCCCGATCGTGGCCGCCCTCTTCGTCGCCGGCGGCGCGCTGGCCGGCTGGCTGGTGGCCGGCCTGCTGCCGCCCCGCCCCCTGGACGACGAACTCCAGGTCTGGACCGAGGACTACCGGCTCGAGCGGCGGCAGGCGGAACCGTTCCTGGTCCGCGATGGCACGTGGCTGCGCGTGCCCCGGCTGTTCCCGGACTTCGACCTGCAGATGGACGTCGAACTCGGGCCCGGCATGGACCTCGACCTGCTGGTGCGGCACGTCGAGCCGCGCCTCGTGCAGCGCCACAAGCCGCCGTTCACCGAACGCTTCGTCGTCCTGCGCCTGACCACCTTGCGCGACGGCCCGGCCTGGCGCACCCGCGAGGAGGCCCTGTTCGGCGAACGCGGCAGCGGCAGCAGCCTGTCGCCGGGCTTGCCGGCGACCGTCTGGGTCGAGGGGCGTGGCCGCCAGCTGCGCGCCAACATCGCCGGGCGCTCGACCGGGTGGTGGCAGGCGGAGGACACCGAGGGCATGTTCGCCCTGGTGGCGCGCGGCGGCACCGCGGCGCTGCAGCGCCTGTCGATCACCAACCGCGGCGTGCCCGATGCGGCGTGGCGGCGGCGCGGGACCTGGGGCCTGCTGGGCGGGCTCGGCGGCGCCCTGGCCGCCGCCTGGGCGGCGTGGTGCGGCCGCGGCCGGTTGCTGTCGGCCGTGGGGTTCGCCGTCGGGGTCACGGGCGCGGCGGCCCTGCTGGCGGCGACGGCGCCGTTGGCGCCCCTGCGCATGCCGCCGGTGGCGGCCCTGCTGGCTCTGCTGGCGGCGCCGATCGTCACCGCCACCGGGTGGCTGGTCGCCGCCGCCGTGCGCCGCCGCGCGCTGGCGTGGGCGCTCGGCCTGGGCCTGGCCCCGGCCCTCGGGATCGGCGGCGTGCTCGTCGCCCACGCCGGGCTGCGCTCCGACACGCGCGCCGTCGACCGCGTGTTCGGCGCGCGGGCCGGCAACACGCTGAGCGAAGCGCTGGCGGGCATCGTGCGCGGCCCCTTCCAGCTGCACAACGCGGCGGATGCGCAGCGCGGCGTGTTCCTGCTCGGGGGCCGGTTGCTCTACGGTCGCCTCGGGCCCGACACCGAACACCTCGAGCCCCTGCTCGCCGGCGAACTGCGCCATCGCCTGGGCCGCGCCGTGCCGGTGGTGGGCCTGCCGACCGAGGAAGGCCAGGCGCACACGCAGCAGCAGTGGGAGCTGTTCACCGGCTTCTACACCGGCTACCGGCCGCGCGTCGTGGTGCTCGGCGTAGCCCAGACCGAAGGCGATGTGGACCCGACGACGGGCACCCGCCGCGCCTGGCCGAGCACGTTGCAGGCCACGCTGGCGGCGGCGCGCGAGCACGCCCGCGCGCAGGGCGCGGCCCTGGTGCTGTTCACCGAGGCGGGGCTGGCGTCCGACCTGTTCGACGTGCTCCAGGCCGCCGCCCGCGACGGCGTGCCGTTCGTGGTGGCCGATGCCGGCGAAGCCGCGGCGGCGATCGCCGGACGGCTCGCGGCTGCGATCGCGCCGTGGCTCGAACCATGACCGGTCGCGACGACGAGCTCGCGCGCCTCGCCGCCCTGCACGCGGCGGCCCCCGACCACAGCTCGGCGGCGGCCGCGGCCAGGCGCCGCACGGTGCTCGAATGGCACGCGGCGGGTCGCCTGGCGACCGCGGCGGCGCGCTGCACCGCGGCGCACGTGCTGCTGGCCGGCGGCAGCCTCGCCGAGGTCGAGGCGGCGCAGGCCCTGGCGCTCCTGGCGATGCCCCACGAACGCGCCGCCCGCCGCCTCGCCGCCGCGGCGTGCGACCGGCTGCGCCAGCTGCAGGGCCGGCCGCAGAAGTTCGGCACCCAGACCATGGTGCGGGAGGGCCGGGTCGAACTCTGGCCGGTCGAGCCGGCGACCACCGACAGCGAGCGCGCCAAGTGGGACGTCGAGCCGCTGGCGGAACTGCGGCGGCGAGCGGGCCAGCTGGCGCCGGAGGCCGGGCCGTGGTCGCCCTGACCCTGTCGCCGCTGCTGGCGCTGGTCGGCGCCCTGGCCGCGGTGGCCCTGCTCGTGGTCTACGGCCTGTGGGCATGGGAGCGCATCGTGCGCCGCCACCGCGAGCAGCTGCCCGGCACCGTCTGGCACGCCGCCGCCCGGGCGCGCGCCGCGCGGCCCGGCACGGCGCCCG
>JAHBXX010000016.1 GCA_019636245.1 Planctomycetota bacterium | reverse complement strand
CGAAGTCCAGGTCGAGCGGCTGGCTGTAGCCGGCGTAGCCGCCGCCCAGCGTGTCGAGCCCATCCTCGTAGTCGAGGGCGCTCCGGTACGGATTGCCGCCCGCGAACCCCGACACCACCTCGAGCGCGTTCACCGGCGCGGGCGCGAAGTGGTAACGCTCCTTGTGCGTGCGGCCGATGCTGTCCTGCGCCGCGATCCCCACCGCCCACAGCAGGCCGTGGCCCGTCAGATGGGTGCCGCCCCAGTAGTCGGTCTGCGCGATCCGGCCCAGGGCATCACGGCGGTACACGTCCTTCGTGTTCCAGATCGTGATCTTCGAGTCGGTCGCCGGACTGTTCGTGAACACCGCGCTCGCCAGCTCGCGCTGGATCACGCGCCCCTTGCCGTCGCGGTAGAACCGCGTCACGCCCCGCTCGCCGTCGTAGACGTACTGGAGCCGCGAGGCCGCGTCGTACTCCGCGTACAGGCACATCACCTGGTGCTTCGCCGAGTCCGTCGGCGCCGTGCCACCGCCGGGGTTCTGCACGATGAACGGCCGGCCGGCGAAGTCGTAGTGCGTGATCGTGGTGTTCCCGAGATGGTCGGCCCGCGTCATCTTGGTCCGGCCGTCGGCAGCACCCGCGTCCTCGAACACCGTCGTGTTCAGGATGTAGTCCGAGCCTGCGCCACGGCGGACGTGCTCGACGATGCGCCCCAAGGCGTCCGGCAGGAACTCCTGCACCCGGCCCATCGGGTCGGTGTAGCGGTCGACACCGCCGAGCGTGTGGAAGCCGTAGGCGTGCACGAGCTGCGGCGTGCCGTCCTTGATCGCCGTCGTGCGGCCCAGCGGGTCGGCATCGTAGGCGGTCGTGGTCACGCGCGTGCCGCCGGCCGAGTCCAGGTCCGTGCGCGTGACCTGGCTCAGGAACGGCGTGCCGCCGTGGTAGCCGTACTCGACCGTGTTCCCGGTCGAGAAGCCGTCGCGGACCTTCTTCAGCAGCCCCGACGCCCAGTACTCGTAGGTCGTAGCAGCGATGCCGGTGCGCTGGACGCTGTCCAGCTGCGTGGCGGCGCCGGCCTTGTACTTCCACGCCGTGTAGCTGTCCCCGGTCGACGACGTCGACGTGCCGTTGATGTCGCGCAGGCGCGCTTCGTCGTGCTGCCAGATCTGCCGGCCGAGCTGGTCGTACCGCATCTCGCGGCTCGCCAGCAGGAGCGCCGTCGAGCCGACGGTCTCGAACGTCTCGGCCTTCGTCACCCGCCCCAGCTCGTCGAGGCTGAAGTCGTGGCGGGCACCGCCGGTCGAGAACACGCCCCCACCGGCGGGCGTCGTGTAGCCCGACGGGGCCGTCGTCTGCGGCTCCGTGACACGGGTCACTGCACCGGCGCCGTTGCGCTCGACCAACGTCCACAGGTGGCTCGTGCCGTCGAACTCGTAGGACCCGGTCACTTCCAGGAACAGGTTGAGGAACTGCTTCGAGCCCGCGACCGTGCTCGCCAGGGCCGGGTCCTTGGTGTAGGTGCGGTAGAGGGTCCCGTAGCCGTCGAACTCGTAGAAGGTCCGGCTGCCGTTCGGGTTGACCACGTGGTCGAGACGCGCGAGCGAGTTGTAGAACAGCTCGCTCTTCAGGAACTGCCCCGTGCCGGCGGGCAGGTCCAGCGGCAGGCGGTCGCGGTAGGTCGCGATCAGGCGACGGTGCAGGTAGTGGTACTGGTCCTCCACCCAATCGCGCGCGTTGCTCGTGCTGCCGGCGTGGTTGGTTGGCTTGTTGCCAGCGGAGTTCCGGTTCCACCGGCGCTCGACGCCGAGGTGCCCGAAGCGGTCGAAGTAGTGGCGGCTCTTCACCAACGGCGCGCTGGATGGGCCAGTCGTGCTCTCCAGCGCCACGCCGACGCCGCTCATCTGCGAGAACGTCGTCGTCACGGCATGCGGCGACGATGGCGCCGCGTTCTCGGTCATCGTCTCGACCTGCCCGTAGACGTCGTGGCCGTACTCCGTGCGCGTCTGGCCACTCCGTGTCGTCGCCACCGTGAGCCGACCCTCGGCGCTGTACTCGTAGTCGGATACCACGCCATCGCCGTCGACCACCAGCCGCGGCTGCCCCTGGATGTTGCCGAAGTAGCCGAGGCTCCACGGGTTGCTCGACAGGTTGCGCACCACCTTCTCGACCACATCGGTGGTCGAGGCGCTCGGCGAACCCGTGAGCGAGTCCTGGATGCGCACCGAGGCCAACGCCCGCTCGGCCACGCCGGCGATCTGGCCATGGCTCGCCGCGTCCTGGCGGTTCTGCCACGCGGAGTAGGAATACGTGTAGGTCCCGTCCGGCGTGATCTCCGTGTCCGGCAGCCAGGCACCCCACGCCTGGCCCGAGGCCATCGCCTGCACGTAGGTGTACTGCCAGTGCACCTGCGCCGGCACGCTGGACCCGGTCTGCGGATTGGGCTCGCTGCGCTTCTTCAGCAGCTTGGTGCCGGTGTAGTACTCGAAGTTCGTGACCCGCGTGTCACTCGCGGAGCCGCGGCTGGCGGTGCGGCGCACCTCGATCGGCTTCTGGCACACGCACGAGCCGTCGAACACGTTGTCGACCGTGATCTGCTCCGGTTCGATGTCGTTCACCGCGACGCTGCCGATGCCGCTGTTCTCGCCGGACGCGTGGTTTGCCCGTGGACGGCCGGCGAAGTTCGACGCCGGCGTCGTGACGATCCGGTAGAGGTAGCCGTGCTCGTAGTCGTACTCGAACTGCCGCACCGTGCCGTCCGGGGCCTGGACGGCAATGGCGCGCAGGTTGCCCGCCGACTGCGACAGGAGATCCGTGCTCCGGGTCGCGGACGGGTAGCTGCATGCGAAGATCTCGCCGGTCAGCGGGACCTCCTGCGCGAGGACCCGGCCGGCGTCGCCACCCGAGGTGACGTAGCGGGTCTCGAGGATCTCGGCCGGCGGCAAACCCGAGGCGCCGCTCAGCGTCGCCGCGAATGCCGTCCCGGTGTGCACGCTCTGCGTCTCCAGCAGGATGCGGTTCGTGGTGTCGTAGGACAGCTCGTGGACGATCTGGCCGTCGACGTAGGGATCGCTGCTCCAGGTGTAGGGCGCGCCGGACGGCGGGTCGTGCAGCACGCGGCGGATGGCCGAGTAGGCCCGGTAGAGCCGCTTGCCGAAGTGACGCCCGCCGCTGGTGCCGAGCGTGCCCGAGAACACCAGGCCCCAGGTCCGCGCCGGCAGGCTGGTCGTGCCCTGCGTGTAGCGGATCTCGAGGCAGTCCGAACTGCCACCGTGTGCCCAGCCCGGCGAGTAATCGAAGAGCTGCTTCAGGCCCGAGGGAAACGCGATCTCGGTCAGCCGGTGGGTGCTGCTGTAGCTGTAGGTCGCGGTGTTGTCGTAGGGATCGCGGACCGACGTGACCCGCCACAGGACGCCGGAAGCCGAGTAGCCGGACCTGTACGGGTCGAACGAATCGAAATGAGCGACCGTGCCGTCGACGTGCTTGACCTCGATGTAGGGCGGTGACGCACTGCCGAAGTGCCAGAGCTCGGCACCCGAGAGGTTGTTGCGGTAGATGGTCGTCGCCAGCGGGCCGAGGAAGGCGGGCGAGAACATGCCCCCGCCGCCCCCTGCGGCCAGCTTGTAGATCGCAGTTGTCTGCGGACTGGCGCCCGAATCCAGCGGTCCACCGTAGTGGTAGTAGTCGCCCGTCTCGTTGTCGTAGTAGAGGTAGAGTCCAGGCATCGTGCCCGGGCGCGGCTGCACCTCGAAGGCGCCATCGGCCGGGTCGCTCGCAAGGTTGCCGGCGTCCAGGTTCGGCGTCGGGATACTCCCGCCCTTCAGGCTCGTCCCGGAGCCGTCCCAGGCCGTGTAGCTGGCATCGAACCGGAGAACCGCGTGGTAGAGCCGCGCCAACCCCAGCATGCCGTCCTCCACCACCGGCATGGGCAGCTCGCGCTCGGCGGTCCCATAGGGTGCCACCACGGTGCTGCCGACACCGGCGTCGAACACCACCCTTGCGTCATCATCGCCACCCAGCCGGTACATGACGCCTGGTGGGGGGCAGCACTCGTTCGGCATCGATCCCTGCCCGGTGGCAGGCGCCGCAAGGTTGACCAGCAGGGCGGCGAGCCCGGCAAGCCGCCGCAAGGCCGGGCGCCGCCACGCAAGCCAGGTTCGAGCGGGAATGGGAACGGTGTCGTCGGGTCGGTGCATGGGAATCCTCCGCGCCACCCGACCATCGCGAACGGCCCGCCGCTTCGCGCACGAGAGGTGCTACCTCCTAGTACGCTCGCCCCTTAACTGGATCGGCCCGCGAACCGCGCCAACGACCCTCGCGGGCAACCCACCGTGGCATCGCCGGCAACGCGGCAACCCAGGCCCGGGACTGCCCTTGCACGATCCAGCCTCGCCGCGCGGCCGGCGCTGCAAGGGTCACAGGAAAATCTCACCCACGAATGCCCAGGCAGGCCCGCTCCCCCCCACGCAGGCGCGCGGCCGCCCGCATCCGCCCCTAAGCTCCCGCCCCAATCCGCCATGGCATTCCCCGAACCCTTCTACACCTGGCGCCCTCACCCCTGGCACGGCATCTCGCCCGGCGCCGAGGCGCCGAAGCTCGTGCAGGCCTACATCGAGATCACCCCGTTCGACCTCGTGAAGTACGAGATCGACAAGATCAACGGCCTGCTGCGCGTCGACCGGCCGCAGCGCACCAGTTCCCAGCCGCCGAGCCTCTACGGCTTCGTGCCGCGCACCCTGTGCGGCCCGCGCGTCGGCGCCCTGACGCCCGGCGCGCGCGACGGCGACGGCGACCCGCTCGACGTCTGCGTGCTCAGCGAACGCCCGATCACCGCCCGCGAGATCCTCGTCAAGGCCAAGGTGATCGGCGGCCTGACCATGCTCGACAACGGCGAGGCCGACGACAAGATCGTCGCCGTGCTGGCCGGCGACTTCGTCTGGGGCGACGTCGAGGACCTGGCGCAGCTGCCGCCGGTGCTGGTCGAACGCCTGCGCCACTACTTCTCGACCTACAAGCTGCTGCCCGGGGCCGATCCCGTGCCGGTGACCCCCTACGACCGGCAGCGCGCGTACGAGGTGGTGGCGGCGGCGCTGCAGGACTACCGCGCGGTCTACGGCGGCCCCGAGGTCGCCTGACCGCCGGCGCGCGCTATGCTGCCCGCCCCCATGACCGCCCCCGAACGCAGCCCGGCCTGGAACCCGCGCATGCACCAGGGCGGCAAGCTGTCGTTCCGCGGCCGCCAGCAGGACGACGCCTCGGATCCCGGCGACTGCCTCGTGTTCGGCGGCCAGGACCCGCCCACCCTCGACGAACTGGTGCCCGCGCCCTATCGCCGCGTCGAGATCGAGATCGGGCCGGGGAAGGGGGCCTTCGTGCTCGCCGCCACGGCGGCCAAGCCGGACACCTTCCTGCTCGGCATCGAGGCCGCGCCCGGCTACGCCAGCCTCGCGGCGGGGAAGCTGCGCGCGTCGGGCCGGCGCAACGGCCGCTTCCTGGTCGACAACGGCAAGCTCTACCTGCAGGACCGCGTCGCCGCGGGCGCGCTCGACGCCGTGCACGTCTACTTCCCCGATCCGTGGCCCAAGCGCCGCCACCAGGGCCGTCGCTTCTTCACCGACGACGTGCCGGCGGTGCTGGCGCGGGCGCTGCGTCCCGGCGGCCACCTCTACGTCGCCACCGACAACGCCGCCTACGCCGGCCAGATCGCGCGCGTGCTCGGCGCCAGCCCCGACTTCGTGCGCGACGAGGCCGAGGAGCGCCGCGTGCAGGCGCTCGGCCCCGGCCACGCGTTCTCGCCCACCAACTTCGAACGCAAGTACGAGCACGAAGGCCGGGTGATCCGCCGCTACGCCTTCCGGAGCCTCGGCGCATGAGTTGGGTGGACGTCGGCGCCATAGCCGACCTGAAGTTCACACCCGGCGCCCCGGTGCGGATCGGCGACCGCTGGATCGCGATCTTCCGCCTCGGCGGCGAGTGGCGCGCGATCGACAACCAGTGCCCGCACGCCAGCGCGCCCCTGTGCGACGGCACCGTGCTCGACGGCAAGGTCGTCTGCTACCTGCATTGCTGGGAGTTCGACCTGCGCACCGGCGCCTGCGACGTCGGCCCGGAGTGGAACGTGCGCACCTACCCGGTGCGCGAACGCGACGGGCGCCTCGAGATCCAGGCGCCGGACGGCCCGCCCGGGCCCGCCTGACGGCGTCAGCGGTGGGAATCGGCCGCGAGCGCGTCGTCGCGCCGCACGGTGCGCCCATCGCGCAGGACCCACACCGGCTCGCCGTGGGCGTCGATCCGCACCTCGACGACCAGGTCCTCCAGGTCCGGATCGGGACACGCCGGGCGCGTCGCCAGCGTCGGCGCGAGCCGCAGCGGCAGCAACGGCACCCGCCCGTGCTCCGGGCCGACGCCGACGGGCGGGCCGCCGGCGACCGCCGGCAGGAACGGGTTGCCGACCGCCAGCGCCAGGAACAGCACGGTGAGCGCGAGCGCGATGCAGAGCTTCGCGGACATGCAGGGTGCCGCACGATACGCGCGGGACCCCGGGCCGTGGTCGGACTTTCTGCCGCGCTCGCCGACCTCGTCCGGTCGCGCCTTTTCCCCACCGTCGCCGCCACCTAGGATCCCGCGCTTTTCCCATCCCGGACGTGACCGACGGCATCGCCCCCGACCGACTCGAGAAGCTGCAGGCGCTGCGCGCCGCCGGCCAGGATCCCTTCCCCGCCCGCGTGCCGCGCGGCGAGCCGGTCGCCGCCGTGCTGGCCGACTTCGCCGGCCGCCAGGGCCGGGCCGCGACCCTGTGCGGCCGCCTCGGCCAGATCCGCGACTTCGGCAAGCTGCGCTTCGCCCATCTGCAGGACCGCACCGGCTCGATCCAGGTCGGCTTCCAGCGCGAGCGGCTGCCGGCGTTCTGGCCGGAGCGCAAGCGCATCGAGAGCAACGACCTCGTCAGCGTGACCGGCGAACTCGGCACCACGCAGAAGGGCGAACCGACCCTGTGGGCGACCGAGGTCGTGCTGGCGGCGAAGGCGCTGCGGCCGGCGCCCGAGAAGTGGCACGGGCTCACCGACACCGAGCAGCGCTACCGCATGCGCTACGTCGACCTGTTCGCGAACCCCGAGGTGCGCGACGCATTCGCCCGCCGGTCGCTGGTCGTGCGCGAGGTGCGCGCCTACTTCGATTCGCTCGGCTACCTGGAGGTCGAGACGCCGATCCTGCAGCCGATCTTCGGCGGCGCCGCGGCGCGCCCGTTCCGCACCCACCACAACGCCCTCGGCATGGGGCTGTTCCTGCGCATCGCCCCCGAGCTCTACCTGAAGAGGCTGCTGGTCGGCGGCATGGAGCGCGTCTACGAGATCGGCCGCGTGTTCCGCAACGAGGGCGTCAGCACCCGCCACAACCCCGAGTTCACGATGCTCGAGAGCTACGAGGCGTGGGCCGACTACCGCGACGTGATGGCGCGCGTCGAGGGGCTGTTCGCGCACCTGGTCGCCAAGGTGCTCGGCGGCGACGGCAAGGTCGTCTTCCGTGGTCGCGACTACGACCTCCGACCGCCGTTCCAGAAGGCACGCTACCTCGACCTGTTCGCGGCCGCGAACCCGGGCGTCGACTGGTTCGACGACGCCGCCGTGCGGCGCCGCGCGCGGGAACTGGGCCTGCCGGTCGACGGCATCGCCGCGGCCACGCTGGCCAACGACGTGTTCGAGGCGACCGTCGAGGACGGACTGCAGGGCCCGGTGTTCGTGCACGACTATCCGGTCGCGATCAGTCCGCTGGCCAAGCGCCTCGCCGCGGACCCGCGCGTCACCGAGCGCTTCGAGCTGTTCGTCGCCGGCATGGAGCTCGGCAACGCCTTCAGCGAACTCAACGATCCGCTCGACCAGGAGCAGCGCTTCGTCGAGCAGGTGGCGCAGCGCAGCGACGAGACTCCCGGCGAGGTCGACCTCGACTACGTGACCGCGCTGGAGTTCGGCATGCCGCCGGCGGGAGGGCTCGGCATCGGCATCGACCGCCTCTGCATGCTGCTGTCGGGCGCGGCGTCGATCCGCGACGTGGTGCTGTTCCCGCTGCTGCGCCGGCTCGACCCGACCGCGGCCGCCGCCGACGACGCCGAGGCGCCGGCTCCTCCCCCCGCGCCGTGATCGCCGCCTTCAGCCCGTTCGTCGCGCTGCGCTACCTGCTGACGCGCCGCATCAACCTGCTGGCGATGCTCGGCGTCACCTTCGCCGTTTGGGCGTCGATCCTGGTCGACAGCGTGTTCACCGGCTTCGTCGGCGAGATCCGGCGCGACGTGAGCCGCGCCACGCCCGAACTGATCCTCACCGACCTGCCGCTCGACACCGGCTACGAGCCGCTGCGGTCGGCGCTCGAGGCCGACGACGCCGTCGCGGCGACGGCACCGCGCCTGCGCCACCACGGCCTGCTGCAGCCGGTGCGCACGCCCGGCGGCCGCGCGCCCGGCGCCGAGGGCGCCGAGCTGCACTTCGACCACATGCAGAGCGGCTTCGCGCTGCTGCTCGGCATCGACCCGCTGCGCGAGGCGGCGGTCACGCCGCTGCACGAGTGGGTCGCGCGCAGCGAGACCGTGCTGGCGGCGCGCCACGTCGCGCTGCCGGCCTCGGCCGTGCTCGACGAACCGGACCCGCTGCGGCGCGCGCAGCTGCTGGTGCCCGACGACGTCGAGTGGCTGGCGCGGCGCCGCGCCGGCCTGCGGGTCGACGGCGCCCGTGCCGAGCACCGCAGCACCTGGCCGGGCGTGCTGCTGGGCTGGCGACGCCTCGCCTACGCGCCGTGGCTGCGCGAAGGCGACCCGCTCGACCTGCTGTCGGCCGCCAGTGTACCGACCACCGGCGGCGCGCCGCAGTTGCGCACGCACCGGCTGCGCCTCGCGTTCGCCGGCTGGTTCGCCACCAGCTACCGCGCCTTCGACGAGACCACGGCGCTGCTGCCGATCGAGGCCCTGCGCACGATGCTCGGCCACGACCTCGCCGACCCCGACAGCATCGACCTCGTCACCGACGTCGCCATCCGCCTGCACCCGGCCGCCCGGGGTGATCTGGGCGCCGTGGCGCGCCGCCTGCAGGCCGCGGCGCAGCGGGCGCTGCCGCCCGGCAGCCCGCCGTGCATCGTGCTGGACTGGCAGCAGCAGAACACCGTGTTCCTCGGCGCCGTCGCCACCGAGCAGGCGATGATGCAGTTCGTGCTGTTCGTGGTCATGCTCGTGGCCGCGTTCGTGATCTACGCGGTGCTGCACATGATGGTCGTGCAGAAGTGGAAGGACATCGGCATCCTGGCCGCGCTCGGCGGCACGCCGCGCGCGATCGGCGCCGTGTTCCTGCTCTGCGGCGTCGTGGTCGCGACGCTCGGCAGCGCGCTCGGCACGGCGTTCGGGGTGCTGTCGGCGCTGCACCTCAACGACGCCAACGAGTGGCTGTTCGCCCGCACCGGGCTGGAGCTGTTCCCGCGGGCGCTGTTCGACCTGCAGCGCGTGCCCGTCCGGCTCGAGCCGGCCTGGCTGTCGACCGTGGCCCTCGGCGCCGTGCTGCTGGCGCTGCTCACCGCGCTGCTGCCCGCCCGCAAGGCCGCCCGCATGAACCCCGTCCAGGCCCTGGCCCACGAATGAACCCGCCCGTCCTCGAAGCCCTGGCCGTCACCAAGAGCTACCGCCTCGGGCGGCGGGAGATCCCGGTGCTGCGCGGCGTCGACCTCGCGATCGCCCAGGGCGAGCGCGTGGCGCTGCTCGGCGCCTCGGGCGCCGGCAAGTCGACGCTGCTGCACGTGCTCGGCCTGCTCGATGCGCCGACCAGCGGCAGCGTGCGCTTCGACGGCCGGCCGGTGCATGCGCTGCCGGTCGCCGAGCGGGCCCGCCTGCGCCACCGGCACACCGGCTTCGTGTTCCAGTTCTACCACCTGATCCCCGAGCTCACGGCGCTGCAGAACGTGCTGCTGGCCGGGATGATGGCGACCTCGACGCTGGCCTGGTGGCGCGGCCGCCGCGCCGCCCGGGCCGCGGCCGAGGCGCTGCTCGTCCAGGTCGGTCTGCAGGACCGCCTGCACCATCGCCCCGCCGAGCTGTCGGGCGGCGAGCGCCAGCGCGTCGCCATCGCCCGCGCGCTGCTGGCCGACCCCAAGGTCGTGCTGGCCGACGAGCCGACCGGCAACCTCGATTCGGCGACCGCCGCCGGCGTCGTCGAACTGATGTTCTCGATCCAGCAGCAGCGCCGCCTCGCGTTCCTGCTGGTCACCCACAACGAGGAGCTGGCGCGGCGCTGCGATCGCATCGTGCGCATGCAGGACGGCGTGGTGGTGGGCTGATGTACCGCCTGTTCCTCGCCGTCCGCTACCTGCTGACCCGCCCGATCAACCTGCTCGGCATGCTCGGCATCCTGCTGAGCGTCTGGGCGCTGGTGCTGGTGGTGTCGATCTTCTCCGGCTTCCTGGTCGAGATCGAACGGCACGTGCGCTCGGCCAGCGCCGACGTCAGCGTGCACCGCCTGCCGGCGTGGGCCAGCGGGAAGGCGCTCGAGCAGGCGCTGCGCGACGATCCGAACGTGCGCGACGTGGCGCCGCGGCTCGTGCACTACGGCATGCTCGGGCGGCCGGGCGACCGGCCGCAGCCGCCGCCGCTGCTCGGCCGCACGGCGCTGCACGGCGGCGACCAGCCGTTCCTGCTGGTGCTCGGCGTCGACGCCGCCGCCGAGGCGGCGGTGACCGGCTTCGCCGGCTGGCTGCGGGCGCCGTCGATCCCCCCCGACCTGCGCGTCGCCGACCCGACCGCGCCGCTGGCGGCCGCCGACGGCACGCCGCGGGTCCTGGTCGGTCTCGAGCGCATGCAGCGCGAAGGCCTGCGTCGCGGCGACCGCGTGCTGCTGACCACGGGGCGGCTGCAGGGCGACGGGGACGGCCAGAAGGGCCTGCAGCAGATCTCGCTCGAACTGCAGGTCGCCGGCGCCTTCAAGACCCACCACGGCGGCTTCGACGGCAACAACGTGTTCGTCGACCGCGAGGTGCTGCGACAGGCGCTGTTCCCCGATCGGCCGGACGCCGTGCAGGAGATCGCCGTGCGCCTGCACGACGAATCGACGCTCTCGGCCACGACCGACCGCCTGCAGCGGCTCGTCGTGCGCGCGCTCGATCGCGGCGACGACCTCGCCCGCGGCCACGTGCAGGGCTGGCGCGACAAGAACGGCCAGTTCCTGCGCTCGGTCGAGCACCAGCGCGGGCTGCTGAAGATCGTGCTGGTCGTCATCATGGTCACGGCCGCCTTCCTGATGCTGGCGACGCTGTCGATGATGGTGACCGAGAAGACCGCGGACATCGGCATCCTGACGGCGATGGGCGCCACGCCGCTCGGCGTGCTGCAGGTGTTCCTCGCCTGCGGCCTGACGATCACCGCCGCCGGCGTGGGGCTGGGGCTGTCCGCCGGCACGCTGACCTCGGTCTACCTCGAGGAGATCCGCCGCTTCGTGCTGTGGGCGACCGGGGTCGACCTGTTCCCGCTGCAGGTCTACAACCTCGACCGCGTGCCCTGCGCGCTCGAGCCGCTGTGGCTGCTGCAGGTCGCCGCGATGGCGTTCGCGACCGGCGCGGTCGTGTCGGCCTGGCCGGCCTGGCGCGCGGCGCGGCACGATCCGCTGGTGTCGTTGCGCGGCACCTGAGCGAGGGCCCCCGGCCGATGCTGCGGCGGCGCCGACCGGTTAGCATGCGGCCGTGCGTCCGCTCGCCCTCGGCCTGTTGCTCGCCGCCTGCGTGGCGCCGCCCGAGCCCGGCGTGCGGCCGACGGCGCTGCAGAGCCTGCAGCGGCCGCTGGTGCCCGACCTGACGCCGGCGGCGTTCACCACCCGCATGCACGGGCTCGCCTTCGTGCTCGGCGAACTGGCGGAGGAGCCGGCCCGGCTCCACCGCGCCCTCTCGACCCCCGAGCGCGTGCTGGCCGGCACCACGCGGCGGGCCGACGCGCTCGCCGAGGACGTGGTGGCCGCGCCACGAGCCGAACTGGGCCGCCTGGCCGACCTCGAGCCGAACGCCCGGGCGGTCGGGCCGCTGCTGCTGCCCGATGGCGACGCCGCGCACCGGCGTGCCGCCGCCGCCCGCCTGCTGGGGGTCGCCAAGCCGCCGCTCGACGAGATCAGCGACCGGCACCACCGCACCGACCCCGACGACGATGCGCCCGAGATGGCGCTGCCCGAGCGGGTGCTGCGCCGGCTGCGCCTGTAGTCCCCGCCCCCCCGGTCCTGCCGCCCCACTGGCCGGCCGACGGGTCCGCACGTCGAAGGCTGGTCCGCCCGTTCCCCACGAGGTAGCCGTGCCGCCGATCCCCCACCCGTCCCGCCCCTTCTCCGCCCTCGCCTCGCGCCTGCTGCCGCTGTGGGCGGCAACGCTGTGCGCCCTGCCGCTCGCGGCCCAGACCGCACTGCCGGACGACCGCAGCGCCGGCGCCGCGGCCGTGACCCTAGCCCACTGCCAGGAATGGCTCGGCACCCTGGCCTCGCCGGAGTTCGAGGGGCGCGGCACCGGCCAGCAGGGCTACCGCAAGGCCGCGGAGTTCGTCGCCGCCCACTTCGAGCGCCTCGGCCTCGAGGCCCGCGGCGACAACGGCACCTACTTCCAGCACGTGCCCTGGAGCGAAGCGAAGGTGGTCGCCGAGCGCACCTTCGTCGAGTTCACCGCCGCCGACGGCACCCAGGTGCGGGTGCCCGCCGCGCGCCTGGCCGGCAGCGTCTCGGCGTCGACGTCGGCGGCCGGCGACGCCGTGCTCCTCGTGCTCGCCGTGCCGGCGCCGACCGGCGACGGACCGGCGGCGGCACCGCCGGTCGCGGCGCTCGACGGCGTCGATCTCGACGGCAAGGTCGTGCTGGCCTACGTGCGCAGCGAGGCCAACGCACGCTCGGCGGCGATGGCGCGCTTCGCCGTGCTGCAGGCGCTGCAGGGCAAGAACACGGCGGCGGTGCTGTTCGTGCAGCGCGACGAGGTGCGCGAAGGACTGCGCGGCCGCCGCGGCGCCGCCCGCCGCGCGAACCCGGCCGCGGCCGGCGCCCGCCGCTCGCCGCTCGACGCGACCTTCGGCGGCGCCGACCTCGACGCGCTGCTGCGCCTGAGCCGCCAGGAGCCCGCCGTGCTCGACGGCGCCACGGCCGTGCTCGCGCTCGGCCTGCAGGCCAAGGTCGAGGTGGCGATCGACGACACCGCGGCCCCGGCGATGAACGTGTTCGCGGTGCTGCCCGGCAGCGACCCGCAGCTGCGCGAGGAGTACGTCGTCGTCGGCAGCCACCTCGACCATCTCGGCCGCCGCGGCGACACCATCTACCCCGGCGCCGACGACGACGCCTCCGGCACCACCGGCGTGATGGCGGTGGCGCAGATGCTGGCCAGGAACCCCGTGCCGCCCCGGCGCAGCGTGCTGTTCGTCTGCTTCGCCGGCGAGGAGAGCGGTCTGGTCGGTTCGGCGTTCTTCGTCGAGAACTGTCCGATCCCGCTGGCGTCGATCGTCGCCGAGCTGCAGATGGACATGATCGGCCGCGACGAGGAGGAGAACGTCGAGGGCAACAAGGGCGAGAAGGCCGAGGACAACCGCAACTCGCTGCACCTGGTCGGCACGCAGAAGCTGGCGCCGGCGCTGCACCAGCTGTGCCTCGCCGCCAACGAGCGCGCCCGCTTCGACCTCGAATGGGACGAGGAGCGCATGTTCGGCCGCAGCGACCACGCGAACTTCGCCCAGCGCGGCGTGCCGGTGGCGTTCTTCTTCACCGGTCTGCACCGCGACTACCACCGGCCGACCGACACCGCCGATCGCATCCACTACGCGAAGCTGCTGCGTGTCGCGCGCTTCGTCTACGACATCGCCTTCGAGCTGGCGTCGCAGCCCGGCCGCCCCGAGATCGAGCCGGGCCTGTGGCGCGCCTACCGCGGCCGGCGCGGCGGCGAACCGGCGGCGCCGCTGCGGCCGGAGGCCAAGGACGCCGAGGGCGCCGGCGTCAGCGAGCCGCCGCCCGCTCGTCGGGACGGCGCAGCGCCAGGGGCGGACCGAGGATCTCGCTGAGCACGAAGGCCGTGCGCAGGTCGTCGAGCGCGAACCGGTGCGCCTCGCCGCGCCGACGTCGCGCGTCGTGCACGCGGCCGCCGAGCGCGCCGAGGCCGGCCCGCTCCTGGCCCGCCCGCTCGTGGGCAGTCCGCACCTTCGCCTCGCGGCGCGCGATGCCCTCGCCGAGGTGCGGGTCGACGTGCACCTCGAGCCGCCGCGGCGGCGCCGGGACCACCGGCGTTGGCGGGCGTTCCACCTCGACCACGCGGCGCGGGGGCGGCGGCGGGGAGGGCCGCGCCGGCGCCGGTCCGCTCGCCGGATCCATGCCGAGGATGCGGCGCATCTCGGCGGCGACGTCGTCGGCCGAGCGGCCGCCGCCGCCCGCGGCCGGCGGCGCACGGCGCGGCCTGGCGCCGCGTTCCCGCGACTTGCGCGCCGCCTTGGCCGCGTTGCCGACCATGCCGGCGATCCAACCCACCAGGACGAGGGCCAGCAGCGGGTTCTGGCGCAGGAACTCGAACAGTTCGCGCATGCCGGCTCACTCCTGCCCTGGCATCTTCTTCTTCTGGCTCTCGCTGGACAGGTGCGCCTCCTCGCCGGCGGCGATCTGCGAGCGCATGCGCGTGTCGGACTCCAGGTTCTTGATGCGCTGGTAGTCCATGATGCCGAGGTGGCCGGACCGGAACGCGTCCGCCATCGCCTGCGGCACCTGCGCCTCGGCGAGCACCAGCTTGGCGCGGTTGGCGGCGATCTCGGCGATGTTCTCCTGCTCGGCGGCGACCGCCATGGCGCGGCGGCTCTCGGCGGCGGCCTGCGCCACGCGCTTGTCGGCCTCGGCCTGGTCGGCCTGCAGGCGGGCGCCGATGTTGTCGCCGATGTCCACGTCGGCGATGTCGATCGACAGGATCTCGAACGCGGTGCCGGCGTCCAGGCCCTTGCTGAGCACGCCCTTGCTGATGCGGTCCGGGTTCTCGAGCACGTCCTTGTGCGTCTCCGAGCTGCCGATCGTCGAGACGATGCCCTCGCCGACGCGGGCGATGATCGTCTCCTCGGTGGCGCCGCCGACCAGGCGCTTGATGTTGGTGCGCACGGTCACGCGCGCCTTGGCCAGCACCTGGATGCCGTTCTTCGCCATCGCCGCCACCTTGCCGTCCGGCGGACAGTCGATGACCTTCGGCGTCACCGACGTCTGCACGGCGTCGAGCACGTCGCGGCCGGCGAGGTCGATCGCCGCCGACTGGCGGAAGTCGAGCCCGAGGTTGGCGCGGTCGGCGGCGATCAGCGCCCGGACGACGTTGATCACGTTGCCGCCGGCGAGGTAGTGCGCCTCCAGGTCCTTGACGTTCAGCGGCAGGCCGGCCTGCGTCGCCGAGATCGCACCGCGCACGATCACCGTCGGGTTGACCTTGCGCAGCGACATGCCGACCAGCTGCAGCAGGCCGATGCGCGTGCCCGACATGTAGGCCTGGATCCACAGGTTGATGAACTTGAGGAGCACCAGGACCAGCAGGACCAGCAGGACCAGCAGTCCGATCAGGATGTACTTCCAGAACTCGGAGGTGTTGCCTTGGGCGAGCATCGGGGATTCGAGGGGTTGGGGAAGCGGAAGACGGAGACTCGGGGAGCCGGGGCGCGGCGGACGCGGCCGGCGTCACTTCGCCGCGACGACGACGCGGTTGCCCGCGACCTCCACGACGACGACCGTGGCGCCGGCCGGCAGCATCTCGCCGCGCGTGACGACGTCGACCTTGCGGCCGTCGAAGCGTGCGAAGCCGGCCGGCCGCAACGGCGACAGGGTCACACCGGTCTGGTGCAGCAGGGTCGACTGGCCGGGATCGGCGGCGGCCGCGGGACTCGCCGGACCGTCCAGGATCAGCTGGCGGCCGAACGGCGTGCGCGGCAGCAGCTTGAACGCCAGGGTCAGCACCGCCGGCGCGGCGATCGCCTCGAACACCAGCATCGTGACGCCGAACGCGATCGAATCCTGGAAGGCGACGAACACCGCGCTGAGCAGCGCCACGCCCGACAGCACGGCGATGACGCCGAACGAGACGAAGAACACCTCGGCGGCCAGCAGCGCGAGTCCGACGACGACCAGCAGCACGACGACGCCGACGCTGCCCGACTCGGCACTGCGGTCCGGCGGCGTGGCGGCCGCGACGACGACCCGGTTGCCCTGCACGTAGAGCACGCGCAGCGGCGTGCCCGGCTCGACGAACTCGCCCTCGGTGACGACGTCGTGCCGGTCGCCGTCGAGCTCCATCGTGCCCGTCGGCCGCAGCACCGTCGCGGCGGTGCCGATGCGGCCCACCAGCGCCACCAGGGAAGCGTTCGGCAGGCCGAGGCCGCTCTGGCCGCCGCCCGCGGGCGCCGGTTCCGGCGGCGGCAGGAACACGCGGTTGAACCACGGCACCTTCGGCAGCAGACGCCAGGTGGCGAAGCCCAGCGCCAGCACCATCACGAACAGCAAGGTCAGGTTGGCGAGGTTGTGCAGCAGGATGCCCTCCTCGAGCGCGTTCTGCGGCAGCACGAACGACTGCCGGCTCAGCACCAGCGCCAGCACCAGGCACAGGAAGCCGGCGGCGCCGAACACCACCGTGCCCGGCAGCACGAAGATCTCGACGGCGATCGCCGCGAGGCCGAGGAAGAACACCAGGATCTCGGTGACCTCGGCGAGGCCCACGAGGTAGCTGTGGAACATCGCCAGCGCCAGGAACAGCACGCCGAGCAGCCCCGGCAGGCCGACGCCGGGCGTCTTCACCTCGAACAGGATCAGGACGAAGCCCGCGACCAGCAGGAACGGCTGCAGCAGCTCGAGCCAGCCGACCATGTGTTCGGCCCAGTCGATCACCAGCTCACCGGCGGCGTCGCGGTCGTAGCCGAGCAGTTCGGCGAGCTGGTCGAAGCTCTGCAGCGTGCCGCTCGACAGGCCATGGTCCTCGGCCGCGCGGGCCGACAGCATCAGCGGCCGCTCGAGCTGCTCGGCCGCCACCACCACCGCGCCGCCGGCGCGCAGCGCCGTCAGTTCGTCGGCGTCGAGCACCCGGCTGCGCTCGAAACCGCCCTCGCGCACGGTGGCCGCGAACAGCTGCAGCCGCGGGTCCGCCATCGCCAGCACGAGCTTCTGCGCGTCGGGCCGCAGGCGCTCGCGCCGTCGCTCCAGCCGACCGCGCACGGCCTCCCGCATCGCATCGAACCGACGTGCCATCGCCGACTCGGGGTCGGTGCTGAACACGTCGCTCCACTCCTGCTCCGGCTTCTGGATCTCGCCTAGCCGGGCGTTGCCAAGGCAGTAGAGCCGGCTCGTGCTGACCGCCAGCTGGGCGGCGCCCTGGGTCACCCGGCCCTGCACCACGGCCACCGTCTCCACCGGCGAGCCCTGCACCCGGTCGAGCAGGCTCTGCACGTCGTCGACGCTCTCGCCGAGGCTGCCGGCGTCCTGCAGCCGGAACACCACCTTGAGGCCACGCGCCTCGGCCTCGCGCAGCGCCCTGGTCGAGCGCGCCAGCTCCTGCGTGCCGAGCTTGCCGGCCAGCGTGACCACCAGCACCTGCGGTTCCCTGGCCACGGCCTGCGGCGGGTCGGCGTCGACGCGCTGCAGCGGGCCACCGCAGGCGGTGGCGAGGACGAGACCGGTCAGGAGCCAGCTGAGGAGGAACGACGGCCGCACGGGACCATGGTTTAGCGGAGCGACGGCGCGTTGGCACCCGCCTTTCGGCGCCCATCGGCAAACCGCCACGGTGCGTCCAGGCCGGCGCCGGCGCCAGCCGATACCGCCCGCGTGCCGCCCACCGACGAAGCCCGGCGTCGGCAGTGCGCGCGCGAGGCCGCGCTGCGCCTGCACCATGCGCTGTGCACCCTGCGCCAGCACCCGCACCACACGGTGCTGTGCCGCGCGGCGGTGCGGCGGTGCACCGACGCGATGCTGGCCGCCACGGCCGAGGCCCCCCTGCGGCTGCAGCTCGCCGACGGCGCCGTCGCCACCGCCGGCGAGGACGTGTTCCCGTTCGCGCTGCACGAGCCGCCGTTCGGTCCGTTGCGCACCGCCGGGATCGGCGAGCTGGTGCTGCCGCGTGGCGTCGCCGCCGAAGCCGTCGAACGGCTGCTGCAGGCCCTCGCCGCCTCGACCTGGACGGACGACCCGACCCACGACCCGGCGGCGGCGCTCTGCGCCGCGGCGCCGGAGGTGCACCTGCGGGCGGCGACGTTCGACCAGGCGGCGCCCGTGCACGGGCCGCGCGCCGACTGGTGGCTGCTGCCGCCGCCCGCCCCGGTCGCAGGCCGGCTGCAGGCGGCGATCGAACGCGCGCTGCACGGCAACCTCGCGGCGCAGTGCGCCCGCCTGCTCGTGGCCGACCTCGACGCGCGCAGCGACCGCTCCAGCGCCGTCCTGGAACCCCTGTTCGCCAGCCTGCTGCAGCGCGGCGACCTCGCCACGGCCGCCTGGCTGCTCGAACAGATCGGCCACCACCCCAACGTGCCGCCGACCACGGTCGCGACGCTGCAGGACCTGGCCCGCAGCCACTGCGACGAGGCGTGGTTGCGCGACCGCCTGCGCTCGTTGCCGCGCGAGCAGCTGCTCGACCTGCTGGCTCTGGTGATGCAGCTCGGCGACGAGACGGCGACCCGCCTGCGCCGGATCGCCGGCGCGTTGCAGCACCCGCTGGCCGGGTGGTTCGACGAGCTGCTCGGCCCGCGCTGAACGCCTACTTGCCGTCGGTCGCCGCGGCCGCCGGCGCCAGCGTGTGGAGGCACAGCAGGGCCATCGCCGTGCCGTAGCTGCGGCCGAGTTCGTGGCTGTCGACGAAGCAGCCGTCGAACTCCGGCAGCGCCAGCACCAGGGCCCGCTGCGCGGCGGCCAGGTCCCGGCGCCGCGGCGCGTCGTCGATCCGGGCGATCGCCTCGGCGCGTCCGAGCATGTCGAACCAGAAGAAGAAGCCGCCGTAGCCGTGCGCGTCGGCATGGTCGTCGTACTTGCGCACCGCCGCCAGCAGCGCGTGGTGCTCCAGGCCCGCCTCGACCGCCGCCAGCAGGCGCGCCGCATCGGACGCGCCGTGCAGGAACAGCCCGAGCTCGCACAGGGGCATGCGGCCGGCCGCGGCCTCGACGCTGGCCCGCGGTCGACCGCGCGCGGTGTGCGAATAGGTGAAGGCGCCGCGGTCGGTGCGGTTGGCGGCCAGCGCCCGCAGGCCGCGGTCCACGCGCTCGCGGTCGATCGCCGCGCCCGCATCGCGCGCCGCCGCCAGCGCCTGCAGCGCCGTGGCGATCGCGAACGGGTTGCCGTACTCGTGGAACCACACGCCGGTGTCGGGCTGCAGCGCCAGCAGCTCGCCGACCGCCAGCCGCAGCGGTTCGCGATCGCCCGCCCCGGCGTCGGCGCCGAACACCCGCTGCCAGGCGACCAGGAAGCGCACCGCGTAGGCACGCGCCCACAGGATCTCGTCGCGGTCGCTGAGCGCGAGCCAGACGGAGCGCTCGACGTTGGCGCGGATGCGCTGCAGCAGCGCATCGATGCCGTCGCGCAGCGGCTCGGCGAGATCGAGTTCGCCGCGCCGCTGCCGCTCGACGGCCGCCAGCAGCGCCTCGCCGACGAGGCAGGTGATCGCCGCGTGCACGTTCGGCAGGCTGTCGGTGCCGCCGAAGTCGTAGGTGCTGTCGCGCACGACGCCGTCGCCATCGTCCATGCCGAGCAGGAAGGCGAGGCAACGCGGCCACAGGTCGGCCTCCGCGTAGACGCCCTCGGGCGCCCGCGAGCCGTCGGCGGGCGGCGTCGCGAGCACCGCCGCCGGCAGGGCGCCGTAGACCTCGAAGCCGCGGCGGAAGGGGCCGTGCCCCTCGACCTCGAGCGCCGCCTTCCAGGCCAGGGGGTGCTCCGGCGCGCTGCGGGCGAGCAGCCGCCAGGTCTCCAGCGCCGCCTGCTGCCGTCCGGTCCGCCACTGCAGGACGCCGCGCAGCCAGCCGCCGTCGTGCTCGTCCAGCGACTGCGGACCGGCGAGCTCGAGCGCCGTCAGCGCGCCAGCGGGGTCCCCCGCCTGCAGCCGCGCCCACGCCGCCGCCGCGGTGACGCTGCCCGGGAACCGCTCGAGCGGCTGCCCCACCAGCCGGCGCAGCGGCGCCTCGAACCACTGCGGGTGGAAGGTCGTGATCTGGTCGAGCTTCGCCAGCGCCTCGCCGGCCCCGTCGAGCACCACATAGCCGGGTTCGACGAACCGGCCGCGCACCAGCCCGAGCTCCTTGGCCCGCGCGCCCCCGGCGACGGCCTTGACCGGCACGAAGTGGTCGCGCAGCAGGTCGATCGTCGACGGCCACGAGAACGGTCCGCCCATCAGGTAGCGGTCGATCACGTCCTTGCGATCCATCGGCGAGCCCTGCACCGCCGGCACGTACCAGAACACCGGCTTGCCGACCCGGCCGGCCTCGGCCAGCGCCGCGTCGACGTCGTCGCGCCACGGCACCGCCTGCCCGGCGCGCGCCGCCAGCTCGGACGGCGGCACCCGCAGCTTCCTGGTCGAGTTCTGCGCCGGCAGCGTCGCCGCGGCCCAGAGACCGAGACCCAGCCCGAACCAGAGGCGCCGCAGGTTGCCGTGGACCATCGCCGGGCCAGCGTGCCCCGCCGGACTGCGGCCGTCAAAGCCGGGCCCGCCCTTCGCAAGCCGCCGCCGCCTGCGTATAGGGGTGCCCCATGGTCCTGCGTCCGCTGCTGCTTTCGCTCGCCGCCGTCTGCCTCCTGCCCGACGAGGGGCAATGGCTGCCGACCCAGCTCCGCACGATGGACTGGGAGGCGTTGCAGAAGCGCGGCATGCAGATGTCGCGCGACGAGTTCTGGCACCCGGAGAAGGGCGGCGTGCTGTCGGCGACGGTGCAGATCAACGGCTGCACCGCCTCGTTCGTGTCGGCCGACGGGCTCCTGCTGACGAACCACCACTGCGGCTACGGCGCCATCACCAACCTCAGCAGCGAGGAGCACAACCACCTGCGCGACGGCTTCGCCGCCGCCGACCGCGCCGGCGAACTGCCGGCGCCCGGCATGGTCGCCTCGGTGCTCAAGCGCATCGAGGACGTCACCGCGGTCGTGCACGAGGCCCAGGCCAAGGCCGAGAGCGACCTCGACCGCTGGAGCATCACCCAGCGCACGCTGGCGCGGCTGATCGCCGAGGGCGAGCAGAAGGAGGCCAACACCAAGTGCTCGGTGGCGAGCTTCCTCGAGGGCAAGGAGTACCACCTCTACTACCGAACCCAGATCCGCGACGTGCGGCTGGTCTACGCGCCGCCGCGCGCGATCGGCGAGTTCGGCGGCGAGGTCGACAACTGGGAATGGCCGCGCCACACCGGCGACTTCGCGTTCTTCCGCGCCTACGTGGCGCCGGACGGCACGGTGCGGCCCCACCACGCCGACAACGTGCCGTACCGGCCCGAGCACTGGCTGCGGGTCTCGACCGAGGGCGTGAAGCCCGGCGACCTGGCGCTGATCATGGGCTACCCGGGCCGCACGCAGCGCTACAAGTCGAGCCGCGGCACGGCCACCCAGCAGGGCTACGTCTACCCGCGCCGCGAGCACGTGCTGACGCAGGCGCTGGCGGTGCTGCAGGCGGCCGCGGCGACCAGCCCGCAGAAGGCGCTCGACACCGCCGACCGCATCAAGTCGCTGGCGAACGTGCAGAAGAACGCGCAGGGCATGGTGTTCGGCCTCGCCCGCAACGCGGTCGTCGACCGCAAGCTGCGCGAGGAGGCGCAGTTCCGCGACTGGGTCGCCGCCGACCCCGAGCGGGCGGCGAAGTGGGGCGCGGTGCTCGACGAACTGCTGGCGGTGGACGAGGAGGAGGCGGCGACGATCGAGCGCGACACGATGGTGTCGCTGTTCGGCATGCTCGGCGAGGAGCTGCGCCTGCTCGCCGTGCTGGTCGACGCGTGCAGCGCCGTCGCCGGCGCACCGGAGGGCTCGCTGCCGGCGCGGCTGCGCCGGGCGCTCGAGAGCCAGGAACTGACCGCCGACCTCGAACTGCTGCAGAAGCCGATGCTGGCGATCCTCGCCGCCGAGCTGGCCACGGTCAGCGCCGAGCAGCGGCTGCAAGGCACCGAGGGCCTCGACGTCGAGGCGCTGTGGCGCGAGACGAGGTTGCTGGACGGCGCCGCGCGGGTGCAGGCGTTCGCCGGCGGCGCCGACGCCATGGCCAAGAGCACCGATCCGCTGCTGGTGCTCGCCCGGGGCCTCGCCGCCGAACGCGGCCAGGCGCAGCAGCGCGCGCGGGAGCGGGCCGGCCGGATGCTCGACGTCGGCCGACGCTGGATCGAGGCGCAGGAGGCATTCCGCGGCACGTCGTTCTACCCCGACGCGAACGGCACGCTGCGGGTGTCGATCGCCGAGGTGCAGGGCTACGCGCCGCGCGACGGCGTCGTCTACACGCCGCAGACCACCGTCACGGGCCTGCTGCAGAAGGAGACCGGCAAGGAGCCGTTCGCCAACCCGAAGGCGCTGCTCGCCGCCGCCGCGTCGCGGCAGCAGAGCCGCTGGGTGGATGCCCGGCTGCAGGACGTGCCGGTCTGCTTCCTGACCAACGGCGACACCACCGGCGGCAACTCCGGGTCGCCCGTCGTCGACGGCCGCGGCCGGCTCATCGGCCTCAACTTCGACCGCGTGTTCGAGAACGTCGCGGGCGACTTCGGCTGGAACGCGGAACGGTCGCGCAACGTGGTCTGCGACGTGCGCTACCTGCTGTGGGTGGTCGAGGGCGTGTTCCCGAACGCGAGCCTGCTGGCCGAACTCGGCGCCTGAGGCGCCCGTCGGGGCGCCGTCGACCGTCGTTCAGCCAGCCGCCGCCTGCTGCTGCAGGAACGCCCGCTCGATCTCGGCGTGGTAGACCACCACGTCCGGCAGCTCGCGGTAGCGGCCGTCGAGGTCCATGCCGAAGCCGAGCACGAATTCGTCGGGGATCTCGAAGCCTATGTAGTCGAGCGGCACCTCGACCACGCGCCGCGACGGCTTGCTGAGCAGCGTGGCGACCCGGCAGGAACGCGCCCCGGCGGCCAGGAAGTGCTCCCGCAGCGCGGCGATCGTGCGGCCGGTGTCGACGATGTCCTCGAGCAGCAGCACGTCGCGGTCGCGGCATGGCACCTCGGCGCCGACCAGCAGCTGCACGCGGCCGGTGCTGGTGGTGCCGGCATACGAGGACGCCCGCACCTCGTGCAGCGGCGGCTGGCCGGGCAGCAGCTGTTGCAGCTGGCGGGCGAACGTGCGGGCGCCCTCGATGACGACCACGAGGCACGGCGGCAGTTCGCCGGCGTCGCGCCGGATGGCGCGCGCGAGTTCGTGCGTGCGGCGGCGGATCTGGTCGGCCGAGAACAGGACCGGGAACGGCGGATGGCGGGCGGGGGTGGTCACGGCAGCACGAAGGAGATCGGCGTCGACACGCCGGGCACGGACGCCAGATCGAGGGACAGCAGCACGTGCGCGGCGTGCAGCGGGATGCCGGCCAGCGGGTTCGGCGCGCCGAGCGGGATCGACCACGACCGGTAGCCCGAAGACGGCAGCAGCCCGATGCAGCCGCTGACCGACAGCGCCGCGTCGAGCAGCGGATCGAAGTCCAGGGGGATCTGCGCGCCGAGGAACGGGAACCCGACGTTCGCGCCGTAGGCCAGACCGAGGATGCTGATCGTGAAGCCATCGCCCAGCGCGACGCCGTGCAACGTGAAGGTCTCCGGCTCGAGGCTCATGCCCACCTGCGTCGGGTAGACCGTGGTGTCGGCGTCGTTGCGCCGGCCCGGCGAACCACGTTCGCCGGGGCCGTAGGTGGCGACCGCCGCCGCCCAGTTCGCGGCCGACTGCGGGCCGTAGAGGTTGCGCCGCTCGGCGGCGATGCCGGCGCCGCCGGGGAAGCCGGTGCTGTAGGCGACGCTGTCGACGACGACGCCGTTCTGCCGCAGGGTGACGTTGTCGGTCGTGTCGGCGAGCACGATGGCGCCGAACGGCAGCACGGCGCCGAGCGGCAGGCCGCCGTTGCGGCTCGGCGCGCCATCGACCTGGAACAGCATCGGCCGGCCGGGCACCAGCGCGAAGTTGCTGGCGATCGTCACCGTGCCGGCGTTGTCGCTGAGCTGCAGCCCGCGCAGCGCCACCGGCCGCGGCCCGATGTTGACCACCTCGACGTACTCGCCGTTGGTGTCGGGCACGAGGTCCGGGTTGCGGTGGATCTCGCTGATGCGCACGTCGCCGGCGGCCAGGACGGGCAGCACGACCTCGTCGCAGTAGAAGTCGAGGAAGTCGCCGTTGGCGGCGGTGGCGCGGTAGCGGCGGCCGTCGGTGTCGATGCGGATCGAGCCCAGCACGCCGAAACCGATCGTGGCGGCGCTGCCGCTGGTGGTCGACAACAGCGCCCGCGCCGCCACCGCCTGGTTGATGCGGTTCACCACCGTCGGCGTCGGGTGGCCGAAGCTGTTCTCGAAGCCGCAGCTGACCACCGCCAGCTCCGGCTGCAGCCGGGCGACGAGGTTGGTGCTCGTCGACGTGTTGGAGCCATGGTGGTTCAGCTTGTAGACGTCGATGTCGCCGCAGGCGAGCGTGGCCGGACCCTCGACGTCGGCGGTGCTGTTGCCGCCGCCGGTCAGGTCGCCGCCGAGCCACATCGAGAAGTCGCGGTAGTCGAGCCGCAGCACGATCGAACGCGCGTTCTCCTCCTGCACCGAGCCGGCGACCGGCACCGAGGCGCCGCCGGCGACGACGCCGTTGGCGGCGATGCAGGTCGCGGTGGCGCCACCGCCGAGCGCATAGACGGCGCCGACGGTGATCGTGGTGCGGCGCGCCCCGGCGGCCGCGAGGTAGTTGTTGGTGCTGGTGTTCGACGGCCGATTGACGTCGCCGCGGTCGTAGGCGACCGTGAACGGGCGCGCCAGCAGCACCTCGTCGAGGCCGCCCTGGTGGTCGTCGTGGTAGTGGCTCAGGAACGTGAAGCCGTAGCCGGTCGGCTGCAGCGCGTTGATGGCCGGCAGCATGATGGCGGTGCCGTTGCCGTTGTTGCCGCCGTCGATCACGTGCACGGTGCCGTCGGGGGCCTTGACGACGATGCCGTCGCCCTGGCCGACGTCGACCAGGACCACGGTGAGGCCGACCGGCGCGTCGGCCTCGCCGCCCTGCGGCAGCACGACGGCGGCGAACCCGGACAACAGGGCGGCTAGCATGGGCGGGCACGATACCAAGCGCCTGGCCGCGGCCGTCAAGGACCGCCGGCGCCGGCGCGAAACTTCACGCGCCGCCATGCTGACCCACCACTACGGGCCCGACGTGCTGCTGTTCGACGACCCCTACACGTCGACCCTGCTGGCGACGATCGGCAGTCCCGATACCGGCACGGCGCAACTGCCGGCCCTGGTGCGCTCGGCCTACCGCCGCCTGCTCGAGGAGGTGCTGGCGCGCGAGTTCCCGGTGCGCGACCTGCAGGTGCCGACCCGCATGACGGCCCGCGAGCCGCGCGCGTTCGTGCGCGGGCCGCAGCTCTGCCGGGAGACGCCGCTGGTCATCTGCGCGGTGATCCGCGCCGGCCTGCTGCCGGCGCAGGCCTGCTACGAGGCGGCCGTCGAGGTGCTGCCGCCGGCCAACGTGCGGCTCGACTTCCTCAACCTGTCGCGCACGATCGACGCCGAGCACCACGTCACCGGCGTGCGCCTCGACGGCAGCAAGATCGGCGGGCCGGTCGCCGGCGCCGTGGTGCTGATCCCGGACCCCATGGGCGCGACCGGCGGCACCGTCTGCCGCGCCGTCGAGGTCTACCGGTCGCTGCCCGGCGGCGCCCCCCACCGGCTGGTCGCCGCCCACCTGATGGCGACGCCGGAGGCGATCCGCCGGGTCACCACGGCCCACCCCGGGGTCCGGCTCTACGCCGGCCGTGTCGACCGCGGCCTGTCGAGCGAGCGCGCGCTGCGCAGTCCACCGGGCGCGTTCCCCGCCGAGGAGCGTGGGCTCGACGACGTGCAGTACATCGTGCCGGGCGCCGGCGGCATGGGCGAACTGCTGACGAACAGCTGGGTGTGAACCGGGGTGGCCGCCGTCCTGGGCGGCGGCGTGGCGGCCGTCCCGCGCCGCGACCCGTCCCGGCGATTCACCACTTCCCGGCCGGAAATCACGCCCTCGCCCGCCACTGCCCTTGGACCGGCGGCTGCCGGCACCCACTGGCCATGCACCACCCGGCCGCCCCTCACGAGCACCGCCTCCGTCACGCCTTGGCCGCCGAGGAAGGGACCGGCGCCGACGTCTGCGGCCCCTGCGGCTGCTCGATCTGCCTGCTCGAACGCGAGTTCGCCGACGGCGGCCGTGCCTTGCCAGCGCCCCGCGCGCCCCGCTAGGCTCGCTCCGTGACCACCATCGTCTCCGTGCAAGGCCGCGAGGTCCTCGACTCGCGCGGCAACCCCACCGTCGAAGTCGAAGTCGAGCTGGAATCCGGCGCCCGCGGCAGCGCGATCGTGCCGTCCGGCGCGTCGACCGGCGCCCATGAGGCCGCCGAACTGCGCGACGGCGACAAGAAGCGCTACCTCGGCAAGGGCGTCACCAAGGCGGTGGCCAACGTCGACACCGCGATCGCCGAGGCGCTGCTCGGCCAGCCGGCCGAGGACCAGCACCTGTGCGACACTCTGCTCGGCGAGCTGGACGGCACGAAGAACAAGTCCAAGCTGGGCGCCAACGCCATCCTCGGCGCGTCGCTGGCGATCGCGCGGGCCGTCGCCAACGAACTCGGCATGCCGCTGTGGCGCTACGTCGGCGGCAGCCGGGCCAACCGCCTGCCGGTGCCGATGATGAACATCCTCAACGGCGGCGCGCACGCCGACAACAACGTCGACTTCCAGGAGTTCATGGTGATGCCGATCGGCGCCGCGAGCTTCCGCGAGGGGCTGCGCATCGGCGTCGAGGTGTACCACGCGCTCAAGGCCGAGCTGAAGGCGAGGAAGCTGCTGACGGCGGTCGGCGACGAGGGCGGCTTCGCGCCGAACCTCGAGTCCAACGCCGCCGCGTTCGAGATCATCCTGCAGGCGATCAAGAAGGCCGGCTACAAGGCCGGCAGCGACGTGGTGCTGGCGCTCGATGCGGCGGTCACGGAGCTCTACCAGAAGGGCAAGTACACGCTCGAGGGCGAGGGTCGGAGCCTCGACAGCAAGGGCATGGTCGACTTCCTGGACGGCTGGTGCCGCGAGTTCCCGATCTTCTCGGTCGAGGACGGCATGGCCGAGGACGACTGGAAGGGCTGGCAGATGCTGAACGCCAAGGTTGGCGGCAAGGTGCAGCTGGTCGGCGACGACCTGTTCGTCACCAACACGGAACGGCTGGCGCGCGGCATCAAGGAGAAGTCGGCGAACGCGATCCTGATCAAGGTCAACCAGATCGGCACGCTGACCGAGACGATCGCCGCGATCGACATGGCGCATCGCGCCGGCATGCGCGCGGTCATGTCGCACCGCTCGGGCGAGACCGAGGACAGCACCATCGCCGACCTCGCCGTCGCCTGCGGAACGGGGCAGATCAAGACCGGCGCGCCGTGCCGCAGCGATCGGGTGGCGAAGTACAACCAGCTGCTGCGCATCGAGGAGCAGCTGGGTGCGGGCGCCGTCTACGGGATCTGACCGGCACCGGCCGCCGCGCGCCGGCCGCGCGCCGGCCGCCGGGACCAGCCCGGAACCGCTCCGCCGACTACCGCCGGCCGCCGCCAGCAGCTACCATCGCGCCCCGCCGCCGCCATGACCCGTCAGGCCAAGGACAGCTCGTCGACGTTCCCCTACTGGGTGGCGCTGTCGAGCCTCGGCCTCGGCCTGTGGCTCTACTTCGCCAACGCCGCCGAGGCGGTGCGCGAACGCGCCGAACTCGAGGCCCTGGCGACCGACCTCGACCAGCTGCGCCAGAGCTACGATGCCGCGATCCTCGAAGCCCGGCTCGGGCGCGGCCCCGGCGCCCAGCAGGACCTGCAGAGCCTGCTGGTGGCCATCGATCGCATCGGCCTCACCCCGGCGGAACTCTGCCGGCTGCACCCCGACGCCACCGCGTCCGCGGACCGCGCGAGGACGAAGTTTCCGTGACCGCGTGCAGTCGTAGGCGCGATCCCACCGCCGACCGCCATCGAACGTAACAGGCCCATTCCCCGTTTCCGGTCCGGCCGTCCCCGCCCGCCGCACCCCCGATCGAGACCATGAGCAACCCTCCCGCCTCCCCGTCCGACCTCGAACAGGTCGAGCAACTCCGCCAGGCCTTCGCGGCGATGAAGGCCGAGATCCAGAAGGTGATCGTCGGCCAGGACCACGTCGTCGACGAGCTGTTCATGGCGCTGTTCTGCCGCGGCCACTGCCTGCTGATCGGCGTGCCGGGCCTCGCCAAGACGCTGCTGATCTCGACCCTGTCGAAGGTCCTGTCGCTGTCGTTCAACCGCATCCAGTTCACGCCCGACCTGATGCCCAGCGACATCACCGGCACCGAGGTGATCCAGGAGGACCGCGCCACCGGCCGCCGCGAGTTCAAGTTCCTGCCCGGCCCCGTGTTCGCCAACGTCATCCTCGCCGACGAGATCAACCGCACGCCGCCGAAGACGCAGGCGGCGCTGCTCGAGGCGATGCAGGAGTACCAGGTCACGATCGGCGGCAAGCGGCACGAACTGCAGCGGCCGTTCTTCGTGCTGGCGACCCAGAACCCGATCGAGCAGGAGGGCACCTATCCGCTGCCCGAGGCGCAGCTCGACCGCTTCATGTTCATGGTCAAGGTCGACTATCCGACCGCGGCCGAGGAGCGCGAGATCCTGCGCCGCACCACCGAGGACCGCAGCACCGAGATCGCCGCCGTGCTGTCGGCCGACCAGATCGCCGGCCTGCAGTCCATCGTGCGCCGCGTGCCGATCGCCGACGCGGTGCTCGACTACGCGCTGCGCCTGGTGCGCCTGACGCGCCTGACGACCGGCGAGGCGCCGGCCTGGGCGAAGGAATGGCTGCAGTGGGGCGCCGGCCCGCGCGCCAGCCAGAACCTGGTGCTGGGCGCCAAGGCCCATGCGCTGCTGCACGGCCGCTTCTACGTCGCCGCCGAGGACGTGCGCGCGGTCGCCAAGCCCGTGCTGCGCCACCGCCTGATCACCAGCTTCGCCGCCGAGGCCGAGGGCGTCACCACCGACGCGGTCATCGACCGCCTGCTGCAGGAAGTCGACCCCAACGCCAGCGCCGTGCTGCAGGACGGCCGGCTGCCCAAGGTCGTGGCCCAGAACTGAGCCGTCGCCGCGGCGCGTCGCCGCCGCGGCGGCAGGCCGGCACCGGCCCCCGAGCGCCCCCGCCCATGACCGAGATCCCGACGAACTACCTCGACCCGCGCGTCCTGAACAAGGTCGGCCGCCTCGAACTGCGCGCCCGGCTGGTGGTCGAGGGCTTCGTCACCGGCATGCACAAGTCGCCGTACCGCGGCTTCTCGGTCGAGTTCGCCCAGCACCGCGAATACGTGCCCGGCGACGACCTGCGCCACCTCGACTGGAAGATCTTCGGCAAGGCGGACCGCTTCGTCGTCAAGCAGTACGAGGAGGAGACCAACCTGCGGGCGCACCTGTTCCTCGACCAGAGCGAGTCGATGAACTACGGCCACGAGGGTGGCATGGCGAAGTTCGACTACGCGGCGACCGCCTGCGCCTCGCTGGCCTTCCTGATCCAGCAGCAGGCCGACGCCGTCGGCCTGACGCTGTTCGACGAGCGGGTCGCGCGGCAGGTGCCGCCGTCCAACACCCGCCAGAACCTCGGCAACCTGTTCGGCGCGCTCGAGCAGGCCAAGGCGCGCGAGCAGAAGACCAAGGTCGGCGCCGTGCTGCACGAGCTGGCCAGCCAGCTGAAGCAGCGCGGCATGGTGCTGATCTTCAGCGACCTGTTCGACGACCCCGACACGGTGCTGAAGGGCCTGCGCGAGATCCGCAGCCGCGGCCACGACATCGTCGTGTTCCACGTGCTCGACCGCGACGAGGTCGAGTTCCCGTTCGAGCGCATGACGCTGTTCCGGGGTCTCGAGCAGATGCCGGAGCTGCTGTGCGACCCGAAGTCGCTGCGCGAGGCCTACCTCGCCGAGATCGAGGCCTTCGCGGCGCGGATCAAGAAGGGCTGCCTCGCGCAGCGCATCGACTACGTCCGGGTCGTCGACGACCAGCCGCTCGACGTCGTGCTGACGTCCTACCTCAGCGCGCGCACGGCGCGCGCCAAGCGGCGCAAGTGAGGGCGGCGTGCAATTCCTGAACCCCGCCCTGCTCGCCGGCGCGCTGCTGTTCGCCGTGCCGCTGCTGATCCACCTGCTGAACAGGCAGCGGCACCGGCAGCGGCCGTGGGCGGCGATGGAGTTCCTGCTGCGCGCCTACCAGAAGCAGCGCAACCGGCTGCGCAACGAGAACCTGCTGCTGCTGCTGCTGCGCTGCCTGGTGCCGATCGTGCTCGCCCTGGCGATCGCGCGACCGATGCTGCAGCAGGCCGCCGGGCTGCTCGCCGGAACCGGCATCGTGCACCACGTGATCGTGCTCGACGCCAGCTACAGCATGGGCCTGCGCGAGGCCGGTGCCCAGAGCCCGTTCGAGCGCGCCCGCACGCTGGCCGGCCGCGTGCTCGAC
The DNA here is from genome assembly GCA_019636245.1 of Planctomycetota bacterium. Taxonomy (GTDB): domain Bacteria; phylum Planctomycetota; class UBA1135; order UBA1135; family UBA2386; genus JAEUHS01. Next base: position 61,824 of record JAHBXX010000016.1, on the reverse strand, counting down.
CGCCTCGAACAGGACCCCGGCCGCAACGGCAAGGTGACGCTGGTCACCGCCGGCGTGCGGCCGCGCTTCCTGTGCCGCGGCGACCTCGACCTCGCCACCGCGCGCGGCCAGTGGCTGCTGCTGCAGAAGCCCGAGGATGCCGCGACCGACCTCGGCGACGCGCTGCAGCAGGTCGCGGCCCTGCTCGCCGAGGGCAACGACGCGGCCGCCGAGGTCTACGTGCTGACGGACCTGCAGACGCGCTCGTTCGGCAACGCCCTGCGGCCGCCGGATCCGACCGCCGGTCCCGAGTTCGAGGACACGCTGCGCGACGTCGTCGAGCAGCTGCGGCAGCGTGAGGGCACGCACCTGCACTGGATCGACACCGGTCCGTTCGCCAGCCGCCGCGGCGGCGGCAGCGCCGACAACCACCAGATCACCGACCTGCGCGTCGAGGAACCGGCGGCCGTGCTGCGCGCGCCGACGACGTTCGCGGCGCAGCTGAAGAACCGCGCCGGCACCGCGGCGACGTTCGAGGTCACGCTCGAGATCGACGGCGGCGAGCCGATGCGGCGCGTGGTCGCGGTGCCCGCCGGCGCCGACGCGGAGGCCGAGTTCCAGGTGTCCTTCCGCGAGGTCGGTCGCCGCCGCGTGCGCGCCTCGATCCAGGGCGACGCACTCGCGGCCGACGACGAGCGCTACCTGACCGTCGACGTGCGCGACCGCATCCGCGTGCTGCTGGTCGACGGCGCCGCCGACGACGACCCGCTGCGCGCCTACCAGTACCTCTGGCGGTCGCTGCTCGACCCGGACCCGGCGACGCTGCCGACCTTCGCCGTCGAGGCCGTCGACACGCTGGCGCTGCTCAGCGGCCAGCGCTCGCCGCGCGACTACGACGTCACCGTGCTGGCCGACGTCGACCGGCTCAACCCGCGCGCCGCCCAGGCCCTGCTCGACGCCCTGCGCGCCGGCCGCGGCCTGCTGGTCGCGTTCGGCGAACGCACCGACCGCGACAGCTTCAACCTGCTGCTGCACACGGCCGGCGACGGCCCGCAGCCGTTCCGCCTGCTCGGACCCGCCGGCGGCAGCGCCGGCAGTTCGACCGTGCGGGCGCCGCTGCTGGCGGCGCCCGAGCACCCGGTGTTCGCCGAGTTCGAGGAACCGATCTACCGCGAGGTGTTCCAGGCGATCCCGATCTGGCGCTGGCACACGCTGGCCGCGGATTCCCTGCACCCCGACGCCAGGGTGCTGGCGCGCATCACCGACGCCGAACAGAGCCCGCTGCTGGTCGCGCGCGACTTCGGCGAGGGCCACGCGCTGTTCCTGACCTCGGCGATCGCCTCCGAGTACCGCGCCGACCGCTGGAACCGCCTCGACGACCCGATGGTCGCGTTCCCGCTGGTGCACGGCCTCGTGCGGTGGCTGGCGCTGCCGGCGGTCGATCCCTTCCTGGTCCCCGTGGGCGGCGAGCTGTCGTGCACCCTGCCGGCGCGGCCCGAGGACGTCCAGGTGCAGCGCCCGGAGCGCGACGGGCGCACCCGCACGCCCGTCGCCGAGGAGGCGCAGGCGCTGCCCGGCGGCCGGTTCCGCCTGCCGCCGGTGAGCGACACGATCTACGCCGGCTTCTACGTGTTCGACCTGACGCTCGATCGCCCCTCGGGCAAGGAGCCCCTGTCGCTGCCGTTCGCGGCCAACGTCGAGCCCGACGAAGGCGACCTGCGCTACGCCGCGCACGACGAAGTGCGGCAGGCGCTCGGCCTCGAACGCGTGCTCGACGACCTGCCCGCCGTCGCCAGCGCCGGCGACGAGACCCGCCAGAACGAACTGGGGCCTTCGCTGCTGCTGCTGACGCTGCTGTTCGTGCTCGCCGAGGCGGCGCTGGCGCGGTTCGTGTCGTTGCGCCGGAACTGACCGATGGCCGCCTTCCCCGCCCCGCCCGTGCCCCCCACCGCCTGGCCGCACCCTGCCTGGCCGCACCCTGCCTGGCCGCAGGGCCCCGTGCCGGCGGACGACGCGGCGCCGACCTACGTCGAGGAGACCTTCCGGTTCCTGCACCTGCCGCCGACCTGGGTGCTCGTGCTGGTCGTCCTGCCGGCCAGCGTCGCCTTCGCGGTCTGGTCGTACGGCGGCCTGGCCCGCCTCGAGCGACCGACCCGCGTGCTGCTGTCGCTGCTGCGGTGGCTGGCGATCGCCATCTGCTGCCTGCTGCTGTTCCAGCCGGCGTTCGAGACCACGACCTACCGCAAGACCCAGAACCAGGTGCACGTGCTGGTCGACGACAGCGCCAGCATGCAGCGCAAGGACCGCTATCCGGCCCCGGCCCAGCAGGCGGCCCTGCAGGCCCTGGTCGGCGCCGAGCCGCTGGCGGCGAAGAACCGCCAGCAGCTGGTGCAGGCGGTGCTCGACCGCCCGGATGGTCTGCTGGCCCGGTTGCGGCAGACGCACGACGTCCGGCTGTTCCGCGTGCAGCGCAAGCCGGTGCCGATCCGGTCGCTGCAGGAGCTGACCGCGCGCGGCAGCCGCACCACGCTCGGCGACGCGCTCGACCTCCACCGCGCCGCGGTCGCCGGCGCCAGCGTCGACGCCATCGTGCTCGTGTCCGACGGCCGCAACAACGCCGGTCTCGACCCGGTCGAGGTCGCCCGCGAGTACGGCCTGCGCGGCGTGCCGATCCACACCATCGGCGTCGGCGACCCCGAGCCGCCGCGCAACGCCTGGCTCGTCGGCCCGCCGGGCCCGAAGGAGGCGCTGCGCGACGAGGAGGTCGGCTTCGACGTGACCGTGCGGGCCGAGGGCCTGGCGGGCCAGCGCACGCGCGTCGAACTGCACGGCTCGCGCGACGGCGGGCCGTTCCAGCCGCTGGCGACCGCCCCCGCCGAACTGCCGCCGAACGGCGAGAGCGTGCGCGTCCGCGTGTTCCACGGCTTCGCCGAGGCCGGCGACTGGACGCTGCGCTTCACGCTGGCGCCGCTGCCGGAGGAGAGCCAGGTCGACGACAACGAGGACACGCGCTTCCTGCGCGTCAACGACGAGAAGATCCGCGTGCTCTACGTCGAGGAACGGCCGCGCTGGGAGTACCGCCGCGTGCAGGCGTGCCTGAAGCGCGTCGACCCCAGCATCGAGATGCAGGCGTTCCTGTTCGAGGCCAGCCCGCGCTTCCCGCACGAGCACAGCCCGGCGCTGCCGGCGCTCAGCGACATTCCGCGCACCGAGCAGGCGCTGCGGCAGTACCACGTCGTGCTGCTCGGCGACGTGTCGCCCGAACGGCTGGCGCCGACCGAGGAGGGCCTCCGGCAGTGGCTCGAGATGCTGGTCCGCTACGTCGAGTCCGGCGGCGGCGTCGGCTTCCTGTTCGGCGACACGGCGATGCCCGAACGCTACCGCAACACGCCGCTGCAGGACCTGCTGCCGGTCGTGCTCGAGGACCGCTCGTGGCTGCAGCAGAACCGGCCGCCCCGCGACCGCGAGTTCCGGCCGGTGCTGGAGAATCCGCTGCAGCCGCACGACATCCTGCTGCTGCAGCGCGACCCGGCCTTCAACCGCCGGCTGTGGGAACAGGGCCTGCCCGGCTTCCAGGTCTACCACCCGGTGCAGCGCGCCAAGCCGGGCGCCACCGTGCTGCTCCGCCACCCGACCGACCAGAACAGCTACGGCAAGCGCCCGATCGCCGTCGTCGGCCCGCACCCGCGCGGCACGACGTTCTTCATCGCCACCGACGAGACGTGGCGCTGGCGGGACCCGTACGCCGAGACCTACATGGACGCCTTCTGGCGCAACGTCGTGCGCCACCTCGCCCAGGGCCGCCTGCAGCGCCGCAACGACCTGATCGAACTGACCGTCGACAAGACCCTGCTCGAGACCGGGGACAAGGTGCGCGTGCAGCTGCGCGTGCAGGACGCCGAGCTGCAGCCGGCCGTCGCCGAGGAGCAGGTCGTGTTCCTGCGCGACCCGGCCGGCAAGGTCGAGCCGCGCCCGCTGCGCAGCGTGCCCGGCGAGCCGGGCACCTACCTGGCGAGCTTCACGATGGCGGACGCGGGCGCCTTCAGCTTCCTGGTGTTCGCCAACCGCAACCCCGCCGACGCGGTGCTGGCGCGCGAGGACGTGCTGGTGCGCGTGCCCGACCGGGAGATGAGCGACTCGAGCCAGGATGCCGCCGTGCTGCGCCGCATCGCCGAACAGAGCCGCGGCGCCGACGGCCCGGGCCGCTACGTGTTCCTCGCCGATGCGCAGGACCTCGCCGCCGAGTTCGCCGGCCGCAAGAACGTCGAGAGCCGCGAGGACACCCGCACCCGGCCGGCGTGGGACAGCCTCTGGTCGTTGCTGGCGCTGCTCGCCGTGCTCGGCGCCGAGTGGCTGCTGCGCAAACGGGCCCGCCTGATCTGACCGCCATGGCGCGCCTGGCGTACACCTCCCCGTTCCGCCGCCGTCCGCTGGTCGGGCAACCGTCGGGCCCGTGGCGGCGAACCCCCGGATCGCCGCCGCCCCGGGGCGGGTTGGGCCCCCGGATCTGCCGATGCAGAATGTGCCGATGATCGACCTTCCGTGCCGCCGGCGCCGGCGCCGTGTGCACGGCGCCGCGGCGCTGTTCGCCGTGCTGGCCGCCGCCGTGCCGGGGCGCGCCCAGCGCGTCCCGGCGCGCATCGAGGCACGGCCGATCGAGTTCGTCACCGGCGAAGACGACAACCTGTTCTCGCTGCAGCGCTCGCAGCAGGACATCCACGAGTGGGAGCTGGGCCTGCAGGAGCTCGCGGCCGGCGACGCCGCGGCCGCCGTCGAGCGCCTGCACCGGTTGTTGCAGAACGAGAGCGGCGGCGTGGTGCCGATCGCGCCCGGCCGGTTCCTCGGCCTGCGCCTCGCGGTGCTGACGACGATGGCGAACCTGCCGCCCGCCGCCGCCGAGGCCTACGCCGCGTTGGCGCGCCGCCAGGCCGGCGGCCTCGGCGAGCGGCCGCTGCCCGAACTCGAACCGGAGCAGGTCGAACTGCTGGCCGCGCGCTTCCCGGCCGCCCCGCTCGGGCGGAAGGCGCGCCTGCGGCTCGGCGACCTGGCCCTGACCGCCGGCGACGGGCTGCGCGCCGCCGACCACTTCCGCCAGGCCCTCGACGCGACGGCGATCGGCAGCCGCGACGAACGCCTGGTGGTCGAACGGCTGCATGCCGCCGACGTGCTGACCCATCCGGCGGCGGCGCGGGCCGCCGCCGCGGCGCCGCGCCCGGCGGCGGCCGGCGGCGACGTGCTGGCCGTGCTGCCGACGGCGACCACCAGCGGCTTCCCGGGCCTCGGCAGCGGCGGCGGTCGCACGCCGATGAGCGAGCCGGCGGGCCGGCCGCGCGCGGTCGTCACCGAGGACCTGGTCGCCCCCGGCTTCGACCGGCGCGAGGTCGGCCAGTTCGCGATGTTCCCGGTCGGCGACCTCGACGGCATCTACGTCAACACCGGCCGCGAGCTGATCGCCTTCGACCCGCTGCGCGGCGGGCCGGCCTGGATCTCGCCGTCGCCGCTGCAGGACGCCGGCCGGCTGCGCGACAACCCCGCCGAGAACGTCAACACCGGCATGGTGCTCGCGGCGGCGCTCGGCGGCGATGTCGTCGTCGCCGCGTTGCAGGTGCCCGACACCTCGGTCAACGTCGACTTCCAGGCCAGCTTCCGCATCATCAGCAAGATCCCCCAGCGGCGCCTGTTCGCGTTCTCGCGCCGCTCCGGCAAGCTGCTGTGGTCGCACTTCGACGGCCTCGACGGCGCACGCACCCGCCGCTTCCGCGGTCACGACGCCTGCGCGCCGCCGCTCGTCGTCGGCGACACCGTCTACGCGCCCGTGCACGACCGTTCCGGCGCGATCGCCTTCTCGGTGGCGGCCTACGACCTGGCCACCGGCGAGCCGAAGTGGCGTCGGCTGGTCTGCAGCAGCCAGCAGGACGTGAACATGTTCGGCAACGCGCTGTTGGAGTTCGCCGCCGGCCCGCTCGCCGCCAGCGACGGCGTGCTCTACGGCGCGTCCAACCTCGGCGTCGCCTATGCGATCGAACTCGCCACCGGCCGCCTGCGCTGGCTGACCGCCTACGAGGTGGTCAGCATGCCGCGCACGATGCTGCACGGTCAGGCGGAGCGCCCGGTCTACTTCGCCAACAACGCCCCCGCGGTCGCCGACGGCGTCGTCTGCTGCACCCCGCTCGACTCCCAGTACGTGCTCGGGCTCGACGCCGAGACCGGCGCGCCGCTCTGGCGGCTGTCGGCCGACGCCAGCCTCGGCGGCACCGAGAACCGCGTGCGCTGGCTGGCCGGCGCGCTCGACGACGAGTTCGTGCTCGCGGGGCGCGGCGCGGTCGCGGTGACGGCCCGGCCGGCCAACGGCGGCGGCAAGGCCGCGGCCAGGCAACTGGTGCGCCCCGAGGTGTTGCGCCAGCGAGGCGACGCCGGCGGCAGCGCCCGACCGGCCCTGACCGCCGACCACGTCTGGTTCGCCGACGGCAACCGCGTGCTGGGTTTCGACCGCGCCGGCAATCCCGCCGAGCTGCCGCCGATCGCGTTGCCGCACCACCACGCCGGCAACCTGCTGCTCGCCGACGGCCTCGTCGTCTCCCTGCGCCAGCGCGCGTTCGACGTACTGCTCGACCCGGTCGCCCTGGTCGGCCGCGTCGAGGCGGCGCTGGCGGCGGCGGAGGACGATCCCGCGGCGATCCTGCGCCTGTGCCGACTGCGCAGCGCGCTCACCGGCGGGAACACGCCGCCGGACGCGGGCGCGACCGAAACCGCGACGCTGACGGCGCTGTTCCGTCGTGGTCTCGAGGCCTGCCGCCGGCAGGGCCTGCCGACCGCGCACCCGGTCCACCAGGCGCTGCGGCGCGAGCTGTTCGAACACCTGCTCGCCGCGGCCGAGGTGGCCCGCCGCCTGGGCGAGGCCGACGCGGCAGCCCGGCTCCTGGCCGCCCGCGACGCGGCGCCCGACGCCCGCGCCTTCGTGCGCGCCCAGGCGCTGGTGCTCGACCTTGGCCGCGATCGCGTGGCGCAGCGGCGGGTCGAACTCGACCACCTCGAACGGGCCGCGCCCGACGAGCTGTTCCCGGTCGGGGCCGGCATCCCGGTGCCGGCCTATGTCGCCTGGCAGCGGGCCCTGCTGCCCGACCTGACGCCGGCGGCCGCGGTCGCCGCCTGGCAGGACCTGCTCGAACGCCACGGCGCGACCCGCCTCGATGGCGACAGCGCCGCCGCCACGGCGGCGGCGGCGATCGCCCGCCTCCTGGCCGACCACGGTCCCGCGGTCTACGCCCCGATCGAGCGCCGGGCCGCCGCCGCGCTGGCAGCCGCCGGCGACGACGCCGCGGCGCTGCGCGAGGTCGGCAGCCGCTTCCCGAACGCCGAGGCCGCCCGCGCGGCGCGGTTGCGGCTGCTCGACAGCTCGGTGCGCGGCGGCGACCTGCAGGTGGCCGCCGAAGTGCTCGCGCAGGGCCTGCGCAGCGGCAGCGTGCCCCCGGGCATCTGGCGCCGCGTCGGCGTCGCGGCCGCCGTGCGGGGCAACCACGCCCTCGCCGCGGCGATGCTCGACCGGCTGCTGCCGCACGCCGGCGAACGCTCCGACTGGCCGGAGGACGGCGGCGCCACCTACGGCACCGTGCGCGAACGCCTGCGGCCCGGTCTGGCGACGGCACCGCCGCCCGTGCCCGGCCGGCCGACCCGCGAGCGCGCCCGGATCCCGTCGCGCTCGCCGCGGCAGCCGCTGCGCCTCGTGCCCCAGTTGCACGCCGACGGCTTCGCCGCCCCGGCGCAAGCCGTGCTGCTGTGCAGCACCGGCACCGAGCTGCTGGCGTTCGACCCGCTGGCCACGGCCGGTCAGAACCCGCTGCTCTGGTCGATGCCGGTGGAGTTCCTCGACCACACGATCGTCTGCGGCGAGGTGCTGGTCGTCCCCGACTTGCGGCGCGTCGTCGGCCTCGACCTGCGCCGCGGCACCCTGCTCTGGGAGCTCGACGATCCGCCGCGGCCGCTCGGCGACGCGCAGGACCTGACCCAGTACGACAGCCTCGGCGCCCAGGACGGCATCGTCCAGTTCGTGGCCCGCACCGCGGTCCGCGTCGACGACAGCTGGCTCGTCGGGGTCGAACCGCTGTCCGGCTGCGTGCTCTACCGCACGCAGCTGCCCGGCGAAGCGGAGAAGCCGATGCCGAAGGCGGCCGCCGGCCGGCTGCTGGCCCTCGAACCCCGAGCCGACGGCGGCGCGCGGCTGCACGACTTCGATCCGGTCACCGGCCTGCGCCGTCGCACCACCGAGGTCGCCGCGGCGACGCTGCAGCAGCACCTCGGGCTCGCGTCCGGCGCCCCGTCGTCGTGGCTCTTGCCGCAGGGGCTGAGCGCCGACGCCGAACGCGCCTTCCTGCCGCTCGACGCCAACGCTGCGGGCGAATCCCCGCGTGTGGTCGCCATCGACGGAACCGGCGCCGTGGCCTGGATCTGGCGCGGCAACCCCGGCTGCCAGCTGCGCCTGCTGCAGCGCGGCGACCGCCTGGTGGTCGTCGAGGGCCACGAGCGACTGTCCGGCCGCATCCTGGTGCTCGCGGCCGCCGACGGGCGGGTGCTGCGCGAGGCCCAGCTCGGCAGCGATCCGACGCTGCTCAACTGGCAGCGCACCTGGGCCTGGCAGCCGGCGCCGCCGATCCTGGCGCTGTCGGACCGGCCGGACCGCAACGCCGCCCCGCGCCGGTTCGTCGCCTTCGCCATCGACGACGACCAGCCGTCGTTCGAGTTCGCGCTCGCCAACGACGACGGCGACGTCGAGCCGCAGCCCCTGTTCGGCGACGGCATCGTCACCTTCGGCGTGCGGTCGGCCCGGCGCGGCGGGCTGCGCCTCTACACGCTGCACCTGGCCGATCGGTCGGGCGCATTGCCCGGCGGCGCGCGCCACCAGCGCGTCGACCTGCGCTCGGCCCAGCACCAGGTCGCGGCGCTCGGCCCCTACACTGTCGTCGCCGGTACCGACGCCATCGTCGTGCTCGGCCCCCACGAGGAATTGCGATGAACCTGCTGCCGACAAGCCGTTCCCTCCGCCTCGGTGCCATCGTGCTGGCGCTCGTGCTGCCGGGCGCGCCCGCGCAGGATGTGCTGCGCCGCGGCACCAGCAACGAACTGCTGATCGACGAGCCGCTGCGGCAGGCGGTCGGCCGCGGCCTCGACTGGTTGCAGGCGCACCAGCACCGCGACGGCTACTGGGCCGAACTGGTCGGCTACAAGCTGAACACCGGCTACGAGCTGCTCGACGACCGGCCGCTGCCGCACGTCGGCGTCACCGCCCTGGCGCTGATGAGCTTCCTCGCCGGCGGCCACCTGCCCGACCGCGGCAAGTACGGCGAGGTGCTGCAGCGTGGCCTCGACTTCGTCCTGTCCTGCTCCCAGGACGACGGCCAGATCACGGCGAACGGCACGCGCATGTACAGCCACGCCTTCGCGACCCTGTTCCTGGCCGAGATCTACGGCATGGTCGACCGCGCCGACGTCAAGCAGGTGCTGCAGCGCTCGGTCGACCTGATCGTCGACTCGCAGAACGCCGAAGGCGGCTGGCGCTATCGCCCGTTCGCGCGCGAGTCGGACATGTCGATCACCGTCTGCCAGGTGCTGGCGTTGCGCTCGGCGCGCAACGTCGGCATCCACGTGCCGATCGCGACGATCCGCAACGCGCAGAACTACGTCTACCGCAGCGCCGTGCGCAGCAACGACCGCAGCTTCCGGTTCCGCGGCCACGGCGGCTTCGGCGACGACGGCGGCTCGTTCCGCTACCAGAACCGGGAGGGCACGCGCGCCACGTTCCCGCTGACCGCGGCCGGCGTGACGACGCTCTACGCCGCTGGCGAATACGACAGCCCGATCATCCGCGACGCGCTCGACTACATGGACCGCCAGGTCGGCGCCTTCAGCAGCGACTCGCAAGGCCACTACTTCTTCTACTACGGCCACTACTATGCCGTGCAGGCCTACTACATCACCGGCGACCCGAAGTGGACGAAGTACTTCCGCCTGATCAAGGGCACGCTGCTGCAGCAGCAGCGCCGCGACGGCAGCTGGCCGTGCCAGGTCGGGCCCGGCGACGCCTTCGGCACGGCGGTGGCGACCCTGATCCTGCAGATCCCGTTGCAGTACCTGCCGATCTTCCAGCGGTGAACCGCCCCGAGCCGCCGTCGTGACCCGCCCCGAGACAGCCCCGCGCGACGCCGACCTGGTCGCCGCCACCCTGCGGCCGCTCCTGGCCGAGCAGCTGCGGCGCCTGCGCCGCCGCTACGTCGGCCACGGGCTCGCGGCGGCGGTCGCCGCGCCGTGCGCCGCGGTGCTGCTGTTCTTCGCCCTCGACCACTCGCTGCGGCTGCCGGCGCCGATCCGCCTGTTCCACGCCGCGGTCGTCGTGCTGCTCGCCGCGGCCGCGGCATGGCGCTTCCTGCGCTACCCGCTGCAACGCCGCTTCAGCGACGTCGACCTCGCCGGCTGGGTCGAGCGCACGTTCCCGGACCTGCACCAGCGCCTCGTGTCGGCGCTGCAGCTGCACGCGCTCGCCGGCCCCGACCTGCGCAACCAGTCGCGGGCGATGATCGACCAGCTGGTGCAGGAGACCGCCACCGCGGCCCGCGCGCTGCCCTTCGACCGCCTGTTCGACGACCGCCGCCTGCACCGGCTCGGCGGGGCCGCCGCCGGCCTCGCGCTGCTGCTCGCCGGCGGCGCGGCGCTGGCGCCGGCGACGGCGTTCGCCTTCCTCTTGCGCCACCTCGGCATCGATGCCGACTACCCGCGAAAGACCCACCTCACGATCGAACTGCCGCCCGCCGGCCCCGAACTGCAGCGGCAGGACGGTCCCGGCGTGGTCGAGCTCTTGCTGCCGGCGGGCGCCGACCTGCACGTGTCGGTGCTGGCCGCGGGCGTCGTGCCGAAGGACGTCTACCTCGACGTCACGCCCGACCGCGAGGACGGCGACGAGTCCCAGGCCGCGCGCAGCATCCTGATGGCGCCCCGGCCGGGCGATCGCTTCCGCCACGTCTTCCGTCGCATCGCCGGCGCCTTCCGCTTCCATGCCCGCGGTGGCGACGACGAACGCGGCGACCGGCTGGTCGTCGTGCGCACCCTGCATCCGCCGCAGGTGGCGACGCTGCAAGCGACCGTGCAGGCACCCGCCTACACCGGCGCCGCCGCGGTGGTGCAGACCGGCGGCGCCATCGAAGCGCTGGTCGGCAGCGACGTGGCGCTGTCGCTGACCACGACCGCGCCGGTCCGCCAGGCGACGATGGTGTTCCTCGAGAGCGGCCGGCGGCTCGAACTGCAGCCCAGCACGCTGCACGACGACAGCGCCGCGGCGCTGGCCTACCAGGGCCGCTTCGTGCTCGAGACCTCGGATCGCTACCAGATCGAGCTGCTGGCCGACAACGGCCTGCGCAATCCCAATCCGGGCACCTACCCGATCGCGGCCCTGCAGGACTACGCCCCGGTCGGCCGCTGGCTGCTGCCCGACGACGAAGCCCTGCTGCTCCTGCCGCAGGCCCTGCTGTGCGTCCGCGTCGAGGCGCGCGACGACTTCGGCCTGGCCGCCATCGACCTCGCCGTCGAGCGCGGTGGCGACCGGGTGCGCGACGATGCGCTGCTCGGCGACGCCGCCGCGCTGACGGCCGTGCGCACCGGCTTCTACGAGGTGCGCGAACTGCTCGGCGGACCGACCGCCGCGGGCGACGGCCTGCTGCTGCAGCTGGCGCTGCGCGACGGCCGCCAGCCGGAACCCAACCGCACCGAGCTGCCGCGCCGCACCGTGCAGGTCGTCGACGAGCCACAGCTGTCGGCGGCGATCGGCCGGGCGTTCCGCGTGCTGCGCGAGGACGCGGCGCAGGCGCTCGACGTGCAGCGCGACCGGCGGCTGCGGCTGCAGGACCTGCTCGCCCGCGAAGCCGGCGCCAGCGACGCACCGCAGGTGCTCACCGCGATCGAGATCGGCCAGAGCCGCGTCGCGGCGGCCTGCGGCCGCCTGCACACCGGGCTGATGCGCGCCTTCGACCTGCACCTCTGGAACCGGCTCGAACCGAGCCCGCACGCGGCCGCGGTCGTCGACCTCTACCGCCAGCGCAGCCAGACCCTGCAGGAGCCGCTCGGTCTCGACCCGGCCTTCTACCGCGACCTGCTGCAGCGCCGGCGGGCCGGCAGCCTCGGCGCGATGGAGACCACCCTGGACCCGATCCTGGCGATGGTCGGCATCGCCGACGGCCTGGCCGGCACCGCCGCGCCCGAACTGCAGCGGCTGCTGACCGAGGCCCAGGTGGCGCGCAACGCCGCCGACCAGGGCCGGATCCTCGCCCAGGCCGCCGCCGTGCAGCAGCGGCTCGAGAACGGGCTGCAGCAGCTGGTGCTGCAGCTCGAGGAATGGAACGACTACCAGGACCTCGTCCAGGAGACCCGGGCCCTGCGCGACCGCCAGCGCGACGTGCAGGGTCGCACCGAGGAGGCGAGAAGCAAGTGATGCAGACCTTCCGCACCGTCGTCGCCGCCGCCGTGCTCGCCGCCGGCGCCGCGATTCCGCTCAGTTCCCCGCTGCCTGCCCAAGGCGATCCCGACCGGCTCGCCGAGCTGCGCCGCGGCCAGGACGAGATCCTGCGCAAGGCCGAGCGGCTGCAGGCGCTGATGGAACGCCTGCAGCAGCGCTATGCCCGCGAGGGCAAGACCGCGCAGGTGGAGCTGCTGCAGCAGGGCCTGGCCCACCTCGAACGCTCCGGTCTGCTGCGCGACGTCGCCAGCATCCGCGACGACCTGGCCGCGGCCGCGCTCACCGAGGCGCTGCGCAAGCAGCGCGACGTCGTCGACGACCTCGAGCGCCTGCTCAACATCCTGCTCGAGCGCAAGTCGGTCGAGCAGTTGGACCAGCAGCTGCGCATCAGCACCGAGCAGGCCGCGACCGCCCGCGAGCTCGAACGCCGCCAGCGCGACCTGCAGCGCGACACCCGGCAGGCGGCCCGCGCCGAGGCGTCGCCGAGCGAACGCCAGCTGGGCGAGCAGCTGCAGCAGCTCGCCGAGGCGCAACGCCGCGAGGCCGAGCGCAACGCCACCGAGGCCGGTGCGCGGCGGCCGTTCCTGGAGAGCGCGCTCGAGCGGGTGCGCGAACTGCTGCGCCAGCAGGAGCGGCTCGAGGCGGGCATCGCCGACGAGGCCGCCGGCCGGGCGCCCGAGAGCCGCGCCCGCGACTTCGACCTCGGCGACCTGACGCAGCGCAGCCGCGAGCTCGCCGCCAGCCTGCGCGGCCAGGCCAGACAGGGCGAGCTCGGCGACGCCGCACTGCAGCTCGCCGAGCGGTCCGCCGGCGACGACCCGGGCGCCGTCCGCGAGGCGCGCGACCAGTTCGAGGCCAAGGTGCAGGACGCGCCGCGGCGAGCGGGTGGTGCCGACGGCCCGACGCGCGATCCGGCCTGGGAAGCCCTGCGGGCGCAGCTGCGCACCGCCCCGGACGGCGCCACGCCGGCCGAACGGGAGGCCCTGCAGCAGCTGGCCGCCCAGGGCGCCGAACTCGCCCGGCAGCGCGCGGAGGAAGCCGGAACGGCCAACGCCGACCAGGCGGCGGCGCTCGGCAAGGCCGCCGAGCAACTCGCCGACCGCCTGCGCGACGGCCAGCCGTCCGCCGACCCCGCCGACGATCCGGCCGGCCTGGCGCAGCAAGCCGCCGCGCGACTGGACGCCGCCCGGGCCGCGCTGCAGCAGGACGATCTGCCGCGCGCGCGCCAGGAGGTCGATCGCGCCGTGGCGGCGCTCGAGCAGGCACGGACCCGGCACCAGCAGCAGAATCCCGACGCCAGCCGGCAGGCCGGACGCATGGCCGCCGAGTCGGCGGCGACGGCGCAGGAACTGCAGAACACGCCAGGGGCGCAGGCCGCCGAGCAGTCGGCAACCGACGACCTGCGCGCCGCCGCCGCGGCGCAGCGCGAGGTGCAAGCCGCGCTCGAGGCCGCACGCGAATCCGGCGCGCGCGCCGACGCCGATGGTGCCGCCTCGACCTCACGGCAGCGGCTCGAACGGGCCCGCCAGGAGCTCGAGCAGGCGTTGGCGGCCGCCAACGCCGGCGGCGCCGACGAACTCGCCGAAGCTGCCGAGCGGCAGCGACAGCTCGCCGAACGGGCCGCGGCGGCCGCCTCGGCCCTGCAGCAGGCGGCGCAGGCGGGCGGCATCACCCCGGAACAGCAGCAGGCCGCCGCCGCGGAGCTCGCCAGGGCTGCGCAACGCATGGACCAGGCGCAGCGGCAGCTGCAGCAGGGCCAGCAGGCCAGCGCCGCCTCCACCCAGCAGGGGGCCGCCGAGGCGGTGGAACAGGCGGCCGAGCAGTTGCAGCGCGCCCGCGCGCTCGGCGAGGAGCAGCGCCAGGCCCTGGCCGAACGGGCACCCCGGCAGCAGGAACTCGCCGAGGACATCGTTCGCCTGGCGCAGGAGCTGAAGGAGCGGCAGAACAAGCCCGCCGAACGCGCGGCGCAGCAGGCCGCCGACGCGGCGCGCAAGGCGCAGCGGGCGATGGAGCAGGGTGACGCCGACGAGGCCGACCGGCAGCAGGAGCAGGCCCGCGACAAGCTCAACGAGGCGGCAGCCGAACTCGAGGAGGAGGCCGACCGCTACCAGGACCTGCGCCAGGAGGAACTGCTGTTCCGCATGCGCGACGAGCTGACGACCTTCCTCGACCGCCAGCGGCCGATCACCGCCCAGACCCTGGACGGCCAGCGTGAGGCCGAGGCGGGCGGACTCTCGCGCCCGTCGCGCCGCAAGCTCAACCAACTCGGCGAGGAGGAACAGGAACTCGCCGGCCGCATCGCCTTCCTCGTCTCGGCCCTGACCGACGAAGGCAACCTCGTCTACCGCACGGTGCTGCAGGCCAACGTCGACGACCTGGGCGAGGTCGGCCGCCGGCTCGCCGGACGGGCGCCGGATCCCGGCAGCTACACGACGATGCTGCAGCAGGACGTCGAGCGCCGCACCGCCGACCTGCTCGAGGCGCTCGAACGCGAGCGCAAGCGCCGTCAGCAGCAGCAGCAACAGCAGCAGCAGCAGCAACAGCAGAAGGGCCAGAACCGCTTCAACGCCCAGCGCGAGAAGCTGGTGTCGCTGATCGCCGAGCTGGAGATGCTGAAGACGCTCGAGCTCGACACACGAAGGGCCACCGACAACCTGCGCACGCTGGTCGGCGCACGCGGCGACGAGGCGATCGAAGCGGCGGAGGTGGCGTTGATCCAACGCCTCTCCCACCGGCACGCCGAGATCACGCGCCTGTTCCAGCAGATCAAGCGCGGCGTCGAGGAAGCGCTGCAGGCGATGCAGAACCAGGACGACCCGGAGGGCGGCCGTGGCCGATGAACACGCACGGCAGCGCGTCCGACCTGGCGGCCCACGCTCGGGCCGGCCCGCTCGCCGCCCCCCCCACCCGGCTCGGCCCCCCTTCCGCGCGGAGGCGCACATGGCAAACAGGCTCTTCCTGCTCCTCACCCTGATCGCCCTGGGCACCCAGGGCCTGCTGGCGCAAGGTCGCGATCCGATGCGCGAGATCCAGGAGATCGCACGCACCATCGACGAGCAGCTGCAGGAGATCGATCGGCTGCTGCTCGAGTCCGGCCGGCAGAACCAGGCGCGTTCGCGGCCGAAGGAACTGTTGCAGCAGGCCAGCGAGCGCGGCACCGCGGTCGAAGGCGGCATCGACCGGCTGATCGAGAAGCTGACCGAGATGAAGAACCAGAGCAGCAGCGGTTCTTCGTCGGACGACCAGCAGCAACAGCAGCAGCCGTCGCCGTCCGGCCAGGGGCGACCGCAGCCCTCGCCGGGGCAGCCCCAGAACCGTCGCGAGAGCGGAACCCCGGACTTCGTGCAGCAGCCGCAGCCTGCCGGCCAGGAACCGCAGGGCCAGCAGGAACCCGCCCGCCCGCAACCCGACGGTAGGCCCGAGGGTGGCCAGGACGCGGCCGACACGGCGGAGAACCGCCCCGGCAACCGCCAGCTCGAGCCCGAACTCGGTCCCGGCCAGGCCGGCCAGGGCGACGGCACCTGGGGCGAACTGCAACCCTACGTCAACTTCCTGAAGAACCGCGGCTCGGCGCCGAAGGTGCCCGAGAAGTACCGCAAGTACTGGGAAGCCTACCTGAAGCAGAAGCAGGGCGGCGGACGCTGAATCAGCGGTAGCCGTCGGCCGCCAGGATCGGCTCCCGCCGCGCGCCGACGTTCAGGCACAGGGCGATGCCCAGCAGCGTCGCCAGCGTCGAGCTGCCGCCATAGCTGAGCAGCGGCATCGGCAGGCCGGTCGCCGGCACGAGCCAACCGCACACCGCGACGTGGCACAGGGACTGCGCGCCGATCCAGGTCGCCACGCCGACGCAGCAGAGGCGACCGAAGCGCTCGCGCGTCCGCATCGCCAGCGACAGCAGACCGAACACCAGCCCGGCGACGAGACCGAGCACGACCAGGCAACCGAGCCAGCCGACCTCCTCGCCGACGACCGCGAACACGTAGTCCTCGCTGCGGTAGGGCAGGAAGTCGTAGCGGTTCTGCGGACCCTCGCCGATGCCGAACCCGGTGAGCCCGCCGCCGCCCAGCGCGATCAGCGCCTGCCACGGCTGGTAGGCGGCACCGCGCAGGTCGTCGCGCACCTTGGCGGTGTGCAGCAGTTCCTCCGTCCAGCCCCAGTGGCGCAGCCAGACGTCGACCCGTTCCTGCTGGTAGGCGTGCAGGCCGACCAGGTAGGCGACGACCGCCACCGCCGCGCCGAGCCCGAGCACGGCCAGCACGCTGCGAGCCGGCGCCCCGGCGGCATAGCACATCGCCAGCAGCACCGGACCGAACACCAGGGCGCTGCCCAGATCGGGCTGGCGCAGGATCAGCACCGCCGGCACCGCGGCGACCAGCATCGGCACGACCAGGCCATCGAAGGTGCGGGCGCGGTCCTTGAAGCGCAGCAGGGCCGCCAGCGCGACCACGACCGCCAGCTTCGCGAACTCGCTCGGCTGGATCGAGAAGCCCGGCAGCGCATACCAGCGCCGCGCCCCGTTGAGGATCGGCGCGAACCACGGCAACCCCGCCAGCGCCAGCACCGCGACGCCGTAGAGCACCCAGGCGCCGCGCAGGACGTGCACGTAGTGCGGCAGCAGCAGGAAGAAGCCGACGCCGGCGCCGCAGGCGAGGAACAACGCCTGCCGCGTCTGCTGCGCCGCGAACAGCGCGTCGTCCCGGGTCGCCGAGCCGATGAAGACCAGGCCGCACAGCGCCAGCGCGGCGGTGCACAGCACCAGCCAGCCGTCGACCCGTCGCAGCACCTCGAAGCGACCGGCGCCGCGGCGCGGCAGCAGCGTCCTCATCGCCGCACCTCCGGCGGCAGGTAGCGCGCCGCCAGCGCCGGCTCGGCCTCCACCCCCGCGAGCCACTGCGCCACCAGGCGTCCCGCGGCCTCGTCGCCGTGTACGCCGTGCGGCACCCAGTAGACGACGGCGCAGAAGCAGATCTGCACGCCGTCGGCGCCGGCGCCGTCGAGGAAGCCGGCGAACCAGGCGTTGTTCTGGTCCTGCTCCCCGACCTCGGCCGTCCCGGTCTTGCCCAGCACCGCGAACTGGCGCAGCAGCGGGATCGTGCGCGCGGTGCCGCGCTCGACGCAACCGCGCAGCCCCTCCCGCACCACGGCCAGCTCGGCGGCGACCCCGGCGAGATCCACCTGCGGGCGGGCGACGCCCGCCGCGAGGCCGAGGGTCGGCAGCCTGCCCGTCGCCAGGGCGGCATAGGCGCGTGCCACCGCCAGCGGCGACGCCTCGACGCCGTAGCCGACGGCCCGCATCGGCACGGCCTGGGCCGTCGACACCCTCGGCGCCACCATCGGCAGGCCCGGAGCCGAAGCCTGCCAGCAGGCGGCGAACGGGTCGTTGGCGCTCGCCGGGCGGCACAGGCCGAACCGCCGCAGCGCCTGCAGGACCCCCTCGGCCCCGAGGCCCTCGGCGCACTGGAAGAAGAAGGTGTTGCACGACTGCGCGACCGCGTCGACGGGGTCGCGGCCGCTGTCGCCGTGCGCCCGGCTGCAGCCGAGCCGCTGGTGGCCGAACACGTACTTGCCGGCGCAGGGGTCGAAGGTGACGAAGGGTCGATGCGGACGCCCGAGCGCCTCGCGCTCGAGCTGCTCGACCAGCACCAGCGGCTTGACCACCGAGCCGAGCGAGCCGTCCTTCGACCACACCAGGCCGGGCAGCATCGGCGCATAGGGACTCGCCACCGGCGCGCCGGCGAACGCCAGCACGTCGCCAGACCGCGCATCGACGACCGCCAGCGCCGCCTCGACCTTGGCCTGGTCGGCGCCATCGGCGTGGGCGGCCGCCATGCGCGCCCGGGCGTCGGCGACCACGGTCTCGGCCAGCTGCTGCAGGTCGACGTCGAGCGAGACCCGCACGGCGTCGCCGGCCTCGACCCGCAGGTGGCTCCACAGCCGTCGTTCGCGGCGCCGGGCATCGCGTTCGACCCAGCGCAGCCCCAGCCGCCCCATCAGGGCATCGTCGAAGGCCCGTTCGAGACCGCCGACGCCGCGCCGTTCCTGGCGGAGCAACGCCGCCTCGTAGCTCTCGCGGGCCTCCTGCTGCAGGCGCTCGCGATCGGCCGCGCTGTCGGCCAGCGCCTCCGGCGCGAACGCATCGAGCCAGTCGGCCGGCATCGAGCGCGCCAGCAGCCGATCGACCCACGCCGCGTCGGGCTGGGAGCGACCGATGTTCTCGACGCGGCCGAGCAGCACGCGCAGCACGCTGCCGGGCGCCGGCACGATCACGCGGCGGATGGACGGATGCACCTCGAGGCCAGGATGCTGCTCGGCGCCGACGCGCAGGCGGGCCGCGAACTCGAACGGCACCTGCTCGTCGACGACCGTGCGGATCGACTCGACCAGGCTGCCCTCGCGTTCCACCGCGACGCCATCCTCGCCGGTCTCCTGCCAGCGCACCCGCCGCTGCTCCAGGCTGTCCCGCCGCCGCGCGTCGAGCTGGTCGAACAGGCTCGGACTGGCATCCGGCGGCAACCCGCCGAGGCGACGCCGGTGCTGCTGCAGGGCCGTCAGGTCGGCGTCGAAGTGCCGCAGCGAGGCGAGGTTCTGCCGGAACGCCGCCAGCAACTGCGGCCGTGCCGCCGGCAGCACGTCGCCGCAGGCGACCGGCCCCGCCACCGCCGCCGTCGCGCGCAGCGCGGCGAACACGTTCCGGCGCGGCAGCCCGGAGCAGGCCGCCAGCACGGTCGTCACGGTCGTGCCGAGCTCGGCGGCCAGGGTCTTCGGCAGCACCCCGGGTTGCAGCATGCGCGCCGGCATCGCCAGCAGGTCCTCGACGGCCGCCAGCGGTCCGAGCGCCCCGTCGTGGTAGGAGTAGCGCGTGCCGGCCAGCCCCGGCCGCAGCGAAGCCCACAGCGTCGCGCCATGCACCGCGGCGCCGACGGGATGCCGGAGGCGGAACCGCTGGTAGTGCAGCGACAGCTCCATCGCCGGTTCGTCGAAGGCCAGCGAGCGACCGTGCCGGTCGAGCAACGCGCCGCGCTGGCTCGGCACCGAGCGGAACGCCCAGCGGTTCTCGCGGCTGCGGCGCGCCCAGTCCTCGTGTCGCTGCACCATCACGAACCACAGATGCAGCAGCACGACGCAGAACCCGGCACCGAGGCAGCCGGCGACCACACCGATGCGCGCCCGGGTCGTGTTCACGCCGTTTCCTCGAAGGCCAGGAACGGCGGCAGCCGGCGCAGCACCGCGAGCATCGGTGGCAGCAGCAGCGCCGCCCACATCACCGCCAGCCCGTCCAGTTCGGCGCTCGCCGAGGGCTGATCGAAGAGGCGGCCGCACCATCCGGCCAGCCGGGGCACCGCGACCGCACAGGCGGCGGCGGCGATCGCCTGCCACAGCCAGCCCTGGGCCGAGAACAGCCGGCGCAGCGGCAGCAGGACCGCGACGGGCACGCCGAGCACCAGCACCTGCACGGGCAGCGACGCCTCGTCGACCAGGGCGCGCCCCAGCGCGGCGCCGAACAGCAGCCCGGGCAGCGCCGAACGGTCGGCGAAGAAGGCCAGGAACAGGCACACCAGGACGGCGACGTCGAGCGGCGGCAGGCCGGCGTCACGCCACCAGCCGGCCAGCAGGAAGGTCTGCGGCGCCAGCACGAACCACAGCAGCCACCGCGTCACGGCGTCCCTCCGGCGACCAGCACCTCGGCGGCGCGTGGGCCCGCCAGCGCCAGCGTGCGCACCAGCAGCAGCGACCGGTCCTGCGGGTGCGGCTCGACGCTGCCGATCCACAGACCGGCGGGACAGTGCGGGCCATTGCTGCCCGTGAACAGCTGCCCCGGCGGCAGCCGTTCGTCCTCCCCGCCCGAGGCGCGGCGATGCCACCGCACGCAGGCCTCGGCCCCCTCCGCGGACACCACCTCGCCATCGAGTTCCCGCGGGCGAACGGCGTCGTCGTCGGGCAGCAGCAGCAGGCTCCAGCGGTGCCGCGAGGCGGCGAACGAGGTCACCAGGCCCATGCCGAAGGCGAGGCCGCGCGCCGTGCCGAGGAAGATGCCATCCTGCACCACGGCCGCGCCGTCGGGCACGGCGGCGCCGGCCACGAGCAGGTGGCGGCCGTGCACGGCGCCGGGCAGATCCCGCACCACCGCCGCGAGGCGCCTGGCCGGCACCGGCGGCGGCGGATCCTCGGCCGCCGCCCCGGCGCGGCGCCGATCGCGCCACAGCACGACGTAGGACAGGGCGCGCGGCTCGATCGGCGGCACGACGAACACGCCGATCGCCAGGGTCGCCTCGCCCGGGGCGCCGCCGTAGCCCCAGATCCGGGTGCGGCCGAGCCGCAGTCCGCCCGGCACCGGACTCTCGTCGTCGAGCGCCAGCGTGCGCACCACGTGACCGCCCCGTTCGAGCCGCGCCGCCAGGTAGGGATCATCCCAGAGGTCGGCCCGCAGGGGCGCCGGATCGACCGTGGCCGCCGCCCGCACGACCAGCCGCAGCTGGTCGCCGCCGTCCAGCGGCAGCGTCGCGGCGACCGGGGCGGCGGCGCGATGGTGCAGCAGGTGCACGCGTGCCGGGTCGGTCGGGGCGTCGTCGGCCGCGGCGCCGGTGCCCGGCGGCACCAGGAAACCCACCAGGGCGTCGCCCTTGGTCACGAACGGGGCACAGCCCGCGACCGCGGCGTGGTCGACGGCGAGACGCAGGGCGGCGGGATGACCGCCGCCGCCGCGGTGCGGTCCGTCCCCGGCGACCTCGCGCACGGCGCAGAACCACGGTTCGAACTGCCCCGGCAGCAGCGCCCGGGCGCCCTCGACATCCTGGCGCTGCAGGCGCGCCGCGAGTTCCGCGCCGAGCTGCGCCAGCCGCCAGGCCTCCGGCTCGGCCGCCGCCGCGGGCCGGCCCGCCCACTCGCCGAGCAGGCGTGGCACCAGGCACGTGGCCCCCAGCGCGAACCGCTCCAGCGGCGCGAACGCGGTCGGCAGGGTCAGCCAGCACAACGCCAGCAGCAGCGTGCCGTAGAGGCCCACCGGGAATGCCGCTGGTCGTTGCCGCACGTCCTATCCTCCGCTCGCCGCCGCTGCCGCCACCGTGCCACCCGCCGCCACGCCCAGCCGGGCCGCTGCCGGCCGCGGCGCTGCCGTTCAGCCGAGGTCTTCGCCGCCCTCGAGGAACTGCGAGTAGAGCTCGAGGTTCTCGAGGAAGATGCCGGTGCCGCGCGCCACGGCCTCGAGCGGCCGCTCGGCGACGCGCACGTCCAGCTCGGTCTCACGGGCGATCATCTCCGGCAGGCCGCGCAGCAGCGCCCCGCCGCCGCACAGGGTGATGCCGGTGTCCATCAGGTCGGACGCGAGTTCGGGCGGGGTCCGCTCGAGCACGCTCTTGATCGCGCCGATCACCTTGCGCACCGGCTCCATCAGCGCCTCGCGCACGTCGGCCGAACTGATCACCGCGCGCCGCGGCAGGTTCACCAGCGAGTCGCGGCCGCGGATCTCGACCTGGATCTCCTCCTCGAGCGGCATGCAGCTGCCGGCGGCGATCTTCAGCCGTTCGGCGGTGATCTCGCCGATCAGCAGGTTGTACTTGGCGCGGATGTACTGCGCGATCGCGTCGTTGAAGTCGTCGCCGGCCACGCGCAGGCACTCCGCCATCACGACGTTCGCGAGCGAGATCACCGCCACTTCGCTGGTGCCGCCGCCGATGTCGACGATCATCGACCCACGCGGCTCGTGCACCGGCAGGCCGGCGCCGATCGCGGCGGCCGTGGGCTCGTCGACCAGGAACACGCGCCTGGCCCCGGCGCGCTCGGCGCTGCCGATCACCGCGCGCTTCTCCACCATGGTGATCCCCCACGGCACGGCGATGACGAGGCGCGGCTTGATCAGCTTCTTGCCGCCGCACGCCTTCGCCATGAAGTAGCGCAGCATCTTCTCGGTGATCTCGAAATCGGCGATGACGCCGCTCTTCATCGGCCGCACGGCCTGGAAGCCCGGCGGCGTGCGGCCGAGGTACTCGAGCGCGGCGTCGCCGACCGCCATGCCGTCGAGCAGCACGTCACTGGTGCCCTTGCGCACGGCGACGACCGATGGCTCGTCCAGCACGATGCCCTTGTCGCGCACGAAGACGAGCGTATTGGCCGTTCCCAGATCGATGCCGAGATCGACGGAGAACCCGCTCAACAGCCACTCGATCGGTTTGAACATCGAAGCCCTCGGGGCCGCCCACCGCGGCAGGCGCGGCGGGACCAGCAGACATGGACCGGCAGACACGTACGCCGTCGACCAAACGGCGCGGTTCGCAACGTAGCGGCAGGCACTCCGGTAGCAACGGATTCTTCGCCGACGCCGCGCCAGGGCTCGACCGTACGCAGCGCGGCCCCGGACGCGCCATCGCGCCGGGGCCGCTCGGGTCTGCCGTCCTGCCGCCGTCAGCGGCAGCGCCGCCGTGCGACCGGGAGGATTCGGCCCGCGCCGTCCCGCCGGCCGACCGGCGACGTCACTGGTAGACCTTCATCGCCACCACCACGAGCGCGATCGCGCCCGCGAGCAGGAACGTGGTCGTCAGCACGATGCCGTCGTCGAGCCCGAGACCGGGCTTGCTGACCACTTCGACTTCGGGAGCTGCAGCCGCGGCAGCCTTGGCAACTTTCTTGGCCATGGTCGGAATCTCCTGTCGGAACGCCGGGGAACGATTCGGGGGACGATCAGGGCGTGCGGGTCGACGCGCGGTCGCCTTCCTTGATCGCGCCCTTGACCAGGGTCACGTTGCACAGCACGGCCTTGGCGCTCGGCTCGTAGCGGGTCGCCGTCGCCTCGCCCTTGTAGCCGGACGCATCGTAGATCGCGAAGCTGAACGGCATCTTGGCGATCATGTCGCCGATGTCGACATCGCCCGGGTTGTCGGTCACCTGGATCGTCAGCAGGCGGCCGTTGGCGTTGGTCACCATGCCGGCGAGGCTCGGCGCCGCCATGCCCTCGATGAAGCCCTTCTCCTTCGCCACCGCGAGCAGCAGGCCCTTCTCGCTCAGGTCCTTGCTGAGGCCGGCGATCTGCAGGTCCTTGCCGGTGATGGTCTCCTGCAGCTCGACGATGGTGTTCTTCAGCGTGCGGTTCTCGGCCAGCGCATCGTCCTTGGCGCGCACGGCCTGATCCTTGGTCTTCTGGTCGGCGATCGCCATCTGGTAGGCCGACGACGACTGCTCGAAGGCGGCCTTCATCTGCGTGTTCGCCGCCTCGGCCAGCGAACGCAAGGACTTGATGTCACCCTCGAACGAAGCGTTCTGCTGGTGCAGCCGCTTGTTCTCGTCCTCCACCTGCGCCATGCGGTTGCGCACCGCGTCCAGCTCGGTCTCGCGCGCGGTCTTCGCGTTCTCGAAGCTGTTGCGCTCGCTCTCCAGCCGGACGATGTCGCCTTGCAGGCGGCCGACCTCGTCCGCCCGGGACTTCTGTTCGGCCAGCAACTGGCTCTTGAAGTCGTGCTGCTTCTGCAAGTAGGTGCCGCCGAAGCCGACGAACACGCCCGCGAGCACGAGGTTGAGGACGATGAACACGCGACCGATGGGACTCATGATGACCAGGTGACTCCTAACGTGCGATCTGCGCGGCGCGCGGAGCACTGCGGGGTCGGCAGCGCGGGCGTCGGCAGGAGGGGCTTGTTACAGAGGGTAGACAGGACGATCGGAGGCCCCCATGCGGGTGACGAACGGGCATGGGGACTGCATCCCAAAGCGAGAGGGGCCAGGGGGCTGCGGAATCCTAACTCCATGCCCGAGACCGTCAAGAACCACTTGCCGGCGGCGGGACGGGGTGACCCGGACCGCCCGCGGCGCGGGGAGCCGTTCGAGCTATGCGGAGTCTAGCCCACGTCCAGGCCGCGTGCAGGAACGCGACCGCCAGCAGACCGGCGGCCAGCGGGCCGGTCGCCCTACGCAGCCATGCCATCGGCGGCAGCCGGCCGCCGCCCAGCGCGACCTCCGAGCGGAGAATTCGTGGCCCGTCGTCGACACCGCGCCGCAACGGCAGCTGGTCGGCGAGGCGGCCGTCCGCCGTCACCACCACGCTCCAGCCGTCGGTCGTGCAGCGCACCAGCGGCGTCGCGGTCTCGAGCGCCCGCACGACGCTCATCGCCACCAGCTGCGTCAGTTCGCCGCCGCCGCGGTACCAGGATTCGTTCGACAGCACGCAGAGCAGCCGCGCACCGGCGGCGACCTGCTCGGCGGCGGGCCCCGGGAACGCGTTGTCGTAGCACAGCAGGGAGCCGAACGGGATGCCGTCCGACGTCGCCAGCAGCGGCAGCGCGCGGCCCGGCTCGAGGTCAGGCATCGCGCCGAGCGCCCGCTCGAACGCCGCGCGCACCCACGCCACGACCGACTGCGGCAACACGTGCAGCAGCGGCAGGAATTCGCCGCCGGGCACGAGGCAGCGCTTCTCCTGGTGACCGAGCACGCGACCGGACCCAAGGTCGAGCAGCACCGCCGCCGGCGTGTCGCGGTCGTCGCGACGCACGGTCACGCCGAGCAGCAGGCGCTGCGGCCCATAGGGCAGCGACGTCAGCTTGCCGGCCAGCAGGCGCGCGGTGCCGGCCTCGATCTCCTCGACCGGGATCGTCACCGGCAAGCTGCCCTCCGGCCACAGCACGAGGGTCGGATCGGGCGTCGCCGGCGGATCTCCCGGCCGTGGCACCCGCGGCAGGTCGCCGAGTCCGTCCATCAGCAGGCCCTGCGTCGGCTGCCGCAGCCGTTCCTCGAACGTGCGCGGGAGGCCGCGCAGGAAGGCGAACGAATGCAGCCCCGGCTCGACCACGGCGACCCTGGCGCGCGCAGGCGTCGCCGCCGGCACCGCGGCCCAGGCGAGGCCGCCGCCCGCCGTCGCGCCGGCCGCGACCGCCACCGCGAGGGCGAAGCGGCGCGCAGCCGCCGTCCAGGCAGGCTGGCCGACGCGCCATGCCGTGCCGAGTTCCACGAGCGCCGCCGCGCACCAGCCCAACAGCGCGTTCGCCAGCGGCTCGCCGCCGACCGTCACGCTGCCGAGCAGCCAGGGCCACGGCCACAGGCAATGGCACGGCTGGCCGTGCGGGTAGTGGATCGCCGGCACGCTCGCCCGCAGCCAGAAGGCGGCGGCGACGACGACGCCGAAGCCGATCGCCCGCCGGCGTGCCGGCGCCGCGCGCAGCGCCATCGTGCCCAGCACGAAGTAGACGCCGCCGAGTCCGACGATCGCCAGGTAGGCAGGCCACAGCACATGGTGGATCGACCACGAGAACCACGCCATGTGCAGGCAGCCCAGCAGGTAGGCGTGCCACCGCGGGCGGCGGTCGTCGCGCGCGATCGCGAACCACGCGCCGAGCCCCACGAACACCAGCCACTCCGCGCCCGGCAGCGCGGCCGGCGGTGTCGCCGCAGCCAGCGCGCCGCCGCCGAGCATGGGCAACGCCACACCGCGGCGACCGGCCTCGCCGATCACGGCAGGCGCACTCCGGTGGCGCCGACGACGATCGGCAGCGTCGCCACGTCGCCAGGTCGCTGCCCGGCGGGCACCAGCGCGTAGCCGTCGGCGCCGATCAGCCCGAACGGGTCGCCGCTCGGCGACGGCGCGGCCACCACCGCGCGCAGGGTCCCGTCCTCGCCGGCCGCCAACCGCACCGGCACGGCCTGCAGCCGCGCATTCGGCCGCCACGGCGCGCCGCCCGGCACGGCGACCGGCAGTTCCGCGGGCACCGCTTCGCCGAGCAGCTGGCGCAGCAGCGGCTGCACCAGCAGGTCGAACACCGTGAAGGCCGACGCCGGGTTGCCCGGCAGGCCGAACACGAACCGCGCGCCGACCGCCGCGTCCCGCACGCCGAAGAACGTCGGCTTGCCCGGCTTCAGGTCGAGGCCGTGGAACACGCGGCGCACGCCGAGTTCCGCCAGCGTGCCGTGCACCAGGTCGTGGGTCCCCTGGCTGACGCCGCCGATCGTCAGGACGACGTCCGCCGTCGCCAGGGCGCGCTCCAGCAGCGCCCGCAGCGCCGCCGGCTCGTCGGCGGCGATACCGAGCCGGCGGGCGCTCGCGCCCGTCTCGTGCACCTGCGCCGCCAGCGCCCACGAGTTGCTCTCGCGCACCTGATGGGGCCGCGGCGTATCCTCCACCGGCACCACCTCGTCGCCCGTGGCGACGATCGCCACGAGCGGCGGCCTGGCCACCCGCACGACGGTGCGGCCGAGCACCGCCAGCGCGCCGATCGCCGCGGCACCGAGCCTCGTGCCCGCCGCCAGCACGCAGCGGCCGGCGGCCAGTTCGCTGCCCTGCGGGCGCACGTTCTGGCCGGCACGCACCGCGGCGTTCAGGGTGACGCCGGCGCTGCCGAACCCCGAGGTCTGCTCCACCGGCACGACGGCATCGGCGCCCGCGGGCACGACGGCCCCCGTCATGATGCGGATGGCGGCGCCGGCCGGCAGTTCGCCGGCGAACGGACGCCCCGCCAGGCTCTCGCCGACGACCGGCAGCGTGGTTCCAGCGGCGAGCCCGGCCGGGCCGGCGCCCACCGCGAACCCGTCCATCGCCGACCGGTCGGTGGCCGGCCAGGGGCCGTCGGCGTGGATGGCCTCGGCGAGCACGCGGCCGTGCGCCTCGGCGAGCGGCACGGCGTCGGGCACCGGCGCCACGCGCCCGTGCTGCAGCACCGCCGCGCGCGCTTCGAGCAGGGACAAGGCCATCGGCGGCACCTTCCCGTCGCCGACCGGGGCGCGCAAGGCGCCGTCGGCGGATTCCCTACCCGGCCGCGTGCACCGCCGCGCCGCACAGCTGGTAGAGCATGCGGGCGCCGACGTTCGCGTCCCACTCGTCCACGCCGGGCGCCACCTCGACGAGATCGAAGCCGACGATGCGGCGACCGCTGTCGACCAGGGTGCGCAGCAGGTGCGCCGCCTCGGCGAACGACAAACCGCCCGGCACCGGCGTGCCGGTGTGCGGGCACAGCGAGGGGTCGAGCCCGTCGATGTCGAAGCTGACGTAGACGTCGTGCGGCAGCGCCGCGACCGCCTCCCGGCACAGCCCGTCGAACGTGTCGCCGCCGAACCGGCGGCGCTGCCAGTCGAGGTCGAAGTGGGTGACCACGCGGCCCTCGCTGCGCCCGATCGCCTCGAACTCCTCCTCGCAGAAATCGCGGATGCCGACCTGCACCAGCCGGGCGACCTGCGGCACCTCGCGCAGCACGTTGTCCATGATCGACGCGTGGCTCCACCGGAAGCCCTCGTAGGCCCGGCGCAGGTCGGCGTGGGCGTCGAGGTGCAGGATGCCGAGGCCGGGCCGGTGCTCGGCGCAGGCGCGGATGGCGCCGAACGGCACCGAGTGATCGCCGCCGACGACGCCGGGAATGCGGCCGGCGCCGAGCAGCCGGCGGGTGATCGCGTAGACGGATTCGTTGACGCGCGCCCCGGCGGCGTCGACGGCGGCGACCGCCGCCGCGTCGCCCGGACCCGCGCCGCCGCGCGCGATCACGTCGGCGGCCAGGCGGCGGGCGCGCTCGTGCTCGCCGGCCAGGGCCGGCTCGGCGCCCAGCAGGTGGATGCCGCGTTCGTAGACCCGGCCGTAGCGCAGGTCGAACAGATCGACCTGGCGGCTGGCCGCCAGGATGGCCGCCGGCCCGTGTTCGGCGCCGCCGCCGTAGGAAACCGTGGCCGCGAACGGCACCGGCACCAGCACGACGGCCGCGGCATCCGCGTCGACGTCGAGACCGAAGATGCCGCTGTCCGGCGCGGCGGCGGCGTTGGGGTCGAAGGCCATGCGCCTCCCCTACCGTCTCGACCGGGGGCGCGGCAAGCGAGCGCGCCGGCTACCGCCTGGGGCGGGGAAAAAAAGGCTCCCTGGCTGGGGGTTCGATCAAGAATGTCAGGAGGAGAAGGCAGTCGAACGGGAGGAAGAATCCAGCCAGGGAGCCCACCTCGTCTCGTTTGCGGGTCCATGCCACCCGCACCCCCATCTAACCACGAGCGGAGGGAAAGTTACACCCCCGGGTGTCCCCGCTCCTCGGAACGCGACGGCGCCGGTGCCACCGGCCCGACGGCGAAGTTGCGCCTGGCCCTTGAGTCCTGCCGGCGCATCTGCTTTCGTCTCCGCCCCGCCAACGGCACGGCAGGATAGCTCAGCTGGTTAGAGCGGCGGCTTCATAAGCCGTAGGTCGCCGGTTCAAGTCCGGCTCCTGCTACCACTTCGCCGCGGGATCCCCCCGGCTGCGGGCCAGCTGGGCCTCCGGGCCCCACGACCGTCTTGCCGCCGCGCGCCGCCCGGGCTCCGGGAGGCCCCGGCGACCTCAGCCGCGCACCAGCTGCAGGAACTCGGCCCGGGTGCGCTCGTCCTTGCGGAACAGCCCGAGCAGGCACGAGGTCGTCGTGCGGCTGTTCTGCTTCTCGACGCCGCGCATCATCATGCACAGGTGCTGCGCCTCGATGACGACCGCGACCCCTTGCGGCTGCAGCACGTCCTGGATCGCGTGCGCCACCTGCATCGTCAGCCGTTCCTGGACCTGCAGGCGCCGGGCGTAGATCTCGACCACGCGCGCCAGCTTCGACAGGCCGACGATCTTGCGCGCCGGGATGTAGGCGACGTGCGCCTTGCCGAAGAACGGCGCCAGGTGGTGCTCGCACAGCGAGTACATCTCGATGTCCTTGACCAGCACCATCTCGTCGGTCTCGGCCTCGAACAGCGCGTCGCCGATGACCTTCTTCGGGTCCTGGTCGTAGCCGCCGCAGTAGAAGCGGAACGCCTTCTCGACCCGGCGCGGGGTGTCGAGCAGCCCTTCGCGCCCCGGCTCGGGATCGAGCTCGCCGAGCATGCGGTGCACCGCCTGCTGGAACGGGGACGGCGCCGGCTCCGCCGGCCGTGGCTCACGGGCGCTCATGGCGCGGCCGTTCTAGTCCATCGGCGGGCCGGGCCGCAACCGTCGGGCTCCGCCCCGGCGCAGGTCAGGCATGGCCGGTCTCGCGCAGGACCTCCTCGACGGTCGTCAGGCCGTCGAACACGCCCTGCAGGCCCGTCTCGCGCAACGTCACCAGCCCGGCCTCGACGGCCGCCGCCTGCAGCGCGCTGGTGCTGGCACCGGCCAGGATCATCTCGCGCAACCGGTCGTCCACGTCCAGGATCTCGGTGATGGCCATCCGGCCGCGATAGCCGGTGAAGTTGCAGCTGGCGCAGCCCTTGCCGTGCGCGAACTTGCGGCCGACCACCTGCTCGGCAGCGAGTCCGAGCCGCCGCAGCACCTCGTCGCCGGGCTCGTAGAACGATCGACATTCGCCGCAGACCCGGCGCACGAGGCGCTGCGCCAGGATGCCCTGCACGGTCGCGGTGAGCAGGAACGGCTCGATGCCGATGTCGACCAGGCGGGTGATCGCCGATGCGGCGTCGTTGGTGTGCAGCGTCGAGAACACCAGGTGGCCGGTCAGGCTGGCCTCGATCGCCGTCTGGGCGGTCTCGCGATCGCGGATCTCGCCGACCAGGATCACGTCCGGGTCCTGGCGCAGGATCGTGCGCAGGACCTTGGCGTAGGTCACGTCGATCTCGTCGTTGACCGGCACCTGCACGATTCCCTCGAGGTCGTATTCGACCGGGTCCTCGACGGTGATGACCTTCGTGTCCTCCTTGTTCGCCTCGTTGAGCATCGCGTAGAGCGTGGTCGTCTTGCCGGAGCCCGTCGGCCCGGTGACCAGCACGATGCCGTGCGGCAGCTCCGCGAAACGCCGCAGGTGCGCGCGCACCGCCGGCAGCAGCCCCAGGTTGTCGAGGCTCAGCGACACCACCGAGCGGTCGAGGATGCGCATCACCGTCGACTCGCCGAACATCGTCGGCAGCGTCGACACGCGCAGGTCGACCGCACGCCCGCCCACGGTCAGCTCGATGCGGCCGTCCTGCGGCAGCCGCGTCTCGGCGATGTCGAGATCGGACATCACCTTGATGCGGGCGATCAGCGCCTCGGCGAGGTGAGGCGGCGGCGCCTCGAGTTCGAACAGCGAGCCGTCGACGCGGTAGCGGATCTTGAAGTCGTTCTCGAACGGCTCGAGATGGATGTCCGACGCCTTGTCGCGGATCGCCTGGTACAGGATGTAGTTCAGCAGCTTGACCACCGGCGCGGCCTTGGCCATCGCCGCCTTGTCCTCGAGGTCGATCTTGCCGCCCTGCTGCTGCAGCTCCTGCACCAGCTGGTGCAGCCGCTGCTTGCTCTCCTGGGCGTCCTCGCGGTAGTAGCGGTCGAGGCCCTGCTGGATCAGCGCCTGGTCGGCGACGACGCCCTGCACGTCGCAACCGGTCGTGAAGCCGAGGTCCGACAGCATCGCCGCGTTGGCCGGGTCGCCGAGCGCGACCTTCAGCACCTTGCCCTGCAGGCTGACCGGCAGGATGCCGAACGCGCGCGCCGTCGCCAGGTCGACCTTGGCGATCGCGTCCTGGCTGGGCGGCGACGTGGCGAGATCGTGGTAGCCGAGCCCCGCCTGCTCGCCCAGCGCGCGCGCCAGGTCGACGGCCGTGATGTACTGCAGTTGCAGCAGGATCTCGCCGATGCGGCCGCCCTTGTCGCGCTGGACGGCCAGCGCTTCCTGCACCATGCCCTCGTGGATGGCCCCGGCCTCCTTGAGGATCTGTCCCAGCAGTCGCCGTGCCGCCATCGCCTACTCCGCCGCCGCGCCGCCCATGCGCAGCGCCAGCGCCTTGCGGTCGAAGGCGCGCTCGAGCGCGACCTCCTTGTCGACCCGGCCGGAGCGCCACAGCTCGAGCAGCGAGTCGTCCATCAGCACCATGCCCTGGCGCCGGCTGGTCTGGATCACCGACGGGATCTTGAACGTCTCGCACTTGCGGATGTGGTTCTCGATCGCCGGCGAGCTGAGCATGACCTCGAACGCGGCGACGCGCTTGCCGCCGGTGTCGGGCACCAGGATCTGGGAGATCACCGCCACCAGCGAGACCGCCAGCTGCGATCGGATCTGCTCCTGCTGCTCGCGCGGGTACTGGTCGATGATGCGGTCGACGGTGCGCGCTGCGCCCGTCGTGTGCAGCGTGCCGAACACCAGGTGCCCGGTCTCCGCCGCGGTGATCGCCGCCGACGTGGTCTCGAGGTCGCGCATCTCGCCCAGCAGGATCACGTCCGGATCCTGGCGCAGCGCGCGCCGCATCGCCTCGGCGAAGGACGGCACGTCGTTGCCGACCTCGCGTTGCGTGACCTGCGACTTCTTGTGCGTGTGGTAGTACTCGACCGGATCCTCGATCGTGATGATGTGCACGTCGCGGTTGCGGTTGATCCAGTCGATCATCGTCGCCAGCGTCGTCGTCTTGCCCGATCCCGTCGGGCCCGTGACCAACACCAGGCCGCGGTGCAGGTTCAGCAGGTCGACCACCCCGTCCGGCAGGCCGATCTGCTCGAACGACAGCAGCTTCTGCGGGATCTGCCGCATGACCAGGCCGCGCGAGCCCTTCTGCGTCAGGATGCTGACGCGGAAGCGGCACTTGTCGGCGTGCGCGAAGCCGAAGTCGGTCGTGCCGACGCGTTCCAGTTCCTCCCAGTTGCGCGAAGGCGCCACCACCTTGGCCATGCGCTCGGTGTCGGCCGGCTGCAGCGGCGCGTCGCCCAGCTCGACGAGGTGACCGCCGATGCGCAGCACCGGGCGACGGCCGACGGACAGGTGCAGGTCCGACGCGCCGCGCTCGTAGGCGGCGTCCATCAAGGCGTGGATGTCCATGCTCGCTTCCTGGGTCATTGCGCCGCGACGACGCGCAGCAGTTCGGGGATCGTGGTCCGGCCCTGCAGCACCTTGCGGGCGCCGTCCTGCACCAGCGTCGACATGCCGCCGGACTGCCAGGCATAGTCGCGCAACCGCACCATCGGCTCGCTGCGGAACGTCATCTCCCGCAGCGTCGTGTCCATCTGCAGCAGTTCGTAGATGCCGAACCGGCCGCGGTAGCCGCCGTGCTCGCACTCGGCGCAACCGCCGGCGCGGTAGAAGGTGTTGCCCTGCGCGGCGCCTGGGTCGAGCCCGATGCTGCGCAGCTCGGCGGCCGACGGCTCGTAGGCCTCGCGGCACTGCCGGCAGACCGCGCGAACGAGCCGCTGCGCCAGCACCGCCTGCACCGACGCGGCGACCAGGAACGGCTTCACCCCCATGTCGACGAGGCGCGTGATCGCCGACGCCGAGTCGTTGGTGTGCAGGGTCGAGAACACCAGGTGTCCGGTCAACGCCGCCTGCACGGCGATCTCGGCGGTCTCCTTGTCGCGGATCTCGCCGACCAGGATCACGTTCGGCGCCTGGCGCAGCATCGCCCGCAGGATCCGGGCGAACGTCAGGCCGATGCGCGCGCGGACCTGGCACTGGTTGATGCCGCGGATGTTGAACTCGACCGGATCCTCGGCGGTGATGATCTTGACGTCGCTGCGATTCAGCTGCTGCAGCGCCGCGTAGAGCGTCGTCGTCTTGCCGGACCCCGTCGGGCCGGTGACCAGCACGATGCCGTTCGGCCGGCCGATGATCGACTGGAAGCGGTCGCGGTCCTGGCCCTCGAAGCCGAGGGCCTCGAGGCTCAGCAGGCCCTTCTCCTTGTCGAGCAGGCGCATGACGATCGTCTCGCCGTGGCTGGCGGGCAGCACCGAGGTGCGGATGTCGATGTCGCGCGGCTGGCCGCCGCCCTGGGCGCGAAACGAGATGCGGCCGTCCTGCGGCTTGCGTTTCTCCGCGATGTCGAGCCCGGCCATGATCTTGAGCCGGGAGGTCAGCGGCGCCAGCAGCGCGATCTCCAGCGACGCCACCTCGCGCAGCACGCCGTCGATGCGGTAGCGGATGCGCAGCCGTTGCTGGAACGGCTCGACGTGGATGTCGCTGGCCCGCTGCTGCAGCGCGTCCTCGATCGTCTTCGCGACCAGCCGGATGATCGGCGCGTCGTCGCCCTCGGCGGCGGCGCCCGCGCCGCCGCCCGCCTTGCCGGGCGCCGCGGCCGCCTCGCCGGCGAGGTGCTTGCGCAGCGCCTGCTTCAGCGCCTGCGGCGGCATCAGGGCGCACTGCACGGTGCAGCCGGCCAGGAAGGCGAGGTTGTCGGCGACGAAGGTCTTCCACGGGTCGTCGATCGCGACCCACAGCACGCCGTCCTTCCACAGCACCGGCAGCGCCTCGTTCTGCTCGGCCTGCTCGCGCGGCACCTTCTTCAGCGCCTCCGCCTGCGGGGCGAACCGCGCCGGATCGACGAACTTCAGCCCGTGCGCCTTGGCGAGCACCCGCCACACCGCGGTCTCGTCGGCGAGGTTCAACTGCACGATCGTGCGCTCGAGCGGCGTGCCGCGCGCCGACGCCGCCGTCTCGGCCTTGGCCAGGCGTTCGGCGTCGAGCACGTTCGCCTCGAGCAGCAGGCGGCGGAAATTCTCGGAGCTCAACTTCGGCGGGCGGAAAGAGGGGCCGGCAGGTTATGCAGCATCGACCCGGCCGGGGGAAGGGGTTCGCGCCGACGGACCGACCACGGCGCCCGGCGCTGTCCTGCGCCGGCCCCGGCCCCTACACTGTTCGCCCCCATGAAGCCCGCGATCGCCGACGGCCACGTCGTCACCATCCACTACCGCCTGACCCTCGACGACGGCTCGATCGCCGACGAGTCGTTCGGCGGCGACCCCCTCGTCTACCTGCACGGCGCGCAGAACATCGTGCCCGGTCTGGAGCGCCAGCTCGCGGGCCGCAAGATCGGCGACAGCTGCGAGGTCACCGTGCCGCCGGGCGAGGGCTACGGCGAGTACGACCCGGCCGCCGAGCAGACCGTGCCGAAGACCGCGTTCCCGCCGAACGTGGAGCTGCAGGTCGGCATGTCGTTCCAGACCCGCGGCCGCAACGGCCGGCCGATGCCCGTCTGGATCCGCAAGCTCGCCGGCGACGACGTGGTCGTGACGGCCAACCACCCGATGGCGGGCCAGCAGCTCAACTTCAAGGTCGAGGTGCTGGACGTGCGGCGGGCGACGGCCGAGGAGAAGAAGCACGGTCATGCGCACGGCCCGGGCGGCCACCACCACTGATCTCGAGCTCTGGACCCGGACCGCCGGGTCGGCGCTACACCCGCCGGCCGGCGCGCACGTCGTGTCCGGCGGCCAGGAACACGTCCTCCATGTGGTTCAGGACCGCGCGCACCCAGTTGCGCTTCTCCGGGTAGGGCCCGGGGAAGAACGAGCGCTTGAAGCCGTAGATCAGCACGTCCTTCAGCGCCCGCGGCTCCAGACCGAAGGCCTGCACCGCCTTCTCGACCTCGTCGGTCATCGTCGTGCGCGAAACGAGCCGGTTGTCGGTGCAGAGCGTGACGCTGCAGCGTGCCTCGCGCATCTTGCGGAAGGGATGCTTGCGCAGGTCGTCGCGCAGCTCCGGGATGGTCTGCTGGTTCGACGTCAGGCACACCTCGAGCGTGATGCGCCGCTCGGCGACGTAGCGCACGATCTTGTCGACGAAGCGGCGCTTGTCGGTGATCGAGCGGTCGCGGATGTGCCGCTGGCTGAACAGCCAGGTGCCGTGACCGATGCGGTCGGCGTGGCAGTCGGTGATCGCCTGGAAGATCGACTCCGGGCCGTAGTCCTCACCGGCGTGCACGGTCTTGCCCAGGAAGTGCTCGTGCGCCAGCTGGAACGCCGCCTGGTGGTCCTTGGCCGGGAAGCCGCGCTCCTGGCCGGCGAGGTCGAAGCCCACCACCGGCAGCCCGTCCTCCTCGACGGCCCGCACGGCGGCGCGGGCCAGTTCGAGCGACGCCAGCGCGTAGATCTCCTCCGCCGGCGCCGTCGGCAGCGCCTCGAAGTAGGCGCGGTAGTGCTCGCTGAACGCCGGCAGGAAGAAGCGCAGCGCGCAGACGATCACCCCGGCCGCGAACTCGGGCACCTTGCCCTGCTTCACCTCCGGCGCGCCGTTGATCTCCTTGCGGGCCCGCTCGAGTCCCCGGCACACCGCCTGCAACACCTCGCGCACGCCGAAGTCGCCGCGCACGTGCAGTTGCGGCGCGAACCGCACCTCGGCGTAGAACACGTTCTCGCGCCGGCAGTCCCAGCACAGCTCGTAGGCGGCGCGCTCCAGCGACTCGGCGTCCTGCAGGCAGGCCACCGTGAACTCGAAGCCCTTCAGGTACTCGGGCAGGTTGCGGTAGGCCCGCTTGAACACCAGCTCCAGCAGTCCCTCCGGCGAGGCGCTCGGCAGCTTCACGGCCCGCGCCTTGGCCAGCTCGATCAGCGTCTCCAGGCGCAGGCTGCCGTCGAGGTGCAGGTGCAGATCGGACTTGGGCAGGCGCGCGATCAGGTCGCGCGGCAGCGACGGCTTCGGCATGGGGCGATCATGCGGGCGCGGGCGCGATGCGGCAAGCGAACGGCCGCAGTAGGCTGTCGCGGGTGGTGAACCGGTGGCAGTTGTGGAGCGAGGACGCCGACGAACGGCGCGCCTTCGCCGACCTGGCGACGACGTTGCGGCTGCCGGCCACTCCGGTCGGCCCGCCGAACCGTTGGCGGCAGGTGGCGCGCATCGATCTCGGCGGTCGCGCCTACTTCCTGAAGCGGTTCGCCCGCACGCAGTGGAAGAACCGGCTCGCCTTCGCGACCACGGCGCCGCGCGCGCGCGACGACGCCGAACGCGAGCGCATGGTCGCCGCCGCGCTGCGCGCCGCCGGCCTGGAGGCGCCGCGGCCGGTCGCCGCCGGCCGCGACGGCGCCGCGTCGTTCCTGGTGCTGGCGGCCCTGCCGGGCACCTCGTGCCGCGACCTGCTCGCGGCCGGCCAGGCCGACGCCGTGCTGACGCGAACAGCAGCCCGGCACTGTGGTCGCCTGCTCGCCGCTGGCTTCCACCTGCCCGATCTGTCGGCCGACCACGTCTTCGCACGCCGTGACGGCCCGGTCTGGCGGCTGGCGGTGCTCGACCTGCACAACGGCCGGTTGGCGCCGCCGGGCCCACCGTCGCGGCGCCTCGCCCGCCGCGTGCTGCGCCGCTTCCAGCGCTCGGTGCGACCGTTGCCGATCGGCCGGTCGGCGGCGCTGCGCTTCGCCGTCCGGCTGCTGCGCGCCGCCGGGCTGCGCGCCGCCGAGCGGCGGGCCGTGCTGGCGGCCCTGCCGCCGTTCGCGACCGCCGCACGCTACGAGCGCCCCGGCCGCAGCACCCTCTACGCGACCCGCAATCCGCGGCGGGGCGAGCGCGAAGCGGCGCTGCTGCAGCGCGTCTGGCCGGGCCACGCGGGCGAGACGGTGCTGGACCTGCCGTGCGGCGCCGGTCGGCTGCGGCCCTTCCTCGCCGCGCGCGGTCACGTCGTCGTGCAGGCCGATGGCGCCATGGCGATGCTCCGGGAGGCCCGCACCGGCGCACCGGGCAGCGGCCATCTCGTGCAGGCCGACGCGCTGGCGATGCCGTTCGCCGACGGTGCGGTCGACGGCGTCGTGCTGTTCCGCTTCCTCCACCACCTCGACGGCCCGGCCCGGGCGCGCGCCATCGCCGAGGCATGCCGGGTCGCCCGCCGGTTCGTCGTCGTCAGCTTCTTCCACGCCTGCAGCCTGCACCACCTGCAGCGACAGCTGCGCCGTGCCCTCGGCGCGCCGCCGACGCGGTTCGCCACCACGCTCGGGCGCCTCGGGTCGCGCTTCGCGCGCCACGGTTTCCGTCGCACGGCGCACGCCGCCGACTGGCCCTTCGCCCGCGACCTGTGGCTCGCCGCGTTCGAACGCGCCGCTGGCGGGGCGCCGTGAGGCGCGGTACATCGCCGCCGTGAAGCCGCGCCTGCACATCGCCCTGTCGGTCCTGTGCGGCAGCGTCGGTGGACCGGCGACCTACGGCCAGCGCCTCGCCGCGGCCCTGGGCGAGCACGCCGACCTGCAGGTGACCGTGCTGACGGACCGCCCCGAGGCGTTCGCCGGCCTCGCCGGCGTCCACTGCGAGCCGTTGCCGATGCGCGGCGGCACCGACCGCCTGCGCTGGCAGTACTTCGCCCTGCCCCGCGCGCTGCGGCGCCTGCGCCCGGCGGTCTACCACGACACCAAGAACGCCCTGCCGTCCGGCCTCCGGATGCCGGCCGTGGTGACGGTGCACGACCTCGCCTACCACACCGTGCCGGCGACCTTCCCCTGGGCGTCGCGCTGGTTCCTGCGCGCGGCGACCGCGCACGCCGTGCGGCGCGCGCGCGCGGTCATCGTGCCGTCGCTCGCCACGGCGGCCGACGTGCGCCGCTTCCACCCGGAGGCCGCCGCCCGGGTGCACGTGGTCCCGCACGGCATCGATCCGGCCGCCGACGTGCCGGCGGCGACGCGCGCGGAGGCCCGCGCCCGCCTGGGGCTGCCCGAGCGCTTCGTGCTGCACGTCGGCACCCTGCAGGCCCGCAAGAACGTCGACCTGGTCGTCCAGGGCGTGCGGCTGCTGCGGCAACGTGGCCTGCCGCACCGCGCCGTGCTGGTCGGGCGCCGCGGCTGGCTCGCCGAAGCGGCGCTGCGCGAGATCGAGCGCGACGACACCGCGCTGTGGCTGCCGCACGTGGCGGCGCCGGATCTGGCGGCGCTGCACGCGCTCGCCGACGCCTTCGTCTCGCCCTCGGCCTACGAGGGTTTCGGCCTGGCGGTCGGCGACGCGCTGGCCGCCGGCCTGCCGACCGTGGTCGCCGACGCCGGCTCCCTGCCGGAACTGTGCGGCGACGCCGCCGTGCGGCTGCCGGCGCTGACGGCCACGGCGGTCGCGGACGCCCTGCAGCGCGTGCTGGAGGACGGCGCCCTGGCCACGTCGCTGCGCGAACGGGCCCGGCAGCGCGCCGCCGGCTTCTCCTGGGCGCGGGCCGCCGCCGGCCACGCGGCGATCTACCGTCGGCTGGCCGCGGCGGACGCCGCCGGCGATTGACCAGGCGGCCGCTTCAGTCCTTCTTGCCCTTGCGCAGCAGCCCCAGCAGCTCGCTGCCAGCCGCCGGCTTGTCGGCCCCGCCGAACACGCGGTCGATCGCCGCCGTCGAGCCCTCGTCGAGCGGCGACGGCTCGTCGCCGAACACGCGCTCGATCGCGCTCTGGCGCTGCTGCGCGTCGTCGTTCGCGTCGAGCGCCGCCATCGCCTCCTGCATCGATTCCTCGACGCTCAGCGTGATGCCCGACAGCGCATTCTCGCCGCCGGGCGCCGCCAGGATGCCGTCACGGCTGAGCTTGAGCAGCAGCTGGTAGACGTCGTAGAGCGGCAGGCCGAGGCCGGTCACGAGCGCGCGCGGCGAGGTGTCGCCGTTGATCTGCGACAGCAGCTTGATCTCCATCACGCCGAGCGCCACGTCGCCCATGCGCGCGAACATGTCCGCCTTGGGTTCGATCGGCGCGTCGGGATCGGGGAAGGCCTGCAGCATCTGCTTCCAATCGTCGATCTGCTTGCTGCCCTCCAGCAGCAGGGACGTGACCCCGAGCCGCAGGTCGTTGGCCTCGGCGAAGTCCGGCAGCGCCGACAGCCGGCGGTAGTAGAACGCGTACGGCTCCGCCTCGCGCATGAAGTCGAACAGGACCTCCTTGCCGAACTGGCGCAGGGTCTCGCGCAGTTCGTCGCGCCGCAGCAGGCCCTTCTCCTGCAGCGCCAGCAGGATCGGCGTGCCGTCGGCGGCGCGCCGCCGCTGCGCCTCGGTGATCGCCGCCTCCGGGATCTCCCGGTAGCGCATCGCATCGCCGGGCAGCACGCGCCTGATCATGTGGTGCGGGTCGAGGAAGTAGATGCGGCCGTCCTTCAGGTAGATGTCGAGCCGGTTGTCGCCCTTCTCGAGCGAGAGGCAGCCGAGGTGCTTGCCGCTCGACAGCATCTGCAGCACCTCCTCCACGGAGATGAAGTCGGTGCGACCGGCGAAGTTGAAGTCCTTCGCGTTGGACTCCGAGCGCAGCAACGCCTGGTCGAAGGCCTTGGCGAACTCCGACAGCGTCGTCACGCTGAACAGCACGCCCATCACCCACTCGGCGGCGCGCAGCGCCCGCACCTCGTCGTCCTCCTTCAGGAACAGGTGCATGCCCCGGCGCATGCGGGTGAACAGCAACTCGGCGAGCAGGTCGCGCGTGTCGGTCTTCGTCCCCTCCATGCGCAGCTTGCGCTCGACGAGGTCGCGCACCCGCGCCAGCAGGTGCACGAACTCGGCCTCGTACTGCTCCTCGCTCTTCTGCACCAGCGCGGCGATCAGCGACCGGATCCCTGCCTCGAGCTCGGGCGCCAAGGGGGCCGCCTCGGGGCGTTCGCAGCTCTGGCCAGGATCGGTCATCGGCACAGCGATTCTCGGCCACCACAGTCGCCATTCTTGACGCCATGCGGGTTTGCGTCGGGCACGTCCGTGGCACGGGCACCCTGGCCGCGGCCACTGTCGCGTCCTACCACAGCGCCGAGCCAGCGGGGCGATTCCCGCCCCAGGCCCAAGACGCGCCCGGCCGGCGCCCGATGACCGGGTAGCCTCCGCGCTCCACGAACCTCCAGTTCCCGCCGTGAACGAACTCTCCACCGAGACCCATTGGCAGGCCGCCCGCGGCGTGCTGCGCGAACTCAACCTGCGGGAGGCGCCGCAGCCGCGCCGGCTCGCCTCCGGGCACCGCTCCTCGCTGCCGATCGTCGCCGATGGAACGGATGGCCGCTGCTTCCTGCTGAAGTACTACCTGCCGTTTCCGGCGGGCACGATCCTGCCGGCCGGCGTGCGGCCCGACGACTACGGCCGGCGCGAGGTCGGGTTCTATCGTCTGCTCGACAGCATCGATCCCGAGCGGCGGGAGTTCCCGGCGCCGCGCACGATCGCCGTCGGCCCGGGCGACCCCCCGCGGTGGCTGCTGCTCGAATGGCTGCCCGGCGCCGTCGGCCCGGCCGAGGAGGTCCTGGCGCAGGAGCACGTGATCGCCCTGCTGCAACGGCTGGCCGCCGTCCCCACCGACCGCCTGCTTGGCCGCCGTGGCTTCCCGCTCGAACACTGGGATCCGGTCGGCTACCTGGACCGCATCCGGGCCATGTACGACGCGGTGCTGTTCGTGCTCGGCGAACCGCGCTGGCGCCACGTGCAACGCTTCTTCGCCGAGGCGGTGCGCTGGACCGATGGACGCAAGCACGTGCTCGTCCACGGCGACTTCACCGAGTCGAACATCGTCGTCACGGCGGCCGGAGAGCCGTTTCTCGTCGACTTCGAGTGCGTCGGCATCGGCAACCGCGACCACGACTTCGCCTGGTTCTGGATCCACAGCTCGCGCCACCACGAGTGGAAGCGCCAGCTGCTGGGGCGCTGGTTCGCCGGCGCCGTCGGCGGCGACCGCATCCGCGCCGAGTGGGGCATCCGCAGCGCGCTCGCCTACCTCGCCATCCGGCGCCTGCGCTGGGGCTACCTCACGCATGGCGACGAGGATGCCCGCCAGGGCCAGAACCTGGCCCTGCTGGACGCCGCCCTCGAAGGGGGGCGCGACCTGTTCCCGAGCTGAGGCCCCGGTGCCGGCCAGGGGGCGCGGGCTGGCGGATGAAATTCAACGCCACCACGCGGCGGCACCGAGGTGCCGCAAAACGGTGGCACCGATGCCTCCCGCCCCTCGGCCGAAGAGGCGGAACCCACTGTGCGCAGAAGGGTTGCCGCCACCGGCCCAAGTCGCCGGCGGGGCGGCACGTTCTTTGTCGTAGTGGGTCATGCACGCGCCCGATGTCAGCTCCTGCAGCGACGAAGACCTGCTCGTCCAACTGACCGCGGGCACGGCCGATGCGGCGATGGCCGAGCTCGACCGGCGCTACGCGCGGCGGATCTACCACTTCGTGCACGGCATGGTCAGGGACGCCCATCTGGCCCAGGACGTCGTCCAGGAGGTGTTCGAGAAGGTGCTGGTGAAGCACGACCTCTATCGCCCGGGCACGAACTTCCGCGCCTGGCTGTTCGAGGTGGCGCGCAACCAGGCGTTGACGGCGCTGCGGGCGCGCCAGCGGCTGCCGCGGCCGGTCAGCAACCTCGCCCGCGAGGATGCGGTCGAGCTGCTCGACACGCTGGCCGCCCCCACCGACCCCCGGGCGATCGAGGAGGAGGAGTTCATGGCCGCGTTCCAGCAGGCCGTGACCGACCTGCCGGCGCACTACCGATCGGTGTTCGAACTCTGCGTCCGCCAGGGCCTGCCCTACCAGGACGCGGGGCGGGAACTGGGTCTGCCGACCGGCACGGTGGCGATCCGCATCATGCGCGCCCGCAAGCGCCTGTTCGCGGCGCTGCAGCGCCACCTGGGGCGCCTGCGCCGGCCGCCGGCTTGCTTCCAGTGACGGGGCGGCCGACCGCCACCCGATGACGCGGCGCCCGGCGGCGCCGGCGGTCACACCGCGATGCCGAGTCCGCCGAACGCCGCATCGACCAGCGCCTCCCAGCCCCGGTTCGCGGCCGGGCTCGCCGGGCTCGGGTGCGGAATGCGTGCGATCCGCGCCGGCCCACCGGCGAGGGCGCGCCGCGCCTGCTGCTCGGCGAAGGCGCCGACGCCGACCACCCAGGCCGGCTGCAGCGCCGCGACGACCTGCCGCAGCATGCGGTCGCAGGCCGTGAACAACGGCGCCGTTTCCGCCCGCGACAACTTGTCGGGCGTCAGGTTGGCGCCGGAACCGGCGACGAAGGCCAGCGGACAGTAGTTGTGCACGAAGAACCGGCGGGCGAACCGCTGCGGCGTCACGAAGCGCGACGCCGCCCAGCCCCACAGCCGCCGGCCGCTCACCTCGCTGCGCGGGCAGGCGAAGCCGAGCACCGGCCGCTTGGGATGCTCGATCGCGGGGCGACGGATCTCACCCCGCAGACCCAGCCAGCTGCGCACCGCCTCGACCTCGCCGAACGGCACGCCGGTCTGCACCATGCCGAACGGCCCCGGGTTCATGCCGACGAGCAGCACCTCCTTGCGCCCGCGCCCGTAGCGCTCGAGCCAGGCACGGTGCACGTCCCAGGCGTAGTCGAGCGGGTCGTAGACGAACGCCACCGGCGCCGAGAACGACAATCCGGCGAGGTCGCGGACCAGCGCCTGGGTCGCCTGCACGAGGGGCATGACCTTCGTGTAGCAGACCCCGGGCGGGGGGACAATGCGGCATCGACCCCGTCAGGGGAGCGCGCCCTCGTCGCGGAAGCCCAGCGCAACCAGCAGGCACGGCCCACCGGCGATCACCTCCAGGCCCGCCTGCCGCGCGGCAGCGACCGCGGCCGCATCCTCCGCCCCCGGCTGGAACCACAGGTGCCTGCAGCCCGCGGCGATGGCGTTGGCGACGATGCCGGCAGCCGCGGCGGGAGGGGCCACGACGGACACGGCGCGCGGCGGCCCGGGAACCGAGGTCAGGCGCGCGTGGCACGGCACCCCCTCGACCTCGGCCAGCTTCGGATGCACGCCGACCACCGGCAGGCCGTGCTGCCGGTAGCAGCGCAGCACCTTGTTGCCGTACTTCGAGCGATCGGCGGAAGCGCCGACGACGGCGAACGCGCCGACGGCCAGGAACCGGTCGATGGCCGCCGGCCGCATCAACGCCACCCTTCGCGCCGGCCGAGGCGCCGCGGCGCCTCCTCGGCGTTGGCGACCGACCACCCGGTCCAGTACGCGAGGCGGGCGATGCGCTGCATCTTGTCGCCGTCGAGCTTGTCGGCGTGGTCGGTGACCTGGTGGTAGTCCTCGTGCTCGCCGTTGCAGAAGAACACCACCGGGATGCCCTTCTTCGCGAAGTTGTAGTGGTCGCTGCGCTCGTAGTACTTGTCGCCCGAGGTGAACGCCATGTCGAGGCGGCCGGCGATGGCGGCGGCATCGCGCACCAGCGTCGAGTACATCGTGTGGAGGTGGCTCGGCGTCACCGCGACCTCGTGCGGCCCGGACTCGGGCCCGCTGCGACCGATCATGTCGGTGTTGACGTTGGCGACGATCCTGTCCAACGGCCACGTCGGTTGCTCGGCGAAGAAGGCGGAACCCCACAGGCCCAGTTCCTCGCCCGACACGCTGAGGAAGATGACGCTGCGGCGCGGCTTCGGCGTCGCCTTGGCGAAGGCGGTGGCGATCGCCAGCAGGCCGGCGGAACCGGAGGCGTTGTCGTCGGCGCCGTTGAACACCTCGCCGTCCAGCCGCCGACCGACGTGGTCCATGTGCGCCGAGTAGACGATCGCCTCGGCGGCCAGCGTCGGGTCCACGCCGCGCAGCACCGCCACGACGTTGCTGGCCGTCGCCTCGGCATCGTGCGCCACCGCCAGCGCGATCCTGCCGTCGACGTCGGCCCTCGCCGTCGGCAGCTCGTCGCCGCCGGCCACGAAGGCCTCGAGCGCTGCGCGGTCGACCGCCAGTTCGTCGAGCAGGCGCGCGCTCGCATCCATCGACAGCACGAACGACGGCGCCCCGCTGCCCTTCGCCAGCATGCCGCCCAGGCCGCCGAATCCGGGCGAGGCGCCCTCGAACCGCGCCGCCAGCAGGTCCTTGCCCGGCGACAGGGCCAGCGTGTTCAGCACGTCCGACAAGCCCATCGGGTCGGCCAGCAGCAGGAACAGCACCGCGGCGGCCCCCTTCTTCTCCAAGGCCTGGGTGGTCTGCCCCAGCTGGCCGAACGACCGGAACGACAGCCCGAACTTCTGCTCGACGGTCAGCGCTCGATCGACGCGGCCGCGCGGCGGCCGCACGACCACGACGGCGATCCTGCCGTCCAGCCGCTCCGCCTCCGCCACTTCGGCCAGGGACCCGCGCGTCCGGCCGAGACCGCAGAAGCGCAGCTTGCCCTCGATCACGGTGTCGATCGGCTTGCCGGCGAGGATCGCGAACCCATCGGCCAGGGTCACCCCACCCAGCCGCAGGCTCGTCGCCGGCAGCACGTGGGTGCGGGTGACGCCATAGTGCTGCAGGAAACTGCGCTGGCCATCGACCTCGTCGCCGAGCGGCTCCAAGCCGAGGCTCGCGAAATGACCGGCGATGTAGGCCGCGGCTTCCTGCTGGCCGGGGGACCCGGTGAGCCGACCACCGCGCGCGTCGTCGGCAAGGAACGCGGCGTGGGCCAGCAGCTCGTCGCGGAGGATCCGCTCCAGCCCCGGCGGCGGCTGCAGTTCGCCCTCGGCCGGGGCGGTCTGGGCAGGGAGCGCTGCCAGGAGCAGCACGAGGGAGATCGGCAGGAATCGTGGCATCGGCGACGCTGGGGCGGCTCGGGGCGACATCGTGGCCGCGAACGGGCACCGTTGCCAGCCGCGGCCGCGCAGGTGGCCATTGCCGACCGGCACCCTGTCGGCGACCCTTGGGCGCACG
The DNA here is from genome assembly GCA_019636245.1 of Planctomycetota bacterium. GTDB lineage: Bacteria > Planctomycetota > UBA1135 > UBA1135 > UBA2386 > JAEUHS01. The sequence continues at coordinate 17,208 of JAHBXX010000016.1, read as the reverse complement.
TGATGGCCGGACCGCTCGACCCCGAATGCCCCGCGCCGGCGCCGGCCCGGGGCCTGCGCATCGGAATGGCACTGGCCGCCGCCAGCGCCGTGCTGCTGCTCGTTCGCTGCGCGAGCGCCCCCGCGCCGACGTCGACCGGCGTCCTCGTGGCCTGCGGCGTGGCCCAGCCGATCGACGCCCGGGTGGTCACCTGGCGCGAACCAGGGGGCTACGACGCCTACCGGGAGGGCCCCTGTTTCGCCGCCGAAGCGCCGCGGGACGGCATCCGGCGCTACTCGGCGCGCGCCGGGCTCGCCGACCCCGCGGCGGCGACGCCGGCCGACCTGCAGCAGGTGGTGCACCAGTTCGTGCTGCACTACGACGCCTGCGGCACGTCGCGGCAGTGCTTCAAGGTGCTGCACGACGTGCGCCGGCTGTCGGTGCACTTCCTGCTCGACGTCGACGGCACGATCTACCAGACGCTCGACCTGCGGGAGAAGGCCCACCACGCGACGATCGCCAACGACGGGTCGATCGGCGTCGAGATCGCGCACCCGGGCGCCTGGCCGCAGCCGCTCGGCGCCGACATGCGCCGCTGGTACGAGCGGGACGAATCCGGCTGGCGCATGCGCTTCCCCGACTGGATCGAGCACGGCGTCGCCACCGCAGGCTTCGTCGCCCGGCCGGCCCGACCGGAGCCGATCGCCGGCCCGATCAACGGCCGCGTCCACCACCAGTTCGACTTCACGGAGGCCCAGTACCGCTCGCTGGCGGCGCTGTGCGCGGCGCTGGCCCGCACCTTCCCGCGCCTCCGCCTCGACGCCCCGCGGACCGCCGACGGCGGCATCCAGGACCGCGCGCTCGCTGCCGACGAATTGCGCGCCTTCGACGGCATCCTCGGCCACTTCCACGTCCAGGCGAACAAGCAGGACCCCGGACCGGCGTTCCAGTGGGAACGCGTGCTCGCCGAGGCGCGCCGGCTGCGCGCCATGCCGCCATGACCACCGGACCCCGACCCTGGATCCTGCGCCCGATCCGCCGCGCGGACGACGACGCCATCGCCCGCACGATCCGCGCCGTGATGACCGAGTTCGACTGCGCAGGCGCAGGCTTCGCGATCCACGACGCCGAGGTCGCGGCGATGAGCGCCAGCTATCCGGGCGGCGGCGCCCGTTACTACGTCGTGGAACACGATGGCGTCGTGCTCGGCGGCGGCGGGTTCGCGCCGCTCGCGGGCGCCCCGCCCGCCGCGGCCACCTGCGAACTGCGCAAGATGTACTTCCGGCCCGAGGCCCGCGGCCTCGGGCTCGGCCATGCCCTGCTGGCGCTGCTGCTGGACGAGATGCGGGCCGCCGGCTTCCGGCGCTGCTACCTCGAGACCACGTCGTGGATGCTGGCCGCCCAGCACCTCTACGCGGCGCACGGGTTCGCGCCGCTCGCCGCCGCCGAAGGCTGCACCGGCCACCATGGCTGTGACCGGCACTACGCCCGCCTGCTGTAGCCACCGGCCGCTGGCACCGCGCTGTCGCCGATCACGGGTAGCCCTTCCCCGGGTTTGCAACTAGGGAGATCGCGGCCCAAGGACCCGGCAGCAGGACGCCGTCCGGCGCCAGACCTCACCGTCGGCGGCACGAATGCCGATAGCCGCCGGGCCGCGTCCTTCCGCCGCCACACCGCCAATGCCGTACTACGGGATCCTCGCGGACCTGCCGACCTGGTCGGCCGTCCTGCTCTGCGCTGCGCTGCTGCTCGGGGTGGTGTTCGTCGGCGCGCCGTTGTGGGTGCTCGCGACCGCGGTGGCGACCCTGGCGGTCGCCTTCGGCATGCCCTGGTGGGGCTGGCTCCTGGTCGCACCGCCGTTCACCGTGCTGCTCGTGCGGCCGCTGCGCCGCGCGCTGCTCGGCAACCGGCTGCTGCAGCTGCTGCGCAGCTCCGGCTTCCTGCCGTCGATCTCGGACACCGAACGCGAGGCGATCGCCGCCGGCACCGTCTGGCTCGACGGCGAGCTGTTCTCCGGCAAGCCCGACCTCCGGCGCCTTGCGACCGCCGGCTATCCCGACCTGACCGACGAGGAACGCGCCTTCCTCGATGGCCCGGTGGAGACCGTCTGCCGGATGACCGACGACTGGCGCGTGCACCAGGAGCGCGACCTGCCACCGGAGGTCTGGGACTACCTCCGGCAGCAGCGCTTCTTCGGCCTCGTCATCGCCAAGGAGTACGGCGGCCTCGGCCTGTCCGCATCGGCCAACAGCGCCGTCGTCGCCAGGCTGACGTCGCGCTCGATGCCGCTCGCGATCACGGTGATGGTGCCCAACTCGCTCGGTCCCGCGGAGCTGCTGTCGCACTACGGCACCGAGGCGCAGAAGCGCCGCTGGTTGCCCGCGCTCGCCGACGGCCGCGAGATCCCCTGCTTCGCGCTGACCGAGCCCGGGGCAGGCTCCGATGCCGGCGCCATCGCGTCGACCGGAGTCGTCTTCCGCGCCGAGGACGGCACGCTGATGCTGCGCCTGTCGTGGAACAAGCGCTACATCACCCTCGCCGCGGTCGCCAGCGTGCTCGGCCTGGCGTTCCAGCTGCACGATCCCGACAACCTGCTCGGCAAGGGGCCGCAGCCGGGCATCACCTGCGCCCTGATCCCGACCAGCACCCCGGGCGTCGTGCTGGGCCGACGCCACGATCCCATGGGCGTGCCGTTCTACAACTGCCCGACCAGCGGCAAGGACGTCGTCGTCCCGCTCGAGGAGGCCGTCATCGGCGGCGCCGCGGGCGCCGGCCGCGGCTGGCAGATGCTGATGGAGTGCCTCGCCGCCGGCCGCGGCATCTCGCTGCCGGCCACGGCCGTCGGCGGGGCGCAACTGGTGGCCAGGGCCGTCGGCGCCTACGCCGCGGTGCGCCAGCAGTTCGGCCTGCCGATCGGCCGCTTCGAGGGCGTCGAGGAGCCGCTGGCGCGCATCGCCGGCGCCAACTACCTGCTGGAAGCGGCGCGTCGCTACGTCTGCGGCGCCCTCGATGCCGGCCAGAAGCCGGCCGTGGTGACGGCCATCGCCAAGTACAACACGACCGAACTGTGGCGCGCGGTGATCAACGACGGCATGGACGTGCTCGGCGGCGCCGCGATCTCGCGCGGGCCGCGGAACCTGCTCGCTCACGGCTACATCGGCACGCCGATCTGCATCACCGTGGAGGGAGCCAACATCCTGACCAGGACGCTGATGATCTTCGGTCAGGGCGCGATCCGCTGCCACCCGTACGCCTACGCCGAGATCGACGCGATCGCCCGGAACGACCGGTTGGCCTTCGACCGCAGCTTCTGGCCGCACATCGGCCACGTGCTGCGCAACGCCGTGCGCGCGACCCTGCTCGGGCTGACGCGCGGCTGGCTGACCTGGTCGCCTTCGGCCGGGGTCACGAGACGCCACTGGCGCACCCTGAACTGGGCATCGGCGGAGTTCGCGCTGCTGGCCGACATCGCCATGGGCGCGCTGGGCGGCGATCTCAAGCGCAAGGAGAAGATCACCGGCCGCTTCGCCGATTGGTTCTCGTGGCTGTTCCTCGCCAGCGCCACCCTGCGGCGCTTCGAGGCCGAGGGTCGGCGGCGCGAGGACGAGCCGCTGCTGCATTGGTCGCTCGACCACGCCTTCGCCCGCATGCAGCAGGCCCGCGAGGGGCTCTGCGACAACCTGCGCCTGCCCGGCCTCGGCCACGCCCTGCGCTGGCCCGGCGGCCTCTGGGCGCGGCTCAACCCGTTCGGCAGGGGACCCTCCGATGCCGTCGGCCAACGTGCCGCCAAGGTGCTGCTGCAACCCGGCTCGCAGCGCGACCGGTTGACCCCCTGCATCCACCTGCCCAAGGATCCGGGTTCGGCGTTGGGTCGGCTCGAGCACGCCCTGGTGCTGTGCAACGACGCCGAGCCGGTGCTGAAGAAGCTCAAGGACGCCGTGCGCCAGGGGCGGTTGCCCAAGGCACGCCCCGCCCAGTTGCTCGACCAGGCCTGCGAGAGCGGCCTCTTGACCGAGGCCGAACGCCGGCTCGTGCAGGCCGCCGAACTGGCCCGCGCCGAAGCCATCGCCGTCGACAGCTTCACGCTCGACGAGTACCTGCGCCGCAGCGATCCCGACACCGCCGAACTGGCGCAGACCCGCTGACCGGCACGGCCCGGCAGCGGCCGATTTCCGGGCGGGACAACGCCTCGGCCGGCGGCTAGCCTCTGCCGCCCGTGACCGACGGCATCCTCGTCTACCAGCAGATCCGCGCGCTGATCGAGCGCGGCGCGCTCGTCTCGACGCCGGCGATCGCGCCGACGCAGATCCAGCCGAGCTCCCTCGACCTGCGGCTGGCCACCCGCGGCTACCGGGTTCGGTCCGGTTTCCTGCCCGAGAACGTTCGTGTCGCCGACCGCCTCGAGGAGATGACGCTCTACGCGTTCGATCTGGCCGACGGCGCCGTGCTCGAGAAGGGCCATTGCTACATCGTGCCGCTGCTCGAGCGCGTCGCCGAGCCGCTGCCGCACCTGATCCGCGCCAATCCGAAGTCGTCGACCGGGCGCCTGGACCTCTTCACCCGCCTGCTGGCCGACCGCTGCGGCCGCTTCGAGACGGTGCCGCCGGGCTACACCGGGCCGCTCTACCTCGAGATCGTCCCGCGCAGCTTCCCGGTCCGTGTGCGCGCCGGCCTGTCGCTGTGCCAGATCCGGTTCGCCGACGGCCGCGCAGCCCTGAGCGATGCCGAGCTGCGCGCCGAACACGAACGTTCGCCGCTGCTGTTCGACGACCTCGGCCGACCGCTGCCCGCCGCGAAGCTGCGCACCGATTCTGGCCTGATGATGGGCATTGCGACCCGCCGCGACCACGACCTCCAGGGACCGGTCGGCTACGTCGCGCGCCGCTACACCGGCATCGTCGACATGCAGCAGGAGGCCGGTCACGACGCGGAGGCCTTCTTCGAGCCGCTGCCGGAGCCGAAGAACGGCCGGTTCATCGTCGAGCCGGAGGAGTTCTACATCTTCGCCTCGAAGGAACGCATCCGCGTGCCCCGGCACCTGGCGGCCGAGATGGTCGCCTACGACGTCGGCATCGGCGAACTGCGGACGAACTACGCCGGCTTCTTCGACAACGGTTTCGGCGGCGAGCACGGCACCCGTGCCGTGCTCGAGGTCCGGCCGCACGACGTGCCGTTCCTGCTCGAGGACGGCCAGGTGTTCTTCAAGCTCGAGTTCTTCCGCACCCAGGAACTGCCCGAGGTGGTCTACGGGGATCGCCGGCTGAGCTCCCACTACCAGGGGCAGGGGCTGAAGCTCAGCAAGCACTTCCGCTGAGCTGGCGGGCCCACCGCTTGTCGCGGCCGCGCCGCCGCCGCACACTGCCGCGATGCTGTCCATCGCCGCCGACGAACGCGCCGCGCTGGAGTTCGACGAACTGGCATCGACGCTCGACGCGGGCCTGCCCCTCGCCACCCTCGGCGGTCGCGGCGAACACGGCGATCGCGTCGTGCACGTCATCCTGCAGCAGCGCGGCGTGGACCTGTCGCCGAGCGACGACGTCGTCCTGCAGGCGGCCTGGCGCAGCGGGCGCATCGGCCCGGCGCTGCGCGCCCGCGCCGGCCAACGGCGCCAGCGCGCCGAGCTGCGCCGCCAGATGCTGCTGGGCCTGGCCTATCCCGCGGCGCTCTACACGATGGCGATCGTCGCGGCGTTCGCCACCGCGCCGATCCTGGGCCACCATGGGTTCGCCATCGCCCTGCTCGTCCTGCTCGCGGCGCTCGTGGCAGCGACGCTGGTGCTCGTGCGCGGCCTGCGCACGGGCGGCGAGCGCTGGAACCGCCTGCCCTGGGTCGGCAGGATGGCCACCGACCTGGCCGAGATCCCCTACCTCGAGGTCCTGCAGGCGCTCTACGGCGCCGGTGTGCCGGTGGTCGAGGCCCATGCCGGTGCCGTGGCCGCCGTGCCCAACGCGGCGGTGCGCCAGCGGCTGACCGTGGCCGGCCGCGTGCTGGGCAGCGGCCGCACACTCGGCGAGGCCCTGGCGGAATCGCTCGCGCTGCACGCGGAGACGCGCACCCTGCTGGCCAACGGCGAACGCGCGGGCCAGCTCGAGGAGAGCCTGCACCGGGCGCTGGAGCGTCGCCGTGACACAGCCCAACGCCAGGTCCGCCGCCTGGGGCGCAGCATCACCCTCGGGATCTACGCAGTCGCCGCCCTGACGGCCGTGCTGTTGATCTTCCAGTTCTACTCGCGCCTCTACGGCGGCGCGTTCGGCCGGCGCTGACGGCATCGACTCCGGACCGACGGCGGCGGTCGCGCGGGCCGTGACCTGCACGCGCGGCGAGGATACAAGGAGAGCATGCGCCTCGGCCTGAGCCAGTCCCTGCGGACCGAACAGCGACTCGTGCAGTCGCCGCAGATGATCCAGGCGATGCAGGTCCTGCAGCTGCCGCTGCTCGAGCTGAAGGATCAGATCGATCAGGAGCTGCAGGAGAACGTCTTCCTCGAGCGCAAGGACGAAGCCGAACGGACCGACGGCCAACCGCCCCCGACTCCCGAGCCGGCGCCGCAGATCGAGGATCGCCTGCAGCGCGAGTTCGCCGCCGAGATCGACCAGCTCGAGGCGCGGCTGGAGCCGAACTGGCGGCAACGCTCCGGCTCGTTCTCGGGGGACGACGAGGACAAGAAGCTCGAGGCCCTGGCCAACACGCCCGGCCGCGGCACCTCGCTGGCCGAGCACCTGATGACCCAGGTGCGCACCCAGGAATCCGACCCGACCCTCGTGCGCGTCATCGAGCACGTGGTCTTCTCCCTCGACGAGGACGGGCGCCTGCACGAGACGGCGGAACAGATCGCGCAGCAGCTCGCGGTGCCGCGGCCCCTCGCCGAGGAGGGCGTCGAGGTCGTGCGCGACCTCGAGCCGGTCGGCGTCGGGGCGCGCGACCTGCGCGACTGCCTGCTGATGCAGCTCGACCACATGCAGTTCGTTCGCCCCCTCACGCGGCGCATCGTCGAGCACCATCTCGACGACCTGGCGATGAACAAGCTGCCGAAGATCGCCAAGGAGACCGCGGCGTCGGTCGAGGAGGTCAAGGAGAGCTGGGAGTTCCTGCGGGTCCACTGCAATCCGCACCCCGGCGCGGAGTTCGCTGGACCGCCGCCGTCCGGCGTCGTGCCCGACGTGGTGATCGACGAGATCGACGGCCGCTTCGAGGTCAAGACCCAGCGCGGCTCCCTGCCCGAGCTGGCGATCTCGCCGATCTACCGGAACCTGCTGCAGGAGGCCCGCAACGACCCCAAGGTCTACGAGTACCTGCGCCGCAAGATCGAGGCCGCCAAGTGGTTCATCGAAGCCGTGCACCAGCGCCAGAACACCATCGAGCGCGTGGCGACCGAGATCGTGCGCCGCCAGGAGGGCTTCCTGCGCCATGGCGTGCAGCATCTGAAGCCGATGAAGATGCAGGACATCGCCGACGCCGTGCACGTCCACATCTCGACCGTGAGCCGCGCCGCGTCGGGCAAGTACATCCAGACGCCGCAGGGCATCTTCGACATGAAGCGCTTCTTCAGCAGCGGCACGATGTCGGACGCCGGCGACATGGTCAGCCAGCAGGCGATCAAGGACACGCTGCGGCAGATCGTCGACGCCGAGGACAAGGACGCGCCGCTTTCCGACGACCAGCTCGTCGACGAACTCGGCAAGCGCGGCGTGCACATCGCCCGGCGCACGGTGACGAAGTACCGCAAGGCGCTGTCGATCGACAGCAGCACCCGCCGCAAGCGCTTCTGATGGCTCGCGCCCGCCGCGGCGCGGATCCCCCCGCCGTGGCGGCGGGTCCTCGGCCCCGTCAGCCGATGCGCAGCACGACCAACGAGACGTCGTCGTCGTAGTGCTTCCGGCCGGTGAAGAGCACGAGGTCGTGCTTGATGGCCATCAGCAGGTCCTCGGCCGACGCCGTGGGGTTCGCCCTCAGCACCGCGGCAAGACGCTCCTCGCCGTACATGTCGAGTTCGCCATTCGTCGCCTCGGTGATCCCGTCCGTGAAGAGCAACACCGTGTCGCCAGCGGCGAGGGCGATCTCCCTGCCGCCGTACTCGGCGCCGGCCATGAACCCCAACGGCGGACCATCGGAGTCGATCGCCTCGATGGCCCCCGTGGCGGCCCGCAGGACCAGCACGGGCGTGTGCCCGGCGCTGGTGAGCCGCATCCGATTCGTCCGCGGGTCCAGCTGGTAGATCACCGAGGTGATGAACATGCCGGTGGGGCCGACTTCGTCGACGACCGCGTCGTTCAAGGCGGCCGCCAGGGCCACCGTCGTCGCGGTCGGCGCCTTGGCCCGATAGGTCGAGCGGAACGAACTCATCAGCAGCGCCGAGTTGATGCCGTGCCCGGAGGCGTCGGCGACGATGCCGCGCACTTCGCCATCGCCGGGGTCGAACAGATCCAGGTAGTCGCCGCCGATGTGCTGCGCCGTCAGCAGATCCCACGCGAAGCCGACCCCCGGCACCGACGGCGCCACGCTCGGCAGCATCCTCTGCTGGATCGTGCCGGCGATCTGCAGTTCCCGCTCACGCGACCGGTTGCGCGCGTTCACGGCCTCCAGCCGCAGGCGATGCAGCAGCGCCGCGCCCAGCATGCCGAAGCTCTGCAACCGCGCGCCCACCTCGCGGCTCATGTCGCCGACGGTGACGGGATTGAGCAGCAGGCACAGGCCGGCCTCGACGCCGTGGTAGCAGAGGGGCACGACCGCGATCCGACGCAGCACCGCCGGCGCCGCATCGGGCGCCAGCAGGGCGATCGAGCCGTCCGCATCCCGCTCGACGATCTGCGTCGGCAAGCCGAGCAGGGCATCGGGCCAAGGGGTCCCCTCCCTGCCGCGGAGGTCCGACAGCAACGACTCGGGCACCCCCAGCACCTGCTCCAGCTGCAGCCCCGAGGCCGGATCGCCGACGTCCCGCAGCACGTAGAGCGCGCCCGCGGCGGCGCTGACGATCGACATCGCCTGCTGCAGCAGCCGCGCCTTCAGCGCCTCCTCGTCGTCTTCCTGGAACAGCACGATGCCCTGCTCCAGGGCTTGCAGGGTCAGGCAGTAGTCGTCCGCGTCGCGCCGCGCCGCCTCGCCGAGGGCCAGATTGGCGAGCGCGGCGCCATAGTGCGCGACCAGCGCCTCCAGGTCGCGGCGCTCTTCGGCCGAGAGACCACGCCCCACCAGCAGCTCGCCGATCGCCTGACCGCGGAAGTGGATCGCCAGGACCTCCTGCGCGTCGTTCACCGCCGACACCGGCCCCTGCAAGCCGGCCCACCGCGGACCGAGTGCGAACTGCACCCACGGCCGCTCGTTGCCTTCCGCCGCCACGCAGACGGCCAGGTCGGTTGCCGGCACGCGGCCGGCGAGGTCGTCTGCGAGCCGTTGGTCGAGTTCCTGCCGGGTCCTGCACTCGTGCAGGCCGACCAGCGCCCGGGGGAGGAGGAGAGAGGCAGGCACGTTGGCTGCCAGTTCAGGTGCTGAGGTTCGCGAGGACGGCGGTGGCTTCGTCCATGCGCTCCGCGACCGCCTCCCGGGCCGAACTCCATGCGGCAGCGGTCAATGCCAGGGCCTCGAGGTCCGCGGTCTGGATCTCCGCGACGGGCGCGCGACCGGGCAGGTACCCGGCACCACATTCGTGCGCGACGGCATCGGCCAGGCGCACGACCGCGACGGCACGGCCGACGGGCGCCTGGGCCGCATCGTGATGCGCCTTGATCACGTCCTGCACGTCGCTCGCCAGGCTCCACTTCGCCGCCACCAGCGCCCCGGCCTCGGCATGGTCGATGCCGAGCACCCTGCGCTCGAACTCCGCCACCTCCGGCTTGCCGTCGTAGGGCGTGCGACCGGCCGCCAGGTAGTTGACCAGCAGCATCTTGCCGATGTCGTGCAGGAGGCCGGCGACGAACAACTGCTCGGCGGCATCCGCTCCCATGCGGCACTCCAGCGCCAGCGCCTTCGCACCCGCCGCGACGCAGACCGCATGCACCCAGAGGCCCTTGTTGTCGTGGCCGTAGCAGGAGTAGTCGCGCTGCAGGAACTTCGCGGTGCTGGTCGCGAGCACCAGGCTGCGCACGCCGCGGAAGCCGAGCACCATCACGGCCTCGCGTACGGTGCGGATCGTGCGGCTCATGCCGTAGAACGGCGAGTTCACCATCGCCAGCATCTTGGCAACGAGCACCTGGTCGTTGCGCATCAGCTGCTCCAGGTCCTGCGGCTCGGTCTCCTGCCGGTTCAGGGCGCTGAGCACGACGGCGACGAGATCGGGGAGCGGCGGGATCAGGTCGCTCTTGTGCAGGATTTCACGGCGGGTCTTCTCTTGTTGGGCAAGCTGGCCGAGGCTGGATGGATTCATGGTGCGAGGCGCGCTCGAGGAGTGCCCTGGATTTCGACTCCACCGACGAGGCGCCTTTAGGGGGTTCCCCCCATGCCGGCCGCATCGGTCCGACCGGGCGAGCCGGCGGCAGCTGGCCGCTCAAGAGGCCGGCGCTGCGCGCCGATACGCCGTGGCCATGCGGTCCCTCTCGCGTCGGCTGCGATCGTCCTGCCAGCCTCCCGCAGCTCGTGTCCTGCGATGCCGACGTCGCCTTCCTGCCGGCTCCCGGTTCGTGCTGGACACGATGCTGGGTGCCACGCTGATGGTCTTCGTGCACCTGTTCGTGATCCAGGTCTCGGTCGTGAAGGGCACCTCGATGGAGCCGAGCCTGCACGACGGCGATCGGCTGGTGGTCGACCGGGTCTCGTACAGCCTCGCCGAGGTGGGCCGCGGCGACGTCGTCATCCTGCGCTACCCGCGCAACCCCGACGTGGACTTCGTCAAGCGGGTGGTCGCCCTGCCCGGAGATCGCGTGGCGATGGTGGACGGCATCCTGGTCGTCAACGGCGGCACCGCCGACGACTACGGTTGCATCCCGGACCATCAGGCCATGGCCGAGGTCGTCGTGCCGCCAGGCCAGTTCTTCGTGCTCGGCGACAACCGCCCCGTCAGCTGCGACTCCCGCGATTTCGGTCTGGTCGAGCAGTCGCTGCTGAAGGGCCGGGTGCGCGCCCGCTTCTGGCCGCTGGCGAACCTGGCGGTGTTCTGAACCAGACGCGGCGAAGGGTCCCGCGGGCGCGCCCGACCAGACGGGAGGCTCCCGCGCCGGGCACGCGACCCTGCCCCGCTCCTAGTAGCGGTAGTGGTTCGGCTTGAACGGTCCGTCGGCATCCACGCCGAGGTACTCCGCCTGCTTCTTGCTCAGCTTGGTGAGCTTGCAGCCCAGCTTGCCGAGGTGCAGCCGCGCGACCTTCTCGTCGAGGTGCTTCGGCAGGGTGTAGACGCACTTGTCGTACTTGGCGTAGTGGTTGAACAGCTCGATCTGCGCGATGACCTGGTTGCTGAACGAGTTGCTCATCACGAAGCTCGGGTGGCCGGTCGCGCAGCCGAGGTTCATCAGCCGGCCCTCGGCGAGCACGATGACGCCGTGCCCGTCCGGGAACACCCAGCGGTCGGTCTGCGGCTTGATGTTCTCGCGCCGGATGCCCGCAACCCTGGCGAGCCCCGCCATGTCGATCTCGTTGTCGAAGTGGCCGATGTTGGCGACGATCGCGTTGTTCTTCATGCGCTTCATGTGCTCCACCGTGACGACCTGGTAGTTGCCCGTCGCGGTGATGAACACGTCGGCATGGTCGACGCAGTCCTCGATCGTGAGCACCTGGTAGCCCTCCATCGCGGCCTGCAGCGCGCAGATCGGGTCGATCTCGGTGACGATGACACGGGCGCCCTGGCCGCGCAGCGACTGCGCGCAGCCCTTGCCCACGTCGCCGTAGCCGCACACGACGGCCACCTTGCCGGAGAGCATGACGTCGGTCGCGCGCATCAGGCCGTCGACCAGCGAGTGGCGGCAGCCGTAGACGTTGTCGAACTTCGACTTGGTCACGCTGTCGTTGACGTTCATCGCCGGGAACGGCAGCTCGCCGTCCTTCTGCAGCTGGTAGAGCCGGTGCACGCCGGTGGTGGTCTCCTCGGAGACGCCGCGGATGCCCGGCAGCATCCGGGTCCACTTGCCCGGATGCGCGGCGATGGACTGCTTCAGGCACTTCACCAGTTCGACCCAGTCCTCGGCGTCGCCCTTCTTCAGCCCGGGCAGCTTGCCGGCCTTCTCCCAGGCTGCGCCCTTCATGACCATCATCGTCGCGTCGCCGCCATCGTCGAGGATCATGTTCGGCCCGTCCTCGCCGGGCCACGTCAGGGCCTGCTCGGTGCACCACCAGTACTCGGCGAGGGTCTCGCCCTTCCAGGCGAACACCGGCACACCCATCGGCTTGTCGACCGTGCCCTTCGGCCCCACCGCGATGGCCGCGGCCGCATGGTCCTGCGTGCTGAAGATGTTGCAGGACGCCCAGCGCACCTCGGCGCCCAGTTCGACCAGCGTCTCGATCAGCACCGCCGTCTGGATCGTCATGTGCAGCGACCCGGTGATGCGAGCGCCCTTGAGCGGCTGCTTCTTGCGGTACTCCTCGCGGATCGCCATCAGGCCGGGCATCTCGACCTCGGCGAGCTGGATCTCCTTGCGACCGAACTCGGCCTGCGCAAGGTCGCGGACCTTGAAGTCGGCGGCGCCGAGCACGGCGCGGCCGGCAGCGGGCTTGGACTTCGCCTTCGTCTTCGTCTTCGTCTTCGGGGTGTTGGTGGCAGTCATCGTCGTCGTCCTCTTGGCAATGGAATCGGATGGGTCAAGTCGAGGCGGCCTCGGGCTTGCGCCCGACGACCAGGAACATCGCCAGCTCGAAGGTCGCGCCGGTGGTCGTGACCACGCGGTAGCGGTCCTGCACCGCCACGTCGCGCAGGTCGCGGCAGCCAGCGCGTGCGAGCGCGCCGATCACGGTCTCGGGCCGCAGCCCGAGCCGGAGGTCGCCCATCGCCGTGCGCATCCACTCGCAGTCGTGCGGCAGCAGGTCGGCGACCACGACCCGGCCGCCCGGCCGCAGCACGCGGTAGACCTCGCGCGCGACGGCATCGTGGTCGGCGAGATGGTGCCAGACCAGGCTGCTGAAGGCCGCGTCGACCTCGGCGTCGGCCAGCGGCAGGGCCTCGAGATCCCCGCGGCGGAACTCCAGCCGGGCGGCATCGGCGGCGGCGCGCGCGTGCGCGAGCATGCCCTCGCTGTGGTCGACGGCGACCACGTGCGCCTCGTGCTCCGCCAGCCAGCCGGCCAGGAAGCCGGTACCGCAGCCCAGGTCGGCGACTTCGCGGCCGCACGGCCAGGCCGCGGCCAGCATCTCCGCGCGCAGCGTGCCGCACACGAACGACTGCCCCAGTTCGGACCACCGGGCCGCCAGCTGGTCGTGCGCCTCGCGGCTCTTGCGGCGCCGCTGGTCGAGCACCGCCGCCAGCGCCGGCGCATCGACGGCCCACGCCGAGGACGCGAAGTAGGGCTCGACGGCGGCGGCGTAGAGCTGCGGGGTCAGCGGAGCACCCGGTCCAGGCTCGCACAGCGAGTGGAAACTCCAGGTGCCCTCGCGGCGATCCCGGACCAGCCCTGACCGCTTCAGCAGCGACAGGTGGTTGCTGATCCGGCTCTGCTGCAGCCCTGTGATCGTGACCAGCTCCTGCACCGCCAGCTCGGCCCTGGCCAGCAGCGCGCACAGCCGCAGCCGGACGGGGTCCGCCAGCAGGCGCAAGGTCGAGTGCAGCTGGTTCAGGGTGCCGACCACGGGCAGATCAAGATATCACGACATCATGATATTTCACGCCGCCGGGACGGATCTTCCGCCTGCCGATCGGAGAGGACGGCCCCGTGCTGCGGCCCCCACGGGGCGGAGGCGCCGGATCCCCCGGCGCCCGCCGCCTTGCGCTTCAGCGTACTTCCCAGATCTCGCCTGCGTGCAGCAGGTCGTGCAGCGACTGCTTCTTCTGCTGCCTGGCCGCGGCGATCTGGCCGCGCACTCCGGCCTCGAAGGCCGGCTTCTCCCGCCGGCGGAACACCCCCACCGGCACCGGGAAGTCGGCCTCGCTCATCGTCGCCAGCGCCATCGCCGGCGCGGCATTGGCCGCCGTCTCGTCCCAGACGAACGCGCTGCCGAGTTCGCCGCCGGTCACGATCTGCGGCTCGAAGTTGCCGTCGAAGCGGATGCCCTTGTCCTTGTTGGCGCCGAACAGCAGCGGCTTGCCGTGCTCGAGGTAGAGGATGCGCTCGTCGCGCACCTCCTTGTCGGTGAAGCTCCGGTAGGCGCCATCGTTGAAGATGTTGCAGTTCTGGTAGATCTCCACCATCGCCGTGCCGGTGTGCGCCGAGGCGCGGCAGACGACGTCCTCGAGGTGAGCGCCGAAGACGTCGACGCTGCGCGCCAGGAACGTGCCGCCCGCGCCGAGCGCCAGGGCGATCGGCGAGAACGGATAGTCGACGCTGCCGAGCGGCGAGCTCTTGGTGACCTTGCCCTGCTCGCTGGTCGGCGAGTACTGGCCCTTGGTCAGCCCGTAGATGCGGTTGTTGAACATCAGGATCTTGAGCCCGACGTTGCGCCGCATCGCGTGGATGAAGTGGTTGCCGCCGATCGACATCGCATCGCCGTCGCCGGTCACCACCCAGACGTCGAGCGCCGGGTTGCCGACCTTGACGCCGGTCGCGATCGCCGGCGCGCGGCCGTGGATGGTGTGGAACCCGAAGGTCTCCATGTAGTACGGGAACCGCGAGCTGCAGCCGATGCCGCTGACGATCACCGTCTCGTGCGGCAGCTTGCCGAGCTTGGCGAACGCGCCCTGCACGGCGTTGAGGATCGCGTAGTCGCCGCAGCCAGGGCACCAGCGCACGTCCTGGTCGGTCTTGTAGTCCTTCTTGCTCAGCGGCGGTCGTTGCACGTCGGTCATCGGCGCACCTCCTCCTGCAGTTCGGCGAGCACCCGGCTCAGGTGGTTCTCGATCTCGTGACTCTTGAACGGCTGGCCGTTCACCTGGCTGTGGCTCTGCACGTCGATCAGGAAGCGCGCGCGCAGCAACAGCGCCAGCTGGCCCTTGTTCAGCTCCGGCAGCACGACGCGGCGGAAACCGCGCATCAGGTCGCCGAGGTCCTTCGGCAGCGGATTCAGGTGGCGCAGGAACGCGGCGCTGACCCGGTGGCCCTGCCGCTGCAGGCGGCCGACGGCGGCGGTGATCGCACCGCGCGGACTGCCCCAGCCCAGCACCAGCAGGTCGCCGGTGCGCTCGCCCAGGGTCGCGGTCGGCGGCAGGTCGTCGGCGATGTTCGCCACCTTCTGCGCCCGCGTGTCGACCATGTGCTGGTGGTTGTCGGGGTCGTAGCTGATGTTGCCCGTCACGTCCTGCTTCTCGAGGCCGCCGATGCGGTGCACGAGGCCCGGCGTACCGGGCCGTGCCCACGGCCGCGCCAGCGTCTTCGGGTCCCGTGCGTAGGGCTGGAACTTCTCGCCGGGTGCGCCCGCCGGGGCGTACCGAACCGCGATCGGCGGCAGCTGCGCGACGTCGGGCAGCAACCACGGCTCGCTGCCGTTGGCGATGTAGCCATCCGACAGCACCACCACCGGCACCATGTACCTGAGGGCGATGCGAACGGCCTCGTAGGCGGTGTCGAAGGCGTCGGCCGGCGTCGAGGCCGCCAGCACGCACACCGGCGACTCGCCGTTGCGGCAGTACATGGCCTGCAGCAGGTCGGCCTGCTGGGTCTTGGTCGGCATGCCCGTGCTCGGTCCGGCGCGCTGCACGTTCAGGACCACCAGCGGCAGCTCGGCCATGACGGCGAGTCCGATCGCCTCCGCCTTCAGCGCCATGCCCGGCCCCGACGTCGACGTCACGCCGAGGCTGCCGGCGTAGCTGGCGCCGATCGCGCTGGCGACGGCGGCGATCTCGTCCTCGGCCTGGAACGTGACCACGCCGAGGTGCTTGTAGGTGCTGAGCTGGTGCAGGATGTCGGACGCCGGCGTGATCGGGTAGCTGCCGAGGAACAGCTCGATGCCGGCCTGCTGCGCCGCGGCGACCAGGCCCAGGCAGAGGGCCTGGTTGCCCATGATGTTGCGGTAGGTGCCCGGCCGCATCGGCGCCGGCGGCACCCGGTACGCCGTCTGGAAGATCTCGGTCGTCTCGGCGTAGGCGTAGCCGGCCTTCATCGCGGCGAGGTTCGCGGCGACGAGTTCCGGCTTCTTCGCGAACTTCTGCGCGATCGCCTTCTCGGTCGGCGCCATGTCGCGGTGGAACATCCAGTAGAGGATGCCGAGCGCGTACATGTTCTTGCACCGGTCCTTGGCTCGCGTGTCGAGCGGCGACTGCGCCAGCGCCTCGCGGGTGCGCGCCTCGAGGTCGACCTCGATGACCCGCCAGCCGTCCAGCGTGCCGTCGCTGCGCGGGTCCTTGTCGTACTTGGCCTTCTTCAGGTCGAGCGCGCCGAACGAAGCGGTGTTCAGCAGCAGGATGCCGTCGCGCCTCAGCTCCTTCAGGTGCATCTTGAGCGCCGCCGGGTTCATCGCCACCAGGACGTCCGGGGCGTCGCCCGGCGTGTGGATGTCGAAGCTCGAGAAGCGCAGCTGGAACGCGGAGACGCCGGGCAGCGTGCCGGCCGGCGCGCGGATCTCCGCCGGGAAGTCGGGGAACGTCGCGATGTCGTTGCCCATCAGCGCCGTCGTGCGCGTGAACTGGTCGCCGGTCAGCTGCATGCCGTCGCCGGAGTCGCCCGCGAACCGGATGACGACTCTCCGCAGTCGGGTCGGCGTGGTCCGGGTGTGCGTCTCGGTCTGGCTCGTCATGGTCACCTCACTCGCGACCGGACTATCCCGGCCGCCGACCATGGTAGGGCTACCTAACCTGAACCCCGTGTGAGGGACGTCACGTGAGACCGCCAAGGGTCTCGACGCGGCGATGTTCGCCGGTGGCGGACGGGCTAGCCTGGGTGTCATGGGTGCGTATGCCGTCGTCGCGGGGGTGATCTTGGCGGGGGTCCTCCTTGTCGTCGCCGCGATGGTCGCTCGCTGGCTGCTCGCCCCGCGGGCGGCCACGGGCGCCAAGCAGCGGACCTACGAGTCCGGGGTCGATCCGGTGGGCCGGGATTGGGCGCAGACCCAGGTGCGCTACCTCGCGTTCGCCTTTCTCTATGTCGTCTTCGCCGTCGATGCGGTCTATCTGTTCCCGTGGGCGCTGGTCGCGCGGACCGACCTCGGGGTCGCCAGCCTGGTCGAGGTCGGGGTGTTCGTCGGGATCGTTCTCGTCGGACTTGTCCACGCACTCCGTCGCGGACTCCT
>JAHBXX010000015.1 GCA_019636245.1 Planctomycetota bacterium | reverse complement strand
AGCGCGCTTCGATGGCGGGCTGCCATGACCCTGCCGCCGGCCCACGCCCCGTCCCGCACCGCGGCCTTCCTCGAGCGTGAGGAGCGGCTCGGCGCGCACAACTACCACCCGTTGCCGATCGTGGTCGAACGCGCCGAGGGGGCGTTCGTCTGGGACGTCGACGGCCGGCGCTACTACGACTGCCTCGCCGCCTACTCGGCGGTCAACCAGGGCCACTGCCACCCGCGCATCCTCGCCGCGCTGCACGAACAGTCCCGCCGCGCGACCCTGGTCAGCCGCGCGTTCCACAACGACCAGCTCGGCCGCTTCTACGAAGTGCTGACCGGGCTCACCGGGTTCGGCCGCGTGCTGCCGATGAACACCGGCGCCGAGGCGGTCGAGACCGCGATCAAGGCGGCGCGCAAGTGGGGCCTCGAGCAGAAGGGCATCGCCGACGGCCGCGCCGAGATCGTCGTCTTCGACGGCAACTTCCACGGCCGCACGACGACGATCGTCGGCTTCAGCTCGGAGGCGCAGTACCGGCACGGCTTCGGGCCGTTCGCGCCCGGTTTCCGCCGCGTGCCCTACGGCGACGCGGCGGCGGTGGCGGCGGCGATCACGCCCGACACCTGCGCCGTGCTGGTCGAACCGATCCAGGGCGAGGCCGGCATCGTCGTGCCGCCGCCCGGGTTCCTGCGCCAGCTGCGCGAGCTCTGCGACCGCGAACGGGTGCTGCTGATGGCCGACGAGATCCAGTCGGGCCTCGGCCGCACCGGGCGCCTCTTGTGCTGCGAACACGACGGCGTGCGCCCCGACGTGCTGATCCTCGGCAAGGCGCTGTCGGGCGGTGTCTACCCGGTCTCGGCGATGCTCGCCGACTCGCCGGTGATGGACGTGTTCCGGCCCGGCGACCACGGCTCGACCTACGGCGGCAACCCGCTCGGCGCCGCGGTCGCGGTCGCCGCGCTCGAGGCGCTCGTCGCGGACCGCATGGTCGAGAACGCCGCGGCGCTCGGCGCGCACGCGTTCGCGCGGCTGTCGCGGCTCGTCGCCCCGGTGGTCAAGGAGGTGCGCGGCAAGGGGCTGTGGATCGGCATCGAACTGCACGCCAGCGCCGGCGGCGCGCGGCGCTTCTGCGAGGCCCTGCTGCGGCGCGGGGTGCTGTGCAAGGAGACCCACCAGCACGTGATCCGGCTGGCGCCGCCGCTGGTGATCACGCGGCCGCAGCTCGACGAGGTGCTGGACGCGATCGAGGCCGTGCTGACGGCGGGCTGACGCAGGGCTCGGCGACGGCCACCGATCATGTTCCCCGGGGCGGCCGCGAGCGGGCCAGCTCGCGCAGCCGCTCGTCGCGGGCCCATTGCGCCTCGGCGAGGTGGTCGAGGGCCCGTTCGGCGAGGGCGAGTTCGCCGCCCGGCGCCGCCGCGACCGCCTCCCAGCGTTCGAGTTCGGCGCGGCGCCGCGCGGCCGGCCAGGCGCGGCGGTCGGGCGACGGGAAGTGCAGCGCCAGCGGCCGCGCCACCATGCGCCGGCGGCAGCCGGGCACCGCCAGGATCTGCTGCCACATGTAGAGGTCCGTGGGCACGCCGGGCGGCGTCGTGCGCCAGCCGTGCGGCAGCGCCCGGTAGAACGCCATCGTGTGCGCGGCGCCCGAGAGGGCGATGAAGTTGTGGTCGCTCTCCGCCAGCATGCGCCGCACCACCACGTCGTAGCGCAGGTGGCCCGAGGCCACGCCGAGCGCGCCGGTGGCGTCGACGTAGACCGGCAGCGGGTGCACGAAGTCGTGGTCGTCGAGCGCGCCGCACAGCGCCTCGAGCGCGTGCGGCAGCAGCAGGTCGTCGTCGCACAGGTAGACGACGGCGCGCCCACGCGCGTGCGTCGTCAGCACCTCGTGCCGGTGGCGTTCGCCGTGGCGCGGTCCTTTCGGCAGGTCGAACAGGCGGATGCGCGCATCGGCGGCGGCGAACGCCCGCACCGCCGCCCGGCCGGCGTCGGTCATGCCGTCGCCCACGACCAGCACCTCGAAGTCGGTCAGCGTCTGCCGTTGCAGGGCGCGCAGCGGGAAGGCGATCAGGTCGCCGTGGTCGTGCGTCGGCAGCAGCACGGTGCAGCGCGGCTCAGCCATCGGCGAGCGCCCGCTCGATGCGTTCGATCAGCAGCAGCGTGTCGGCGATGCCGCTGCGCGGCGGCGGGCCGGTGCCACGCACGTGGTCGGCGAACGCGCGCAGCTCGGCGGCGAGCGGCAGCCCGGCGGCGAACGGCTCGGTGCGCCGTTCGGGCTCGCGGTCGCCCTGGTCGAGCGGGCCGCTGGCGATGGTCAGGGCGTCGGCGTAGCCGTCGTCGAGCGAGACGATCGCGCGTTCGCACACCAGTTGCACGCGGCGCAGGCGCACCGGGTGGTGGCTCGATACGCGGCACTCGACCCAGGGTGCGCGCCCGAGCGCGCAGGTGAGGCCGGTGACGGACCCTGCCCTGTCGCGCTGCACCAGGGACCAGCGCAACGGCGGCAGCGTGCCGAGGACCTCCAGCGCGATCGCGAAGTCATGCGGCAGCAGGTGCCAGGCCGCGCCTTCGGGCCGGCCCGACGAGCCCCAGGCGAGCCGCTCGGTGCGCAGGCCGAGCACCGGGCCGAAGGTGCCGGCGCGTGCGTGCGCCGCGAGCCGCTGCACGCCGGGGTGGTAGCGCCACTTGTCCATCGCGAACAGGCGTTCGCCGCCCAGCGCCGCCAACCGCCGGGCGGCGGCCAGCGAGTCGGTCAGCGGCTTCTCGCCGAACAGCGGCACGCCCGGCAGGCGGCGCAGCAGCTCCTCCAGCACGGCGGCGTGGGTCGTGGTCGGCGTCGCCACGACGACGCCGGCGGGGTCCAGCGCGACCAGCGCGTCGAGGTCGGGCACCACCCTGGCGGTCGGGTGGGCCGCGGCATGCGCGCGGCTTGCCGGCGAGCGGGCGACGACCGCGACCGGCCCGAGTGCGGCGAGGTCGCGCAGGATGTGGCGGCCCCAGGCGCCGCAACCGACGAGTCCGAGCAAGGGGGCGGGCGCAGCCATGCGTGGCGCCGACTGTAGCGACGCGAGTCGTGCGGGTCTGCGTTGCCCCGCCGCATCGGCGCGGGCACAGTGCGAACATGGAGGCGGTTCCGGAAGCCGAGGCGAGGCGGTTGCCCGAGGGGGTGCGCATCGTGCCGCTCACTCCGCACGCCGACGAGCGCGGCGTGTTCACCGAGATCCACCGCGTCAGCTGGGGCGTGCCGCGGCCGGTGCAGTGGAACGTGGTGCACAGCCGGCCGGGCACGCTGCGCGGCGTGCACGTGCACTGGCGCCACTGGGACTACCTGGTGCTGGTCGCCGGCCGCTGCGTGTTCGGCCTCAGTGACCTGCGCCAGGGCTCGCCGACGCGCGGTCTCGCGGCGACGATCCCGGCCAGCGGGGAGCAGCCGTTCGCGCTGGTGCTGCCGCCCGGGGTCGCGCACGGCTTCTACTTCGCGGCGGCGTCGACGCACGTCTACGGCGTGACGCACTACTGGGACCTCGCCGACGAGCTCGGCTGCCGGTTCGACGATCCTGGCCTCGGCATCGACTGGCCGACGCACGACGTGCTGCTGTCGCCGCGCGACCGGGCGCTGCCGTCGCTGCGCGAGCTGCTGGCGAGCCCGGCGATGCAGGCGTTCACGGGCGGCTGAGCGGTTCGGGCGGGCGGCGGCTCCGACGCGCCGCGGCCCATGCCGGGCGCCGTCGGGCGTCAGAAGTGCATCGCTTCGCCGCTGGTGTCGGGTCCGAGCAGCACCAGCATGCCGTCGGGCAGCAGCGCGGCGGTGTGGCCGGTGCGCGCCGTCGTCATCGGCGCCAGCGACGTCCAGCCGTTGCTGATCGGATCGAAGCGCTCGACCGCGGCGAGGTTCACCGGCGCCGACAGCAGGCCCTCGGCGCCGCCGCAGACGACGACCTGGCCGTTGGCCAGGCGCGTGGCGGTGTGGCCGGTGCGCGCGTTGGCCATCGTCGTCGAGGTCCACGTGTTCGTCGCCGGGTTGTAGACGTCGGCCTGGGCGATCGAAGCGGCGTTGGCGGCGTCGAGCAGGCTCGGGATCAGCACGCCGCCGGTGAGCAGCAGGCGGCCGTTCGCGAGCGTGACCTGGTTGTCGTGGTGGTAGGCGCGGCCGGCGGGCATGTTGGCCGCGTTCGACCAGCTGTTGCCCGCCGCGTTGTAGATCTGCGCCTTGTTGGTCGACACGGCGCCGACCGGGATGCCGAACAGCACCGTGACCTCGATGCCGCCGGAGACCAGCATCGCGCCGGTCGACAGCCGCGACAGCGCCGGCACCAGGCGTCGGCCGCCGATGTTCGCCGCCGCCGACCAGGTGTTGGTCGCCGGGTTGTAGAGCGAGGCCGTGTTCAGCGAGTTGGTGGCGGCGACCGTGAGGTCGGTGAAGTCGGTCGTGCCGCCGACGACCAGCACGCGGCCGTCGGGCAGCGTCGCCGCGGCGTGCGCGGCGCGCGGGCCCGGCAGGCTGGCGGCGGCGGTGAAGGTGTTGGCGATCGGATCGTAGATCTCGCAGGTCGTCGTCACCGCGCCGGTGCCGTCGACGCCGCCGGTGAACAGCACGCGCCCGTCGTTCAGCGTCGCCGCGGCGTGCAGCGCGCGCGGCGTCACCATCGCCGGGCCGGCGGCGGCGTCGAGCGTGCGGAACTGGAAGAACTCGCTGGTGCCGCCGCTGACGAGCAGGAAGTCGCCCTGGCCGGCGTCGCGGTTGCGCGCCCAGCACAGGTTCGCGCCGGCGCGGGCCGCCAGCAGCGCGTTCGGCAGCGGGGCGCTGGTCGACGGCAGCGCGTGCTGGGTCGTCACCGGGTTGCTGATCGCGTCGATGAAGGTCGGGGCGCCGGGGAAGGTCGCCGTCTGCCAGTGGAACACGTCGCCCTGCAGCACCACGCTGCTCGGCAGCAGCAGGCTGTAGGTCGCGGTGCCGGTCGGGCTGGTGACCTGCAGCGCCCAGTTGCCGATCAGCTCGAGGCCGACCGACACGCTGCGCGCATCGAGCGGATCGAGCAGGGCGATCGGCGTCGGGCCGGCGCTGAGCCCGACCAGCCACAGCAGCGGCATGTTCGGCGGCGCCTGGCGCACGTCGAGCACCAGGGTGCCATCGCGCGCGCCGGAGGTCGTCTTGTCGAGCTCGTAGTCGCCCTGGGCGGCGAGGGTGGCGGCGAACAGGAGGGCCGGGAGGCAGCGGGATGAGGGCATGGTGGATCCGGGAGAGGAGCCGCATGTTGGTCGCTGGGGGCCGGTGCGGGACAGTTCCGGTGCGCGATGGCGCGCGGCGCGAGGCACCGGTGCCCGGCGAATACTGCGCGGCGGATCGTCGGCCCGGTCGGGCCCGCCCCGGTCAGCGCTGCGTGCGCAACGCCGCCCGCAGGTCGGCGTGCTGGCCGCGCAGCACGGCCTCGAAGCTGCCGTAGGCGGGGTTCGGGATCAGGATCCACCGTTCGCCCCACCAGGACGCGAGGTCCTGGACGAGACGGCTGCGGTCGCGTTCGACCTGCGCCGCCGCCGGCTCCGGCGGCGAGCCGCCCGCGCGGACCGGTTCCATGCCCGGCGCGAAGTCGGCGAGGTTGTCGCCGACCAGTTGCGCGATGCGGAACTGCTGGGCGACGTGCCGCCGCCGTGCCGCCTTGTCGCCGATCTCGCCGGCGCACAGCACGACGTCCTCGCCCTCGGCCTCGACGATCGGGAAGCCG
The DNA here is from genome assembly GCA_019636245.1 of Planctomycetota bacterium. Taxonomy (GTDB): domain Bacteria; phylum Planctomycetota; class UBA1135; order UBA1135; family UBA2386; genus JAEUHS01. The sequence continues at coordinate 86,913 of JAHBXX010000015.1, read as the reverse complement.
AGCCGGAGCAGGTTGGCGCGCGTGTCGCTCTCCTCGGTGCTCTCCTGGCCGGGCTGGCTGCTGTCGGCGCGGCGGTTGGTGACGTAGACGACGCGCACGCGGAGGTCGACGGCGGTCCGGACGTAGCCGAGCGCGCCGGGGATCGCGCCGGCCTGCCGTTCGCGCACCCAGGCCGCCCACGCCGCGGCGTCGAAGCCGCCGCCGGCCTGGATGCGCCGCGCGGCGAACGCGGTGTTGTCGAGCAGGGTCTCGTCGACGTCGACGATCACCGCGGGCGGCAGGTCGACGTAGTGGTCGCGATCGACCTGCTCGAGGCAGGCTGTCCAGTGGGGGTCGTCGCAGGCCTGCACGAGGGCGCGGGCCGCGGCGGCGAAGGCCTGCCGGCAGGCGGCCTCGTACTCGGCGCTGCGCTGCATCCACAGCACCGCCAGCGTCTGGTCGTGCGCGGCCGGGGCCTGCGCCGGCAGCGACGCCAGCAGCCCGGTCAGCAGGAGCAGGGGGAGGGAGCGGCGCGCAGATCGGGGGAGCATGGGGTCTGCGTACGCACCGGCAGGGGCGAAGTCGAGCCTGCGGGGCCCGCCGCAGGGGGGCTCAGCGGCAGCAGGTGCGCAGTTCGACCCGTTGCCCCCGCGCGGCGGCGGCGAGGCAGCGCGCGAACGTGCCGACGCACGGCAGCGCCAGCGAGTAGACGATCTGGTTGCCGCGGCGTTCGTCGGCGACGACGCCGGCCGCGCGCAGGACGGACAGGTGGCGGGACACCGACGGCCAGCTCAGGCCGACGAGGCCGACGAGGTCGGCGACGCAGCGCTCGCCGCGCCCGAGTTCCTCGGCGATCTGCAGGCGGGCGCGGTGCCCGAGCGCGCGGAACACGGCGACAGGGTCGACAGCCATGCCGATTGCATATCGTATTTCGCCAGATGGCGAAATACGCTGGCCGCAGCGTCCATGGGTCTGTTCGAACGCTTCCTGTCGCTCTGGGTCGCGCTGGCGATCGCCGCCGGCGTGCTGCTCGGCCGCGCCGCGCCCGGCTTCGTCGCCGCCACGGCCGACCTCGAACTCGCGCGCATCAACCTGCTCGTCGCCGTGCTGATCTGGGTGATGATCTACCCGATGATGCTGGCGATCGAGCCGCGCTGCATGGCGGCGGTCGGCCGGCGGCCGAAGGGGCTGCTGCTGACGCTGGTCGTCAACTGGCTGGTGAAGCCGTTCACGATGGCGGCGCTCGGCTGGCTGTTCTTCCGCGTGCTGTTCGCGGGTCTGCTGCCCGAGGCCGACGCGACCGAGTACATCGCCGGCATGATCCTGCTGGGCGTCGCCCCGTGCACGGCGATGGTGTTCGTCTGGAGCCAGCTCGTGCGCGGCGACGCGAACTACACGCTGGTGCAGGTGACGGTGAACGACCTGATCATGGTGGTGGCGTTCGCGCCGATCGCAGCGCTCCTGCTCGGCGTCAGCGACGTCGAGGTGCCGTGGAGCACGCTCGTCCTGTCGGTGGTGCTGTTCGTCGTCGTGCCGCTGGTCGCGGGCCTGCTGACGCGCCGCCGCCTGCTCGGCCGCGGCGGTCCGGCCGCGGTCGCCCGCCTGTCGGCCGCGCTGAAGCCGTGGTCGATCGCCGGGCTCTTGCTGACGGTCGTGCTGCTGTTCGCGTTCCAGGCCGAGACGCTGGTCGCGCAGCCGCTGCGCGTGGCGATGATCGCCGCGCCGCTGCTGATCCAGGGCTACGGCATCTTCGCGATCGCCTACGTCGCCGCCCGCTGGCTGCGGCTCGAGCACGGAATCGCCGCGCCGGCGGCGCTGATCGGCACGTCGAACTTCTTCGAGCTGGCGGTCGCGGTGGCGATCGGGCTGTTCGGCCTGTCGTCGGGGGCGGCGCTGGCGACCGTGGTCGGGGTGCTGATCGAGGTGCCGGTGATGCTGTCGCTGGTGGCCTTCAGCAACCGCACGCGGGCCTGGTTCGCCTGACCGGGCGGCGGCGCCCGACCACCCCGCGGCCGCCGCCGACCGGTCGGCTTGACGCGCCGGAGTGGGGCCGGCCATGATCCTGGCACGGCGCGACAGGATCATGGCAAGCGAGGACGACCTCCGGATCGCCGCGCGGCGGCGGGCACGCGGCCTGACGCAGGCGGAGCTCGGCCGCCAGGCCGGGCTGCCGCGCAGCAGCATCGGCGCGATCGAGTCCGGTCGGCTCCGGCCTTCGGTGGATGCCGCGCTGGCCGTCGCGCGCGCCCTGGAGTGCTCGGTCGAGGATCTGTTCGGCGCCCCGCCGGAAGCGCCCTCGGCCGGCGCGGCGTGGGCCTGGTCGCCGCCGTCCGCCTCGGCCCGGTTCTGGACGGCCGAGGTCGTGGGCCGCCGGCTGCGCTACCCCGTCGAATCGGGCCCCGGTCTGGTCGTGCCGCACGACGGCAAGGGCGATCGTCGGGCGCCGGACGCGCCGGCGGCGCCGACCCTCGTCGTCGCCGGCTGCGACCCCGCGGCCGGGCTGCTCGCCGTCGAGTACCACGCCGCGACCGGCCATCGCCTGCTGTCGTTTCCGCGCAGCGGCGCGGCCGCGCTCGACCTGCTCGGCCAGGGTCTGGTGCACGCCGCGGCCCTGCACCGGTCGACCGAGGGCGACCCGGAGTGCAACGCGCGCACGGTGCGCGAGCGGCTCGGCGGAGGCTATCGGCTGTTGCGGCTGGCCCGATGGCAGGCGGGTGTCGTGCTGACCGAGCGCCTGCGCGCGGTCGGCCGCGCGGGCCGCTTCGGGCAGATCCGCCGCTGGGCGGCCCGGGAGGTCGGCTCGGCGGCGCGTGAGTGCCTCGAGGAACTGCTCGGCGGCCCGTTGCCGCGCCAGCGGGCATGGCCGGGCCACGCGGCGGTGGCGATGGCGGTGCGCGAAGGCTTCGCCGATGCCGGCGTGTGCATCCAGCTCTGCGCCGAGGAGGCGGGCCTGCCGTTCGTGCCGGTGCGCACCGAGTCGCTCGACCTCTGTTTCCCGGCCGCGATCGACGGCGACCCGCGTCTGCAGGCGCTGCTCCGGCTGGTCGGCAGCCGCGCCCATCGGCAGCGGCTGCGCGATCTGCCGGGCTACGACGCCACGCACACCGGTGCTCTCGCGAGCGTCTGTCCACCCTGACCTGCCCTCGGCCGCCGCGGCACGGCGGTCCGCCGCGCACCCGAACCACCCGATGAACCTGCTGCCCGGGACCCTCGCCCTGTTCGCCCTGTTCGCCGGCGCCTGCAGCAAGCCGGCCGATGCCAGCGCGTCCCTGGTCGCCTACGTCGGCGCGGCCTCCAAGCCGGCAACCGAGGCCGCCGCCCGGCTCTACGAGCAGGCGACCGGCACCAGGGTCGAACTCGTGTTCGGCGGCTCGGGCTACGTGCTGTCGCAGATGAAGCTCGCCCGGCGCGGCGACGTCTACTTCCCCGGCTCGTCGGACTACATGGAGAAGGCCAAGCGCGACGGCTCGGTGCTGCCCGACAGCGAGCGGGTGATCGTGCACCTCGTGCCGGCGATCGCCGTGCAGAAGGGCAACCCGCAGGGCATCCGCTCGCTGCAGGATCTGACGCGGCCCGGCCTGAGGGTGGCGATCGCCAACCCGGAAGGCGTCTGCGTCGGCGTCTACGCGGTGGAGATCGTCGAGCGCGAGTTCACGCCGGACCAGAAGGCGGCCTTCCGGCGCAACCTGATCAACTACGCCGAGTCCTGCGAGAAGACCGCGACGGTGATCTCGCTGCGCATGGCGGACGCCGTGCTCGGCTGGAGCGTGTTCGAGCACTGGGATCCCGAGCGCATCGAGACCGTCCCGTTGCCGGCGGCGCAGATCCCGCGCATCGGCTACATCCCCGTGGCGATCTCGACCTTCGCCAAGGACCGCGCCGCCGCGCAGCGCTTCGTCGACTTCCTGGCCGGTCCCGAGGGGCGGGCGGTGTTCGCCCGCCACCACTACTTCGCGACCGCGGCGGACGCGGCGGCGTGGCTCGGCGCGGCCAAGCCCGTCGGCGGCGAGTACGCGGTGCCGTCGGACTGGCTCGCGAAGTGAGCCGCGCATGAGCCTGCGCCACTTCACCATCGCCGCGGCCGCGGCCGTGCTGCTGCTCTACGGCGGGCTGATCCTGTCGCTGGCGTGGTTCTTCGATGGCGCGGCCCTGCACGCCGCCGTCCGGTCGGAACGCACGCTGTCCGCCGTCCGGCTCTCCCTGCTGGCGGCGACCCTGGCGGCGACGCTGGCGCTGCTGCTCGCCGTGCCGGCCGCCTATGCCCTGTCGCGCTACCGGTTCCGCGGCCGCGAACTGGTCGACACGGTGCTGGAACTGCCCATCGTCGTCTCGCCGGCGGCGCTCGGCGCGATGCTGCTGATCTTCTTCAACAACCCGCTCGGCGAGTGGATCGAGCGCCACGCCGTGTCGTTCGTGTTCGCCTTCGCCGGCATCGTGCTGGCGCAGTTCGTCACCGTGCTCGGCGTCGCCGTCCGCCTGCTGAAGACCGCGTTCGACGAGGTGCCGGTCGAACTGGAGACCGTGGCCCGCACGCTGGGCGCCTCGCCGCGACACGCCTGGTTCACGATCACGCTGCCGCTGGCGAGGCGCGGGCTCGTCGCCGCGTTCGTGCTCGCCTGGGCCAAGGCGCTGGGCGAGTTCGGCGCCACGATCATGGTCGCCGGCACGATGGCGATGCGCACCGAGACCTTGCCGGTGGCGATCTACCTGCGGCTGGCCAGCGCCGACCTCGAGGGCACGGTGGCGTTGATCGTGGTGCTGGTCACCATCGGGCTCCTCGCCCTCTACGCGACAAGGCGACTGCTGGGGAGGACCGTCCGTGCTTGAGGTCGACGCGCTGACCGTGGCCGCCGGCGGCTTCCGGTTGCACGAGGTCGCGCTGACCGTGCCGGATGGCGAGTGCCACGCCGTGCTGGGGCCGTCGGGGTCCGGCAAGAGCACGCTGCTGCACGCCCTGCTCGGCCTGCTGCCGCCCGAGCGCGGCCGCATCGTCCTCGGCGGCGCGGACGTCACCCGCCTGCCGATCGAGCGGCGCGGCTTCGGCTACGTGCCGCAGGGGCTCGGCCTGTTCCCGCACCTGTCGGTGCACGACAACCTGACCTACGGCGCCAGGGCCCGCGGCGTGCCGGCGGCGGAACTGCGTAGGCTCGTCGACCGGCTGGTCGAGCGCACGGGCATCGGCCACCTGCTCGACCGCCGTCCACCGACGCTGTCGGGCGGCGAGCGCCAGCGCGTGGGGCTGGTGCGGGCGTTGGCGAGCCAGCCGCGGCTCCTGCTGCTCGACGAGCCGTTCACCGCCCTGAACGAGAGCCTGCGCCGCGAGCTGTGGTGGCTGCTGCGCGAACTGCAGCGCGAGCGGCGGCTCGCGGTGCTGCTCGTCACGCACGACCTCGCCGAGGCGTACTTCCTGGCCGAGCGCGTCACCGTGCTGCTCGACGGGCGCGTCGTGCAGCAGGGCGAGAAGGCGGAGGTGTTCGGGCGGCCGGTGGCGCCGGCCGTGGCGCGGTTCCTCGGCGTCGAGACGCTGCACCCGGGGCGCGTGCTGCGCGTGCACGAGGGCCTGGCGACGGTCGCCGTCGGCTCCGTCGAGCTGACCGCGCTGGCGTCGCCTGGTCTGCCCGCGGACGTGCTGGTCAGCATCCGCGGCGAGGAGGTCGTGCTGCAGGCCCACGGCGGCGGCGCGAGCAGCGCCCGCAATGCCCTGCCGGCGCGGGTCCTGGCCGTGCGGCCGGGCAGCCCGTTGTCGTGCGTGGAACTGGACGCCGGCTTCCCGCTGTTCGCCCTGGTGACGCGGCCGGCGTGCGAGGACCTGGACCTGCGCCCGGGCCAGCGCGTGGTCGCCTGCGTGAAGGCGCCCGCGGTGCACCTGGTCGGGGGGGCGGGGCCATCGAACGGGCACTAGCCCGGGGTCCGCAGCTCGGGCCCGCGACCCCGCTGCCGCCCGGTGCCTTCGCCCGGCGCGCCGCCGTGTCGCCGGGATCGTCGTCGCGGCGTTCCTGGCCGAGGCGACGCCGGTGGGCGTGGCTCGGCGCGATCCGGGATTGCTCGAAAGACGCGCGCCCACGACCGGACTTGCGCTGGCACGCGCAGGCTCCCGGTGCAAGCTGGCCCGTTTCGCGAACGACGAAGGCCGCTGCTACAGTGCGTCGGCGGCCACCTGGGTCCGTTCGACGTCGGCTTGGCGTGCAAGCCCGTCGACGTCTCCGGGGTGGTTGCCGCGCGTGGATCGATCTCGATCAGGGTGACCGGGCGCCAGCGCCCGCCGGTGCACCACTTCGATCGTGGCCGAGCGCCGCGAGGATGCCCTTCCTGCTGCCGACCCGAGGCTTCCGTGCAAGGCGTGGACCTTCCCCTGGAGCGGTTGCCCGAACTCGGCGGTGCCGACCGTGGGCTCAGCGCGACGCAGGTGGCAGCCCAGCGCCGGTACGGTTGCAACGACATCGTGCCGCCAGCGCCGAACCAATGGCGCGACATCCTGCGCGACACGGCCCGCGACCCGATGTTGTGGTTCCTGATCGCGACCGCCGTGCTGTTCGCCGCCATCGGCGATGTGGCCGAGGCGCTCACGCTCGCCGTGGCGGTGATTCCCCTGCTGGGCATGGATGCCTACCTGCATCGACGCACGCGTGCGTCCACCGCGGGGCTCGCCGCGCGCCTCGCGAGCACGGCGCACGTGCTGCGCGACGGCCAGTGGGTGGACATCCCCGCGCGCGAGCTCGTGCCGGCCGACCTCGTCGAGGTGGCGACGGGCGAGTACTTTCCGGCCGATGGCGTGTTGGTGGCCGGGGACGGGTTGCAATGCGATGAATCGACGCTGACCGGCGAGGCCCTGCCCGTGCGCAAGTCGGCCTGCCGCACCGGCGGCGAACGGCCTGGGCAGGTGCCGCAGCAGTGCTGGGCCGCCGCCGGCACGCGGCTGCTCACCGGGCCGGCGCGGCTGCGCGTGGTGCATACCGGGAAGGACACGCGTTACGGCGCGATCGTGCGCTCGGCCATCCAGGGCAGCCAGGGGCGTACGCCGCTGCAGGCGGCCATCGGTCGCCTGGTGTCCCTCCTGCTGATGGCGGCCTTGCTGCTCTGTCTGGCACTTGCCTGCATCCGCTTGTGGCAGGGGCACGATTGGATCGACGCGGCGCTGAGCGCCGTCACCTTGGCCATCGCCGCGCTGCCCGAGGAGTTCCCGGTGGTCTACACCTTCTTCCTCGGACTCGGCGTGTACCGGCTGGCGCGGCGCAAGGCGCTGGTGCGCCGCGCGGTGGCGGTGGAGAACATCGGTCGGGTCACCTGCATCTGTTCCGACAAGACCGGCACCATCACCGCCGGCGATCTGGTGCTCGCCCACCGTCTGCCGGCCTCGGGGCGCGATGCCGGCAGTCTGCTGCGCGTGGCCGCCGGCGCCGCACGCGCCGACAGCGGCGACCCGCTGGACGCGGCGCTGCTGGCCGCCGCGCCCGCCGCCGACCGGGCGCACGAGCGGATCGCGGTGTTTCCGTTCACCGAGCAGCGGCGCCGTGAATCCGCGGTGTGGCGCGTCGAGGCGGACGGCCTGGTCGCGGTGGTCAAGGGAGCGCCCGAAACCGTGATCGCGATGACCGATCTGACGCCCGCCGCCATCGCCCTCTGGCTTCAGCGCGTCGAAGAACTCGCCGCCACCGGCCACAGGGTGATCGCCTGCGCGGCGCGCAGCGGGCTCGCCCAGGCCTGGGATGGCACCGAACCAGGCGATGGTCTCGAGTTCGTTGGCCTGCTTGCCTTCGAGGACCCGGTGCGCGAAGGCGTGCCCGCAGCCATCGCCGAGTGCCAGGCGGCGGGCATGCGCGTGGTCATGGTCACCGGCGACCACCCCGCCACGGCGGCCGCGGTGGCGCGCGACATCGGGCTGGGCGACCAGGCTGGGCGGCTGGTGGTGCTGCAGCCGGGCGACGATGGCGGCGCGGCGGCAGGCGAGGGTGTGCAGGTCGTCTCCCGCGCCACGCCGACGCAGAAGCTGCAGCTGGTGCGCGCTCTGCAGGCGCAGGGGGAGATCGTGGCCGTGACCGGCGACGGCGTGAACGATGTGCCGGCGCTGCAGACGGCCGACGTCGGCATCGCGATGGGCCAGCGCGGCACGCGCAGCGCGCGCGAGGTCGCCCCCGTGGTCCTGCTGGACGACAACCTGCGCACCATCGTCCGGGCCGTGGCCGAGGGGCGACAGCTGTTCCGCAATCTGCAGTCGAGCTTCGCCTACCTGTTGATGGTGCACATCCCGTTGGTCCTCAGCGCGGCGGTGGTGCCCTTGATGGGCGAGCCGCTGCTGTACCTCCCGGTGCACATCGTCTGGCTGGAGCTGGTGATCCACCCGACCGCGCTGCTGGCGTTCCAGTCGCTGCCCGACCACGCGCGTCTGGAGGGCGTACGCCACGGCGCGCGCGCCCGGTTCTTCTCTGGGCCGGCGTGGGCGGTGATCGCGCTGGCCGGTCTGTGCATCTCGACCGTGGTGGTGTGGGGCTACACGCACGCGCTCGGCGCTGGCCGCGATGTGGAGCATGCGCGAGCGATGGCGCTGGCCTCGATGATCGCAGCCAGCGCGACCATCACGGTCACCATGACCGGTCGACGCAGCATCCCGGCGCGAGCCATCGCGCTCGGCGCCCTCGTGTCGCTCGGCGTGCTGGTGCAGGTGCCATGGCTGAGCGGACTGCTGCACCTCCGGCCGCTCCATGGGGCGGACTGGGGTTGGGCGCTGGCGGGCAGCGCCTTGGCGGGCGCGACGGCACGCGCGTTGTTGCCATGGCTGCGGCGAAGCGGGTGAGGCGGCTGGCAGCGGCAGGGCCACGCTGGCTGACGTCGTGTGGCCCCCGATCTCCGGGTGCCTGCTTGCGGTGGCTGCTCGCCCTGGTGACGCGGCCGGGGCTGCCGGAGGGAGAGGGCCTTCGGGCGCTCGGACTCAACGCTCCATGGTGGCCCGCAGTCCCCGGAGGATCAGGTCGAGCCCCGCCTCGAACTGACGATCGAGGTCCGGCGCGACGAGGTGGGGGAGCGCGGCGGTCGTGAGTGGATACGGCGCGGCCGTCCGCGCCAGGCCCTCGGCATCCTGTCGGTGACGGGCCGCCTCGATCTCCCAGAGGCAGAACGCCTGCACGTAGAGGCGCAGGGTGTTGTAGGCGGCCACCTGCGCAGCAGGCGGCAGTCCGCCGTCCGCGAGCGCCGCGAGCACCGACTCGATGTGCAGCCACGCGTTCGTGGGAGGGGTGGGGCGGCTCATCGCAACCCGGAAGACGCCGGGCTGCTGGCGGGCCAGGCTGCGAACGCCGTGGCAGATCGCCTTCAGCCTGGTCTGCCACGCCCCCTTGGTCGGTGGTGCGGGGAGGCGGGTCAGGGCCAGGGCGGCGACGGCGTCCAGGATGGCCTCCTTGTCGGCGAAGTGGTTGTAGAGCGCCATCGCCTTGACGCCGAGGACCTCGCCCAGACGCCGCATCGTCAGCGCCGCCTCGCCCTCGGCGAGGATCAGCTGCAGCGCTGCGTTGGCGATCTCGGCCTGCGTCAGGGTTTCGCCGGCGGCCGGCCGGCCGGGCCCTTGGCGCGGTCGTCGGCGGCGCTTCGGCGCCGTGGCTGGCAGGTCGTCCATCGTGGTCGGTTGCTGGATGTTCTTGTCGATCGGGTGGTTCCGGCCACCCGACCGCAGCAGGCGAGAGGCTACCGAAAAAAACTTACCGCGTCAACATTTTAGGTTGACGACGTATATTTACGAAGTAAGTTGATGCGCATGGCACCCGCTCGCTCCCGTCGCTCGCTCCCGCCGCTCCTTGCCGGGCTGTCGTTGGCCGGGTGCATGGTCGGACCGGACTACACGCCCCCGTCGCCCTGCCTGCCTGCCAACTACGGCGAGGCCGACGGCGAGGCCGACGGCGAGGCAGCGGCTGGCCAAGGGGACCTGCAGCGTGGGGAGGCCGCCTGGTGGCGGCGATTCGCCGACCCCCAGCTGGCCTCGCTGGTCGAGCGCGCCATCGCCGCGAACAACGGCCTGCGGGTGGCCGCGGCCAGGGTGAGGCAGGCGCGTGCGGCTCGCGCCCTGGCGCGATCGCTGCTCTACCCGCGGGTGGGCGTCGGTGCGTCGGCCTTGCGGTGGCAGGCCAGCCAGGCCGTGATCGGGCTCCCCGACGCCGACCTGGATGGCAACCTGTTCCAGGTCGGTTTCGATGCCGAGTGGGTCCTCGACCTGTTCGGCGGGACCAGGCGCTTCCTGGAATCGGCGACGGCCCGTGAGCAGCTCGCGGACTCGCAGCGGCGCGGGGCGCTGCTGATGGTGGCGGCCGAGACGGCGCGCGCCTATGTGGAGCTGCGCGGGGCGCAGCGCGAACTCGAGGTCGCTGCGTCGACGCTGGCGAGCCAGCGCGAGACGCTTGCGGTGACCGAGGCCCGCCACGCCAACGGATTGGCTTCCGAACTCGAGCTGGTGCGGGCGAGGACGGAGGTCGAAGGCACGGCGGCCGAGATTCCGCCCCTCGAGCAGGCCGTTCGCGTCTACGTGCACGTCCTCTCGACCCTGCTGGCGCTGCCGCCGACTGCCCTCGATGGCGAGCTCGGCGGCATCAGGGACATTCCGGCCGCACCGGGCCGCATCGAGGCCGGGGTGCCCTCCGATCTGCTGCGTCGCCGCCCCGACATCCAGGCCGCCGAGCGGGCGATCGCCAGTGCGACCGCGATGGTGGGGGTCGCCACGGCGCAGCTCTTCCCGCAGGTCGTGCTCGGTGCCTCGCTCGGGCTCGCCAGCCGCAAGACCGGCGATCTGTTCAACGGCGACTCCAGCAACGACTCCAGCACCTACTACCTGGCCGGACCGGCGGTCAACTGGACCCTCTTCGACGGCGGGCGACGCCGGGCGCAGATCGAGTCGTCCGAGGCCGAGGTCGAAGCGGCGAAGTCCGCCTACGAAGACACGGTGCTCGCGGCGTTCCGCGAGGTCGAGAGCGCGCTGGTCGCCGTGGACCGTGGCCGCGCGCGGGTCCTCGACCTCGAACGTCTCGCCACCAGCGCTGCCGAGGCGCTGGCCATCGCGCAGAACGACTACCGCAACGGCCTGCTCGATCAGCTGACCGTGCTCGACGCACAGCGGCAATCGAGGCGGGCCGACCAGTTGCTCGTGCAGGGCCGGGTCGCGCTCACAGTCGATGCGATCCGGCTCTACGCGGCGCTCGGCGGCGGTTGGGAGGTCGGTGAACCCAAGGACCCGGCCGTGCCCACGCCGACACCCGGCACCGATTCGAACCACCAACCGGAGAGAGAATGATGGACGCGACCACAGACGACATCGCCCCGGGCCTGGCCACGCGCGAAGGCACGGCGGCGGCAGTCCGTTGCCGACGCCTGAGCTGCGCGCTCGGGTTGCCCCTCGCCTTCGCAGCGGTGCTGGCGGCGTGCCAGCCGCGGCGCCCCGAAGCCGTGCCTGTGCCCGTCATGGTCAAGGTCCTGGCCCCGGAGCCGGTCGCCTCGTCGAGGCGCTACAGCGGGTCGGTCGAGCCCCTGCAGGCCACGTCGCTGGCGTTCAAGCTCGCCGGCACGGTGCACAGCCTGCATCGGCCGGCGGGACTCGATCGGGACGTGCAGGTCGGCGATACGTTGGCCAAGGGCACGGTGATCGCTGAGCTGGACGCCGGCGATCTGGTCCGCGCCAGGACGGGCGCCGCAGCGAGGGTGGCCTTGCTCGAGGCCCGCGTCGCGACGGCCAGGGAGACGCTCGCGATCGCCACCCGCAACCTGGAGCGGTTCGACAGCTCGGCGGGGTCCGTGTCGAAGGTGGCCGGCGACGAGGTCCGGGCGCGGAAGGTGGCTGCGGCCGGCGAACTGCAAGCGGCCGAGCACGCCCTGGCCGACGCGCGCGTCCAGCTCGAGCAGGCGATCGACGACTACGAGAACCGACGGCTCGTCGTGCCCTTCGATCGTGCGACCGTCGCCGCGAAGTCCATCGAGCCAGGCGAACGGAAGGCCGCGCACGAAGTCGCCTTCCGCCTGATCGACATCTCGACCGTGCACGTCAACTTCGCCGTGCCCGACACCATGCTCGGCTTCGCGGGCTTGCCGGCCTCGGGGCAGCGAGTCACCCTGGGGCGGCAACTGGCGGTGACGGCGGATGCGTTCGAAGGGCGGTCCTGCATGGGTTCGGTCACCAGGATCGCGCCCGAGGCGGACCCGATCACCCGCACCTTCCTGGTCCAGTTGACGCTGCCCAATCCGACGACGGACGAGGGGCAGCCGGCGCTGCGGCCGGGCACGATCGTGTCGGTCGCCGTGGAGACGGACCGCGGCCGCGAGGCGCTGCTGCTGCCGATGAGCGCCATCCACGACGGCGGTCCGGCGGGAGGGTTCGTGGTCTACGAGGTCGTCGAGGCGCATGGCGACACCTACGCCATGCGGCGTCCGGTGGCCGTGGGCAGCTGCTACGACAACCAGATCGAGGTCATCACCGAGGGGAGCGGGGTGGGGCCTGGGTCGCGGATCGTCGTGACGACCAGCGAGCGCCTGAGCGACGGCCTGCTCGTCCGCGTGCTGTCGGGCCGCGCCGCACCGACCCTGGTGGCGAAGGGGGGGCGATGAACCTGCCAAGGTACTTCGTGGCCAAGCGCCCCATCGCCTGGACGAGCATGATCGCCGTGCTGGGGTGGGGCATCTACGCCTATGCCGAGATGCCGCAACGGCAGGACCCGATCATCCCGGTCGTCACCGGCGTCGTCGTCACGCCCTATCCGGGCGCCGAAGCGGAGCGGGTCGAACAGGAGGTCACGCGGAAGATCGAACGCAAGGTCGCCGAGAACCCCGCGGTCGAGACCGTCAAGTCGATCAGTCGCCCCGGCGTGTCGATCGTCTATGTCGACCTCTTCGAGACCGAGCGCAATGCCGAACTCGTCTGGCAGGACATCCGGGGCAAGCTCGGCGAGATCCCGGACCTGCCACAGGCCGCCGGCCGACCGACGCAGTCGTTCCTGAACAAGGACTTCGGTGATGCCGTCGCCGTGATGCTCACGATCAGTTCGCCGCCGGTCGGCGACATGGAGATCCGGCTGCGCGCCCGGAACCTCCGCCAGGCGATCGAGGCCCGGCGGCAGGAAGCGCCTCGGGCCGCAGGCGAGCGCCGTGCCGGCATCCTGGTGCATCCGAGCGCGGTTGCGCCGGCGCACGGTCTCCGGGTCGGTCGCACGTTGGCCGAGCGCCTGCTGGCGTCCGGTGTGGTCCGCGAGGCGAACCTGGTCGAACTCCCCGACGCCGGGGTCCTCGACGTGACGCTCGGCCCGGGCAGGACGGACGCGGATCTGCAGCAGGCGACGGCCGAGTGGGAACGGGAAGCAGGACGCCCCGATCAGCATCAGCCCGACATCTGGCAGCCGTTCTGGATCGACGACCTGGAGCGCCTGGAGGCCGAACTGCGCCGCGCGGCGCCGGACCAGTACACGTACCGTCAGCTGCGCGATTTCGCCGAGCGGATCCGCGATCGGCTGAAGCAGTCGTCGTTCGTCGCCCAGGTCGACATGGTCGGCGTGCAGGACGAGCAGATCTGGCTGTCGTACTCGGGCCAGCGCCTGCACCAGTTCGGGATCACGCCATGGTCGCTGGTGGACCAGATCCACGAGCGCAACATCAACATCCCCGGCGGCCGCGTCGAGCTCCCCGACCAGCACGTCGTCGTCCGCCCGAGTGGGGAGTACGTGACTGCGGCGGACATCGGTGACACGGTGCTGACCGTCTCCGCGGATGGCTGTCCGCTCTACCTGCGAGATCTCGTCGAGGTGACGCGCGGCTACGTGGATCCACCGGACGTGCTGAACTACCGCACGCTCGAGGTCGAGACCGGCGGAACACCTGTCGGTTCGTCCGGGCCCGATGGCGTCGAGACGACCGCGGGCGCCACGGCGAACCTGCGGACGAGTCGGGCGATCACGATCTCCGTCCGCCAGGTCAAGGGCACCCACATCGCCGACTACGACCGCGAGATCACCGCTGCACTCGCCGACCTGAAGCTCCTGCTGCCCCCGGATCTGCGCGTCGAGCGCACGAGCAACGAGCCGGCGGAGGTGCACCACAAGATCCACTCGTTCGTCAAGTGCCTGATCGAGGCCATCCTGATCGTCGTCGCCTTCTCCCTGCTGTTCATGGAGTGGCGCAGTGCCCTGCTGGTGGCCATCTGCATCCCCATCACCGTGGCGATGACGCTCGGGCTCTCGCAGCTCGTCGGCATCGACCTGCAGCAGGTCTCGATCGCGGCGCTCATCGTCGCGCTGGGGTTGCTCGTCGATGCTCCGGTGGTCGCGGCCGACGCGATCAACCGTGAGATCGCCCACGGGGCGACTCGTGAGACGGCCGCGTGGCAGGGGCCGAAGCGACTGGCCCGGGCCGTCTTCTACGCGAGCCTGACCAACATCGTGGCGTTCCTGCCGTTGCTCCTGGTCCAGGGCAAGACCGGGGACTTCATCCACTCGCTGCCGATCGTCGTCTCCTTCTCGCTGCTCGCGGCGATGCTGGTCGCCTGGACGTTCGCCCCGCTGCTCGGCTCCCGCATGCTGCGGGGCCAGAAGGGTCTCGAAGGAGCGCCCGGCCAGGCGCCGCGCGGGTTCCCGAGCCTCTACAAGCGCTTCGTCGAGTGGTGCATCGCCCATCGATTCCGCACCATCGGCGTCGCGCTGGTCGTCCTGGCGGGGGGCGCGCTGTCGACGAGGAGCATCGGCACGTCCTTCTTCCCGAAGGACCTGCACGACGTCTTCGTCGTCAACCTCGACCTGCCGGAGGGTTCGCCGATCCGCGAGACACGCGCGGTGGCGTTCGAGACCATCCGCGCGATCGACGAACTCGAGGGGCGCCACGTCTGCGGCTACACGACGTTCGTCGGCGCGGGCGGACCGCGGTTCTGGCTGTCGATCGAGCCCGAACAGCGTGCCGACAACTATGCCCAGATCCTGGTGCAGACGAAGTCGACGGCGGTCACGGGAGGCGTGGCATCCCGACTGAAGGAGCAGCTGCCGCAGCGGATCGCCCGGGCCCGTGTGCGCTGCCAGGAACTCGAGACCGGGCCGCCCATCGGCGTGCCGGTGCAGGTGCGCCTGTACGGTCCGGACACCGAGGTGCTGCGCGAACTGGCGGCGGAGGTGAAACAACGTCTGCGCGCGATCCCGGGCACCGTCGACATCCACGACGACTGGGGCGACCCGGCCTTCCAGTTGGCGCTGAACATCGACGCCGACCGGGCGGCTCTGAGCGGCCTCACGCACCAGGACGTCGCGACCGCCGTCGCCGCCGGGCTGTCGGGGTTCTCGGTCGGCAAACTCCGCGAGGGCGACAAGCTGATCGACATCGCCCTGCGGCTCCGACCGTCCGAGCGCACCCGGCTCGACGACCTCTCCAGCCTGACTGCGGTGAACGCCAGGACCGGCGTGCGCCTGCCGCTGCAGCAGCTGGCCCGCTTCGAGCCGCAGATGGTGACGCCGAAGATCCGGCGCCGCGACCACGAGCGGTGCCTCACCGTCCGGGCGGACACAGTGCAGGGCGTGCTGCCGAGCGAAGTCGTCGATCGACTCCAGCGGGTGCTGCCGTCCGCATCTTCCGCGGCGGCGTCGGCGGCCGACGCGATCCGGTTCCCCAGCGGTTACCGATGGGAGTTCGGCGGCGAGAAGTTCGAGCAGGACAAGGGCTTCCAGTCGTTGGCCCTGGCCCTCGTGGTCTCCTTCCTGGCGATCTACCTGGCGCTGGTGGTGCAGTTCAACTCCGTCACCCAGCCGCTGCTCGTCTACGCCGCGGTGCCGTTCGGCATCGTCGGCGGACTGCTCGGTCTGCTGCTCTTCGGGGCCTCGTTCGGCTTCATGGCCTTCCTCGGCGTGGCGTCGCTCGCTGGCCTGATCATCTCGCACGTGATCGTGCTGTTCGACTTCATCGACGAGAAGCGGCAGGAGGGCGAACCACTGCGCCAGGCCGTGGTCGACGCAGGTCTCGCGCGCCTGCGGCCGGTGCTGGTGACCGTGCTCGCGTGCGTCGGTGGGCTGGTCCCGCTGGCGTTGGGCGGCGGCCCGCTCTGGGAACCCATGTGCTACGTGCAGATCGTCGGCATGCTCGTCGCCACGGTCGTCACCCTGGTGCTGGTGCCCGTCCTCTACGTGATCTTCGTCGAGGACCTGCGCCTCGTTCGCTGGGAGGCCGAACCCGTCCCCGCGGCCGCGTCACCGACGCACCGGGACCCGGCGGCGGCCCATGGGGCCGAAGGAGTGCTCGGCCATGCCTGACATCGCGAGGACCACGTCGCTGCTCCGCGACATGAGCCGGAAGTCGGAGCCCCAGGATCTGCTCGGGCTGTTCCTCGCCCACGCGCACCAGGCCTTCCAGGTCGAGCGGGCGATCGTGATCAGCCGGGAAGGGCTGGAGCATCCCGACTTCCGGGTCCTGCTCAGTGCTGGTTGCGGGGAGCAGCCGACCACCACCATGGTGGCCGATCCGGGCATCCTGATGGCCGGAGGCCTGCTCGCGGAGCTGTTGTACGACGGACAGTTCCGCACCGTGACGCCGCTGGTGCTGGACGGCGCAGAACCGGCAGGGGGGCTGCTCGCGGGCGGCCGCTCGTTGGTCGCCTTCCCTCTCTACGGCCATGGCGAGAGCGTCGGCATGGTCGTCCTGATCTCGCCCAGCGAACGCACCTGCCGCGAGGTGGAGCTGTGCGGGCTGGCGCTGCTCGCCGCGCTGCTGCAACGCACCGATGATCCTCCGCCGCGCCTGGTGCGCGCCGGCGATCGAGCCGTGCTGTCGATCGATGGGGCGAGGTCCTTGCCCCTGGGCATGCTCGCCGGCCGCCCGCCGCGGGTCGAGGAACTCGTCGTGCTCGGCGCCGGTGACCTGCTGCTGTTCTACGGCGATGGCATCACCGAGGTGCGTTCGCGCGGGGGCGAGTTCTTCGGCACCGAACGGCTGGACCGCGTGCTGCTGGACCTGCCGCGGCCGGCGAGCCCCGTCGACGCGATCCAGGCGGTGATGCGGGCCGTGGAGGAGTTCGCCGACGGCGAGGCGCCGGAGGACGACCAGACGCTGCTGGCGGTGCAATGGCTGGGAGATGGCGGGGAGCAGGACGCCGGTGTGCCTTCGGGTGGCCTTGCCGTCCCTGCGGGGGGTGCGGTCGCATGACGGCCTGCATCTCCGATCCTGCCGCACCCCCGTCCGCCACCAGGCGGGTCGTGGTCGTCGGCGGGGGCTTCGGGGGGGCCTACGCGGCGCGGCGCCTCGACCGCACGCTCGGCCTGCGGCCAGACGTCGAGGTCGTGCTGCTCAACGACCAGAACTACCTTCTCTTCACCCCGATGCTGCACGAGGTTGCCGCTGGCGACCTGCATGCCCCTGACATCACGGTTCCGCTGCGCCAGATGCTGCGCCGCGTCCGTTTCGTCGAAGGCGAGGCGACGGCGATCGACCTCGAGAAGCGGATGATCCGTTGCCTCGTCGGCCCGGCCCGCCGGCCGCAGCGGCTCTGGTTCGACCACCTCCTGCTGGCACCCGGGTCGGTGGCCAACTTCTTCGGCATGCAGGGCGTGGCCACGTCCGCGTCGACGATGCGGACCGTGGCCGACGCGGCGCTGCTCCACAACCGCATGGTGGCCTTGCTCGAGGACGCCGCGGCGGAACCCAACGAGGAGATCCGCCGTCGGCTCATGACCTTCGTCGTGGCCGGCGGCGGATTCGCCGGCGTCGAGACGATCGGTGCCATCAACGGCTTCCTCCGCGACGCCGTCCGCCGGTACCGGGAGCTCGATCCCTCGATGCTCCGGTTGGTGCTCGTGCACCCGGGCCACGTCGTCCTGCCCGAACTGGGCGAACGCCTCGGTGTTTTCGCCGAGGACCACCTGCGTCGCCGCGGCGTCGAGTTGCGGCTGCGAACCAGGGTGACCGGCTACGACCACTGGGTCGTCTCCCTCTCCCACGGTGAGCCGATCGCCGCCAACACCCTGGTCTGGACCGCCGGGGCCCGGCCTGCGCCCGCCGTGGATGCGCTTCCGGTCGAGAAGGTCGGCGGTCGTCTGAGGGTCAACGAACGCCTCGAACTGGTCGGGTACGAAGGCGTGGTCTGGGCGGTCGGTGATTCGGCCGCGGTGCCCGATGGGCGTGGCGGTCTGCATCCGCCGACGGCCCAGCATGCGATCCGGCAGGGATGGGCCGCGGCGCGCAACATCGAGGCGGCGGTGGACGGCAAGCCGGGCCGACCGCTGTCCTTCTCCACCGTCGGGCAGCTGGCCTCGCTCGGACACTTCACGGGGGTGGCGCAGATCCTCGGGGTCCGGTTCACCGGATTCGTGGCTTGGTGGCTGTGGCGTTCCGTCTACCTGATGAAGCTGCCCGGCGTCGTCCGGAAGCTGCGCGTCGCGATCCAATGGACCTTGGACCTGATCTTCCCCCGGCAGTTGGAACAGCTGATCACGCGCCGGGAACTCGAGCAGGTCCAGCGGCTTGCCGCGACCGTGGAGCCTGACGCGCACCCGGGCCCTGCCCGCCCTGGCCAGGAACCGGTCGCGGGCGGCGGACTCGCGGCGGCGCGACCGCAGGTGCAGCGGCATGGCCCCCCTGCGCCCACCGCCGCCTCCGTGACGTCGGCGGAGCTGGTGCTCCGGCCGCTCCTCGCCGCCGGATGGCGCGCCGAGCAGAGCCTGGACGTCGCGCTGCTCACGGCTGCCGCCGTGGAGGAGTTGCGGCAAGGGACAGGTGCCCTGCACGCCAGCGGATGGCTCGTCGCGCGCGGGGCGACGGAGAGGGTCGAGGTGGCCGAGCGAGGCGCGGTCGCGCCGGACAGGCACACGCGCGCCGTGCGCGCCGCGGAAGCGCCGCCCGTCCAGGGATTCGCGTCGTCGGGCGACGCCAGCCTGCACGTGCTCGAGTCGGGCGGCCGGTGCGACGTCCTCGTTCGCCTCGGCGGAGAAGGCGGCATCGGGTGCGAGATCCTGTTGGGCGACGGCCGGCCGCTCCTCGCCGGCGACGGCGTCCACATCGCGGGGGTCGTGCAGCCGGTGCTGACGGCCCTACGCAAGCAGCGCTGGCTCGAGCGCCTCGAGAGGCGGTGGCTGGAGGCCAGCGCGCGCCTCGAGGCCGAGGTCCATGACCTGCGCAGTCCGCTGACCTCGCTGCGCCTCGGCATCCATGCGATGCACGACCGCGCCCGGAGTCTCGGGGACCCCGAATCGACCCAGCTCGGCGATGCGCTCGCGGCCACGATCGAGCGGGTCGTCGGCGCGGTAGCGTCCCTGACCTGCGACCGACTGTCGGCCGAGGCCAGGATGCAGTGCGCGGATCCGTTCGAGATCGTGCGAGCGCAAGTGCGGGAGATCGGCGGGCAAGCCCGGGCCCGGTCGATCGACCTCCAGGTCAGGTTCCCCGTGGCGCCGATCGCCGCTGCCTTGGACCCGGCGTGGTTCCGGCGCGCCGTCCAGAACCTCCTCGACAACGCGCTCGAGCACTCGCCAGCGGGTTCGACGGTGACCGTGAGCAGCGAAATCACCGCGACCGACGTCGTGCTGCACGTCGACGACGAGGGTCCCGGATTCCCTGCCGCCGCTCTCGAGGGCCTGCCGCTGCCCGGCGGCGGCATCGCGGGCCCTGCGGCAGGAGGTCCGAAGACGGGCATCGGCCTCTGGAGCGCACGCGAAGCGATGCGGGCGATGGGCGGGCGATTGCGGATCGGGCGGAACGATCGGCGTGGCGCCCGGGTGTCCCTGTCCCTGCCGAAGGCGAGCCAGCCGGTCGTGCAGACCGACGATCCCGCCGCCGCGGCTCACGGTTCGTAGGCGCGAGGTCGATCGGTGCCGGTCTCGCCGGGGCATGACCCGACCCTGCGCAGGGGCGGCCGGCGCGATCGGGCCGTTGGGGTTCCGACCTCCGGCACGGCACACCGACCTTGCCGGCGACGCCGTCGGATCGCAGCGGACTCGGTGGGCGGGGGAAGTAGAGTTCCGCCCGATGGCTCCGCCCCGGCGCGCCGCAATCAGCCCTCCGGCGCCCGCTGCCGACCGCGGTCATTGGCGCAGGCTGCTCGGCCTCGCGCTGCCGGTCGTCGCCGCGTGCGCCGCCTACGGCCCGGGCCTCGGCGGGGAGTACGTGCACGACGACCTGAGCGCGATCGTGCGGCACCCGGCACTGCAGGCCGGCGACTGGTGGCGGGCGGCGTTCGGCGAGCGTCACACTTCGCTGGCAGGGCGACCGTTCGCGTGCCTCAGCTTCACGCTGACGTTTGCGCTGGGACTCGACGCTGCCTGGGGCCAGCGGCTGCTGAACCTGCTCCTGCACGTGGGCAACGCCCTGCTGCTGGCCGCGGTGACGCGCCGCGCACTGCGCGGCCCCGTGCTCGGCTCGCGGTTCGGCGAACCGCGCGCGCGCCGGATCGCCACGGCCGTGGCGACGCTGTTCGCAGCCCACCCGCTGGTCGCCGACGCGGTCGCCTACCCGACGCAGCGCTCGATGCTGCTGATGGCAGGCGCCTTCCTGGTCGCGGCCTGGGCGACGCTGCGCAGCCACGGCGCCCGGCGGCCCAGGTCGTGGCTGGCTCTGGCCTGCCTCGCGGTTGCCATCGGCATGGGCTGCAAGGAGGAGTTCGCCGCGGCGCCCATCCTGATCGGATTGCTGCCGTTCGCCTATCTCGAGCCGTCGTTCGGGTCGTGGCGGCGTTGGCGCGGCTTCCACGCCGCGCTGGCCGCCACGTGGCTGCTGCTGCTCGGCTGCGTCGCGCTGGCGCCGGCGAACGCGACCGTCGGCTGGCGCGGCGCGATCCCGGTGACCGCGTTCGAGTCGTTGCTGACGCAGGCGCCGGTCGTCGTGCACTACGCGCGCGCGAGCCTGTGGCCGACGTCGCTGCTGCCGGTCTACGACTGGCCGATCGTGCGTTCGCCCGGCCCGAGCCTGCTGCCCGGAGCCGCGGTCGTCGCGGGGATCGTCGTCACGGCACTGCTCTGGCGACGGCGACGGTGGTGGGCGTGGCTCGGCACGATGTTCTTCCTGCTGCTGGCGCCGACGTCGAGTGTGCTGCCGATCCTGACCGAGCTCGTCGCCGACCGCCGTGCCTACCTGCCGCTGCTCGCGCTGCTGGTGCCGGCCGTGATCGGCATGGCGGCGCTGGTCGACCGTCTCGCCCCCGCCCGGTGGCGAGCGTGGCTCGGCGGCCTGTTGCTGGCCGCGGTCACCATCGCCGCGGTCGCGCAGGCGCAGGCCGTCGCCGCTCCGTACTCGGACAACACGCGGCTCTGGCAACGCGCGTACGAGGGCAACCGTCTCGACGGCGACAGCCTCGTCGCCAGCACGATCCTCGGCAACCAGGCGCGCGAACTGCGGCTGCAGGGGCGCACCGACGAAGCGCATGTGCTGCTCGACCGCGCGGCGCGGGCCGCCGCGATGCCGGTGGGCGCCCGGACCAACCACGGCATCTCGCTGCTCGAGCGCGGACGCATCGACGACGGCATCGCGCAGCTGCGCCGGGTGCTGCAGCACGTGCCCGGCGAACCGCTGGCCACCCGACATCTGTGCCTCGCCCTGGTCGGCAGCTACCCGCGGCGGGACGGCGGCGCCGCCCTGGACGAGGCCCGAGCCCTGGCCGAAGCCGAAGGCTTGCTGGCCGCGCTGGTGCGCACCCAGGCCGCCGACGCCGAGGCGTTCCAGCTGCTGGGCCTGGTGCTGGGACGTCAGGGCAAGCACGAAGCCGCGAGCGCGGCGTTCCGGACCGCCGTCGGCCTTTCGCCTGACTCCGCCGAGGCGAACACGAACCTGACGCTGTCGCTGCTCCACCTCGGGCGCACCGCCGACGCGGTCGCGGCGCTGCGCGCCTTCGCCGCGCGGCGGCCGCACGCCCCCGACGTGCAGGTCCAGTTCGCGCAGCTGTTGTTCGAGACCGGCGACCATGCCGAGGCCCGCCGCGTGCTGCAGGAGGTGCTGCAGCGGAGCCCAACGCATGCCGCAGGACAGGCGCTGCGAGCGCGCATGGGGCCCGGTCGCTGAACGGACCCGGAAGGTCGGTCGCGCAAGTGCGCGGTCAGCAACGAGTCAAGTGGTGGGCCGTGCTGGATTCGAACCAGCGACTTCGACCTTGTGACGGCCACCAGGAACTCTTCAGAACCGATGCAAAGCGCTGAAGGACCAAGCGTAGCGCCTGCGGGTCCACCTGACCAGAGGCGGCGCGAGACGACTCTAACCCGCGTGAATCCGGGTCAGGCGACGCCGCCGGGTCAGCGGTCTGACCCGGCTCCGCGCGATCACCTGGAGGAGTCCCGCTGGGGAGCTTTGCCCTGTCGCCGAGCGCGGCCGCGAAGAGGCGAAGGCCGGCCGGCAGGGGGATGGGCGGGAGGTGCTGCGCCGAACCGTCGCCGAGGTGCAGGAGCAGAACGCGGACCTGACCGCGGAGGAAGCGACGCGCCTCGCGCAGGAGGCCGTAGCGGCCACGCGTGCGCCTCGTTCTTGGGGCCAGCATCCTGGTGTCCGGGGGCGGGGCGCGCCGGGTAGGTGAGGCACCACTTGACGCGAAGCAGGAGTTGGCTACCCTGCGTCTTATGGGATGAAGATCATTCGCGATGGCAGCGCTCTTCTGCCTTCTGCTGCGCATGATATGACCAGCCGCAGGTTAATTCTGGGTATACTTGCCCTAGCAATCGCGACAGCCGCAGCTTGGTTCTTCCTCGGGCGTCATGTGCCGCCGCCCGGCACGTCCAGCACCTCCTCGCAGGTGTCAGGGCCCCAGGCGCAACAGGCGGAGGCAAGCATTGGACTGTCCAAACCTCTCGGCGAGGGCCGCAACGACGGGCAAGTCGTGCGTGATGCGGCGACCGGCCTAGTCCCAGTAGCGGGGCGAGTTCTTGCGAAGGAGTGCGCCATCCCGTTGCACGCAATCGTGCGTGATGGACAGGGGACGTCAGTGTGGACGGATCCTGATACCGGGGAATTTCTGATATCGACGAGGGCGTCGTCCATCACGGCATGGGCAAGTGGGTACAAGGAAGCGAGCCACGCACTGACCACGAGTGATGCCGAAACTATCACGTTGGAGTCCCTGAGTCCTTCCCGCCTTCAGGTAGTGGATAACTTGGGTGCACCGGTGCCGGGAGCGGACATCGTTCATTTGAGGCGCTCCCGTGGTGAGTCCCGGTTCCGCGAGGTCCTGTTGGGGCAGTCAAAGGATGACGGGTCATTCGATTTCCCAACGGGTAGCCGTGCCGCCCTGCTATTCGCGCGGAAGGAGCATTCTATATCGCAACCGCAGTACTGCGATGGGCAATACGGCACCATTGTGTGTGACCCGATGACGACTACTCATGTTTCAGTCGTGGATGCGTCCAATAATGCAGTCGATTGCCTCCTCGATCTGTCGATGCTCGATATTCTACCTGGGGTGACTTGGGGTATTCGCTGCTCTCGACAGCATGGAGCGCTGCTGCCGGCGGGGGCATACGCCGTGAGCTTGCCCGGTCACGGGAAGCTGAAGGGTCTGCCCCCTGCGCTTGCCTGCAATGGTCAAGTTCTGCTTGCCGCTGGTGGGCAGAGTTCGACGATTCACGTCGCCGAACAGGTGAAGTGCAACATCTTTCTGCGGGACACTGTCTCGCGCAAGTTGCTCGACGGTACGGCCTCTGTCGAGATCCTGGAGGCATCGGGTTGGCAGGGTATTGGCGTGACGGTCCAGTCAGATCCCGAAGGCGGAATCGACATTGGCAAGCTCGCCGCCATCACGGCAACCGTCTCAAGCGATTACAAGAGGATCCGTTTTTCGGCTTCCGGCTTTGCGGACTCCTGTGCGTCTCCATATGGGCTGTCCGATAAATCGTTTGTCGACATGTTGCCCAGACAGTCGAGTATCACGCTGAAGATCACTCGTGATGGGAGTCCGTACGGTTATGATGTCGCAGTCCGGAGCGCACTTGATGGGTCGGATGACGGCCCCATACTATACAAGGGGCCGGTCCCAGGCGCTGGCGTGTCCTTGCCATGTCAACATGCGGCGCATCTGATTATATGCGATGCTAGGGGCTTCATTGGCCGGGAGCTTGCACGGGAGAGTATCTCCGCCGCTGATAGTTCAGGAACCATCCACGTCGAACTGCCGCGCTCGGCTGAGATCTTGGTTGTCGGTGGGATGCCCGAAGCAGACGTTTGCGCTTTGGGGCAGAACGGTGAGTTGTTTCGTGGGCAGTATCGTGCTGACGCGGTGCTGATTTCCGGCCTCTTTCCCGGTCCTTAGTGAGCGTCCGACGGCGGCGTGAGCGATCCATGGATCCCGCGCGCGCGAGCGCGATGTTGACGGCATGCGCAGGATCGACGTTGGACCTCGGCCGACCAGCCGCGACGAGTTGGCGGCGTGGTACACCGGAGCCCTCGCGGCGCAGGCGGCGAGCGGCCTGACCGTCGCCGAGTTCGCCAGGCGGATCGGGGTCTCGGTGCCGACGCTGTACGTGTGGCGACGGCGGCTCGGGTCGAGCCCGCCACGGGAGCTGCCTGCGAAGCTGGTGGAGCTGACGACGACCCAGGCTTCGCCGATGGCGGAACAGGCCTCCGCAGGCGCGATGGTCGTTCGCCTGTGCTCGGGCCGCCGCAGTATCGACGTGTCCGCCGGCTTCGACGACGAAGAGCTGCGACGCTTGGTCGCGGCGCTCGAGTCGTGCTGACGTTCGGCGGCGGGCGCCTGTTCCTCGTCGCGGGCGCGACCGACATGAGGAAGTCGTTCAACGGCCTCGCGGGGATCGTGCGCGAGAAGCTGAAGGCGGACCCGATGTCGCGCCACCTGTTCTTCTTCTGCAACCGCGATCGCAACCGGATGAAGGTGCTCGTCGCCGACGAGTCAGGCATGTGGGTGCTGAGCAAGCGACTCGACCGCGGCACGTTCGCGTGGCCAGCAGCCGACGCCGACGTCACGCGTGTCGAGTATCGAGGCGAGCAACTCGCGCTGCTGCTGCACGGCTTCGATGCGGAGCGTTTGCGTGCGCGGCCGTGGAAGCGACGACTTCTTCAGACTTCATGAAACTTTGCGCGCGCGACGGCATTGTCTGTCGCGTGACGGCGGCGGACTTCGAGCTCGAGAACAACGCGCTGCGCCAGCAGCTCAGTGAGCGCGACGCCACGATCGCCGACCGCGACAAGACGATCGCGAAGCTCGCGAGGGACTTCGCGACGCTGCAGGAGACGGTGAAGAAGCTGCTCGCGCAACGCGGCGGCGGCCACCGCGTGCACGAGAAGCAGGGCCTGCTGTTCGCCGATGCAGTTGCGCCAGTGGAGCCAGTACCGGCGCCGACCAACGATGCCGAGCCCGATGATGGCAGCGACGACGCCGACCAGACGAAGCAGCCCGCACCGAAGAAGGGCACGCCGCGCAAGCCGGGCAAGATCGACACCGCCGGCCTGCCGAGCGAAGACCGCGTGCACGACGTCCCCGAGGAACAGCGGATCGACGCAGCGACGGGCAAGCCGCTCGTGAAGCTCGGCGAGAAGGTGTTCGAGGAGCTCGACTACCAGCGCGCGCAGCTGCGCGTGATTCGCCACGTGCAGCCGATCTACGGCTTGCCGGCGGAGGAGCAGAAGCACCGCAAGGACGCGCCGGTGATGGCCGACCTTCCGCCGCGACCGCTCGAGCGGTGCGCCGCGAGCGCCAACCTGCTCGCGTGGCTGCTGACGCAGAAGTTCGCCAACCACCTGCCGCTGCACCGCCAGGAAGCGATCTTCGGTCGCGACGGCCTGCGCCTGCCGAAGCAGACGCTGTGCGACTGGACGCTCGCATCGGGTGAAGTGCTGCGCCCGATCGTCGACCGCCTGCTGCAGCTCGTGTGCAGCGGCGTCGTGCTGCAACTCGACGACACGCCGGTGATGTGCCAGGCCGGCCGCGGCGAGCCCAACTTCCGCGCGTACCTGTGGACGTTCGTCAACCCACAGGTCAACGCCGTCGTCTATCGCTTCACCGCGGGCCGCGCGAGCCAGCTGCTTGCCGACGAGATCGGCGCCTTCCGTGGCTTGCTGATCGGCGACGGCTACAGCGGCAACCGCGCCGCGGCGGACAAGGCCAGCGGCGACATCGTGGTCGGCGGCTGTTGGGCGCACGTCGCTCGCAAGTTTCGCGAGGCCGAGGCAGAGTCGCCCGGCACCGCCAAGCTCCTCGGTGATGACATCCGCGCGCTCTACGCCGTCGAACGCGAAGCCGACGACGCGCAGCTCGATCGTGAAGGACGCGCCGCACTGCGGCGACAGACGTCACGCCCGATCCTCGCCACGATCTTCTCCCGCACCCGGCGACTGCGCAGCGGCTTCAGCGACGCCGGCGACATGGCGAAGGCGATGGACTACGTGCGCAACCAGCGAAAGGCGCTCCGTCAGTTCCTCCGCGAAGGCCTGGCGCCGATCGACAACAACGCGTGCGAACGCTCCATCCGTCCCGTCGCGATCGGCCGCAAAAACTGGCTGTTCGCCGGCAGCATGCGTGGCGGCCGAGCGGCGGCGGTGATCTACAGCCTCGTCGAGAGTTGCAAGCTCGCCAGTGTCGACGTGGTCCGCTACTTCGCCGACGTGCTGGTCAGGGTCGCGACGCACCCGGCGAACCGGATCGACGAGTTGCTGCCGGCCAACTGGGCCGCACGGTTCGGGCCGTCGGCCACCGCCTGCGCGTAGCTAGGCACCCGCCGAACCTTCGCTGCCGCGCCTCGGCCACTCCGCTCCGTCGGACGCTCACGGTCCTTACAGGGTCGGCCTGTCCACACTCGTGGAGGGGCAAGCTCAAGAGGGTTCTGCGGTGGAGGTCCTCGTTGAGGCAGGGAAACGCGTCGAGATCCCATGGTCCGACCACTGGACGCTGGCGCCTGCTATTAGCGGGCAGATACGGACGAGCGTCCCATCAGCGAGCAAGCTACTCAGTCAAGTTCGCGTGATCGCCTGCTCCGAAGCGGCCCCTTCCGCTACAGCAGACCTGTACAGATGCGCAACCCCTCTTCGGGGCGATGGGACATTCCTACTATCAGACGTGCCTAGCATGGCTAGCCACATTGTAGCGGTGGGCCTGCTTCATGGCGGCAGTCCGATAGTCCTTGGCGCGTTTGCGATTGACCACGTTGGAGACCTCGTGCTCCCAGCTCGGCCTGTGACTCTTGTTCTTGAGGATGCAGAGTTGCGGCCGCGTGCCATCCTCTTGTCGATGCCCCCAGATGCTCAGGGGCGTGGGGATGGTCAGTGGATCATTCCGTGTGCTGCGGTAAGCTCGCTGAATCTCGGCCTCATTCCTAACACGCTGCAGTCAGCGCGATTGGTCATGGAAGGGAAGACGCGCCAAGTGGCATTTCCGGAAGATGGCGATTGTGTCGTTCATATTCGGCGGTGATCCGCTTATGTCTATCGCGGAGAAGGGGAAGAGCGGTCAGCGCAAGTGCCAGCTTGCTTCCTCATGGCAAGCGCGCTTACAACCGAGGAGAATGATTCCGTTTGCGCCGCTTGAGATGGCTGGACGCGTGAGCTGCGCAGCTTTCGGCGCTCCATGCTCCTGGCTGCTTCGGCGCGCCGGGGGCTGAAGAGGAGTGCGTCAGGGGGGAGCGGCGGAACGCGCTCCAGGAAAGGCCTGAGAGCTTCCTGGGCGGTGGAGAACAGGGGAATCAGCCGGGTCTTCCCGAGGTGCTGCGTCTTGTGGTGGCGCGGGCGGTAGGTCCAGACCTTGCCGCTGCGGTCGATGTCGGATGGCCGCATCTGAACCACCTCGCCGGGTCTCGCACCGCTTTCGGCCTGGACGATGAGCATGGCCGCAACTTCGCGGGCGACGTGGTCGAGCACCGGCTCGACATGCTCCCGAACTCGACCAGGAACCTGCGGCTGGGCTTGTGGAAGCGCAAGCCAGGGAAGGGGCGGCGACGCTCGTCGCTCCTCGTTTCCAACTCGTCGTGCATGGCAGCTACTCGTTGACCGGGTCAGGGGTTTGACCCTGTGCACCGATTCTGAGCTGCTCGCCTCGACGAGGCGGTCCGCGCTACTGCGCGGCCAGCAAGAACTTGAAGTGGTGGGCCGTGCTGGATTCGAACCAGCGACTTCGACCTTGTGACGATCGCACTCTACCAACTGAGTTAACGGCCCGAACGATGCCTCGCGACACCCTCGGCGCAGCACGCCATCGCGCTGCGGGGCAGGGACCCTACCGACCGCCGCGCCACCTTGCAAGAGCGTGTCGGGAACCCGCGAACCCGCGAACTGCGACCCGGGTCCAGGACCCCGCCCGGCCGCCAGATCTCACGCCGGCGGCGTCGCCCCGATCGCCGGCAGCGCGCCGTAGAACGCCGTCTGCAAGGTCAGCGTCGTCGCCTGGCGGCCGACGCCGCCCCAGGCCTGCACCATCGCCCGCGCGATCTCGGCGGTGCGGCCGGCGACCGTCGTGAACGCGATCACGCCCGGGCCGTGGCCGCAGATCGTCGCGCCGGCGGCGCCGGCGTCGACCGCGGCCTCGAGCACCTCGGGCAGCCCGGGCACGAGGCGCCGCCGGTAGGGCAGGTGCACCTCGTCGCGGATGCACTCGCGCAGCAGTTCCTCCTGGCCGTGCTGCAGCGCGTGCAGCACGCCGAGCGTGCGGCCGGTGCTGCGCGCGGTCACCGAGTGCGGCAGCGTCGGCGGCAGCACCCGCTTCATCTCCGCGGTGCCCATCTGCACGTCGGGCAGCGCGACCACGTAGTGCCAGTCGCGGTGGATCGGCAGCTGCAGGATGCGCTGCCGCAGCTGCGGCTCCTGCTGCGACGAGACTTGCACCGTGGCGCACAGGCCGCCGAGCAGCGCCGCGGCGCCGTGCGCCGGATCGCCGCCGAGCGGCACCAGCGCGTCGAGCAGTTCGTGCGCCGGCCGCTTCTTCCTGCCCAGCCGGATGGCGATGCCGAGGCCGGCGGCATAGCCGGCCGAGATCGTGCCCATGCCGGTGCCGCGCGGGATCGTGCCCTCGACGAGCACCGACAGCCCCTTGCCCAGCGACACGTCCATCAGCTCGGCGCCGCGGCGCAGCCCGCGCAGCACCGGGTCGTGGCGCGGGTCCTCGAGGTGCGCGCTCGGATCGTCGCGGCGCTCGACCTTGAGTTCGCCGTCGGTGCGCGGTTCGACCGTGATGCCGAGCGGCAGGTCGAGCGCGACCGCGATCACCCCGTAGCCCGGACCGAGGTTGGCCGCGGTCGCGGGCACGTGGAAGGTGATCGGGGTCGGGCGGGCCACGCTCTGCTATCGGCCGTCGCGGGGGGAGGCGCTCAATCGGCGCCGAACTGGATGCCCTGCGCCAGCGGCAGGCTGGCGCCGTAGTTCACCGTGCTGGTCTGGCGGCGCATGTAGGCCTTCCAGCTGTCGGAGCCGGATTCGCGACCGCCGCCGGTCTCCTTCTCGCCGCCGAACGCGCCGCCGATCTCGGCGCCGCTGGTGCCGATGTTGACGTTGGCGATGCCGCAGTCGCTGCCGGTGGCCGACAGGAACCGCTCCGCCGCGCGCACGTCGCGGGTGAAGATCGCCGAACTGAGACCCTGCGGCACGTCGTTGTTGCGCGCGATCGCCTCGTCGAGCGACCTCACCGGCAGCACGTAGAGGATCGGCGCGAACGTCTCCTCCTTGACGATCGGGATGCACTCGTCGCAGCGCACGATCGTCGGTTCGACGTAGGCGCCGCCCTGCAGTGTCCGCGGCACCTTGGCGCGCTTGCCGCCGCAGACCACCTTGCCGCCCTGCTGTACCGCGGTCGCGACCGCATGGTCGAAGGCCTTCGCCGCCGCCTCGTCGACCAGCGGACCCACCAGCGTGCCCTTGTCCATCGGGTTGCCGATGCTGCACTGCGCGTAGGCCTTGACCAGCCGCTTCTGCAGGGCGTCGGCCACCTTGTGGTGCACGAGCAGGCGCCGCGTCGTCGTGCAGCGCTGCCCCGCGGTGCCGACCGCGCCGAACACGATCGCGCGCACGGCGAGGTCGAGGTCGGCGTCGTCCATGACGGCGATGGCGTTGTTGCCGCCGAGTTCGAGCAGCGTGCGGCCGAAGCGCTGGGCGACGCGCGGGCCGACGATGCGGCCCATGCGCGTGCTGCCGGTCGCCGACACCAGCGGCACCCTCGGGTCGTCGAGCAGCGCGCTGCCGACCGAAAGGTCCGGGCCGATGCAGAGGCCGACCAGCGGCGCCCATTCCTTGCCGAGCACGAGGGCGGCGATCTTCGTCATCGCGATCGCGCACAGCGGCGTCTTCAGCGACGGCTTCCACAGGCAGGCGTCGCCGCAGACGAGCGCCAGCATCGAGTTCCAGGCCCAGACCGCGATCGGGAAGTTGAACGCGGTGACGATGCCGACCGTGCCGAGCGGGTGCCAGGTCTCGCGCATGTGGTGCTGCGGTCGTTCGCTGGCGATCGTCAGGCCGTAGAGCTGCCGCGACAGGCCGACGGCGAAGTCGGCGATGTCGATGCACTCCTGCGCCTCGCCGAGCCCCTCCTGCACGATCTTGCCGGCCTCGAGCGTCACCAGGCGACCGAGGTCCTCCTTGTGCTCGCGGAAGGCGTTGCCGATGCGGCGCACGAACTCGCCGCGCTGCGGCGCCGGCAGTTCGCGCCAGCGCAGGAAGGTCGCGTGCGCACGCTGGCTGACAGCGGCGTAGTCCTTGGCGTCGGCCAGCTGCACGCTGCCGATCGACCGGCCGTCGATCGGCGAGCGCACCGTCAGCGTGCCGCCCCGCGTCTTGCGCCAGGCGCCGTCGAACGCGCCGCTGTTCTGCTTGCCGATGCCGAGTCGCGCCAGGAAGGTGAGATTCATCGGCGCGGCACTGTCCACGATCGGCGCACCGTGCGCAAACGCGATCGTGGACCGCCTCGGAGGCGACGCCGGCTCGACGGGCCATCGCCCGCCGGGCCGGAGGCGCGCAGGCCGTCAGGCCGCCGACTTCACTGCCAGATCCAGTTGTGGTTGGCGCGCAGCAACGCGTTGCGCAGGCGGCTCTGCAGCAGCCGTTTCGAGTGGTTCAGCGGCGTGTAGCCGTGCGCGGCGAGGCTCGCGACCGCCTGCTGCATCAGCTGGCTCACCGTCATCGTGCCGAGGGTCGGGTCCTGCAGCACGCAGTCCGGGTGCACGAGGCCGGTCACGACGTTGGCGTGCATCGCCAGGACCTGGGCCGACAGGTCGTAGGCCATGTTCCAGCTGTTGGCGCAGAGCAGGTAGAGGCGCAGCGACAGGAGGTTGCTCGGGGAGACGTGCTGGCCGCAGAGGTTGCGCAGGTGCAGGGCCGGCAGCGTCGGCAGCACGCCGAACTGCTGGATCCGCTGCAGGCCCCAGCACGAGTACCAGTAGCACAGCGGCTTGGCGTTGCAGGGCAGCAGCGCGTCGGCGGCGCCGAAGTCGCCGACCGCGACGTCGGCGCAGGCGCAGACCGCCACGGGATACGAGGCCGCGGTCGTCGCGATCCTGCCGGTCATCACCACCAGTTCGACGGTGTAGGTGCCGGCGGCGACGTTCGGGAAGCGGTAGCGGCCCTGGGCGTCGGTCTGCACCGCGACCGAGTCGTCGCCGGTGACGAGCCTGACCTGCCAGCCCGCCAGCGCGCCTTCGCCGGCATCGCGGGTGCCGTTGCGGTTCGTGTCGTGGAACACGCGGCCGGTCACGTCGCTGCCGCTGCCGTTGCCGATCACGAAGTCCGAGTAGGAGCGGACCGCGCAACCGCCGGTCACCGGGTGGATGCCGCCGGCCAGCAGGTAGGGGTTGTCGGGGCCGTTGTCGAGCACCCAGTTGTCGCCATACCACACCTTCCACCGGCAGGGCGTGAACGGCGAGCCGGCGAACGGCGTCAGCTTGAGGCTCTGGCCCACGCCGTTGAGCCCGGCGCCGAAGACCACCGGGTTCTGGTTGTTCGTGAACGGCAGCGACAGGGTGATGACGCCGTTGGCGTTCTGCACCGACACGAAGCGATCCATCGGATCGTTGCGCGAGAGCACCTGGTCGCCGATGCCGTCGGTCGGCGTGTCGGTGATGTGCACGTAGTAGGTGCCGCTGGGCAGGTTCGGGTGGAACGCGAGGTAGACCTCCTCGGTCGCGAACTGGAACACGGTCGTGGTGACCGCCGGGTCGTAGGCCGAAGGCGCCGGGTTGCCGGCCGCGTCCACCAGGTAGACCGGGTAGATGTTGTCGGTGCAGATCTGCTGCGCCGAGGCAGCAGCGGTGAGGAGGGAGGCGGCCCCAAGGCCGAGGAAGGTGTTGCGGAGCATCCGTGCGATTGGGTCGGGTCGGAGAGTGGGCGAGGCGTAGCAACCTAGCACGCACGGGGCGCGTTGCGCCGACGCTGACGGACGGCAGGTGGCCGCCGACGCGCTCGCGTCGATGCCATCGGCGGTGCGCAGCGGGCCCGGATCCGGACCGGCCCCTTGGGTTCCCGGCCCGTTGCCCCCTCGGTGCCGTGGTGGATCGGCGGCGAACTGCTTGCGTTGCGGTGCGGCGGTGATACCAACGCCACCGTGCCGGAGCAGGTCCCGCTCGAACTCCCTCTGCTGCTCGCGCCCTGCGTCGGCACCGCCGAGGAGCCCGGCCGATGAAGCCCAACTACACGCTCTGGACGGTGCTCTGCCTGTGCGCCAGCGTGCCGCTCGCCGTGCTGCTGCTGCAGCGCCGCTCGGCGCGCGGCGCGCCGGTGGTGCGCTTCGCCACCTACAACGCCGCCCTGCACCGCGGTGCGCCGGGCGAGCTGCTGGCCGAACTGCGCGGCGGCGGCAGCGAGCAGGCCAGGGCGATCGCCGAGGTCGTGCAGCGCTGCGCCGTCGACGTGCTGCTGCTGTGCGAACTCGACCGCGACGACGCGGCCGAGGCGGCCGGCGTCTTCGCTCGCGACTACCTCGCCGTGGCGCAGAACGGCCAGACCCCGCTGGTGTTCGAGCACCTCTTCTGCGGTCCCGTCAACACCGGCGAGCCGTCGGGCCTCGACCTCGATGGCGACGGCAGGGTCGATGGGCCAGGCGACTCGTTCGGCCACGGCGCGTTCCGCGGCCAGTACGGCATGGCGCTGCTGTCGCGGCATCCGATCCTCCTGGACGGCGTGCGCACGTTCCAGCGGCTGCGGTGGAGCGCGATGCCGGGCGCGCTGCGGCCGGAGGGGCACCATGGCGACGAGGCCTGGGCGGCGCTGCGGCTGTCGTCGAAGAGCCACTGGGACGTGCCGATCGGCATCGGCCGCGAGGTCGTGCACGTGCTGTGCAGCCACCCGACGCCGCCGGTGTTCGACGGGCCCGAGGACCGCAACGGTCGCCGCAACCACGACGAGATCCGGTTCTGGGTGGACTACCTGACCCCGGGCGCGGACGGTTGGATCGTCGACGACGGCGGGCGGGCCGGCGGCCTCGACGCGGCAGCGCCGTTCGTGCTGCTCGGCGACCTCAACTGCGATCCCGCCGACGGCGACGGCCGGCGCGAGGCGCTGCAGGCGCTGCTGCAGCATGGGCGGGTGCAGGACCCGGCGCCGCGCAGCGAGGGCGCCGCCCAGGCGAGCCGCCGCCAGTGGGGGGCGAACGCCGTGCACCGCGGCGACCCGGCGCTCGACACCGCCGACTTCGACGACAGGCCTGGCCTGGGTCCGGGCAACCTGCGCGTCGACTACGTGCTGGTCGACCGCCGCCGCCGGGTGGCGCGCAGCGCGGTGTTCTGGCCGCTCGAGCACGAGCCGGGCGCGCGCGCGGCGCAGGCGTCCGACCATCGCCTCGTGTTCGTGGACGTCGAGGCGCGGTGAGACCGCCGGCGCGGCCCGAGCCTTGCGCCACGCCTGCCCGCCGCGATGATGCCGCCGCGGCGCCCCGGCCCCGGATCGGCGTCGCTTCGCCTTGACCGACATCCTCCTGTTCGGCCTGTTCGCCGCGACCCTGCTCGGCATCGCCCGGTTCCACAAGCACGCGCTGCGGATCGCCGCCAGCGGCTTGTGCCTCGTGCTGTGCACGCGGCTCCTGCTGACCGACTTCCACCTCGGCCACCACCTGCTGCACGAGGGCAAGAGCCTGCTGAACCTCGGCGGCCTGCTGATCGGCTTCGCCCTGCTGGCGAACCTGTTCGAGCGCAGCAATCTGCCGGAGAAGCTGACCGACGTGCTGCCCGGCGGCGTCAAGGGCGCATTCCTGCTGCTGGTGCTCGTCGCCCTGATGTCGGCGGTGCTCGACAACATCGCCGCGGCGCTGATCGGCGGTTCGGCGGCGATCACGCTGTTCCGCCGGCGCGTGCACGTCGGCTACCTGGCGGCGATCGTCGCCGCCAGCAACGCGGGCGGCGCCGGCTCGGTGGTCGGCGACACGACGACGACGATGATCTGGCTGGCGCCGGTGCAGCCGCCGGTGTCGCCGCTCGACGTCCTCGAGGCGGGGCTGGGCGCGGCGGTGGCGGTCGCCTTCTTCGGTTGCTTCGCCAGCCGGCAGCAGCACGCGCTGCAGCCGCTGGTGAAGGGCGGGCATGCCGGCAAGCCGGTCGACTACGGCTGCGTCGCGATCGTCGGCGCGATCCTGGTCGGCGCGATCAGCACCAACCTGGCGTTCGGCTTCCCGGCGGCGGGCGTCTGGGCCGCGATCCTGCTCGGCTGCCTGTTGCGCCGGCCGGACTGGAAGGTGCTGCCGCCGGCGGCGACCGGCATGTGCTTCCTGCTCTGCCTCGTGCTGTCGGCGTCGATGATGCCGGTCGACCGGCTGCCCGAGGCGACGGCGTGGACGGCGCTCGGGCTCGGCGCCGTATCGGCGTTCTTCGACAACATCCCGCTGACGGCGCTGGCGATCCAGCAGGGCGGCTACGACTGGGGCTACCTCGCCTACTGCGTCGGCTACGGCGGCTCGATGCTGTGGTTCGGCTCGTCGGCCGGCGTGGCGATCTCGGGGCTGTTCCAGGAGGCGAAGTCGGCGAAGGCGTGGCTGCGCAGCGGCTGGCACGTCGTCGTCGGCTACCTGCTCGGCTTCTTCGCCATGTACCTGCTGCTCGGCTGGCATCCGCACACGGCCCCGCGCACGGGCGGCCGCACTCCGCCGGCGCACGAGCAGCCGCTGGCGCCGCCGGGCCACCGCTGAGTCGCTGGCGGCGCTGCCTCAGCCGAGGTCGATCGCGGCGGCGAGCAGGTCGCCGTCGGTGCCCCGCGAGACCGGCACCCGGTAGGGCAGGAAGCAGTGCGCGGCCGTCGTCACGTGGGCCACGAGGTTCGGACCGGCGACCTGCAGGTCGACCTCGTCCCTGCCGGCGCGCAACTGCACCGACCGCGGACACGGGCCGTCGTCTTCGGGGCCGGCGACGTAGGTGACGGCCGCGCCGAGCCGGTCCGCCAGCCAGTCGCCGAGCAGCAGCGCCGCGGCTTCGGCCCGGGCGCCGTGGTGGATCACCGTCGTCGTCGACGAGCCGGCGGAATGGGGCAGGCGCTCGAACGCCTCGGCGAGCGCGCGCCGCCACGGCCGCAGCCGCAGCCAGCCCAGATCGGTGATGCGGGCGCCGCGGGCACGCCGGGCGGCGAGCCGCGGCAGCTCGGTGTGCGGCGCGTGCAGGCGGCGGGAATCGACGACGGTGTGGTCGCAGAGCGCCGCGAGGTCGTCGAGGAAGGACTCGCGTTGCGGCCACGGGGCGTTCCAGAACAGATGGCTCGGCAGGTCGTTGACCAGCAGCGGCCGCACGACGCCCGGCAGGCGGGGGAACGCGGCGGCCGGCATGCGCACGGCGATCTCCTCGAGCACGATGTCGTGCGTCTCGCCCTGCAGCCGCGTCGTCGCCGCGACCTCGGCGCGGACCTGCGCCTCGCGGTCGTCGAGCAGCAGCAGGAAGGCGCGGCAGGGAGTGCGGTGCTGCAGCCGCTCGACGGCGGCGCGCAGTTCGGCTTCGTCGGCGACCTCGGCGATGCCGACGAAGTTGATCGCCAGCGAACGGGCCACGTCGGCTTCGCCGGCGCCGGAACTGCAGCTGCGCCAGATCGCGCGCAGGGCATCGCCGACCTGCGGCAGCGGCACCGGCCGCGGCGGCGTGCGGCACAGGCTGGCCGCGCCGCTCACGGCTTCCTCCACTGCCGGCCGCCGGCCAGCAGCCGGTCGGCCGCGGCGGGCCCCCAGGTGCCGGCGACGTACTCCTCGGGCCGGTGCCTGCTCTGCCGCCAGCCGGTGACGATCGAGTCGACGATGCGCCAGGCCTCCTCGACCTCGTCGCGGCGGGCGAACAGGGTGCCGTCGCCGAGCATCGCGTCGAGCAGCAGCCGTTCGTAGGCGTCGGCGGTCTCGCCGCCGAACGCGGTGCCGTAGCGGAAGTCCATGCGCACGTCGCGGATCCGCACGTCGGGGCCGGGCACCTTGGCGCCGAAGCGCAGCGCCACCCCCTCGTCGGGCTGGATGCGCAGCAGCAGCACGTTCGGCTGCAGCGGCCGTCCGCCCTGGAACAGCAGGTGCGGCGGCTGCTTGAACTGGATCGCGACCTCGGTGACGCGCCGCGGCAGGCGCTTGCCGGAGCGCAGGTAGAACGGCGTGCCGGCCCAGCGCCAGTTCTCCACCTGCAGGCGCACGGCGGCGTAGGTCTCGGTGGTGGAGTGCTCCGCCACGCCCTCCTCCTCGCGGTAGCCCTTGACGTCCTCGCCGCCGAACGAACCACGCGTGTACTGGGCGCGCACCGTCTCGCGGTCGACGTCCGCCGGCGCGAACGAGCGGATCGCCTTCAGCACCTTGACCTTCTCGTCGCGCACGCCGTCGGCCGACAGCGTCGCCGGCGGTTCCATCGCCACCAGGGTCAGCACCTGCATCAGGTGGTTCTGGATCATGTCGCGGATGATCCCGGACTCCTCGAAGTAGCCGCCGCGCGAGCCGACGCCGATCGACTCGGCGACGGTGATCTGCACGTGGTCGACGAACTTCTCGTTCCACAGCGGCTCGAAGATCCCGTTGGCGAACCGCAGCGCCAGGATGTTCTGCACCGTCTCCTTGCCGAGGTAGTGGTCGATGCGGAACACCTGCCGCTCGTGGAAGCCCTGCCGCACCTGGTCGTTCAACGCCACCGCGGTCTGCAGGTCGTGGCCGAACGGCTTCTCGACGATGATGCGCGCGAACCGGCCGTCCTGCTCCCGCGACAGGCCGGTCGCCGCGAGCTGCTCGAGGATCGTCGAGTAGGCGCTCGGCGGCGTGGCCAGGTAGAAGAGCCGGTTGCCGGCGGTGCCGCGCTGACGGTCGATCTGCTCGAGCTTCTGCTGCAGGCTGCGGTAGCCGGCCGGGTCGCCGAAGTCGGACTGGTGGAACGTGAACGACTCGGCGAGCCCCTCGAAGGCGCGCAGCGTGTCGGAGCGGCCGAACTGCCGCACCCCGTCGGCCAGCTCGCCGCGGAAGGTGGCGTCGCTCCAGTCGCGGCGCGCGAAGCCGACCACGGCGAACCCGGACGGCAGCAGGCCGTCCTTGGCGAGTCCCATCAGCGACGGGACCAGCTTGCGCTTCGTCAGGTCGCCGGTGGCGCCGAAGATCACCAGCGCGCACGGTCGCGCGGTGCGTCCCCCGCGCAGTTCGTCGCCGAGGGGATTCGAGGAACTCGCCGGGTCGTGGGGCTTCGCCATGCGCGCTGCCCATGTTGCCACCGCGCCGGCGCCGATGCACGCAGCGCGCGGCGCGGCGTCGATCAGCCGAGCGCCAGCATGCGCTCGAGCGGCGCCAGGGCCCGCCGGCGCAGGTCCTCCGGCAGCTCGATGCGCGGCCGCAGGTCGCGCAGCGCCAGGTAGATCTTCTCCAGCGTGTTCAGCTTCATGTACGGGCACTGGTTGCAGCCTTGGCAGGCGGCGCTGCGGTCCTCGTAGGGCACCGGGATCAGCTCCTTGTCGGGGGCTTGCCTGTGCATCGTGTGCAGGATGCCGGTCTCGGTGCCGACGATGTACTTGCGGCCGCCGTCCCGCTGCACGAACTCGAGCAGCTTCGAGGTCGAGCCGACGAAGTCCGCGAGCTGCAGCACGTGCTCCTCGCACTCCGGGTGGGCGATGAACTTCGCGTCGGGGTGCTTCGCCTTCAGCGCCGCGATCTTCTGGGCGCTGAAGGTCTCGTGCACCATGCAGGCGCCCGGCCACAGGTCCATCGCCCGGCCGGTCTTCTTGACCAGGAACGCGCCGAGGTTCTTGTCCGGCCCGAACAGGATCGGCCGGCCCTCCGGCACGGCGCGGATCACCCGCTCGGCGTTGCTCGACGTGCAGATGACGTCGCTCTCGGCCTTCGTCGCCGCGCTGCAGTTGATGTACATCACGACGTAGTGGTCGGGATGGCGCTGCTTCCAGGCCCGCAGCTGGTCGGCCGGACACTGCTCGGCCAGCGAGCAGCCGGCGTCGAGGTCCGGGATCACCACCGTCTTCGCCGGGTTCAGGATCTTGGCCGTCTCGGCCATGAAGTGCACGCCGCAGAACAGGATCACCTCGGCATCCCTGGCGTCGCGCGCCCGCTTGGCGAGCTCCAGCGAGTCGCCGAGGTGGTCGGCCAGGTCCTGGATGTCGGCGTCCTGGTAGTAGTGCGCCAGGATCACGGCCTTGCGCTCCCGCTTCAGCCGGTCGATCGCGGCGAACAGATCGAGGCTGGGGTCGACGGAGGGCTGGGCGGTCGGCATCTGGCGATCATCGGCCGGGCCGCCGCCGGCGCAAGGGTGGCCGCGGCCGCCCTGCGCATGGAATCCGGGGACGCGCCGCGATGAACTGGCGGATTACCGGCCGTCCGCCGCCGGCTCGCCGCCGATGCCCGACCATGGCAATGCCCTCCTCTGGGCGCTGTTCCTGCTCTTCATCGGGCTGATGCTCGCGCTCGACCTCGGGGTGTTCCACCGCGAGGCGCGCGTGCCGACCTTCCGCGAGGCGCTGACCTGGACCACGGTCTGGGCGGCGCTGGCAGCGGCCTTCGGCGGCTGGATCGGCTGGGCGTTCGGGGCCGTGCCGTGCGTCGAGTTCTTCACCGGCTACGTGATCGAGCTGTCGCTGTCGGCCGACAACGTGTTCGTGTTCGTGGTGATCTTCGGCTCGCTGCACATCCCGCGGCAGTTCCAGCACCGGGTGCTGTTCTGGGGCGTGCTGACGGCCCTGGTGCTGCGCGGCGTGATGATCGTCGGCGGCGCGGCCCTGATCGCGCGCTGGCATGGCATCCTGTACGGGTTCGGCGGCTTCCTGCTCCTGACGGGGCTGAAGATGCTGCGCCAGCCGGCCCACGGCGTCAGCGCCGAGGACAGCTGGCTGCTCGGCTTCCTGCGGCGGCACCTGCACGTCACCGGGTTGCACGGGCCGCGGTTCTGGGTCCGGGTCGACGGACGGCTGCGGGCGACGCCGTTGCTGATGGCGCTCCTGATGGTCGAGGTCAGCGACGTCGTGTTCGCGGTCGACTCGATCCCGGCGATCTTCGCGGTGACGCGCGACCCGTTCCTGGTCTTCACCGCGAACGTGTTCGCGATCCTGGGCCTGCGCTCGCTGTTCTTCGTGCTCGCCGGACTGGTCGACAAGTTCCGCTACCTGAAGGTCGGCCTCGCGATCGTGCTGGCGTTCGTCGGCGCCAAGCTGCTGCTGCTCGACGTGGTGCAGATTCCGGCGCTGGCGTCGCTGGCGGTCGTGCTGGGGGTGCTCGGCGCGGCGGTGCTGGTGTCGCTGCGGCGCGGTGCGGCGACGTGAAGGCGGCGGCGTCCGTCCCGGACGTCGGTCGCCCACGGCGGCCACGCGCTGCTTGCCGGCGGCGGGGCCGGAGGTTCCCATGCGGGCTCGGGTGGCCCCGATGACCCCCCCACGAACCACCGTACGAGCGCTCCTCTGCGGCATGCTGCTGTTCGCGGCGGTCGACCTGGGACTGTTCCGTTCCGGCCTCTATGCGTGGCTGGCGAAGCCGAACTCGAGCCTGGGCTGGTTCACGCGGCACACGCGGTTCGAGCCCCTGGCGCGGCCGCCGGTCGAGCAGCCATCGGTGCTGTTGCTCGGCGACTCGACGATGGGGGAGGCCGGCGACGAGCGCGCCTTGCGCAGCCGGCTCGGCGGCCGCGGCACCTTCACCAACGCCGCCGTGCCCGGTTCGACACCGCGCGTGTGGCCGTACCTGTTCGCGCAGATGCCGGCGCCGCCGGGCGGCTGGCGGTACGTGGTGGTCGGCCTGCGGGATTTCGACGACGACGGCGCCGGTCCGATGGGCGAGCGTCGCCACGACCTGTCGTTCCTCGGTCCGGCGCTCGGCCTCGCCGACGCGTGCGTGATCGCGGGGGAGTTCCGCGACGCAGCGGCGCGGCGCGAGGTGTGGCTCTCGGCGCTGTGCAAGGCCCATGCGTGGCGCCGCGACCTGCAGGACCTGCTGGCGGCGCCGTACCAGCGCTACCTCGAGGTGCGGCGTCAGTTCGGCTGGCTGCGCTGGGGCCAACCCTACGCCGGGCGCGACGGTTCCATGGTGGGGATCGGCGTCGAGGGCGATCGCGTCGTCGGCCTGCGACCGGACCAGCACGACGCATTGCAGCAGCTGACGCACCTCGTGTGGCGGCGCGATGTCGTCGACGACAGCGGCCACCGGCGGCGCTGGCTCGGCGAGCTCGTCGACCGCGTGACGGCCACCGGCGCGCAGGTCGTGTTCGTGCGCATGCCGTCGCAGCTGCTGCCGCGCGCCGCGGCGCGGGTCCCTGCCACGGCGGTGCTCGACGAGCTCGCGCGCCGACCTGGCGTGCACGTGCTGCCGTTCGACGCCTTCGCCGAACTCGAGCGGCCCGAGTGCTTCTTCGATGCATTGCACGTGAACCGAGCTGCGCGCACGCGGTTCACCGAGCTGCTCGCCGAGGCCCTGCGCGCGCGCTTCCCGGCCGATCTGGGGCGGTGAGCGGTGCAGTTCCACTCGTTCACCTTCTTCGCGTTCCTGGCGGTGGTGCTCGGACTGCACTACGCGCTGCCGCGCGCAGCGCGGCGCCACCTGCTGCTGGTGGCGAGCTACGTGTTCTACGGCGCGTGGGACTGGCGCTTCCTGCTGCTGATCGCGCTCAGCACGGCGATCGACTTCGTCGCCGCGCTGCGCATCGAGGCCGCGCGCGAGCCGGCCACCCGGCGGCGATGGCTGGTGCTGTCGCTGCTCCTGAACCTCGGCGTGCTGGGGTTCTTCAAGTACACGAACTTCTTCCTGGCGAGCTTCTGTGCCTTGACGGGCGCGGATCCGACGCAGTGGCTGCTGCCGATCGTGCTGCCGGTCGGCATCAGCTTCTTCACGTTCCAGTCGATGTCGTACACGATCGACGTCTACCGGCGGCAGATCGCCGCGCGACGGTCGCTGGTGGACTTCGCGTTGTTCGTGGCGTTCTTCCCGCAGCTGGTCGCCGGACCGATCGTCAAGGCGATCGAGTTCTTCCCCGGCTACGACCGCTGGCGCGCGCCGGGCGACGCCGACCTGCAGCGCGCGGCGATGCTGGTGCTGGTCGGGTTGGTGCAGAAGAGCGTGCTCGCCGACAACCTGGCGCCAGTCGTCGATGGCTACTTCGGTGACCAATGGCAGCCGGGATGGCTGGCGGCGGCGACCGCGACCACGGCGTTCGGACTGCAGATCTACTTCGACTTCGCCGGCTACTCGAACATCGCGATCGGCGTCGCGCTGCTGTTCGGCTACCGCTTCCCGGTGAACTTCCGCACGCCGTACCTCGCCGGCAGCGTGGCCGAGTTCTGGAACCGGTGGCACATCAGCCTGTCGACGTGGCTGCGCGACTACCTCTACATCCCGCTCGGTGGCAACCGGGGCGGGGTCTCGCGCACGCAGCGCAACCTGATGCTGACGATGCTGCTCGGCGGGCTGTGGCACGGCGCGAGCTGGAACTTCGTGCTGTGGGGCGGTCTGCACGGCCTCTACCTGGCCGCGCACCGTGCCCATCGCTTCTGGCTGCATCCGCGGCTGGGTCCGCGGGTCGTCGCGAGCCTGCCGTACCGCGCCGCGGCCTGGCTGCTGACGCTCGCCGCGGTCGGCTTCGCATGGGTGTTCTTCCGCTGCGTGCGGCTCGACGACGGTCTGCGCACGGCGGGTGAACTGCTGCTGCCGGCGCGGCTCGGGGAGTCGGTGCTGTCCACGCCGTGGCTGCTGGTGATCGCCGGCACGCTGGCGATCGCCTGGCTCGCCGACCGCTGGCAGCTGTTCGCGCGCATCGACGGCGCCCATTGGGGCTGGCGCGGTGCCGTGTTCGCGGCGCTGTGGCTCGTCCTGACCGTGTTCGCTGCCACCGACTCGCAGGTGGCGTTCCTCTACTTCCAGTTCTGAACGGGCAGCCGGTGCGGGCCGTGGCCGTTCCCGCCGGCGACGTGGCCAGTCGCCGGCCAAGGCTCGGCTCAGCCCTTCTTCGCCGCCCGCTTGCGCCCGGCTGGGCGCTTCTTCGCCGGCCCCTTGGCGGCGCGGGCGCGCAGCAGTTCGACCGCGCGCTCGAGCGTCAGCTCGTCGGGGTTCTCGTCCTTGTTCAGCGACGCGTTGGTGGTGCCGTCGGTCACGTAGGGCCCGTAGCGGCCGTCGAGCAGCTTGATCGGGGCCTTGGTGTCGGGGTGCTCGCCGAGCTCGCGACGCGCCTTGGCCGGCGCTGAACCGCGGCCGCCGCGGCCGCCGGTCTTGGGCTGGGCGAACAGTTCCAGCGCCTGCGCCAGGGTCACGGTCAGCGGCGTCGTGCCGGCCGGGATGCTGCGCGTCTCCTTGCCCCACTTCAGGTAGGGGCCGTAGCGGCCGTTCGCGGCCAGGATCGGCTCGTCGGCGCCATCGGGCGTCTTCGCGGTGCCGACCTCGCGCGGCAGCCGCAGGGTCGCCAGCGCCTCCTCGAGCGTCACCGTTGCCGGCTCCATGCCGGCCAGCAGCGACGCCATCTTCGGCTTGTCCTCGGGCTTGAGCTTCTTGCCCTTCTTCGCCTCCGGCGTCTCGCCGAGCTGGAAGTAGGGGCCGAAGCGGCCGACCTTGAGCAGCACCGGCAGGCCGGTCGCGGGGTCGGTGCCCAGCACCTTCGGGCCATCGCCGCCCTTGGCCAGCAGATCGAGCGCCTTCGCCAGCGTCAGCTCGTCGGGCGGCATCTCGTCGGGCACGCTGGTGCGCCTGTCGCCGCAGGACAGGAACGGGCCGTAGCGACCGACGCGCACCTCGACCAGCTCGCCGTGCTCGTCGGTGCCGAGCGGGATCGAGCAGATCTTGCGCGGGTCGATGTGCTCCTCGACGCCGCTGACGCGCTCGCGCAGGCCGGGCTGGCCGTTGCCGAGGAAGAAGTGCTTCAGGTAGTCGAGCCGCTTCGCGCGACCGTTGCTGATCTCGTCGAGGTCGTCCTCCATCTTCGCGGTGAACTGGTAGTCGACCAGCCAGCCGAGGTACGAGGCCAGCAGGTCGACGACCGCGAAGGCGGTGAACGTCGGCACCAGCGCGGTGCCGCGCTTCCACACGTACTCGCGGCGCACGATCGTCTCGATGATCGCCGCATAGGTCGACGGGCGGCCGATGCCGCGCGACTCGAGCTCCTTGATCAGGCCGGCCTCGGTGATGCGCGGCGGCGGCTG
This sequence comes from Planctomycetota bacterium, assembly GCA_019636245.1. Lineage (GTDB taxonomy): Bacteria > Planctomycetota > UBA1135 > UBA1135 > UBA2386 > JAEUHS01. The sequence continues at coordinate 43,530 of JAHBXX010000015.1, read as the reverse complement.
GGTCGTGTGGCCGGCCGGCGCGAGTTCCTGGGCCGTCGCCTGCTGGCCGCGCGGCAGGTTCGGCAGCACGCGTTCGGCCTCGGCGAGCTCGCTGTCGGCGTCCTCGAGGTCCTCGACGTAGGCGAGGCGGTAGCCGGGGTAGTCGATCGTCTTGCCGGTGGCGGTGAACTTCGCGTCGCCGTGCGCCCTGGTCGGCATCGTCAGCGTCATCGTCGTGCGCTGGCCCCTGGCGTCCCGCATCTGGCAGGCGACCGTGCGGCGCCAGATCAGCTCGTAGACGCGCCGTTCGTCCTCGCCGACCTGCCCGGAGACGTCCTGTGGCAGCAGGAACTCGTTGCCGGCCGGTCGGATCGCCTCGTGCGCCTCCTGCGCGTTCTTGACCTTGGTCTGGTACTGCCGCGGCGCGTCGGGCAGGTGCTCGGCGCCGAACTCGCGGGCGATCAGCGCGCGCGCGGCGGCGATCGCCTGCGAGCTCAGCGTCGTCGAGTCGGTGCGCATGTAGGTGATGAAGCCGTTCTCGTAGAGGCGCTGCGCGGCGCGCATCGTGCGCTGCGCGGCGAAGCGCAGCTTGCGCGCCGCCTCCTGCTGCAGCGTCGAGGTGGTGAACGGCGGATACGGCCGCTCGGTGTAGGGCTTCTGCTCGACCTCGGCGACCGTCGCCGCCTGGTGCAGGAGTTCGGTCGCGAGCCCCTTCGCGGTGGCCTCGTCCAGCACGGTGAGCGACTTGGCATCGGCCTTGGGCCTGCCGCTGTCCGGGTCGAAGTCGCGACCGCTGGCGATCCGCGTCGGGCCCAGGCCGACCAGGTTGGCGGGGAACGGCGTCCGGTCGCCCTGCCGGCCGGTGAACGTCGCCTCCAGGCTCCAGTAGCCGGCGGGCACGAAGCGCATGCGCTCGCGTTCGCGTTCGACGATCAGCCGCACGGCGACGCTCTGCACGCGGCCGGCGGACAGCCGCGGCCGCACCTTCTTCCACAGCAGCGGCGACACCGTGTAGCCGTAGAGGCGGTCGACGATGCGGCGCGTCTCCTGGGCCTCGACCAGGTCCATGTCGATCTGCCGCGGGTGCTCGAGCGCCTCGAGGATCGCCGGCTTGGTGATCTCGTGGAACACCAGCCGCCGGGTCTCGCACTTCGGCTTGAGCTCCTGCACCAGGTGCCAGCTGATCGATTCGCCCTCGCGGTCCTCGTCGGTCGCGAGGTAGAGCACCGGCGCGTCCTCGACCATGGCCTTGAGCTTGCGCAGGTGGTCGCGCTTGTCGGCCGGCACCACGTAGAGGGTCTTGAAGTCGTGGTCGACGTCGATGCCGAGCTTGGCCCACTTCTCCTTCTTCAGGGCCGCCGGCACCTCGCTGGCGTCGCCGGGCAGGTCGCGGATGTGGCCGATGCTCGCCTCGATGCGGAAGGCGGAGCCGAGGAAGCGACCGATCGTGCGGGCCTTGGCCGGCGACTCGACGATCACGAGGGGAGTGCCGATCGGCTTCTTCGGGCTGGGCATGCGTCTTGGGCCCTTGTTAGGGGCCGTGGGAACGGCCTGTCAAGGATCCGGCCGACGGCGGGGCGTTTCCGTGCCGGGCGCGGCGGGCGTCAGCGCCCCGCCGGATGCGCCAGCGCCTGGCGCACCGTGGCGAGGTTCCGTTCGACCGCCGGCGAGCCCGGGCGCAGCGCCAGCGCCCTGGCCAGGGCGGCCTCGGCGCGGCCCAGTTCGGCGCGGCCGCCGTCGACGTCGCCGCGCCGCAGCCGTTCGAGGCCGCGCCGCGCCCGGCCGCCGCCCACGGCGCCCCACAGCCAGGCGTCGTCCGGCAGGGCGTCCAGCAGCGGCTCCCCGATCTGCAGCAGCGCCTCGTTCCAGCCGATGCGTTCGAAGGTGCCGACGGAGGCGCGCAGCGCCTGCCGTTCGAGCCCCGGCCAGCGCGACCACGGCCGCCGCCAGGCCTCCGGGTCGAACTGCTCCTCGCGCGCGCGGCACCGCGCCGCCAGCGCGGCGTTGGCGCCGTGCGTGCGCAGGAACACGGCGTGCCGGGGCTCGACGTGCACCAGCGTCCAGGCGCGGTCGCGGGCCAGCTGCTGCACCATCGGCGCGGCGGTGGTGTCGGTCTCGAGCGCCACGACCTCGATGCCGAGCGCCGCGGCTTCGGCGAACGGCGCGCCGGCGAGGCGGTCGAGCACCAGGCGCATCGCCTCCGGCGGCATCGCCCAGGTGTTGGTCAGGAGCGGCACCTCGGGCCGTGCGCCGGCCAGGAAGTGCACGTTCGACGACAGGTTGAAGTCGGTCCAGAGGCGCCCGGCCGGAGCCTGCTCGTCGAGCCAGCGGGCGACGCCGAGCGGCAGGTGCAGGGGCGAGAAGCCGCCGCCGAACTGGGCCCGCGAGCCCGTCCAGGCGTGGAACGTCCCCGTCGCCAGCGACGCCGCCAGCGCCAGCGCCACGCCGGCGACCGCGATGGCGGTCCGCGGTGCCGCCCGTTCGCCCGTGCGCGGCCGCCAGGGCGCCAGCGCGGCGGCGATCGCCGGCACCAGCAGCATCGCCGCCGGCGGCACGTTGCGGCGCATCGACAGCGCCGTGAGCGAGCCGAGGGTGAGCAGCGCGGCGAGGTCGAAGCGCCGCCGGACGAGCGCGGTCAGCACGGCCGCGGCCGCGGCACCGAGCAGCAGGTGGAACAGCAGCAGCGGCAGGTCCCACGGCGCGTCCTGCCACGGCAGCGGCAGCGGCCGGAACTCCTCGATCGCCGACCACGGGTGCGGCGGCACGTGCTCGGGATCGGCGATGCCGTGGCGGCGCAGGTAGAGCACGGTCTGCACCGGCAGGAGCGCCAGCCGCCAGGTCCACGGGTTGGCGAAGCCGGCGAGGGCCATCGCGCCGAGCAGCGCGCCGAGCCGGCGTCGCGCGGCGGGCGGCTGGCTCGCCGGCCGCAGCAACGCCTGCAGCCACATGGCGGCGGCGGCGCCGAGGCCGAGCAGGAAGTAGCTGTGCAGGTTCACCAGCAGGACCTGCAGCAGCACCAGGGCGGCGAAGGTGCGGCGGGGGACCACGCGGCCGCGGCCGGCGGTCGCGAGCAGGAGGGCTGTCTGCACGCCGAGCACCAGGTAGCCGAACACCTCCGGACGCGGCTCGAGGCGCCAGCCGACCAGCAGCAGCAGGGCCACGGTCGCGGCGCCGGCGCCGGCCGGACCGAGGCCGTGGGCGCCGAGGCCGAGGAACGCGACCACCGCGATGCCGGCCGCGAGGGCGGCCACCAGCGCCGACAGCCCGAGGTCGCCCGCGACCGCGTGCGCGGCGGCCAGCAGGGCCTGGCTCAGCCAGTTGGCGTTCGGGAAGCGGTAGCGACCGTCGGCGTCGTACCAGTTGCCCGGGCCCGCTTCCGGCTGCGGTGCGCCGCTCCCGCCCAGGGTCGGGTAGACGAAGCGGGCGTCGTCGACCGGCCAGCCGTGCCGGCCCAGATCCTGCCCATAGGCGAGGTGGTAGCCGATGTCGTGCGACTCGACGTGCCGCCAGCCGAACGCGGCGCCGAGCACGGCCACCGCGACCGCGACGAGCAGCCGGAGCCAACGGGCCCGGTCCACGTGGGTCATGGGCTCGGGTTCGAACCGATGCGCCGCACCGCCGCCAGGGCCTGGCTGTCCGCCGGCTCCGGATCGGCGAAGGATCACGCGCTCTTAACGGCGCCTGCACATGGCGGCCTAGCGTCTGCCGGCGTCGAGGGGGAGCCGGCGGCGGCTCCCCAGTTCCGGCACCACCCAACTGCAACCGCAACCAGACTCCAGCCATCAGGCCCAACCGATGAACCTCTCCAAGTCCTTGCTGGGAACGATGTTCGCGCTGTCCGTCGGCAGCGCGGCGTCGGCCCAGGTCATCCTCTCCGGTACGCTCGGTACCCAGACCCTGAACCCGGCGCTCGTCTACGAGCTGAACGGCGAAGTCTTCGTCGGCCCGGGCGCCACGCTGACCATCCCGGCCGGCACCGTGTTCCGCAGCCAGACCGTCGCCGGCGTCGCGGCGGCGCTGACGGTCGCGCGCGGCGGCATGATCATCGCCAACGGCACGCGCACCAACCCGATCGTCTTCACCTCGAAGCTCGACACCGGCGTGTTCCGGCCCTCGGCCACCGCCGAGTGGGGCACGCTGTCGATCTGCGGCCGCGGCTACGTGAACACGCAGCGCGTCGCCACCAACACGGCGGTGCCGAGCGGCAGCAACCGCGCCGAGATGGAAGGCCTGTCGACCGCCGGCCTGCGCGACTACGGCGGCAACCAGGACAACGACGACAGCGGCAGCCTCAGCTACTGCCAGCTGCTCTACGGCGGCTTCAACCTGGCGCTGGCGTCGGAGCTGAACGGCCTGTCGCTGGGCGGTGTCGGCCGCGAGACCGACATCCACCACATCGAGACCGTCAACAACATCGACGACGGCATCGAGATCTGGGGCGGCACGGTCAACCTGAAGTACGTCAGCATCTGGAACTGCGGCGACGACAGCTTCGACCTCGACCAGGGCTGGCGCGGCAAGGCCCAGTACGGCCTGATCGTGCAGGGCTTCACCACCGGCGCGAGCCAGGGCTCGGGCTTCGGCGACAACTCGTTCGAGATCGACGGCGCCGAGTTCTGCCACTGGCAGCCGGTGACCACCGCGACGATCTACAACTTCACCGTGGTCGGCAGCCCCGATCCGGCGAACGGCGCCAACGGCGGCGACCACGCGACCGAGTGGCGTGACAACGCCAACGTGCAGTTCCGCAACTGCCTGTTCATGGACACCGGCGACCAGCTGATCCTGAACCTCGGCACCGACGGCGAGGCCGGCAACTCGGTCGGCTACGGCTGCAACGGCACGCTGAGCTGGGCCGCGCGCTGGACGACCCCGTCGACGACCACCTCGACGGTCAACCCGTTCCCCGGTGCGCCCGAGCTGACGCCCGCCCAGGCCTACACGGCCCAGGCCCCGGGCAACCTGATCGAGTTCCGCGACAACCTCTTCTACCGGAACCTGCGCCCGGCGGCCTACACCGAGGCCGACCTGCGCGGCGTGCGGGCGCCCTTCGCCGGCAACAACAACCACAACGTCACGACGACGACGTTGCCGATCGCGGCGCTGACCCGCGGCCCGACCGTGTCGTTCGGCGGCGGTGCGCGCGTCGGCCAGCGCGTCACCTTCCTGAACCCGCTGCCGGTCACGCCGGAGGCGCAGCTCAGCGTCGAGTGGGCGCCGGAGAGCCTCGGCTTCTTCGACGGCGCCCGCTTCCGCGGCGCGTTCGGCGAGGGCAACAACTGGCTGACCGGCTGGACCGCGATGGGCCGGTACGGCATCACGCCGGAGGACCCGGCCAACGTCGACCTCGGCGGTTGCCGCGCCGGCAGCCAGGGCTGCCCGATCCAGGTCACGACCGGCACCTGGGCAGCCAACACGCCCGTGACGATCACGGTGAAGAACCTCGAGCCGCTGGCGTCGACCTGCATCCTGGTCGCCGGCCTCGCCCAGTTCAACTTCCCGATCTTCGGCGGCGTCGTCGTGCCGACCCCGGACATCATCCTGACCCTGTCGGGGCCGTTCGGCAGCGGCCAAGCCTCGGCATCGTGGATCAACCCGCCGGGCGGCAGCGGCACGACGATCTACACGCAGGCGCTCGGCTTCGACCTGATCCAGTTCGCCGATCCGCTGGCGGAGTTCTCGTTCTCGAACGCGCAGGCGCACCTGCAGCCGTGAGTTGAGACGAGCAGCCCTCGGGCGAGGAATCGCAGGCCTGCGGCCCAGTCGCCGCAGGCCTGCATTCTGAATTTACGAGCCCTGTTCCACCGCCGACCATGAAGACCGACCTCGAACTGCGTTCTCTGTCCCTTGCCGCCCTCTTGGCGGTTGCCTGCAGCTGCTCCTCGGAGCCCGCGGAGGCGGCGCGGCAGGACGGCGCCCCGAAGCCGGCGCCGGCTGCCGCCGCCGCCGCCGATCCGGTCGCCGACCAGCCGATCGAGCGCTACCGGTTGGATCTGCTGCACCTGGCCTGGCAGGCCGCTTCGGCGTTCCCGGTCGACCCGCACGCCAAGACCCGGGCGCGCTTGCAGGAAGCGGTGGTCACGACCTGCTTCGAGGTGGAGCAGCCGCAGCTGGCGCTGCGGTTCGCCAAGGGCATCGTCGGCTGGCGCCAGGGAGTCGCCCACGCCGACTACGCCTACTACTGCGCCAAGCGTGGCGCGCGCGAGCCGGTCGAGAAGCATCTGTCGTTGGCGCGGCAGTTCGCCGACGACGTCAGGAACGACCCGAACCCGCAGGAGTGGCGCCGCGACACGATCCTGATGAAGATCGCCCGGGCCTATGCGCTGCTGGGCGAGGCCGGCAAGGCCGCCGAAGCCACGGCCCTCGTCGAGCCCAACAGCGGTCTCGCCGTCGACCCGGCCTGGGCCGAGACGGTGGCCGCGAAGGCCGACCTGATGCAGGCGGCGGACCTGGCGCGCGAGCTGGTGGCGATGGACGACGTCGTCAAGACCGCCGGGCTCGGCTTCGCCTTCTCGGTGCTGCGCACCTGCGCGCGCCTGCACGAGCGCTTCTACGCCGATGCCGAAGGGCGGGCCGAGATCGAGCGCCGGGTGATCGAGACCTACACCGGCATCCCCCCCGCCCTGCGCATCGAGGTGGTCGCGGACATGGCGCGGACCGCCGTCGCCAGGGAGGACGCGGCGCACGCGCGGGAGCTGCTGGGCGCCGCCCGCCGCCTGATGGAGGGCTTCGCCTGGTCGGCCGAGGACGTCGTGCCGATGTTCGCCCGGCTCGCCGCCGCCCGGGCCCGGGCTGGCGAGGTCGACGAAGCCAAGGCCGACGTCGCCGCGGCGCTGGCGCGCTACCAGGACGCCCGGGACGGCATCGTCGACATGTTCCGGGCCGAGGCGCTGCGTCCGCTCGCCGAGGCCTGCCAGGCGATGGGGGAGGTCCAGCAGGCTGCCGGCCTCTACGCGCTGGTCCTCGAGGAAGGCATGGAGAACCCGCACTCCCGGCCGCGCGCGGAGGACATCGCCGAGACCTGCCTGTCGATGGCCAGGCACGCGTTCGCGCCGGACGCCCGGTTGCTGGCCCGCATCCGCGAGATCGTCAACGGACTCGGTGATCCTTGGTGAGACGCGCCCTGCGCACGACGGTGGTGGCGGCAGCCCTGGCTGTGGCCGCGGCGGCCCAGCAGGCCGGGTCGATCCGCGGTTCCGTCCAGGACCGCGAGTTCGGCGCGCCCGTTGCCGAGGCCCAGGTCTCGGTGGTCGAGACCGGGCAGCGGACCACCACGGACGACCAGGGTGCGTTCGTGATCCCCAATCTGCGGCCGGGCAAGTACACGCTCGTGGTCGCCAAGGAGGGCTACGTCCGTCACGTGCGCGGCGACCTCGTCGTCACGGCCGGGCAGTTGACGGAGTTGTCCGTCCAGCTCGCCGGCGACTTCACCGACCTGGAGCCGTTCGTCGTCACCGACGTGCTCCGGCTGGGCGCGGAAGGCGAGGCCGCGCTGCTCGACGTCCGTCTCGAGAGTCCGGCGCTGGTCAACACGATCAGCGCCGACCTGATGAGCAAGGCCGGTGCCAGCGACGCGGCCGGCGCCCTGCGGCTCGTCTCCGGCGCCTCGCTGCAGGGCGGCAAGTCGGCGGTGATCCGCGGCCTGCCCGATCGCTACGTCAGTTCGCAGATGAACGGCGTGCGCCTGCCGTCCGCCGACGAGGACAAGCGCGCGGTCGAACTCGACCAGTTCCCCACCGACGTCATCTCCAGCATCCAGGTCAGCAAGACGTTCACCCCGGACCAGCAGGGCGACGCCTCCGGCGGCGCCGTCGACGTGCGCCTGCGCGGCGTGCCCGACCAGCCGTTCCTGTTCCGCTGGCGGCTGCAGACCAGCAACAACTCGCAGGTGACCGGTCGCAGCCGGTTCCTCACCTACGAGGACGGCGGCCTGAACTACTGGGGCGGCGCCGCGGCGGCGCGCGGGCCGCAGGCCGAGGGCGGCAACTGGAACGGCGCCGTCGGCGTCGACGAGGCCGATGCCCCGATCGACTACAAGTGGGCCGGCTCGGTCGGCGGGCGGTTCGAGATCGCCAGGGGCGTGCGCATCGGCGGCACCGCCAACCTGTTCTACGAGCGCGACAGCGGCTACTTCGACAACGGGGTCGAGGACGCCTGGCGGGCCGAAGTGCTGCGCGAGCCGCTGACTCCGGACGTCAGCCAGGGCTCGCCGGGCCAGCCGTTCCTGACCTCGCTGTTCGATGTCGAGCAGGGGCGGCAGACGGTGCAGTGGGGCGGGCTCGGCACGATCGGCATCGAGACCGACGACCACGCCGTGACCGTCGCCTACCTGTTCACGCGCACGGCCGACGACATCGCCACGCGGGCCGAGGACACGCGCGGCAAACAGTACTTCTACCCCGGACACGACCCGGACGATCCGCTGACCCCGGGCCACGACAGCGCGCTGCTGTCGGCGCCCTACCTGCGCTTCCAGACGCTCGAGTACACCGAGCGCCTGACCAGCACGCTGCAGTTCACCGGGCGGCACAAGCTGCCCGTGCTGGCCACCTCGCGGAAGATGCCGTCGGAGCTCGACTGGACGATCGCCCGCAGCACCGCCGACCGCGATCAGCCGGACAAGCGGCAGTTCTCGACGGCCTGGTATCCCATCGGTGGCGGCTTCTACGAGCAGGTGCGGCCGGCGGCGACGTTCTCGCTCGGCAACCTGCAGCGCACCTACTTCCGCACCGAGGAGGACAGCGAACTCTACAGCGTCAACTGGAAGGTGCCCTTCCGGGCGTGGAACGGCGAGAAGGGCTACGCCAAGGTCGGCGTCTTCCGCGACAAGGTGAACCGCAAGTTCGACCAGGACACCTACAGCAACTTCTTCGACCCGATCCAGGGTTACTCCGGCGCCTTCGACCAGCTGGACTGGAGCGACGTGTGGCAGTTCGAGGATCACGCGATCTCCAGCGCCGACACCGACATCGACTACGTGGCGCGCCAGCGCATCGAGTCGAGCTACGTCATGGTCGACCTGCCGCTGCACAAGTCGACCAGCGTGATCGCCGGCGTGCGCTGGGAGGCGACCGGCATCGACGTCGTCGTCGACCCCGAGGACGCGGCGACCTGGCTGCCCGAGGGCCAGTTCTCGCCGACGGCGCTCGAGCCGGGCGACGCCGACGTCAGGTTCCGCCAGCGCGACGTGTTGCCGGCGCTCGCCGTCGTCAATCGCTCGCTGCCTGGCCTGACCCTGCGGGCCTCGTACAGCGAGACGGTGGCGAGACAGACGTTCAAGGAGCTGACGCCGATCCTGCAGCAGAAGTACCTCGGCGGCCCGATCTTCATCGGCAACCCCGACCTGAAGATGAGCAACCTGCGCAACTTCGACTTGCGCGCCGACTACGTGCCGCGGGAGGGCTCGCTGTTCTCCCTGTCGTGGTTCCGCAAGGACATCGACAACCCGATCGAGTACGTCGAGAAGGCCGCCTCGTTCAACTACACGACCGCGTCGAACTACCCGCGCGGCAAGCTGCAGGGCATCGAACTGGAGGCGAGGCAGGCGCTCGGCCCGTTCGTCGACGCGCTCGACGGCATGGCGATCGGCGGCAACATCACCTGGATCAAGGGCAAGGTGCGCCTGCCGGAGAGCGAGATCCTGCTGTTCGAGCAGACGCACGGCGAGCGGCCCGACCCGGTCCGGGACATGACCAGCACGCCGGACTACATCTACAACCTGTTCCTGACCTACGACATCGAGGCGACCCGGACGCAGCTCGGGGTGTTCTACACCGTCCAGGGCGACACCCTGGTCACCCAGCCCGGGCCGTCGAACTCGTACTACATCCCCCCGACCTACCAGCCGTGGGTCGACTACCTCGCGGCGACGCTCGTGCAGCGGCTCGGCGACCACATGACGCTGACGATCGCCGCCAAGAACCTGACCAACAACGACAACGAGCAGGTCTACCGCTCCGAATACCAGGAAGCGGAGACCCTGCGTCGCCGGCGCACCGAGGGCGTCGAGTTCAGCTTCACCCTCGGCGGCCAGTACACCTTCTGAAGACGACAGGACCCCACGCCATGACCCTGCTCCCTCCGGCTCCACGTTCCCCCGCTGCGTACCGCGCCCGCGCGGCGCTGGCGGCCCTGGTCCTCGGCGGCCTCGCCGCCGCCCAACAGTCGGCGGGTCCCGACGTCGCGGCGACGCGGGCCGCGCTCGAGAAGTGGGCCGAGGCGAGCCGGCTGATCTCGAAGGAGAAGAAGGACTGGCAGCTCGGCCGCGAGGCCCTGCGCGATCGCATCGACCTGCTGCGGCGCGAGACCGAGGCCATGCAGAAGCGCATCGCCGACGCCGAGGCGAGCATCGCCGAGGCGGACAAGAAGCGCGCGGAGCTGGTCGTCGAGGACGAACGCCGTCGGGCGACCGAGGCGCAGCTGCTGCAGCAGGTGGCGCAGCTCGAGGCGGGCGTGCTCGGCCTGCTGCCCCGCCTGCCGGAGCCGCTGCGCGAGCAGATCAAGCCGGTCAGCCAGCTGCTGCCGGCGAATCCGGACGAGTCGAAGCAGCGGCTCGACGAGCGCTATCGCAACGTCCTGTTCGTCTGCAGGCAGATCCACAAGTGGAACCGCGAGATCACGCTGAAGAGCGAAGTGAGGACGATGCCCGACGGTTCCAGCGTCGAGGTGGCGGTGATGTACGTGGGCCTAGGGCAGGGCTACTACACCGGCGGCGGCGGCAAGGTCGCCGGCACCGGCACGGCCACCGCGTCGGGCTGGCTGTGGACGCCGGCCAACGACCTCGCGGCGGAGATCGCCGCGGCCATCGCCATCCTGAAGAACGAGCGGGTCGCGGCCTTCGTGCGGCTGCCCGTCCAGATCCTGTGAGCGCCGGCCCCACGCGGAGAAGATCCATGCTCGCGAAGACCCTGTCGATCCTGCTGCCGCTGGCCCTGGGCCACGGCTTCCTGGCGGCGCAGACGCCGCCGCCTGCCGCGGCCGAGGCCGAGCGGCCGTCGTTCGAGGCCGTGGCCGGCGACGTGCAGCGTCGGCTCGAGAAGAGCCTGGCCGAGCTCGGCGACCTGCGCGAACGCATCGCCGCGGAGAAGCTGCCGATGGACCGCGAACTGCGCGAGATCGAGGCGGAGCTGCAGGCCGTACGCGCCCGCTTCCAGGAGGTGTCGCGCACGTTGGAGCTGCGATCGCTGGACCTCAGCAACCTGCGCACCGACATCGACAAGCGCCGCGACCAGGCGACCTACCTCGGCAACGTGCTCGGCGAGTACCTGCGCGAACTCGAGGCCGGCCTGCACATCGCCGAGTTGCAGCGCCACGCAGGCGAACTGAGGGCCTGCAAGCTGGCGCAGGAGAACACGACGCTGCCGGAGGCCGAGGTCCTCGGCGCGCAGATCGGCTTCGTGGCCACCTCGATCGGCCGGTTGCAGGATGTGCTCGCCGGCACCCGCTTCCAGGGCACGGCGGTCGATCCGAGCGGTCTGGTCAAGCAGGGCACGTTCGTGCTGGTCGGCCCGCAGGCGCTGTTCCGCGCCGCGGACGGCTCGGTCGTCGGCGCCGCGGAGCAGCGGCTCGGTTCGCTGGAGCCGACCGTGATCCCGTTCACCGAACCGGCCGATGCGGAGGCGGCGGCGCAACTGGTGCTGGGCACCGGCGGCCGCTTCCCGTTCGATCCGACGCTCGGCAGCGCGCACAAGGTCGCGGCCACGAAGGAGACGCTGCTGGGGCACTTCCAGAAGGGCGGGCCGGTGATGTTCCCGATCGCGGCGCTGGCGGGCGCCGCCCTGATCGTCGTGCTGCTCAAGTGGTTGTCGATGGCGTTCGTGCGCCGGCCGTCGCGCCGCCTGGTCGGCCAGCTGCTGGAGTCCGTCGAGGCCGGCGACCGCGCCGCCGCCGTGGAGCAGGCGGAGGTGATCGGCGGGCCTGCCGGGTCGATGTTGCTCGCCGGCGCCGAGCACCTCGGCGAGCCGCGCGACCTCGTCGAGGAAGTCATGTTCGAGCAGGTCCTGTCGACGCGGTTGCGCCTGCAGGGCTGGCTGCCGTTCGTCGCGATCTGCGCCACGTCGGCGCCGTTGCTGGGGCTGCTCGGCACGGTGACCGGCATCATGAACACCTTCACGCTGATGACCGTGCACGGCACGGGCGACCCGAAGACCCTGTCGAGCGGCATCTCCGAGGCCCTGATCACCACCGAGACGGGCCTGATCGTGGCGATCCCGTCGCTGCTGCTGCACGCGTTCCTCTCGCGGCGCGCACGCAGCATCGTCGACGAGATGGAGAAGCTGGCGATCGCCTTCCTGAATCGCATGCGGGCGCCGGCTCCCGTCGACGATCCCGAGCCCGTCGAGGTCGCATGACCGCTGCGCTGCCCGTTCTGCTGCAGGCGTCCTCGCCGACCCTCGGCGAGCGGTTGGCCCACCTCTGCGAACAGGCGTTCGCCGTCTGGGTCGCGGGCGGCTGGGCGATGGTCGCCATCGCGATCAACGCGCTGCTGATGTTCGGCCTCGGCGTCGACATGTGGCTGCGCCTGCAGGCCAAGGGCTTCCGGCGCGTGCCCGAGAAGATCTGGCGGCTCTGGATCGAGCACCCACGGCACCGCGAGGGCAAGATCGGTCGCCTGCTCGACACCGTGACGGGCGCCGGGTCCCTGGCCGCCTCCGCGGCGATCTTCCAGGGCATCCGCACCGCCGAGATCGCGCCCTTCACCCGCGACCTGCGGGTGATGAAGGTGTGCGTCGCGGCCGGGCCGCTGCTCGGCCTGTTCGGCACCGTCACCGGCATGCTGGCGACCTTCGGCGCGCTGGCCAGCGGCTCGGGTGGCGAGAAGACCATGAGCGCGGTCGCCAAGGGCATCTCCGAGGCACTGATCACCACCGAGACCGGCCTCGTCGTCGCGCTGCCGGGCCTGTTCTTCCAGTACCAGCTGACGCGGCAGAAGGAGCGCTACAGCGCCTTCCTCGCGCACCTGGAGACCGTCTGCACCCAGTTCCTCTACCGCCGTCTCCGTGCCCGGCACACGGCGGCCTGACCCCGAACCCGGCTTCGAACCATGGGACGCTTCCGCGAGACAGCAGGTGACGACAGCTCCGAGGGCGGCATCGACATGTCGCCGATGATCGACTGCGTCTTCATCCTGCTGATCTTCTTCATCGTCACCACGACCTTCGTCGAGGAGACCGGCGTCGAGGTCGACAAGCCGCAGGCGGCCTCGTCGGTGAACCTCGAGAAGAACAGCATCCTGCTCGCCCTGACCGCCAACGGCGACGTCGTCTACGGGGGCAAGAACATCGGCATCCAGGGCGTGCAGCAGCTGGTGCGGCGCATGGTGCAGAAGGAGAAGGGCGACGAATTGCCCGTGATCGTGCAGGCCGACACCGCCGCGTCGGCTGGCCTGCTGGTCCGGATCGTCGACGAGGCCAAGCTCGGCGGCGCCAAGCGGGTCAACGTGGCGACCAGCCGCGCAACGGGGCGGGGCTGAGCAGGTGGAACCGCAGCACGCTCCTTCGTCCTGGCAGCGCTTCGGCCGCACGTGCGCCGTGGCGGTGGGGGCGGCTGCACTCTCGCTGGCCTGCTTCCTGGTGCTGCCGCTGCTGCAGGCGATCAGCCAGAAGGCGGCGCTCGACCTGAGCCTGGTGCCGATGCAGACCGCCGAACTGCCGCCGCCGCCACCGGTCGAGGAGGAACCGGAGAAGGAGCCGCCCAAGGAGGAGGAGCCGCCGCAGCTCGACGAGGAATCGCCGCCGCTCGACCTGGCCCAGCTGGAGATGGCGCTCGGCGCGGGGATGGGCGATGGCGGCCTCGGCGGCGACTTCGTGGTCAGGATCCAGGGGCTCGGCGGCAGCGGCGACGACGTCAGTTCGCTGTTCTCGCTGGCCGACCTCGACCAGAAGCCGCGGCCGGTGCACCAGCCCCAGCCGGTCCTGACCGCGGCGCTGCGCAAGAAGATGCCGGCCAAGGTGGTCGTGCTGTTCGTGGTCGACCAGAGCGGCCGGGTCGAGAACCCCGTGGTCCAGAGTTCGTCGGACCCGGCGTTCGAGGCCGTGGTCCTGGCGGCGATCAAGCAGTGGAAGTTCGAACCGGGCAAGCGCGGCGGCCAGCCGGTCCGCTCGCGCATGCGACAGCCTTTCCAATTCGAAGGATGACAGCGATGCGTTCCCTCCTAGCACTGTTGTTGGCACCCGCGTTGTTCGGCGGCTGTGCGTCCCCGGGTGCCCAGGGCGCCGCGGCTCCGGCGCCGGCAGCTGCCGAGGCGGCAGCGGAGGGCTCGCCGCAGGAGCCGACGGCGGTGTCGGCGGTCGACCAGGCGCGGGCGCAGGAACTGGCGATCTGGCGCGATCCGGCCTTCCGGGCGCGCTTTGCCGAGAGCTACCTGGCGGAAACGGACATCGAACCGCCGCCGCTCACCGAGGACGAGCGCGATGTCATGCAGGAGATCCTCGACCTGCGCGCGGCCGGCCGGCTCGACGAGGCCATCGAGGCGATGCGTCGCCGCGCGACGAAGACGGCGAACGCCGCCTTCGACCTGACGTTGGCCAAGCTGCTGCTCGAACGCGAGCGGGTACCCGAGGCCGCGCTGGCCTACCAGGCCGCGATCGACAAGCACCCCAAGTTCCGGCGGGCCTGGAACGACCTCGGGTTGATCCACTACCGGCAAGGCGAACACCGCGCCGCAGCACGCGCGTTCGGCCGCGTCATCGAGCTCGGCGGCGGCTCGCCGATGCTCTACGGGCTGCTCGGGTTCTCCCTGGCCAACACCGACGATGCGCTGGCGGCCGAGTCGGCCTTCCGCATGGCGGCGATGCTGGAGCCAGGGTCGGTCGACTGGCGCATGGGTCTGGCGCACAGCCTGCTGAAGCAGCGTCGGTACGCCGAGGCGGCCACCCTGTTCGGCACCCTGGTCGAGGCCCAGCCGGAGCGCGGCGAACTGTGGTTGCGCCAGGCCCAGGCCTACCTGGGCATGGGCGAGACCCAGCGCGCGGCCGAGAACCTGGAACTGCTGGATCGGCTGGGCCAATCGACGGCGGAGAGCCTCGACACGCTGGGCAACATCTACGTCAACGACGAACTGCACGAGCTGGCCGCCGACGCCTACCTGCGGGCGGTCGCGAAGGACCCGAAGGGCGGCCTCGCCATCGCGCTGCGGGCGGCCCGCGCGCTGGCCGCGCGCGGCGCCACCGCCGAGACGCGGCGGCTGCTGGACGCGATCGCCGCGATGCCGTCGGACCGGTTCGACGCGGCGGCGAAGAAGGACGTGCTGTGGCTGCGCGCTCGCATCGCGATCGGCGCGGGCGGCGGCGAGGAGGAGGCGACCGTGCTCGAGCAGATCGTCGCCATGGATCCGCTCGACGGCGACGCCTTGATCAAGCTGGGCCAGTACCACGCCCGTCGCGGCGAGGTGGCCGAGGCCGTGTTCCGCTACGAGCGCGCCGCCGGCATCACCGCCTTCGAGGCCGATGCGAAGGTGCGCCACGCCGAGCTCCTGGTCCGCGAGCGCAAGTACGCCGAGGCGCTGCCGCTGCTGCGGCGGGCGCAGGCGCTGAAGCCACGGGAGAGCCTGCAGCAGTTCCTCGAGCAGGTCGAGCGCGCGGCCCAGGGCCGCTGAGCCGCCAGAGTCCGCGCTCCGCCCCGCCGACCGGCCGCCTGCGGGCCGCGTCGGTGTGCGGTGCGCGGTTGGTCACTTCTGGCGCAGCGGCCGCACGATCAGGTCCTTGAGGGCGAAGTTGCTGCCCTCGCCGACGCGCGTGACGAACAGGTCGTTGTGGTGTCGGATCAGCCCGAACTCGTCGAAGCAGGCGACGCCGCCGCAGACCTCCATCGCCAGCACGAGCAGGTCGCTGGCGGTCCGGCTGCAGTCGACCTTGACCTTCGCCGCCTGCTCGCGGGACAGCTTGTTCTGCTCGTAGAGCCGGCAGCAGTGCAGGAGCCAGGTGAGCCCGCGTTCGAGCGCGATGTCCATGTCGACGATCACGTCCTGCACGCGCTGGAAGCGACCGATCGGCTTGTCGTCGAACTGGATCCGCTCCTCCGCGTAGACCCGCGTCTTGTCGAGCGCGAACGCCAGCGACGCCAGCGCCAGCGAGGCGATGAACAGCCTGCCGCCGTTCAGCGTCGTCACCATCACCTTGAAGCCGTCGCCCTCGGCGCCAAGGATCGAATCGTGGGGCACCTCGACGTTGTCGAACATGATCGAGCCCGTCGACGACTGCTCCCAGACCTTCTTGCCCTGCATCTCCTGGTAGAAGACGCCCTTCTGGTCCATCGGCACGAGGAAGCAGGTCGAGCGCTTGCCGTTCGGTCCGGCCGGATTGGTCAGCGCGTGCACGATGACGTGGCTCGCCCAGCGCGCGTTCGTCGACCAGCACTTCTCGCCCTGCAGGACCCAGTTGGCGCCCTTGCGCACGGCGGTGACCTGGGGATTCGCCGCGTCGCTGCCGCGTCCCGGCTCCGACAGGCCGAACACGAACATGCGCTCGCCGCGCGCCAGCGCCGGCAGGTGGGCTCGCTTCTGCGCTTCGGTGCCGCAGAGTTGCAGCGGCTTGGCGCCGAGCGAGATGGCGGCTCCGGGCGTGATGGCGACCGCCTGGCTGTGGTAGCCGAGCGCCAGCCCCATCAGCACGAGGTCGGTGTGGTCGCCGCCCTGGCCGCCGTGCTCCTCGGCGATCGGCAGGCCGAACAGGCCGAGTTCCCCCATGGCGCGCAGGCAGGAGTCCGGGACGAGCTGGTGTTCGCGTTCCCAGTGCAGCAGGTGAGGCGCGATCTCGGCATCGCCGAAGTCGCGGACGGTTTCGTAGAAGGCGAACTTGTCGTCGGCGACCAGGTCGCGGAGGTAGGCATCGATACGGCGGGCCATCGGCGGCGAAGCGTAGCGTTGCCGCCCGCCCCAGGCGACCGCGGCGCCAGCTCTTCAGCGGCCTCGCGTCGTCGGTGCCGCCGACTCGAGCGCGGCCAGGAAGGCCTGCGCCGCGCGGTTCTCGGGGGTGATCTCGAGCACGCGGCGGAACGCGGCGATCGCGGCCACCGGCTCGCCCGAGAAGCGCAGGTTGTAGCCCCGCACCAGATGCGCCTGGGCGTCGAAGGGACGGCTGCCCAGGTAGCGGTCGAGCGCCTCCATCTGGGTCTCGAACGCCTTGGCGTCGCCGTAGAACGTCCGCTTGTCGACGTCGATCGTGGCCAGTTCGGGCGCCAGCCGCAGGGCCTCGGCGATCAGGAACGCGGCGTAGTGGTAGTCGCCGTTCGCGAACGCGGCATCGGCCAGTTCGAAGTGCAGCGGCCCGTCGTCCGGAGTCTGGCTGCGCGCGCGGCCGTAGGCCTCGGCGCTCTCGGCATAGCGCCCGGAATGGAAGTAGAGCCGGCCGAGCTCGACGTACTTGCCGGCGACGGCGTCAGGGGGCAGCTCGGCGGTCGGTGCCGCACCCGCGGTCGCGGGGCCGCGGGCGATCGCCGGGCCGCCGGCGACGATCGTCTCGCCTGCCGAGGGGCCGCCGGCGACGATCGTCTCGCCTGCCGCCGCGCCGCCGGCCGTCTCGATCACCACGGTGCTGCTCGGCACCTGCAGGTAGACGGGGCAGTAGGTCGTGGTCGGGTACCACCAGTAGCTGGCGGCCACGCCGTACGGAGTCGACCAGTTCCAGTACCACGACGACGCGTAGCACGCGTTCCACCAGCTGGCGCGATAGCAGTACCACGGCGCCCAGAGCCACGCCGACCATGCGCCGACGCCGAAGCCGCCATACCAGGGCGTGCAGGCGTTCCAGTGGCTGTACGGGCCGTAGCAGGGGTTCCACCAGCCATACCAGGTCACCGGATTGCAGGCCGGGTAGGCGGGGCGCGGCGTCCAGTACGGTTGGCGCACGCCGGCCGTTGCGCCGGCGACGACCGACGTCGCCGGGCGTCGCGTGGTCAGCTGCGGCGCGGTGCTGCGTGGCACCAGCCTCGGGGTCGCGGCGGTGGCCGCGCTCGTCGTTGGCCGCCGTCCCGCGGTGGCGGTCGGCGTCGTCGGCGTGCCGCCATCGCGCGGGCGCGCCACGGGCCGGGTGCCGCTGTCGGTGAGGCTCGCGGCGCTACGGGGGCGAAGTCCCGGGTCGGTGCTCACCGGCCGGCTCGTGGCCGTCGGCTGCCGGACGGTACCGGGCTGCACCGGTCGGTAGCGGGACTCCGCGGGTTGCACCCGCGCGCCGGCATCGTCACCGGTGCGACGCACGGGGGATGCGTTCGGGGTCGTGGCCGTGCCGGCCGGAGTGCGCGGCACGGCGGTCGCGCCGGAGGTGGGGCGGGTGATCGTCCCGCCGATCGGTCGCACACCGGTGTCCGTCCGTGTGCTGACGCGCGGCGAGGGGGATCCTGGGTTGCCGGCCGTGACCCGTGGGCTGGAGCTCGGCGGCAGGGGCGCCGTCGCCGGCGGGGATCCCCGGCCGGCGGCGCCGCTGGTCGCGGGCTGTGGCGAGGTCCGGATGCCTCCCGCCGCGTTGCCGGCGGTCGGACGCGGCGTGGGCGCGTTCAGGCGCGGCGTGCTGGGTGGGGGCGTGGCGATCGACGAAGGCCGGGGGGCGGACGCCGCCGGGGCCTGGGGCGCGGGACGGGGCGCCTGGACCGCTGGCCGCGGTGCGGGAGCCGGGCTCGGCCGCGGCGCCTGGACGCTGGGCGCCGGCCGCGGTGCCTGCACGCTGGGCGCCGGCCGCGGCGCGCTCGGCCTCGGGGCCGGCTGCGATCCGCGCTGGGCTGCCAGCGGCACCGCCATGCCGAGGGCGAAGAAGGCCAACAGAGCCGTGGATCGACGTGTCCTCATGGTTCCTCAGCGCACGTAGCGCGCGGGCGCGTCCGCAACAAGGATACCGCGTCCCCGAAGGATTGCGGGTTGGCCACCGCATGGGCACTCCCGGCCAGTCGAAACCCCCGAGATGCCCAGGCGGGACCGGCCCGACCGGGGGCGGACGCCCGCTGGGGCCGACGGCACCGGTGGCAGGCGGTGGCCTTGGCGGCAGTCTCGGGATCGTCCGCGGCCGGGGCCGCGGCGCGGCCAGGAGCCACTCCGGGGCAGGCTGTCGCCGGCGCGAGACACCTGGCCCTCGGGATTCGCTCGACCGCGTGGGACGATCCGGGCATGCACTTCGCCGCCAAGCTGTTCTTCCGCGGTCTGGCTGCCATCCTGCCGCTGGCACTCACCGGCTACTTCGTCTGGTGGGCGGTCTCGACCGGCGAGGCCTTGCTGCACGGGCTCCTCGTGCCGTCCTTCGTGCCGGAGGAGCGGTACTGGCCGGGCATGGGGTTCACCCTGTCCATCGCGTTGGTGATGGTGATCGGCCTGCTGATGTACTCGTTCGTCGTGCGCTCGGTCTATGGCCGCATCACGGCGCTGTTGGAGCGCATCCCCGGCATCAAGTCCGTCTACGGCATGGTCGCCGACGTCGTGCGCATCTTCGGCAACGCCGACGAGCGGCCGTTCCGCAGGGTGGTGCTGGTGATGCAGGACCAGGGCTTCGAGCAGATCGGCTTCCAGACGCGCGACGACTTCGCCGACCTGCCCGACGTCGGCGCCGACAAGGTCGCCGTCTACCTGCCGATGAGCTACCAGCTCGGCGGCTTCACGATGGTCGTGGAGAAGGCCAGGGTGCGCGAGATCGCCATGACCGTCGAGGAGGCCATGCGGTTCTGCCTGACGGCCGGCGTCGCCCGGCACGAGGGCGGAACGCCGTCGTCCAAGGCGTAAGATCCCCGCCGCATGCGATCGCTCCCGGCTGCCGTCGTCCTTTCGTTCGTGCCCGTCGGTCTCGTGGCCCAGCAGGACGAAGGGCCCCACGCGATGCGCTACGGCCCCCTGCTGACCAGCACCGTCGAGTGCGGCGGTCGCAGTGGCACGACGCCCAAGGGGCTCGTGGTCCGCGGCGGCGACCTCGGCACCGTGGTGTTCGACACCGAGTTGCTGCGCCTGTCGGCGGCCTGGACCGACGGCTGGCTGCGCCTGCGCGGCACGGCCTACGACGGTTCGCATGGGCCGATGCCGAGCCGCGACGGGATGCCCCTGGTCGAAACGGCGCCGGGGCCGGGTTGGGCCCACGCCGGGTCGTTCGTGGATCCGCGGCCGATCCCCTATGGGCCGCTGCCCCGGGACTGGGGGCGGTTCCGCGGTGTGCGTCTCGTCGCCGGCGACGGCGTCGTCGTCGACTACGAGGTCGACGACATGGCCGTGCGCGAGTCGTTCACCTGGGAGCACGAACGGCGGCTCGTGCGCACGCTCGAACTCGGTCCCTCGGCGCGCCCGCAGAGCATGGTGGTCGCCGACGGACCCTGGACGACGCTCGGTGAGGCCGCGGTGCGGGCGCCGGGGCGCTTCGCGATGTTGCAGTGGTCGCTGCCGGGTCCGTCGTCCGAGGGCGATCGCGCCGGCATCGAGCCGACGCCGGCTCCGGTGCAACAGGTGTTCTGCGCCCTGCACGGCGAGGCCGGCCCCGAACTCGCCGTCGCCGCGGGCCGCATCCTGCTGCAGGTGCCCGCCCACGCGCGGGCGCAGCGTGTGCAGCTGGTGCTGGCGCGCGGCGACCAGGACCAGGTCGCGGCCCAGGCCCAGGCGCTGCTGGCGGCGCGCGAAGTGCGACCGTTGGCGATCGAGCCGGCAGCGGCCCGCTGGGGGGCGCCGATCGTGACGCAAGGCGTGCGCGGCGACGACGACGGTCCGTTCGCCGTCGACACGATCACCCTCCCGTTCGACAACCCGTTCCACTCGCGCATGCGCACCGCGGCGTTCGACTTCTTCGCCGACGGGCGCGCCGCCGTGTCGACCTGGAACGGCGACGTCTGGATCGTCGCGGGGCTCGACGACGACCTCGGCCGCCTGGAGTGGCGCCGCTTCGCCACCGGCCTGTTCGATCCGCTCGGGCTCCGCATCGTCGACGACGTCGTCCACGTGCACGGCCGCGATGGCATCACGCGCCTGCACGACCGCAACGGCGATGGAGAGGCCGACCACCACGAGTGCTTCAACAACGACGTGCTGGTCACCGACTCGTTCCACGAGTTCGCGTTCGACCTGCAGACCGACGGCGACGGCAACTTCTACTTCAGCAAGGGCGCGCCGGTGAAGCCGGGCGGCCGCGGCTTCACCAGGATCGTGCCGCACCACGGCACGATCCTGAAGCTGGCCCGCGACGGCACCCGGCTCGAGACGATCGCCACCGGCCTGCGGGCGCCGAACGGCATCGGCGTGTCGGCCGCGGGCGTCATCACCTGCGGCGACAACGAAGGCACCTACATGCCGCGCTGCCGGCTCAACTGGATCGCGGCGCCCGGCTTCTACGGCGGCGTCGCGCCGACGGCGCACCGCACGCCGGTGCCGGCGCAGCCCGACCTGCCGCTGTGCTGGATGCCGATGGAGGTCGACAACTCGAGCGGAGGCCAGGTCTGGGTCACGGGGCGCGCCTGGGCGGACCTCGACGGCCGTCTGCTGCACCTTTCGTACGGCACCTGCTCCGTCTACCTGGTGCTGATGGAGCAGGTCGCTGGCCAGGTCCAGGGCGGCGTCGTACGGCTGCCGGCCGAGTTCTCGTCGAGCTGCATGCGCGGTCGGTTCGCCCCGCACGACGGCCAGCTCTACGTCATCGGCCTGCAGGGCTGGCAGACCAGCGCCGCCCGCGAAGGCGGGTTCCACCGCGTGCGCCGCACGTCGGCGCCGCTCGGCCTGCCGACGGCGCTGCGCACGAGCGCCAGCGGCGTGCAGCTGACGTTCGCCGAACCGCTCGACGTCGCGACCGCGACCGATCCCGACAGCTACGGCGTCGAGATCTGGAACTACCGCTACTCGTCGGACTACGGTTCGCCCGAGGTGTCGGTGTTGCACCCGGAGCGCGAGGTGGAGCGCGGCAAGCCGAACCGTGACCCGCTCGTGGTCACCGGCGCACAGCTGTCGGCGGATCGCCGCACCGTGTCCTTGCGCATCGACGGCATGCGGCCCGTGCACCAGATGCGGATCACCTGGAACGTCGATGCCGCCGATGGCCGGCAGCAGAAGGGCGAACTGCACCACACGATCCATGCGCTCGCCCCGGCGTCGGATGCGCCGACGGAGCGCTGACGTGCTCCGGCGCGTGACGGCCATGTGGTGCGGCGTGCTGGCGGCGTCGCTGCCCCTGCCCGCGCAGGCGGCGGATGCGCCGCTCGAGCGTGTGCGCGGGGTCCGGGTCGCGCTCGAGCGCCATCGCGGCGCCGGCGGCGCCGCCGAAGCGGACGTGCGCCTCTGGCCGGCGTTCGCCGTCGCGGTCGAACGCGACGAGACCCCGTCGCCGTTCCTGTCGCCCGGCCTGTTCCGGGCGACGCTCACGGCCGAGGTCGAACTGGCGCTGCGCGACCGCCGGCGGTTCCGCCTCGAAGGGCGCGGCCGCGCCGAGCTGTCGGTCAACGGCCACAAGGTGCTCGACGGCGCCTTGCGGCCCGGCCGTCCCCTGGAGACCGCCGCCGCCGTGCGGCTCGACAAGGGCCCCAACCGCCTGCAGCTGGTGTTCGACAGCGCGGCGGTGGGGGACGGCGAGGTCCGGCTCAGCTGGGCCGGCGACGAGTTCGGCTTCGAGCCGATCGCCCCGGAGTCGCTCACGGTGCCCGTGGACGCCGCCTTGCAGGCCGGCGAGAGCCGCCGCCATGGCCACGCCCTGTTCGCCGCCCGGCAGTGCGCGCGCTGTCACGACCCGGAGCCGCAGCGCCTCGGCGAGTCGGCGTTTGCGGAACTCGACGCAGCCGGACCCGACCTGCGGGCGATCGGCGCCCGGGTGCGGCAGGACTGGCTGGCGGCGTGGCTGCGCGACCCGCGCCGCTTCCGCGCCGACGCCTCGATGCCGCGGTTCCGCTTCGAACGCGACGGCGATGCCGACGACGTCGCGGCGTGGCTGGCCGGCAGCGGATCGCCGCCGACGGCTCCCGAGTTCACCGACGACCAGGCGGCGGCGGGCGGCAGCCGCTTCCGCGAGCTCGGCTGCGTCGCCTGCC
Organism: Planctomycetota bacterium; assembly: GCA_019636245.1. Taxonomy (GTDB): domain Bacteria; phylum Planctomycetota; class UBA1135; order UBA1135; family UBA2386; genus JAEUHS01. The sequence continues at coordinate 20,589 of JAHBXX010000015.1, read as the reverse complement.
ACGAGGAACCGGACCGGCAGTCGATGCCGGGCGCCCTGGCGGCCCGGCTGCCGCTCGGCTTCGTCGCCGCGAAGTGGCAGCCCGCGGCGCTGGTCGCCTACCTGCAGGCGCCGCAGCGCGACCACCCGCACGCCCGCATGCCCGATTTCCGCCTGTCGCGGGAGGACGCGTTGGCGCTGGCAGCCCACCTGCTGCGCGCCGCGTCGTCCGCCGAGCCGTTGCCGGTCTCGCGCGGCGACGCGCGGCGCGGCCGCAGCCTGGTGCAGCGGTCGGGGTGCATCGACTGCCATGCCGTCGACACGCCGCTCGGCGCGCCGCGCGCGCCGCAGTTGGCCAACCTGGACCCGGCCCGCGGCTGTCTGGCCGAGGGCGGCCACGCGCGCGCGCCCGACCACGGCCTCGAGCCGGTCGAACGCGCGGCGCTGCGCGCGTTCCTGCCGTTCGCCGGGGCCGCGCCGTGGCGCCGGTCGCCGTCGGACTTCGCCGCGCGCCAGCTCGAGGCACAGCGCTGCACCGCCTGCCACGCGCTCGACGGCACGCCGTCGCTGTGGGCGCGTTGGGCCACGGCGACGGCGGCGGCCGAGCCGCTGCCGCCGCAGCAGGACCCGGTCGCCCAGGGCATCCCGTCGCTGACCTGGGTCGGCGCCAAGCTGCAGCCGAGCTGGCTCGAGGGCTTCGTGCGCGGGCGCTTGCCGTCGCCGCGGCCGTGGCTCACGGCACGCATGCCGGCGTTCGACCTGCACGGGGCGGGCATCGCTTCGGGGCTGGTCAGACGCCACGGCCATGGCGCCGGCGACGAGCCGCCGGTGCCGGCGGACGCGCAGCTCGCGCTGCACGGCGAACGGCTGCTGGCGATGGGCAGGGGTTTCGGCTGCGTGCAGTGCCACGCGGTCGGCGAACAGCCGGCGGTGCAGGTGTTCGAGCGGGCGGGGATCGAACTGCTGACCGCGCGCCAGCGGCTGCGCCACGAGTACTACACGCGCTGGCTGCGCGACCCGACGCGGCTCGACGCGGAGTCGCGCATGCCGCGCTACGCGGATGCGAAGGGGCGCACCAGCCTGACCGAGGTCCTGCGCGGCGATGCCGCGGCGCAGTTCGAGGCGATCTGGCAGCACCTGGGCAGCCGGACGACGCAGGGACGCTGAAGGCTTGCCATGGTCGAGCTGCGCCCCTCGAGCCGCGTGCCCGCCTCGGCCGCGGGCATCCCGCCGCCGCCGCCGCCGGCGGTCGACCTGCGCCTCGACGGCAACCAGGGGCGGGCGCCGTCGGCGGACTTCGCGGCGGCGCTGCCGCTCGCGGAGGAGCTGCTGCGGTCCTACCCGCAGGGTGATGCCCTCGAGCAGGCGCTGGCGCGCCGCCATGGCACGACGCCGGACCGGGTGTTCCTCGGCGCCGGCGCCGACGACGTGCTCGATCGCCTGTGCCGGGCCGTGCTCGAGCCGGGTCGCGCGGCGATCGTGCCCGCGCCGACCTTCGAGATGCTGGAGCGCTACGCCGCGCTCGCGGGCGCGACGCTCGTCTCGCCGCCGTGGACGCAAGGGGCGTGGCCCCGCGACCAGGTGCTGGCCGCCATGTCGCCGGCGGTGGCGTTGGTCGCGATCGTGTCGCCGAACAACCCGACCGGACTGGTTGCCACCGTCGACGACCTGCTCGCCGTCGGCCGCGCCGCGCCGCACGCCGTCGTGCTCGTCGACGCCGCCTACGCCGAGTTCGGCGGCGAGGACCTGACGACGGCGGCGCTCGGGTTGCCGAACGCCGTCGTCGTGCGCACCTTCAGCAAGGCGTTCGGCCTCGCCGGCCTGCGCGTCGGCTACGCGATCGCGCCGCCGGCGGTCGTGCCGTGGCTGCGCCGCGTCGGCAGTCCGTTCACCTGCGGCACCGTCGCCCGGGCCATGGCGCTGCACCGTCTCGAGCACGGCGGCGGCGAGGTCGCCGCCTACGTGCAGGACGTCGCCCGCGAACGGGACGCGCTGGCGCGGCACCTGCGCCGCCTGGGGCTCGAGCCGCTGCCGTCGGCGGGCAACTTCGTGTTCGTCCGCGGCGGCGATCCCGAGTGGCTGCACGACGCGCTGGCCGGCCTCGGCATCGCCGTGCGCGCGACCGCCGGCGGTCTGCGCATCACCTTGCCTGCTGCTCCGTCGGCTTTCGCCCGGCTCGTCGGCGCGCTGGATGCGGCCGCGGCGCCGGCGGCGCTGCTGTTCGACCTCGACGGCGTGCTCGCCGACCTCGAGGCGCGCACGCCGATTGCCCGACCGGCCGACCTCGCCGCGCTGTCGGCGTCGTGGCCGCTGGGCGTCGTCACCAGCTGCCCGCGGCGCCTCGCCGAGTCGGTGCTGCAGCGGCACGGGTTCGCGCCCCACCTGCGCGCCGTGGTCGCCGCCGAGGACGGCCCGGGCAAGCCGAGTCCGGCGCCCGTCCGGCTGGCGTTGCAGCGCCTCGGGGCGGCTTCGGCCTGGCTGCTGGGCGACAACCCGGTCGACGTGCAGGCGGCGCGCGCCGCCGGCGTCGTACCGCTGGCCGTCGAACCGCGCGGACCCGGCGCCGAGGCCCACGCCGCACGGCTCCGGGCCGCCGGCGCCGCGCGCCTCCTGCCCGGCGTGCCGGGCCTGCTGGCGCTCGCTCAGCGTTCGCGCAGCTGCCGGTAACGCTCGCGGTACTTGCGCGCCAGCTCCGTCTGCTTGTTGCGCAGGTCGACCTGGCGCCCCTGGACGAACGCGAGCTCGATCTGCGTCGTCAGTTCGAACGGGTGGCCGGTGGCGACGAACAAAGTCGCCTCCTTGCCGGCGGCCAGGCTGCCGAGACGGTCGCCGACGCCGAGGATCTCGGCGGCATCGCGCGTGATCGCGGCCAGCGCCCGATTCCGGTCGAGACCGAAGGCGGCGGCGGTCGCGGCGTGGTAGGGCAGGTTGCGGTCGTTGCTGAAGTCGGAGCCGGTGGCGATGCAGAACGACACGCCGAGGGCGGCCAGGCGCGCGGGCAGCGTGAACGGCTCGTCGTAGGCGCTGTCGTCGCGCCGCGGCAGCCGGTGCACCCCCTGCAGGATCACCGGCACGCGCCGCTCGCGCAGCAGGTCGGCGCACTGGGCGGCGTCCCGGCCGCCGACGACGACGGCCCGCAGCTGGCGCGACGACGCCCAGCGCACGGCCGACTCGATCTGCTCGAGATCGTCCGCGAGCAGGAACACCGGCACCTCGCCGCGCAGCGCGTCGATCAGCGCCTCGTGGCGCACGTCGAGCGGCACCTCCGGGTCGGCGGTGCGGGCGTCGAGCCAGGCGCGGGCGGCGGCGAATGCGTCGTCGATGCGCTGCCTGGCCTTCTTCGCGCCGCGCTCGCCGCGCTCGTCCTCGCCGGTCTCGGCGCCGCGGTCCGGGGGGCGGCGGCCGCGGCGTCCCGCGGCGTCGCTCGGCCAGGCCACGACCGGCCCGGCGCCGGCGCGCACGGTCAGGTCGGCGTTCGTCCAGCCGTCGAGGCGGATCACCGAGGCGCGGCCGGGCAGCAGGCCGCCGCTCGGGAACACCGCCGCCGTCAGCACGCCGTTGCTGCGCGCGACCGGGATCGCCGTCGTGTCGGGGTTCAGCGCCACGGCGGCGATGGCCTCGGGCGTCAGGTCGCCGACCTCGTCGAGGTCGTTGGTCGGGCGCACCGCGCCGATCTCGACCAGGCCCAGGGTCGTGCACGCCGACACCAGCCCGGGGAACACGTGCTTGCCGCCGAGGTCCAGCACCAGGGGCTCGCGGCCGGGCGGCAGGGACGGCGCGCTGCCGGCGGGCAGCACCTGCTTGATCTCGCCGGCCTCGAACCACAGCGACCCCCCGAGCACGACGCCGCCGTCGATCGTGTGCAGCACGGCGTTGCGCAGCAGCACCGGCTGCGACTGCGGCGGCGCCTTCGCCAGCAGGTCCTGCGCCGGCAGCAGGCCCGACAGCGCGCCGGCCGCGGCGCCGGCCAGGATCCAGGCAGTCGAGCGTTCCATCACCTTCCTCCCTCGCAGTCGCGGCAGCAGTAGTCCTGGCGCTGGTCCTCGGCCGCCCAGTAGGCGTCCTTCGGGTCGCCCTCGCGCGCCGTGCGGCCCTTCGGCGCCGCGGCCGCGAGCTGCAGCAGCCGCTGGCGCTCCGCCGCGATGCCCTCGCGCAGCGCCCGGTCGTTCGCCAGCGAGAACAGCAGCCGGCCGTCGACCCAGGTCGCCTCGCAGCGGGCGGCGTAGCCGAGCGGGTCGTCCGACCACAGCGCCAGGTCGGCGTCCTTGCCGACCGCGAGCGTGCCGGTGCGGTCGGCGATGCCGAGCTGGATCGCCGGGTTGCGGGTCACGAAGCACAGCGCCTCCGCCGGCGGCACGCCGCCGTACTTGACCGCCTTGCCGGCCTCGGTGTTGAGCCGCCGCGCGTGCTCGTTGCTGTCGCTGTTGAACGACACGCAGACGCCGGCCGCGTGCAGCAGGGCGCCGTTGTCGGGGATCGCGTCGTAGACCTCGAACTTGTAGGCCCACCAGTCGCTGAACGACGAGGCTCCGACCGCGGCGGCGGCGATCGCGTCGGCGACCTTGTAGCCCTCCAGCACGTGCTGGAACGTGCCGATGCGGATGCCGTGCTCGAGCGCGAGGTTGCAGAGCATGAAGATCTCGTCCTGCCGGTAGCTGTGGCAGTGGATGCGACGGCTGCCGGCCAACACCTCGGCGAGGGCCTCGAGCTCGAGGTCGCGGCGCGGCGGCAGCCGACGCGCGCGCTCGGCCGGCGACAGCGTCTCGTAGGCGGCGTGTTCGCGCCGGTAGGCGGCGGCGGCGGCGAGGCGATCGCGCAGCAGGGCCTCGACGCCCATGCGGGTGTTGGGATAACGCGTGTTGGTGCCGCTCGAGTTGGCGCGGCGCGGGTTCTCGCCCAACGCCCACTTGATGCCCGGCGGCGCGCCCTGCAGGCGCATTTCGTCCGGGTGCAGCACGCCGTAGCGGACCTTCGTGGTGCAGCTCTGGCCGCCGATCGCGTTCGCGGACCCGTGCAGCTGGTTGACCGTCGTCACGCCGCCGGCGAGCTGGCGGTACCAGTTGACGTCGTCGGGATCGATCACGTCCTCGATGCGCACCTCGGCGGTCACCGCCTCGCCGCTCTCGTTGACCCCGCGCGAGATGCCGGTGTGCGAATGGCAGTCGATCAGACCGGGCGTCAGGTGCTTGCCGGTGCCGTCGACGACGACGAGGTCGTCGGCGCCGCCGGGCAGGGTCGGCAGCGCCTCGATCGGGCCGACGAAGGCGATGCGGCCGTTGCGCACCAGGACCGCGCCCCGGGGCACGATGCCGGCGGCCTCGCCCGTCCACAGCGTGGCGCCGAAGACCACGAAATCGCGCCGCGCCGGCGGCTCGACGAAGCCGTAGCCGCCGAGCGGCGTCGGCAGGGGGCCGCGCGCCGGCACAGGCGGCGTGCGTTCGGCGCGGTCGCCGCGCTTGCGGCCGGGTTCGTCCGGAGCGGCCGGCTGGCGGCCCGCGCGTACGGCGTGCGAGCTGCCGTCGGGGGCCATGCGCGTGCCCGCCAGCTCCTCGCCCTCGCGGTGGAGCCGCAGCCAGTGCGCGGCGTCGTCGCCCAGTGCTGCGCCGGCGAGCCGGAACGCGACGGCGTCGGGCTCGCGTTCCACGGCCGTGACCTCGAGTGCGTCGGTGCCGACCTTGCAGCCGATCCTGTCGCCGGCGATCGACAGCAGCGCGGCGGCGCCCGCCGCGCCCGGCCAGCCCGCGGTCCACTGCCAGGTGCCGTCGAGGCCGCGGTCCTTGGGCGGCGTCACGACGTGGCGGACGCCGCCGACCCAGACGTCGCGGATCTCGGTGCCCTCGTCGAACAGCGGCCCCGTGGCGACGACGAGGTTGGCCAGCTTGCCGCGCTCGATCGAGCCGGCCTGGTCGCCGATGCCCAGCAGGCCGGCGGGCCGGGTGGTCAGCGCCAGCAGCGCATCGTCGGCGGTCACGCCGCAGCGCATCGCGTCGCGCACGCGGGCGAAGAAGTCCTTGCGGTCGCGCAGTCGCGCCGTCGTCCAGGCGATCTCGACGCCGGCGTCGAGCAGCCGCCGGCTGTTGGTCGGCGCCTGCTCCCAGGACTGCAGCTGCCGCAGGGACACGCGTTCGGCCGCCGCCGCCGTCGTGACGTCCGGCGCGTCGGGCAGGTGCAGGGGCACGACGATCGGCACCCGGGCCGCCGCCAGCGCCGCCAGCCGTCGGAACTCCATGCCATTGCCGACCAGGACCACGCTGCGTTCGAACTCGCGGCCGACGCGCACGGCGCGCAGCGCCTGCAGTTCGTCCTGCACGTCGAACCACAGCGGCAGCCGCGGTTCCGCGGCCAGCGCCTGCAGGGCCGCCGACGGCCGCGCCGTCACGCCGGGCGTGGCCTGGCAGCGCTGGTACCAGATCGCGTCGGCGAGCGTCTGGCGCAACAGCGCGATGGCGCCCATCTCGCTGTCCGGATGGCCGCCGCGCCGCGTCTGCAGGCTGGCGACCTGGGCGGCGGCGCGGCGCAGCACGCGCACCGGCTCGGTCGGGGTCGGTTCGTCGAGCTGCACCACGCAGCTGGTGCCCTTGAGGATGCCGCCGCTGGGCGCGCAGCCGACCGTGGTGAAGCCGAGGCGCCGCAGCGCCGCGCGTTCGGCCGCCGGCACCAGCGCGCCGTCGAGCGCGTTGCGCTGCGGCTGGATCATCGGGTGCCAATGCTGGTCGGTGGCGTCGGCCGCCAGCGCCGGCACGTCGGTCGGCACGAACGGATCGATCAGGCCCGGGTAGATCCAGAGGCCGCTGCAGTCGACCACCGTGGCGCCGGCGGGCGGCGCGCCGCGCGCGATCGCGGCGATGCGGCCGCCGCGCAGGACCAGGTGGAAGCCCTCCGCCTCGTTCGCCGCCGCGACGACGAGGCGCGCGCCGGTCAGCGCATACCAGCCGGGATCGACGGGGCGGGGGCCGTTGTGCGGCGGAGTCTGTGCCGCAACGGCGCCGGCGAGCACGGCGGCGGCCAGGAACGCGGCGGCGGGGACGGAGCGGACGCGCATCGGCGCAGCATACGCCGGCCGCGCGCCGGCCTCATCCGCCTTCGTCGCCGCTGCGGAACCGGGCCAGCAGCGCGCGCAGTCGCGGCACCGGCACCGGCTTCGGCAGCACGTCGTCCATGCCGGCCTGCAGGCAGGCTTCGCGATCCTCCGGGGTGGTGTTCGCCGTCAGGGCGACGATCGGCACGCGGCACCCCGTCGCGGCCTCGCGTTCGCGGATGCGGCGGGTCGCCTCGAGGCCGCTCATCGCCGGCATCTGCACGTCCATCAGCACGAGGTCGAATCCGCCGTCCGCGAACAGGTCGCAGCAGGCGCGGCCGTCCGCCGCCAGGGTGACCGTGTGGCCGTCGCGCTGGAGCAGGCGCTCGATGACCTTCTGGTTCATCGGATTGTCCTCGGCGACGAGGATGCGCAGGCCGGGCGTCCGGTCAGCACCCGGAGCCGCAGGCGCGGGCGCGGGGCCCTGGCCGGCGCCGACGCCCAGGATGGCCTGCAGGCGGGTCGCCAGTTCGCGGCCGGAGACCGGCCGGGGCAGGTAGCCGGCCAGTTGGTGCGCACGGCAGCGCGCCGCCGCCCGCGGCAGGTCCTGGAAGGACGTCAACAGCAGCACCGGCCGGGTGCCGCGCCCGCCGACCGGCAGCATGGCCGCCAGCCCGGCGTCGGGTCCGGCGTCGCGATCGTCGACGAGCACGACGTCGTGCGGCGGCAACGGGCCCGCGGCGGCCAGCTGGTCGAGGTCGGCCAGCGGCAGCAGTTCGACGCCCAGGCGCCGGGCGATCGCCGCCAGCGAGTCGCGCGTCGAACCCGAGGCGGTGAGCAGCCGGAGGCGGGTGCCTGCGGGCGGTGGCGCCACCGGCGGCGACGGACTCGCGCACACCTCGAGCGGCAGCCGCACGCGGAACGTGGTGCCGACGCCCACCGTGCTCTGCACCGAGATCTCGCCGCCCATGAGGCGGGTCAGGCGATCGGTGATCGACAGGCCGAGGCCGGTGCCGGCGAACCGCCGCGTGATCGTGTTGTCCGCCTGCGTGAACGGCTGGAACACCGCCTCGAGCCGGTCCGGCGGGATGCCGACGCCGGTGTCCTCCACGACCAGTTCCAGCAGGTGCACCTGGCCGCGGTCGGCGATGCGGTCGAGGCGCACGCGCACGGCGCCGCGTTCGGTGAACTTGATCGCGTTGCCGACCAGGTTGGTGAGGATCTGTCGGCAGCGCACGTCGTCGAGCCGGTAGCCCGCGGCGACCTCGGCGCCCAGCTCGAACACGAGGTCGACGTCGCCGTTGTGGATGCGGGCGAACAGCGGCCGCAGCGCCTCCAGCACCAGCGTCTCGACATCCGTCGGCACCGGCGACAGCTCGAACCGTCCCGACTCGATCTTCGCCAGGTCGAGCACGTCGCTGAGGATGCCGAGCAGGCTCGTGCCGGCGCTGCGGATCACGGCGAGGTACTCGCGCAGCTCGCCGGGGTCGTCGGTCTCGGCCGCCAGCTCCGCCATGCCGAGGATCGCGTTCAAGGGGGTCCGGATCTCGTGGCTGATGTTGGCGACGAAGGTCGACTTCGACTTCGTCGCCAGTTCGGCGGCGGCCAGCGCGCGCGTCAGCTCCGCGGTCCGCTCGGCGACCTGCCGCTCGAGGTCCTGGGCGATCGAGCCCAGGTGGGTGTCGCGGTCCTGGATCGCCGCCAGCATGGCGTTCCACGCCTGCACCAGGTCGCCGATCTCGTCGTTCGCGGCCGCCTCGGCGCGCAGCGAGTAGTCCTCCGTGCGCCGGACGCGGTCGGTCGTGCGGACCAGGGCGGCGATCGGGCGCAGCAGGCGGCGCAGCAGCCACTGGGCGGCGACGCCGAGCCCGACCAGCACGGTCAACGTCGCCCAGGCGAAGCCGTGCAGGTAGTCGTGCAGCCGCTGCTGCAGCGGGGCGCCCGACGTGCGCACCACGACCTGCGCCTGCCGGGTGGCGCCGCTGGCGTCCTGGTAGACCAGCGGCGCGAACCCGACCCAGTCCTCGCCGATCGGGCCGGGAGCCGCGAGCGGGGCCAGCGGCACGAGGGTCGGATCGCCGCCGGCGGCGACGACCAGACCGCGTTCGACCACGGCAGCGGCCTGCAGGTCGAGGGTCGCGACGGCCGTGCGCAGGAACTCGTCGACGGCTTCGCGCGCGCCGAACTCGAGCCCGCTGCGCACGTTCACCCCGACCATGCGCGCCAGGGTCTGCAGGTCCCGGAGCGTGGCCTCGGCCATCACCGCGGTCTCGCGGCGGTAGGTGTGGGCGCCGACGAGACCAACGGCGACCGCGGTCAGCAGCGTGCAGAGGCCGCCGAGCCGTCGGGCGAGCGGTATGCGGGCGCGCCTCATCGGGTCGGCCCCGGACGCGACAGCTTGCGCAGGTGGAGGCTCGCCTTGATGCCCTGCTTCTTCAGTGCCGCGGCATTGACCTCGAAGCGCAGGTCGGCGCCGTCGGCGAACAGCTGCACCGAGCCGCCGGCGGCGGCGAAGCCCGGCCGTTCGCAGACGATCGGCATCGGCCGCTCCGCGTGCACGGCGACCACGCGGGCCAGCACCTTGTCGTCGATCGAGCCCGCCACGTAGAGCAGGTCGCAGGCCTCGGCGGCGCGGCCCTCGATGGCCGTCAAGGACTCGACGACGACGACGGCGGTCTTGGCGTCGCCGACGGCGCGTCCCGGCAGCAGGCGCTGGGCCGCGGCGGTGACGTCGTCCTGCCCCAGCAGGCCGATGCGGTAGGGGGGGCGCGGCGCATCGGCCCGCTGCGGCCGCGGTCGCTCGGGCGAGAGGTGCGACGCCAACTGGACCAGGGTGCCGGCGCGCAGATCGGCCGGCGGCAGCGGCGCGGGCGCCTGACCAGGATCCTGGGCCGCGGCGGCGGCGGCGCACAGCGGCCAGACCAGGAGCCGCCGGCGCCATGCCGGCCGATGCATCGCTGCGCGCGTTCCCATGTGCGTGGCTCCATCGGCGGTCGGCTCGCGGCCGCTTGACGAGCCGGTGGAACCCCGCCGCACCCCCGATGGCAGCGCCAGTTGGCCGTCGCGCCGGACCGGTCAGCGGTACAGGCGCAGCACGGCCCGCCAGACCGCCGCGGCGGCCCGCTTGCCGTCGTCGAGCGCGAGGTAGAGCGCGGGCACCAGCACGAGGCTGATGAGGGTGGCGAACATCACCCCGAACCCCAGCGAGATGCCCATCGGCACCAGGAAGCGGGCCTGCACGCTGCGCTCGAGCAGCAGCGGCGTCAGGCCGCCGAACGTGGTCAGCGAGGTCAGCAGGATCGGCCGGAAACGCGCCGCGCCGGCCGTGCGCACCGCGTCCAGCAGCGTGTCGTGGGCGTCGCGGCGCTGGTTGACCCAGTCGACCAGCACGATGTTGTCGTTGACCACGACGCCGGCGAGGGCGATGGCGCCGAACAGCGACAGGATGCTCAGGTCGTAGCCGGTCAGCATGTGGCCGCCGATCGCCCCGGCGATGCCGAACGGGATCGCGGTCATGATCAGGAGCGGCTGCAGGAACGACCGCAGCGGGATCGCCATCAGCGCGTAGATCGCGAACAGCGCCACCGCGAAGCCGCCGGCGAGCGACAGCAGCAGCTCGTTCTTCTTCTTCTGGTCGCCCTCGAACGCCCAGGTCAGCCCCGGATGGCGGTCGACCAGCGCCGGCAGCACGGTGGTGCGCAGCCGGGTGTTGATCGCCTCGGCGCTGGCATCGGGATCGTCCTCGTCGACCTCGCCGCTGACGCGCAGGACGCGCTTGCGGTTGACCCGCTGGATGCTGGAGAAGGCGTGGCCGGTCCGCGCCGTCGCCACCTCCTGCAGCGGCACCTCGTCGCCGTCCGGGGTGCGGATGCGCATCGCGTCGAGGTCGCGCAGCGAGCGCCGGTCGGACTCGGGGTAGCGCACCATGACCTTGACGTCGTCACGGCCGCGCTGCACGCGCTGGGCCTCCTCGCCGTAGAACGCCTGCCGCACCTGCTGCGCCAGGGCCCGCTGGTCGAGACCCAGCGGCTCCGCGCTGGCGCGGATGGCGAGTTCGAGCTGCGGCTTGCCGAGGCGGAACGAGTTGCTGACGTCCTTGACGTCGGGCATCGACCGCAGCTCCAGCTCGAGGTCGCGCACGGCCGCGCGCAGCCGGTCCATGTCGGCGTGGTAGAGCTCGACGTCGATGTCCTTGCCGGTGCTGAAGAACGAGGTCGTGAACTGCAGGTCGACGGCGTCCGGTATGGCGCCGATGCGCTCGCGCAGCCGGCTGAGGATGGTCGTCGACGCGATCTCGCGGCGTTCCGACGACTGCAGCTGCACGTTGAGCTCGGCGAGGTGCGAGCCCGACTGGAACTGGGCGTCGCGCTGGCCGCCGTTGCGCGCCTGCTCGACGGCGTAGGGTTGCGCGCCGACGGTGGCCAGCATGTGCTGCAGCACCGGCGCCTCGGCCGGCCGCTCCGCGTCGACCTCGGCGCAGACGGTCTGGGCCGCGGCCTCGATGCGCGCCAGGGCGGCCGCGGTCACCTCGAGCGGCGTGCCCTGCGGCAGCGTCAGCGAGACGACGATGTTGTCGCCGTCGACGTTGGGGAAGAAGACGAACCGCGGGAAGCCCGCGGCCGTGCTGGCGAACGTCAGCATCAGCACCGCGATCGCGGTGGCGATCGTCGCGTAGCGCCAGCGCAGGCAGAGTTCGAGCGATGGCTGGTAGACGCGCCGCACGAAGGCGTCGAGCGCCCGTTGGAAGCCGCGCTGCAGCGCGGTGAAGGCGCGCACGACGGCGCCGCGCCGCCGATCGGCGGCATCGGCGCGCAGCATCCCCAGGTGCGCCGGCAGGCAGAGCTGCGACTCGATCAGGCTGATCGCCAGCACCGGCAGCACGATCGACGGGATCACGCGCCAGACCTGCGCATCGGCGCCCGGCACCGAAAGCAGCATCGGCAGGAACGCGGCGACCGTGGTCGCTACGGCGGCGAACACCGGCGCGCGCACCTCGCGGCTGCCGCGCAGCGAAGCCAGCGTCGGCGAGGCGCCGTTGCGCCGGTGCCGCACGATGTTCTCGCCGACCACGATCGCGTCGTCGACGACGATGCCGAGCACCAGCAGGAACGCGAACAGCGAGATCATGTTGATCGACACGCCGAAGGTGGGCATCAGCGCCGTGGCGCCGAGGAAGGCCACCGGGATGCCGACCGCCACCCAGAGGGCGACCCGCAGCTCGAGGAACAGCGCCAGGATGACGAACACCAGCAGCAGGCCCTGCATGGCGTTGCGGCCCAAGAGCTCGATGCGGCCCTTCAGGATCACCGACTCGTCGCGCCAGGTCGTCATCCGCACGCCGGGCGGCAGCAGGCGCGGCGCCGCCGCGTCGACCCAGCGGCGCACCGCCTCGGTGATCGCGATCGCGTCCTGCTCGCCGACGCGGAACACCTTGACCAGCGCCGCCGGCTTGCCGTCGAAGCGGGCCATCAGGTCGTCGTCGGCGAAGCCGTCGACGACCCGCGCGACGTCGCCGAGGCGCACCCGGGTGCCGTCGGGCCGGGTCAGCAGCACCAGCTCGGCGAACTCCTCGCCGCGGTAGGCCTGGCCCTGCACGCGCAGCAGCGTCTGACCGTCGTCGGCCTTGATCGCGCCGGCGGAGAGGTCGAGGCTGCCGCGGCGCACCGCCAGCGCCACGTCGTCGAAGGTCAGTCCGTGCCGCCGCATCTCCGCCTCGCCGAGCTCGATCGAGATCTCGTACGGGCGCACGGCGGACAGTTCGACCTGCGACACTTCGGCCAGGGCGCCGAGTTCCTCGCGCGCCGCCTCGGCGAGCCGCTTCAGCACCGCCTCGTCGGCGTCGCCGTAGATCGAGACGTTGATCACCTCCTTGCGCACGACCAGCCGCGACACGATCGGCTTCTCGATCTGCGCCGGGAAGTTGGTGATCGAGTCGACCCGGTTGCGCACGTCGTCGAGCACGCGATCGATGTCGGCGTCCTGCAGCGTCTCGACGACGACGAGCCCGACGCCCTCGTTGGCGCTCGACGAGACCTTGTCGACGCCGGTGACGCCCTCGACCGCCTCCTCGATGCGCAGGCACACGCCCTGCTCGACCTCGGCGGGGGCGGCGCCCGGGTAGACGACCTGCACGGTGACGATGTTGGGCGCGATCTCCGGGAACACCTCGCGGCGCACGCGGCCGGTGAGCAGCGCGGTGATGCCGGCGACGACGAAGGACAGCGCGACCAGGGTGGCGGCGACGTGGTTCTGCACGAACCAGGCGAAGAAGCCGCGCCGTTCGTCGGCCGGCAGCGAAGGGTCGTCGTGCATCGGGTCACCTCGGCGCGAGCTGGTGGACGGCCGGCGGCAGGTCGTCGGCGGTGAGGCGCACCGGCATCCCGTCGGTCACCGCCTCGAGCTGGCTCAGGCAGACGATCTCGCCGGCCTCGACGCCGCGGCGCAGCACGATCCGGTCGCGTTCCGCGCGCAGCACCTCGACCTCGCGGCGGCGCAGGCGGCGTTCGGCGTCGACGACCCAGACGTGGTCGCCGCCGCGCAGCGCCGCCCGTGGCACCACGACCACGTCGTCGAGCCGATGGCCCTGGATGCGCGCCTGCACGAACATGCCGACCAGCAGCGGCGGCCGGTCGCCGCTGGCGGCGAACGGCTCGTCGACGCGGGCGACGGCCGTCAGCTGGCGCGAACGGCGGTCCAGCTCGGCCTCGACGCGCACGATGCGGCCCGACCACTGATGGCGGCGGCCGGCGAAGTCGGCGGTCACCACCACCGTCGGGCCGGAGCCGTCCGTCGCCGAGCCCGCCAGCGGCAGGTCCACGAACGCGGCGTCCGCCACCGGCAGCGGCAGCCGCACCTCGACGGCGGCGAGGTCGAACAGCACGGCCAGCGCCTGGCCCGGACGCACGACCTGGCCGAGGTCGACCTCGGCGCTGCGCACGCGCCCCGCGACCGGCGCGGTGATGCGGGCGCGGGCGAGATCGAGCCGGCTCTGCGCCAGCGCGGCGCGGGCCGCCGCCAGCGCCTTCTCGGCGTCGGCGATCTGCGGCTGCCGGCTGACCAGCGGCTCGGCCGCGCGCTCGCCCTCGAGCTCGCGCCAGGCGCGCACGGCGGCATCGGCCTCGGCGCGTTCCTGCAGCAGCCCCAGTTCGGCGCGGGCGACGGCGGCCTCGCGCTGCGCCACGGTCAGCTCGAGGTCGCTGGGATCGAGTTCGACCAGCACCTCGCCCTTGGCGACCAGGCCGCCCGGCCGCAGCTCCGGGTGGGTCGCGACGACCCGGCCGGCGACCTCGGCGCCGACGGCGACGGTGCGGAACGGCTCGACGGTGCCCTGCGTCTCGACGTCGAGCTGCAGGTCGGTGCGCTCGGCCATCGCCGTGCGCACCAGCGGGCCGACGGCGGCCGGCGCCGCCACCTGCGGCTGCTTCGGCCGGTTGGCGATGCGCGCGGCCAGGGCGGCGCCGAGCGCGAGCACGGCGAGAGGCAGGAGGACCTGCAGGATGCGACGGAGCACGTTCACGGGCGGTCTCCCTGCTCGGGCGCGGGCACGCCGCCGCCGAGGGCCAGGAACAGATCGATGCGGTTGTCGATGCGCTGCCGCTCGACGTCGATGCGCGCCGCCTCGGCGACGTAGGCCTGCCGCTGGCCGTCGGCGACGGCCAGGAAGTCGGCGACGCCGAGCTGCCAGCGCTCGCGGGCGAGGTCGCGCGCCTGCCGGGCGTGGCCGGCGGCGCGGGCCACGGCCTCGAGTCGTTCGGCCAAGAGCGCCTCGCTGGCCAGCGCCTGTTCGACCTCGGCGAACGCCTGCAGCACGGCGCCGCCGTAGGCGGCCAGCGCCTCGGCGCGCAGCGCCTGGGCCCGCTCGACCGCGGCGCGCAGCGCGCCGCCGCGCAGCAGCGGCTGCAGCAGGTTGGCGCCGAGGCTCCAGACCCGGAAATCGTCGTCGGCGAGGTCCTCGAGCTCCTGGCTGGTGGTGCCGGCGCTGCCGGTCAGGCTGATGCGCGGGTAGAGCGCCGCGCGGGCGCTGTCGACGCGGCAGCCGGCGGCGGCGAGGCGGCGTTCGGCGGCGACCAGGTCGGGCCGGCGCTGCAGCAGTTCCGACGGCAGCCCGGCCGGCAGCGGCGGCAGCGCGGGCGGCAGCGTGGCCGCGGCCAGCGCGGCGCCGGCCGGGTAGCGGCCGACCAGGATCTCGAGCCGCCGGCGGGCGCGCTGCAGTTCGTCGCGCCGTCGGGCCCGGATCGCCTCGGCGTCGGCGGCGTTGGCGGCCGCCTGGTGCACGTCGATCGCCGGGCGCACGCCCCGGCGGAACCGCTCGCGCACCTCGTCGGCGGTGGCGCGCAGCGCGGCCACGGTGCCGTCGGCGAGTTCGAGCTGCTGCGCCGCCGCGACGGCGTCGAACCAGGCCCGGCAGACCTGGGCGACCAGGCTCAGCCGTGCGCCGGCCAGGTCGGCGGCGGTCGCCTGCAGTTCGCCGATCGCCGCGCTCTCCGCCGCGCGCACGCGGCCCCAGAGGTCGACCTCCCAGCGCAGGTTCAGCGCCAGGCTCATCGTCGTCACCGTCGTGCTCGGCACGCCGCCGCCGCCGAACGGGAAGCCGATGAACACGCGCCGGCTGCGCTGCGGGTCGAACGCCGCGTCGAGCTGCGGCAGCCCCTCGGCGCCGACGATCGTGCGGTTGGCGGCGGCGGCTTCGAGCCGGGCCAGCGCCGCGCGCAGATCGCGGTTGTCGCGCAGCGCCGTGTCGACCAGATCGTCGAGGGCCGGTTCGCCGAAGCCGCTCCACCAGGCGGCGCCCGGCGCGACGGGGGGCTCGACCGGCGCCGGCGCGGCGGCCGTGGCCCACGTCGCCGGCAGCGGCACGTCGAGTTCCTGGTCGTCGATGCGCGGCGGCGGCGAGGCGCAGGCGGCGAGCGCCGCCAGCAGCGCCGACGTGCGCGCCCGGCGTGCGGCGGTGGTGCTCATGCGCGGCGCCTCGCCGGCGCGGCCGTCGACGCCGCGCGCAGGCCGCCGGCGGCGAAGGCCACCAGTTGGTCGACCAGCTGGTCGACGTCGTCGGCGCGGCACAGGCCGTGGGTGAAGTCGGCGAACAGGTGGGCGTTCTGCAGGGCGTGGGCCATGGCTCCGACGGTGAAGTGCAGGCGCCACCAGACCTCGGCCTCGCCGTGTCCTGGCAGGGTCGCCCGCAGCGCGGCGTGGAAACGCCGCGCCACGCCGCGGAATTGCTGGCCGAGGAACACCCGCAGGAACGGGGGCTGCTCGACGCTCATGCGGCCGAACACCCGGCACAGGCGCTCGCCGGTGCCAGCGCCGCCGCGCAGCGGGGGCTCGACGAACGCGCGCACGATCGCCTCGACCCGTCGTCGCCGCGGCGGAATCGCCGCCAGCCGGCGCAGCCGTTCGGCGTTGATCGGCGCGATGCGGCGTTCGAGCACCGCCTTGGCCAGCGCCTCCTTGCTGCCGAAGTGGTAGTTGACCGCGGCGAGGTTGGCGCCGGCGCGCGCGGTCAGTTGCCGCAGCGAGGTGGCGGCATAGCCCTGCTCGGCGAGCAGCTCCTCGGCGGCGTCGAGCAGGGTCTCGCGGGTGTCGGCGGCGGCCATCGGGGGGGCGCACGCTAGCGCCGGCGAACGAACGATTCAAACGACCGTTCGAATGGTGGCGTGCACGGCGGCGGGCGCGCTCACAGCCGGTCGACGAGGTGCTCGTACTGCGCCAGCGAGTTGTAGGCCTGCGGCGAGACGCGCAGGAGCCGCGGCGCCGCCTTGGGCCCGCGCATCACCGGCACCTCGATGCGGTGGCGGTCGAACAGCATCGCCTGCAGCGGGTCCCGACCGTCGACCGGTGGCGCGTCGGTCGGCGGCAGCGCCACGCTGGCCAGGGCGCCCAGCAGGCCGGCCGGCGCCAGCGGCGCCGCTCCGAGCCGCCGTTCGAGCAGGGCCCGCGCCTGCAGCGCGAGGCCGTGGTTGTGCGCCTGCAGCGCCGGCAGGCCGCCCGGCAGCAGGCCGTCGAGGAACGCCAGCGCCGCCTCCACGCACAGGAACGGCGTCGGGTCGTCGGTGCCGGTGAAGTCGAACTCGAGCCGGAAGCGCGTCCGGTCGCGGCGTTCCGAGTTGGCGCCGTGGCTGATCGACAGCGGGCGGATCGCCGGCTGGCGGTCGCGGCGCACGTGCAGGAAGGCGCTGCCCTTGGGCGCACACAGCCACTTGTGGCAGTTGCCGGTGTAGTAGGCGGCGCCGAGCTCCTCGAGCGCCAGCGGCAGCATGCCCGGCGCGTGGGCGCCGTCGACCAGCGTGTCGATGCCGCGGGCCTGCAGCGCCGGCACCAGGGTCGCGACCGGCAGCACGAGGCCGGTGGCGCTGGTCACGTGGTCGAGCAGGCACAGGCGCGTGCGCGGCGTCACCGCGGCGAGCACGGCGTCGTGCAGCGGCTGCGGCCCGGTCGCCGGCAGCCGCAGCGTGGCCGTGACCACGCGAGCGCCCGACCGGGCCGCCACGAACTCGAGCGCGTTGCGGCAGGCGTTGTAGGCGTGGTCGGTGGTGAGCAGCTCGTCGCCGGGCGCGAAGGCCAGCGAGCGCAGCACGGTGTTGACGCCGGTCGTGGCGTTGGCGACGAACGCCACGTCGTCGGCGCAGGCGCCGAGCCGTTCGGCCAGCGCGTGGCGGGCCGCGTCGAGCCGTCCCTCCAGCTCGCGGGCGAGGAAGCGCACCGGCTCGCGTTCGAGTTCCTGGCGCAGTTCGTGCTGCCGCTGCAGCACGACGCGCGGGCAGGCGCCGAAGCTGCCGTGGTTCAGGAAGACCAGGTCGGGATCGAGGTCCCAGTGGACCGCGAGCGGCGATGGCGCCGGCAGCCTCATGCGCGGGCGAGGCGCCGGTCGGCCGCCAGCACCGCGGCCTCGTGGGCCAGCAGCCACTGCTTGCAGGGCAGGCCGCCGCCGAAGCCGACCAGGCTGCCGTCCTTGCCGATCACGCGGTGGCAGGGCACGACGATGGGCAGCGGGTTCTGGCCGTTGGCGCGGCCGATGGCCCGGGTGGCGCGCGGGTTGCCGATCGCCGCCGCCTGGTCCTGGTAGCTGCGGGTGGCGCCGAACGGGATGCGGCCGAGGGCCCGCCACGCGGCCAGCTGGAACGGGGTGCCCTGCGGCGCGAGGTCGAGGTCGAACGTGCGCCGTTCGCCGGCGAAGTAGGCTGCGAGCTGCCGCACGACCTCGTCGCAGCCGTCGCCCGGCCGGTGCGCGGCGGCCCGGTCGGCCGTGCGGTCGCCGGCGGGCAGGTCGATGCGGACGAGGCGGCCGCGGTCGTCGACGGTGAGGTGCAGTCGGCCCAGTGGGCTCGGCATCGTGCAGGTCGGGGCGCAGGTCGGGCGGCGCATCGCGGCAGGATAGCGGGCGCCCCGGGCCGCTGCCCGGTTCGTAGGCCGGCAGCCCCTGCGTCGCCGGTAGGTGATCGCCCTCACCGCCGGCCGGGGCATGCGCGTCACCGCTGGTTCCGTCGCTCCTGCCCCTGGCGGGGTGCGGGTGTTCGGCCGGCAGACCGGTCCGGTGTTGCGTTGTCGCATGGATGGGTGGCGCTGGTCCTGCTGCCGCAGTCCCGCTGTTGGCGCACGGCGAGGCGATCCGGGGTGCGGGGCTGGCCAGATCGTGGTTCATCGGTATCGTCTCGCTCGATAGGGGAGATGCGCTACGCCGGCGTGACTCCCCGCCACCTTCTCACGAAGAGGTTCCCATGCGCGTACGCGGAAGGAAGGAAGGAAGGAAGGAAGGAAGGAAGGAAGGAAGGGCGCGCTTCGCACGTGCCGTCGGCTGCACGAGGTTGCGCTTGCAGCGGCGGCGGCGCACGCGCTGACCGCACCGCCGACTCCGGCCCAGGACTGGGTCTGGACCCAACCGTTCAACCACAATGAGGCGTACGGGGGCGACGACAGCCAGTCGAATCCATACCTGCCGTGGGGCGGCGTCCAAGGCGCGATTCGACCGACTCCGCCAGCGGCTCCGCCCGGCCAGCCCGACTACTTCTACACGCTCGGCGGGCTTTCGTTCGGCTGGCCGAGATCCCCAGGCACGAGCGGGCGTTCGTTCAACGCGGTGCACATGGCGCTGATTCCGAAGGGACGCTATCGCGGCATGGTGCTCGTGTGGAACACGGTGCCGGTGCTCGGCAGGCACCCGGGCAGCCCGCCTCCGCAGGCATCCCAGTACACATCGTTCCAGGCCTACTCGATCATCGATCCGTCGGACGCGCCGTCCGTGACCGACCCGTTGCCGGGTGGGCCGCAGGCCTTCCGGTTCCGCAACTTCCTGTTGCCCGTCGAGTTTCCCGCCGGCCAGCCGGTGAGCTTGTCGCCGACGCCGTTCATCCAAGGCACGGACGCCTTCGGCCTGTTCTGCTCCGGACACGCGTGGACGCCGTTCGGCGATCTCGTGGTCCTCGGCGGCACGGACTTCGATTGGGGGCGCACGTCGTTGGCGCCGTCGCAGCCGCCGCCGGCAGGTTGGCAGCCGGTTCCGTACCTCTACGCGGGCACCAGGACCACCTATGTCTTCAACCCGCGCTTACCCGTTCCGGCCTATCCTGGCACCATCGGCAGCATGTACCCAGGCTTCCAGGGGCTCTGGCAACCGGGGCCGAACCTGATCCGCTTCCGCTGGTATCCGACGGCAACGCTGACCCATCGGATGGACCGGCCGGGCGCGCTGGCGCACGACAAGGAACTCATGCTCGTGATCGGCGGCAGCAGGGACGACAACAACGACCCATGGTGGGACACGTCGAGCAACAACCCGTCGTGGAACGACTACGAGGCGCTGATCGTCCAGAATGAAGCCAGTTTGGCCAGCGCGAACCTCGCGACCGACATCTACAACGGGATGTCGCTGTGGCTCGGCCCCGGCACGCAGTCGCCGCCGCTCGTCGAGGAGGACTGGTTCGAGGAGTACCCGCGCTGCCATCTGCTGTCGACGGGCGAGATCCTGTTCACCGGCTACGCGCCGCGCTGGGCAACCCTCGACCCCGCGGATCCGGGCGCCTGGATCCGCGGCGGGCTGCAGACCGTGACCGGCGGCGGTAGCCAGACCTGGGGTGCCTACACGAGCAATTGGTTCGACTCGGCAATCCCGGGTCACGTGGGCTTTCCGCGCCACGACGGGACCAGCGTCCTGTTCCCCAACTTCGGCGGCGCCAACGACATCGTCATGCGCATCGGCGGTGCCGACGGCCACTTCTACGGACCCTCGATGGTGACGACGACAGCAACGGTCGAGACGCTGCAGCATGGCGGGACGGGCAGGTGGGAGCCGGCGCCGAGCATGCCCTCGACGCATCCGTCCGGATCCGGGCTGGACGGTGGGCGGGTGCTCGGCAATGCCGTGATCCTGCCGACCGGCGCCATCCTGGTCCTGGGCGGCGACCACTACCTCGGCCCGGGCTGGGGTACGGGCGGCGTACCGACCCACGTGTATGC
Organism: Planctomycetota bacterium; assembly: GCA_019636245.1. Lineage (GTDB taxonomy): Bacteria > Planctomycetota > UBA1135 > UBA1135 > UBA2386 > JAEUHS01. Next base: position 144 of record JAHBXX010000015.1, on the reverse strand, counting down.
CCCCGTCCTCTTCGAGGGCGGGGGTTGGAAGGTCCTGCCGCCGAACCCGACGCCATCGGTACGCGACTACCACTCGACCGCGGTCCTGCCCGACGGCAGGGTCTTCCTCGGCGGCGGCGAGAACCGAGACTTCGACTACGAGAT
>JAHBXX010000014.1 GCA_019636245.1 Planctomycetota bacterium | reverse complement strand
ATCGAACCCATCGAGTTCGGGCAGGCGCTTGTCCTGCAGCGCACGCCGCATCAGCACTTCGAGGTCGGGGCGATGCGGCCACCGCCACGAGAGCCACGCTCGTTCCGCCATCGAGCGATAGCCAGCATCTGTGAACGGGCGGATGTCCGCGCCGTAGTCAATTAGGCGCAGCCCGGTCGAGGTCACGCGCAGGTTCTTGGGGTGCATGTTCCTGCACACCACGCCGAGCGTCTTCAGCTCGCGCAGAAGCTCGACCAGCTCGGGACCATGACCGCCGGTGTAGGGCTCGGATGGCTCGAATGGGTAGCTCACGACGAGCTGGCCATTGACGGTCACCAGCTCGGGGAGGTAGACGCGCTTGAGGGGCTGGGCCGTGCCTGAGAGCGCGCGCAGCGTCGCCTCGGTGTCGTGGTTGGCGCGGGGCTTCACCAAGTCGAGCACCTTGAACACCCGACGCTCGTCGGTGAAGACGACGCCTTCGCCGCCCATTCCGAGCAAGCGAAGTGGCGACTTGCCGAGCGCACCGCGTAGCACCTGCCTTGCCCGAGCCTCGCGAGCCTCCCGGAAGGCCGGAGACTCGATGGCCACTCCGGCGTGGGTCGCGCGGTATTCCGCGATCAAGCCATCCATCGAAACGAACGCGCCGCGGATCGCCGCATCGCTCGTGCTGTGCCGAACGCGCTCGGCGAACTCGGCCACCGCCGTGGGTCGAAACTCGCTGCGAAGTCGGTCCATCTCGCTCGCGATGGTCTGGAGTGCGGCACGCGCTTCACCACCGCCCCAGGCCGGATGGTTCGCTGCGATGCGACGGGCAGCCGAACGAATCGCGCCTGCCAAGCCGAAGATCCGCCAAGCGTTCCACGTCAGCGCGGCCAACCGTTCGTCGCGATACTTGCGCACGAGGCGCACGCCGAGGCGCAGCTCCGAGTCGGTCCATGCGAGCAACGGGGACCTACGCTGTTCGGCGGTGCGCCCCTGCATCAACTCGTTCTCCGCCCGGTAAAGCGCGTAGCCCAGCACGTCCTGGAGCAGCGACTCGCTGGCCAGGGTTGCGCGCCGAGTCGAGGAGCGGTCGTGCCGCACGCCCACGCACGGGTGCATGACCAGTCGCAAGCCCGCTTGGTCGCGCATCAGTTGCGAGACGAGCATGTCCGAGCGACGCACGAACTGGTCGCCGAAGCGCGCGAGTGTCTGGGGGTAGAGCAGCAGATGGGCCGGGTTGAAAAAGAGCGCCGAGCCGCCGCGCTGGACCGAGTCGATCGCGGCTTCGAGGGGCAGGTCGCGAGCGTGGACGACGAGCGGACGGGAAACAGGCTCGCCAGCCAGCAGCCGGGTGACCTTCTGGCCCATCCAACTCAGCATGCTGGCCGCGTCCCCGACGTCAGCGGGATGCTGCAGCAGCGGCGTCTCCAGGTGCTCCGTGGTCTTCGACAGGTCGTAGTAGCTGTCGCGCAGGGCGTCACGTTCGGCTGCGACCTCCGCGCGGCGGTCGGGCCACGAGGACTGCGGTTGCAGTTGGGCGAGCGTCCCGAGCAGGAGGTCCAGGTCGACAAGCTGCGTGCGCAGCGTCGCGACGAAGGGCAGCGGCGCAGCGTCCGTGTCGGGGCCGATCACCACGTCGACCTGCTGCTGCCGGAGCTGCAGAAGGGTGCCGACGTCGGGCGTGGTGCGCTCGATCGTGGTGCCATCGCCACGGTCCACTCGAATGCTGAGGCGCTTGTCGTCGTCCAGGATCCAAGCCGCAGTCCCGGGAACGGCGAGAGCAGAGTGCGCAACGTAGGTGTTGAGGATCGACCGCGTCGCGGCGATGGGCAGCCGCCTCCGCGTCATGTCGGGCACGTCGAGCAGTGCGCTTCTCTCCCAGTCCGCACGCTGCCGCTCGATCGTGACAAGGTCGATCGGCAGGCCGCCAGCCGAGTAGTTGGTGACGAGTTCGTGCAACGGTCGTGCGCCGTTGGGGAGCGGGCCGTTCTCGACGATCACGACCTTCGACAACCGGATGCCGGGCTGCGCCTGCAGCCGCACGAGGTCGTCGAGCAGGCCGTGGACGTGGGGTGGCACGAGCGCGTCCGTGACGAAGCCGACGACCAGATCGAGGTTCTCGACGGGCTCCGTCGGTGGAGCGATGGGCACCAGCACGGGTAGCGGGACCGGAGGAGTCCAGCCGAACCGCTCTGCGGCGCGGACCTCGGCCTCGCTCCGCGTCGCGGCGTCGAACCGCAGCGCGTGCTTGCGGAAGAACCTTGTGAGACCGTCCAGCTTGGCGGGCGAAGCCGTTGTCGACAGGCGATCCGGCCGCGGGTCAGCGTAGTGGTGAACGGTGTGCCGGTCCGTCGAGCCAAACCGAAGCTCTTCGAGGGCGACGAGCCGAAGGCACAGGTCGCGATCCGTGCAACTGGGCAGGCGTTCGTCGAATCCGCCCGCCAGCAGCAGCAGGTCCAGGCGGACGAACAGGTTGGAGCCTTGGATGTGCTGGCCACGCACGAACAGCTCCCGCGCGTCGAGCTTGCTCGGGATCGAGTGTCGGTGGCCAGGGTCGCCTGCCGTCTCGTGGCGGATCAGGCCGCTCGCCACCATGTTCAGGTCGCCAGCGAGTGCCGCACTGAAGCAGCATTCGAGGTGGTCCGGCTCCCATGCGTCGTCGTCGTCGAGAACCGCGACGAACACGAGGTCGGGCTGCCGGATGTCGCGGTGTAGTTGGTCGAAGCCGGTGTTCCACGCGCCTGACGCGCGAGCTGGGGTGCGTCGGTTGCGCATCACGGTCAGCCGGACTCTTCCGCGGCAGGGGGCGCGGAGTCGGCGGGCCTGCTCGGCCAGGGCGTCGTCCGGCAGTTCCGAGGGGGACTGGTCGACGACGACCAGGATCCGGTCGGGCAGCCGCGACTGGGCCAGGATGGACGGGAGGGCGCGGAGCGCGAGAAGGTCGAAACGACCCCGGGTAGCCAGCAACGCGACGACCGAGCGCGCGTCCGGCGAACGCAGACGAGTAGCCATGCAGTTCTCCGATGAGCGAGAGACTTCGTCGACGCCGCCCAGTCGCGAGACCGAGCTATGCCCTTCGGCACATCCCTCGAACCCCAAGCAGGAGCACTCCGCTCACCAGAGCGCAGCCACCGGATAGGTCTCGCTCATCTCGGAAGACCCGGCCGTCGGCTTGGTGCCCGCTGCCCAGGAGGACAGGGAGTCGCATGTCGACTATCGCATAGTAGCGGATGTGGCTTGGCTCCTGTTGCAGGTCTTTCCGTCTGGATCGCGGCAACTTTGTCGCCTGGAGCAGGCTCTGGTGGGACTCGGAGAGTCACTGAGCTGTCGGAACCGATGTTGCTGTTGCCCTGAGGCTGAGCGTTGCGTCCTCAGGCGGTCCGGAGAGCGTTCGTCCCAGGCGAAATCCTAGGCGACTTGCAACACGGGCTGCGCGTAGGCGCAGTGCGTCTGGTCGAGGAGAGAGGTCGAAGTTGCCCTCTAGCACACCTGTAGTGACGGCCTGAATGAAGCCACCATCGATTAGAGTCTCATTTCCGCCCACCTCAAACGCAATGGCCTCGATGTTTAGAGGCGTCGTGAGAGGTAGGCGTTCGAAGGAGGCGTCGGCTGTTAGTCTATTACGAAACGCCCACGTTTCTCGCACTGGCCAAACGTCCACTTGCACGCCGATAACTTGCACGCGAATTCCCCCAAAGCTAGTCCTGCCGCAGAATTGCCACCCGCGATCTCGTCCGGCTGACACGAGTTCGTCCAATCGGCGGGCGCTAATTGCAATGTCGATATCGCGTGGAGTAGCGGTGGCACCCTCCAGCCACACCTCCCTGACCAGCCCTCCCAAGATGAACCCACGCTCTCCGCAGCCATCCAGGACAGCCTGGACCGCCGACAGGGCTGCGGACGCGCGCGTGCCCCCAAGACGCCAAGCGCGGAGCATCGACCGGATGCCTGCGGCGCTAGCCACCTAGAACCTCCGAATGCACTCGACAAGCGTAGCTGTCCGTCATGCCGCAGACTTGATCAGTGATGAGCTGGAGGCGTGCATACGACTTGGACACCCCATTGCTAATGGACTTGGCGAACACGCGCCGATAGTTCTCGGATACCAGAGCGAAGGCTCGCCGGGGCATGCCATTTCCGTCGCTCCGCTTCGGACCGTCGTGATCCGCCTCGACTGCCCCCTTCCAATACATGGTCATCAGGTCGCTGATTACGCGGCACCCCATCAGCTCCATCTTCAATATACCCGGGTGGGAGTAGACGCGCTGGGCTGCCAGATCCTTGCATGTCTTGAGCACTTTGGCGACGGTTGAAACCTCAACTAGCTCGCGATGGAACGACCCGCTCATGATTTCCGTCCTGTTCTCCGTAAAGGCTCTTGCGCATGCCGCTACAGCCTTCGCTATGAAGTGCACGCGGAATATCTGCGCCACCGCTTCGTCTCTTGCGCTCCCAACCAAGTGATCAGCCTTCTGCTTCAGGTATGTGGCGGATGAGTCAACAAGGTCCTTACCGAGCGCATCCTGAGATACGCTATTTGCGATTTGGTCCCAGGCGACCACACCTTTCTTGATGCCATCTTCAATGTCGACGACAGCAAAGCAGATATCGTCGGCGGCCTCCATGAGCAATGTGATTGGGTTGCGTCCGTCATTCGGGATGCCGGTCCGCTCTCGCACAGATTGCACAAGATTCGACTCGGACTGGAAGAATCCTGGCTTCTTGTGAGAGTGCCTCCCGTCCTTGCCGGCGAGGCAGGCGGAGGGGACATACTTCTGTAGGGCTGCCATTGTGCCGCAGGTCAAGTTTAGACCCTCGTCCCGAGCGAGATGCTGAAGCCGCGACACAAGCCGTATAGTCTGAGCGTTGCCCTCGAACTGCTTGAAGTCGGCCCACTCGGCGTCGCTCATGCCTTTTCGAGCATCTGGGTTCTTCTCGACCCAGTTGCGTATCGCGCCTTCGCCCGCATGGCCGAACGGCGGATTACCTATGTCGTGGAGCAAGGCAACCGTGGATGCTATCGCCTCAATAGCGTTTGCTTGCGGTTGCGTTGCGTGACCATTCCGAGTCTCAGTTAGTGCAACTGAGCGAGCGAGACCGCGAGCAACCGACGATACCTCCAGTGAATGCGTCAGTCGGGTGCGGACAGCATCGGTGGGGTCCATGGGAAAGACCTGCGCCTTGTCTTGCAGGCGACGAACAGGCGACGAGAAGACCGCTCTTCCATAGTCGCGATCGAACTCAGTCCAGGGCTCCGACGCTGGCGTAGGCGGAGGGTCCACATCCAGGTCCGCGATACGAATAGGGCAGAGAAGCGTGTTCCAGTCCATGGCGCTTACTTGCTGAACCTCAATTCAGGAGTTGGGTCTGGGGTGAATGAGGGAGAGCAACTCATGAGAACTCCGACGAGTCGAACTTCAGCGAGCGGGCGTTCTCCCCGACCACGCGCCGTGCCTGCTCCGGAATGCCCTTGGGCACCCGAACCTGGATCTCGATCCGCACCTCGACCTGCGCACCGGGCAGCGTCGACAGGTGCTGCAGCACCTCCTCGGCGATCTGGCCGGCTGCCGAACCGATCCGCGCCGCGTCGAGCTTCTTCGAGCCGAAGTAGCTGGTCGGCAGGGCGGGGGCCTTTGGCGGAGCTGCAGAGGCTCCGGCGGCACCCGGCGCAGCAGCCACCGAGGCCCGGCCGCTCTGGTGCGGAACTCCCGGTGACATCGAGTCAGCCGGACCAGCCGGCTGCTCGACTCGCTCGCGGTCTACCTGCGCCCTGGCGACCGAAGGCTTGACCAGCAATGTCCCACGCCCGATCGCGGCCTGGGCGACGAGATGGCCGACGCGCAGGCCGACGTAGCGGTTGGCCTGCTGGTCGAAAGCGTCCGCGAGCGAAAAGGTCTCCTCGTCGCTGAGCAGCGACTTCCGGTCCGCAACAGCCGCCTCGATGGTCGCGGGCGACGCGACGCGGGGCAGGTAGAGGTAGCGGGCAAACCACTCCTGCAGGTCGGCGACCGACACATGCAGTCGGTCCTGCCACAGGTGCTCGTCGAGCGCCATGCGCAGACGCACGGCAGCGAGGCTCGCGATCAGCATCTCTTCGCTCGCCAGCTTCTTGGACACGCGCGCCGGCAGCGCGTCGTCGCCGCTGCACTTCACGGCCTCCCAGGTCACCGGCTCGGTCGCCTTGCGCTGCTGCGGGACCAACGCCCAGATCCAGGTCGCGGCGATGCGTAGCTCAACGGCTTGGTTGAACTCCTTCACCTTGCTCTCGGCCTGACTCTTCTGGAACTCGTCGAGGTTGAGACTCTGCTTGTCCTTCAGGATCGAGTTCCACGCGCGGTGCCACGCTGCGGCTTCGAGCAGGCTCTCCAGCTCCTTCTTGTCCGCGGCCAGGAACGTGATCGCGTTCTGGTTGATGCGCGGGCCGTTGCCGCGCTTGGCCAAGAACCCCTGCGCCGCCGTGATGGCCGGCGAGTCCGAGCGCCCGCGGGCGTGCGAGTCCTCGGGTCGCAGGATCACGAGGCGAGCAGCGGGCTCGTCCGGCACCTCGGCGGTGCTCGCCGGGCACACATGGACCGCCGAGAACTGGCCACGGCTGCGGTCTTCCTGCAGCCGCTTCACGATGTCCATCAGCAGCGTCTCGCGTTCGCGCAGGCAATCTGCTGCCCGGTCGTCGGCGGTGCGGTTCAGGTTGGGCCGCGTCGACAGCCAGTAGCGGTTCGCGTCCTGATGAACGTAGCGCCCCTGGTCGCTGACGCGCCGCAGGGCATCGCCGAACGTCGCGATCGCCTCACCCGGCTGGACGCACGCGAGCATGACGCGCTCGATGCCGATCCCCGGGTTCTTGCCCGAGGCACCAGGGGCCGTGCCGATGTAGAGCGCGCGTGCGACGCGACGCGCCGCCGACACGCGCCCGAAGCGTTCGCCGCCGTTGCGGTCGATGCTCAGCGGCATCGACTCGGGGCCGTCGACGTCCTGGCTGATGATCGGCTCCCAGACGTCGTCCAGGTAGCGCGTCAGCTCGCTCTTCACCGCGTGGTCGTCCATCGGCACCGACGACGGCAGGATCAGCAGGCCGGCGTCCTGGCTCTCCCACAGCCGGTGGATCACCTTCGCGAGCAGGCGCAGCACGCCGCGTGTGCGCTGGAACTTGTCGAGCGTGCTCCAGTCGTCGTAGAGCCGGCGGAACAGCTCGGGGTGGATGGGATAGCTCTTGGCCATCGCCTCGCGGAACAGACTCTCGTTGCTGTCCGACGGGAAGTCCGCGGGGTTGTCCTTGTAGAGCTTCGCGAACGCATGCAGCACGGCATCGCGCGCGGCGAACGAGTCGCGGCCCGCCATCGGCTCGAACAACCGCCGCCGCACGATCTCGAAGCCCTCGTCGCCGGTCGCGGGCCGCCACGGCTTGGCGACGCGGTCGAACACGTTCTTCAACATGTCGAGCGCCATCTCGCCGGCATCGCCGCCGATCTCGATCTTCGACGCTGGGATCGACGCGACGAGCAGTGTGCGCGGAGCCTGCTTGGCCGCTTCGGTCAGGGCCTGAGCGAAGGTGACCTGCGATTCGAATGATCCGCCCGGAAGCTCCTGCCGAAGCTGGCGCGCGTAGGCGACCCACTCGTCGATCAGCACGAGGCACGGGCCGAACTTCTTGAACAGCCGCGCGAGGTCGTCCGAGCCCGGGCTCGTGCTGTGCTGGTCGCTGTCCGCGACCATGTCGTAGCCCTCGCGTCCACCGAGCTGCCACGCCAGCTCGCCCCACAGCGTGCGGACGCGCGTGCCGTCGGGCTTCTGGCTCACCTCGCCGACCGACAACGCGGTGCCGACCAGCACAGCTCGCTTCGCGGTCGGGGCCTGCGTGACGCCCGCGTCCTTGAGGATCGGTTCTAGCCCATCGAGCTTCGAAGACTCGGCCCCGCCAAACAGGTGGTAGAGCGCGAGCATGGCGTGGGTCTTGCCCCCGCCGAAGTTGGTCTGCAGCTCCAGCACCGGATCGCCGGCACCACCTGACAGCCGCTGCAGCGCGCCGGTCAGCAGATCGCGCATGCCGGCTGTGATGTAGGTGCGACGGAAGAACTCGACCGGGTCGCGATACTCGACTGAACCTTCGCCCTTCTTGACCTGCCACAGGTCCGCTGCGAACTCGGCCTGCATGTAGCGCCCGCTCTGCACGTCGGGGTGCGGGGTCGCGAGTTCGCGCCATGGCTTGAGGCCAGCCTGGGGCGTGCCTTCGAGCATCTGCTGGTAGCGGACCTTGTTGCGCGCCTGCTCTTGGAAGACGGTGCGGTTCACGTCCTCGACCATCTGGCGCAGTTCGGTCGCCTGCTCGGCGGCCGAGACCGAGTCCATCAGGATCACCATGCTGTCCAAGGCACGCAGCACGTCCTGGGAGGTGAAGACGCCGTCGTGCGCTTCCTTGTTGCGCACCTCCATCAGCAGACTGACGTGCGCGCGCTCGACGGCACCCAGGGTGCGCCGAAACACCGTGTTCCAGCGGTCGATCATGACCTTCAGGATCGCCTGCGTGTCCCAGTGGAGGCCACCGTCGTCGCCTGCACGTAGCCCGCGGATCTCCGCGAGGATCTGGTCCTGCCACGCCTCGCCCATGATGGCGCGGCATTCGCGCTCGACGAACGGGCGGAGGCCGCTCTTGAGAACGTCCTGCGCCTTGCGAATCCGGTCTCGGTTGCTGAGGGACATGCGTTTCAGGTTCCCGGCAAGGTCTGTTGGCGAGGCTTGGGCGCAGGCGGCGGCGCGTCGACAGCAGCGTGCGACTCGATCCCCGACCAGCTCACGACGAGGTTGTTGTATGCCTTGGCCTCGGTAGCCCACTTCTTGCGCTCGCACAGCGTGTAGAGGCGGTAGGCCAGTTCGCGCGCGATGTCGGCGTGCTTGCCGAGCTTGTGCACCAGCGCCGCAGCAGCCGTTTCGCCGCCTGCGTCGAGCACACGGATCAGGTGGTGCACCGCCTCCCAGGCAGTGAGTCGCGCGTCGAGAGCGGGGTCCCAGTCGGCAGGTAGGTCTTTCGGCGCTAACAGGCGGACCTTTCCTCGCGCCGAAGCGAGAAGCCCTGCTTCCTCCAGGCCCTTCACGCTCGTGTTCTTTGCACGTGCGAGCACGTCGGCAACGCCGAACTCACCGTCGCCAAAGCCGCTCTGCTCGAACCACGCCAGCGCCCAGCGAGTGTCCGAGTCGAAGTCGCCTTCTTGCTCGGCCATCGCCTCGTCCAGCGTCTGGTTGATGAGGGCGAGTGCCTCACGCACGGAGAGCGGCTTGCCCTCGGCGTCGAGGACCTTGGCGTAGCGCGTGTAGACCGCCATGCCCGGCCCGATGGCTGCTTGCGCCAAGTCCACCGGCGCGATGTTACCCGCTTGCAAGTGCGCTAGAGCTTGCGGCAGTTCCTCCTTCAGCTTCACGATGAAGTCGCGCCGTGTGATGGTTGGCGCGGTGGCGGCACGCTTGCGGCAGACGAGCACGATGCTGGAAGCGAGGGCATTCACATCCATGCCACGCATTCGATTACTCATCTCCGTTCGCATGGGCCACGTGCCACTGGTCGCGAAACCTGCTCGGATTACAGCATCGAGAAAAGTCTCCCATCCCGTGCTTGCCGTCCCAGACTCTGGACCGGTCTCCGATTGCTTGAATGCATAGTAGATGGTGACTGGAAAACCAGGATGAGCCAGCTCCGCCAATCGATGCATCGCCTGGGTCATGCCATTGAGAAAAAAAGCCTCCGCCCCAGATTTTCCTTCGTGCCTGTGCGCAAATGCAACCAACTCCTCAGCCTTTGGAACCGCAACCGTTGCGAACAAGTCCGGGAGAACCGACTTCAGCCCGCGTCGTAACCAGACGTAGAAGAAGTCAGAAAGGTCCGCATAAGGAACATTGTCGTAGTAGGGAGGATCGGTGGAGACAACCCTGCCCCGACTAGCGACTTGACTCTGCGCATCGCTTTGCAGTGCACTCCCTGGAGCTGCTGAGGGCATCCCCTCAACAGCTCGGGCGACCCACTCGACCATGCCCCGAAAGTTCCCCGAAGACTCCGACATGAGGTTCGCTTCGCAGAAGTCCCACTTCATCGGAATTGCCTGCCGATTGAAGAGGTGCCCGATCTTCTCGCCCGATCGATGCCAGTCGCACAGGGAGCACGAGTAGTCCGTGCTCTTGCTGACCGCGAACGCCAAATACACGGCGAGTGCGTCAGCATATGCGGCCGCATTGCTGTCAGCCTCCGGAGAAGATCCCATATGCCTGAGGTCACTGCTCAGGAGTGCGTCGGATCGAGCTGCGTTGCGGGCATGCTCGATAAGGTCCGAGAGCACAGTCAAAACTGCAGACTGGCGGGCTGTAAAGAGGTCGCCAAACGTCTGCAGCCCGTAGAGGACACAATAGGTTGCGCCGGAATGTGGATCATATGCGATCGACTGATCGGGTCTCCAGCTCGGCATCGCACTGAGAGCCAAAGCCTCCTGCGGCGGCGTTGGCGGAAAATACACTCGCCCGTGATCGGAGTCGGCAACGATGGCCATGAGCCTAGCGCCCATGCGCCCAGCTTTGCCTTCGGCCTTGATGTAGTCGCCGGTGATCGGCGAGCCCGACATCAGACACCGAAAATGCGCGCCGCGAGCCAACTTCGTGCCATTCTTCGTCGACTCAACATCTGGTGCCTGCCCGAAACGCACCGTGAAGTGGTAGCCTCCATCCTGGATGACTGGGGCGACGAATGCTTCCTTGCTGGGCTTTGTAGACAGGAGAAAAGTCGAGGCGAGAGGCACATCCACATGCGCGAACACTGGGTTCGGGCTCTTTACCGTTCGCGCCCAAAGCCATGCGATCACTGTGAGCGACTTTCCCACGTAGGGCAGGAGCTCCGGGCGCTCCTTCGCCATATGGGCCGTCACCTCGACCTTTGGATACAAGTGCCCGATTCGCTTCTCGGCTTCATCCCGCATCCACTGCCCGTAGTAGCGAACATCCTCGGCCAGTCCCTGGGCACCCTTCCAGACCCGCTCGAAGAGCTTCTTGTCCTTCCGCGCGTCCGGGTTCACCGGCGGCTTACCGGCGAACTTCGGCGGGATCTCGATCATCGCCTTGTTGATGAGCACCGCCACCGGGTTGAGGTCGCTGGCGTAGCTCTCCAGCCCGAGCCGCTGCGCCTCCAGCGGCAGCGCACCGCCACCTGCGAACGGGTCGTGGAAGGCAGGTAGCACCTTGCGATCGAACAGTTCCTTCGCGCGCGGATGGTCGGCGTTCTCGGCACACGCGCGTCGCCAACTCATCCAGATCTCCTCGCGAGCCGCCTCCAGCACCTTCTCGTTGGTGGTGTTCTCCCACAGCACGAGGTCCTCGATGATCTTGAAGAGCCGCTGACGCTCCTTCTCCTGCTTCTTTGCGGTCGGGAACAGATCGGGCCAGGACGACGGGTCGTCGACCATCTGTGCGAAGATCACCGCACGCGCTGCGGCCAGCGGTCGACGCGCCCACCACAGGTGCAGCGTGCTCGGGTGCCCATGCCGGATCGATTTCTCGCGCGCCGAGGCCGCGTTGATCGCGTCGAGGGGAAGAGCAACCTCGATGAGCTTCTTGCGGGTCTTGACCTCGGTCACGCGGGCGGTCCTCCGTGCTGCAGCAACGAGTCGAGCGAGTAGGTGGAACTGATCTGGCCGAACGTCGGCGTGCCGAACTCGAAGGTCGAACCGACGTAGACCGGGTCGCGTGCGACTCCGTTCTCGACCAGCACGACCACGAGCCGGAACTGTTCGGGCACGTTGTTCGCGCGGCGCACCTCGTTGGCGGTCAGGGTCACGCTGTTCGCACTGGCAATGCGGCCCTTCACCTCCAGGAACAGCAGGTGGCCGGCCCGGGGGTCCTTCGACTCGATGTCGTAGCCACGATTCTCGGCGCTCACGTCGCGCGGTTCGCGCCCGAGCCGGCGCTCGGCGGCCATCGCCGCCTGCATCGCGAGCAGCTCGATGCGACGGCGAGCTTCCGCGTCCACACCGTCGTCGTCATGGACAGGCACGTCGCCGCGTAGCAGGCGCAGCAGGCCACCAGGGATCACCAGGACACCGGCCTGCACATGCGGGGCCTGCGCGGTGATCGCGCGTTCCCGCTCGATCTGGGCGAGCCGGTTGCGCAGCCGTTCGGCGAGTTTTTCGGCACGGTCGGCAGCGACGCGCGCGGGCAGGCGCGTCTTCTTGCCGGCTCGCTCCTTCTCGCGATACTCCTGCGCCTTGCGGTCCCAGTGGTTGATCTCGAACTGCAGGCGCTGCTTCACCTGCTGCTCGGTGCGGTCGAGCAGCGGGAGCCGCGCTTCCTTCACTTCCTGCAGGTGGCCAGGAACGATCTCGGCGGCGGCGAAGCCGAGGGCGCGTTGCTCCCATGGTTGTGTGAGCCACTCGGACCCGAGCTGGCCAGCGAGGGCCGTCATCTCGTCGGGGGTCGCCGGGCGGTAGTCGAGATACGGAGCAGCTCCGGCGTCGCGGAACCGACCGTCCTCGCCGACCTCGGCGAACAGCAGACGCTCGGACACGATACTGGGCCTGCCGGGGCGACGCTCGCGCCCGTCCTCGATCGTGTGCCGAAGGTAGAGCAGGAGGCGCGGCTTGGTGCCGGCATCGTTGGGGTCGATCAGGACCGCGCCGCGCTTCAGAACCTCTTCGTATCGCTCGCGGACCAACGAGATCAGCGCGTCGAGCAGCGGGTGCCCAGGGCAGATCAGCTCAGCGCGTGGCGGGTGGTTGACGAGGTCCTTGTCGAAGGTGACGCGCTCGTAGCGTCGCGCGACCGGAACGCCGGTGCCCGATTGTCGATCGCGGTCGCGGACCTCGGCCGGGACGTGCGTGATCTCGAAGCGTCCGGCTTCGCGCGGATGGATCTGGCCGCCGAAGCGCGGGAAGGCGTCCTGGAAGAACGCTTCGATGAAGCCCGGCTGCAGCTTGCGGGCCTGCGCGCGCTCCATCTCCTCGCGCATCATGCGGACGCGCGTCGTGTCCATCGAGTCGTGCACGAGCGCGCGCATCTCCAGGATGCTGCGGATGCGGGCGTGGTCGACAGCACCTTCCTGGCGCGCGGACAGCTCGGCCTTTCGCGCCGGGTCGTCGCCGTAGCGGATCGCCTCCATCAGCAGTTCGCGCAGCGCACGCTGGTCGAAGAGCTGGCCGAGCACGTCGAACACCTTGCCGTCCAGGGCCTCGGCTTCGGCCTCGATCTTCTTCAGCAACTTGCAGTAGACGTCGCCTTCCTTGGTGTCCTTGGCGACGAGGTTCCACAGGTGGCAGACCTCTTCCTGGCCGATGCGGTGGATGCGGCCGAACCGCTGCTCCAGGCGGTTGGGGTTCCACGGCAGGTCGTAGTTGACCATCAGGTGGGCGCGCTGGAGGTTGACGCCTTCGCCGGCCGCATCGTTGGCGATCAGGACCAGCACCTCCGGGTCGTTCATGAAGCCCTGCACGACCTTGCGGCGCTCGTCGCGGTTGACGCTGCCGTGGATCTCGACGACGGCTTCGTGGCGGCCGAGCCGGTTGCGGATCTGGCGACCGAGGTAGCTGAGCGTGTCGCGGAACTCGCTGAAGATGACGAGTTTTCGCCGGTGACCGTCCGGGTCGACCATCAGCGGGTCGTCGAGGATGGAGAGGAGCTGCTGCCACTTGGCGTCCTGACCAGAGGCGAGGACGCGCTTACTGAGGTTCTCCAGGTCCTTCAGGATGTCGATCTCGACTTCCAGCTCCTCGATCGTTCGCGCGGCGGTCGCGTTGTCGACGAGGGACTGCTCGGCGGCCTCGCGTTCGTTCTGTGGGGCTTCGTCGTAGATGTCGTCGAACGACTCGGCGTCGACTTCGTCGGGGTCGGCGTCGGCGGAGAGCGTCGGGCCGGTCGAGAGGCCGCCGCCGCGGGCAAGCAGGCGCTCGTCGCGCAGGCGCGCTTCGAGGCGCTCACGGCGGCGTTCGAGCGAGCGGTGGATCGCCTCGGACGACGAGGCGAGGCGGCGCTGCAGGGTCATCAGGGCGAACCCCACGCTGACGCGGCGGCGCTGACCGTTCTCGTCGGCGACGAGGTCGTCGGCGCGGTTCATCTGCTCGCGCACGTAGTCGGTGACCGCGCGGTAGAGCTGGGCCTCCAGGTCGGTCAGTGCGTATTGGACCGTGTAGGACCGGCGCTCGGGGAACAGCTTGGTGCCCTCGAAGGTGAACAGGTCCTCCTTGATGAGGCGGCGCATCAGCCCTGACGGGTCGGTGCTGTGCACGCCCTCGCGGTGCCGGCCCTCGAAGCGGTCGCCGTCGAGGAGCGCGAGGAACAGCTCGAAGTCCTCCTGCTTGCCGTTGTGCGGGGTCGCGGTCATCAGCAGGAAGTTGCGGCAGTGGCCGCCGACTGCTTGGCCGAGGTGGTAACGCTTCGTCAGCTTCACCTCGCCGCTCATGTAGGAGCCGGCCATGCGGTGCGCTTCGTCGCAGACGATCAGGTCCCACTCGGGTGCTGAGAGCAGGCGTTCTTGGACCTCATCGTTGCGGCTGAGCTGGTCCATGCGCGCGATCAGCAGGTGGCGCTCGCCGAACGGGTTGCTCGTCCGGGACGCCTGCAGCATGTCGCGCGTCAGGATCTCGAAGTTGAGGCCGAACTTCTCCGACAGCTCGTCCTGCCACTGCTCGGTCAGGCTGCCCGGTGCGATCACAAGGCAGCGTTCGAGGTCGCCACGGACCATCAGCTCGCGGATCAGGAGGCCGGCGCTGATCGTCTTGCCGGCACCGGGGTCGTCGGCGAGCAGGAAGCGCAGGGGCTGCCGTGGCAGCATCTCCTCGTAGACGGCGCTGATCTGGTGCGGCAGCGGGCGGATCAGGGAGCTGCTGACCGCTACGAACGGGTCGAACAGCCACGCGAGCTGGATGCGGTTCGCCTCGGAGACGAGGCGAAGCAGGTCGCCGTCGCCGTCGAAAGACCACTGGCGGGTCGGGGCGGCGAGTTCGAGGGTCGGCTCGTCGTCCCGGTAGAGGAGGCGGTCCTTCAGAGCGCCGGAAGCGGAGCGGTAGATGACCTTTATGGCTTGCTCGCCGACCCACGAGACGGCCTCGACGGTCGCGACGCCGGAGCGGTCGAGGCCGCGGACGTGGGCACCTTGTTGTAGGTCTTCGAGGCGTGCCATCGTGGAAAGTCGGTGCCCGGGTGGGATCGGGAGGGGCGGTCACCGCCGACGGCGATGTCCACGACTCGCGACTCGATCCCGCGTGGCACAGCCCTTGGAGTAGATCGCGGCGGGCGAGGAGGGTCCAGCGCAAGTTCCCGCTCTGCGCGGGACTTCGGCGCGCCCATTGCTGGAGGTGCTCCGCGATCAATTGATCGATCGAAAGCTGGATGGCCCGGCGCGCGCTCAGACCTCCCGCGCCACCATGCGAGTTGCACCGGAACCGAGCAGCTACTCGTCGTCTTCGTCTGATTCGTCCGGCATGGCCTCATCCGAGAACAAGACGGTGAGAACCCGGCCGTAGGAGCCCAGTCCGACGACGTCCTCCTGCATCTCGAACTCTGGCGCGCCATCGAACCAATTCGACAAGCACCCCGCTCCTTCGGCTCGCGCAGCCGTTCTGACCTTCTGCTCGGAGCGACGAAACTCCTCGGTCACAGTGCCGCGGGGGACAGGGTCACCAGAGCGGAGCCACTTCATGCGAATGGAACGAAGCGTCTCTGACAGCGCGCAGAACTGGATGCGGCCCTGCTGACTCAGGATCACCGCAACTGGATCCTCTGCGAAGGCCGCGAAGCGAATTCCTGTCGCCGTTAGCGATGTGCCGCACAGGCCCGAGAGCCGCTCAATTGCCTGAAAGCCGCTCCCTGCTCGGCGCAACGCTGGTAGGAAAAGGTCCCGGGGCATCAAGAACGAGGCGGAGAATGCGTCGGCTTCGCGTTCTTGCTGGTTGTCCGAGAGGAACTCGCCCCGCGACAGGTGTGGGCGTCCATCAGGAAGCACGATGTCGATGTGTCCGGGGAGGAAGTAGTGGCCAAGCTCGTGGCCGACGGTGAAGTTGATGAAGCCGGCGTTGGGCAATGACGTCGAATACAGGATTCCGAACTGGTCTCCCTGGCGCATCAAACAGCCAGATGCACCCTCCAGGTCAGCTCCCTCAACAAGGATGCCGGCTTCCCGCGCGACCTGAATCGGGTCGATCGGCAGGGACCGGATCTGCAGCTCGGCGACCTTCCTCTCCGCGCCGACGCGCGCAGCCTCCACTGCGGCCCAATCGGTCACGCTACCCCTCCTTGTCCGATTCCTCGTTCCGCTTCGCGAGGAGTCGCGACATGTTGGCTAGCAGTTCGAGGTCGGTCTCCGACATCTTGGATGCGTTCCTGAAGACCTGCTGGATCACCGCACCGTGCAGGGCGGCACTGTTGTCGCGGCCGAGCAGGTAGTCGATCGACACCGAGAGGGCATCCGCGAGCTTGCGGAGGTTCTCGAACGACGGCTTGCGCGTGCCGGTCTCGAAGTGGGAGATCGCACTAGGCTGCAGGTCTGCCTTGGTGGCCAGATCGGCTTGGCTCAGGTCGCGCTTCTCGCGCGCGGCACGGAGGCGCTCAGGAAAGGACGATGGCGAGAGGGTTGACATCGACTTGACGGAGTCGTAACGTTCCGAGTGACGGATTCGTCGTGCCTACGAAGGGCACCTTTTTCGGCCAGCAGCTTGACGGTAACGTCAGATTCTACGCGACGGCGGCGCAGGGGGCAAGGCCGGCGTAGAACTCGCGCGACCCGTCGAAAGGAGATCGTCTCGTGCACAAGCTCACCTACTTCCCGATCGGAAACGCCGACTGTTGCCGCGTCGACCTTGCCAACGGCAAGAAGTTGCTCTTCGACTTCGCGGACACCCGTAACCCTGACGACCCAGACGACCGTCGTTGCGACCTTCCTCGTGAGCTTCGCGACGACCTGGACGGAGCTGGTCGGAAGAACTTCGATGTCGTGGCGTTCAGCCATCTCGACGAGGATCACTTTCGGGGGGCTTCTCACTTCTTCTGGTTCGAACACGATGTGTCGCTCCAGGGGCGTGATCGGATCAAGATCGACGAACTCTGGGTTCCTGCCGGGTTGCTGCTGGAGGTGCTGCCCAGAGATGAGGGGCATGCCGAGCATCGCCGTGTTCAAGACGAAGCGATCCATCGGTTCCGTAGGGGAGAGCGCGTTCGCGTGTTTGGGCGACCATCGGCCCTTCGAGACTGGTGCGGCAAGAAGGGCATCCCGTTCGAGCAGCGGCAACACCTGATCACGGACGCCGGGCGCGTCGTGGAGGGATTCACGCTGGCCGTCGATGGCGTCGAGTTCTTCGCCCACTCGCCGTTCGGCTGGCGAATTGACCAGGACACGGTGGAGGATCGCAACCTCAACAACCTGCTGCTGCACGGCAGCTTCTTGGCCGGTCAGCGTGTTACCAAGGTGCTGTTCACTGCTGACTCACCGCATGAGTGCCTGAGTGACGTCGTGAACATCACTCGGAGCAAGGGCAACGAAGATCGCCTGGAGTGGCACGTCGGCAAGCCGCCGCATCACTGCAGCTACGGGTCGATCGGCCCCGAGAAAGGCGACGACGTGACAGAACCGACCGATCAAGTCCGGTGGCTCTGGTGCGACCAGCAGCAGGGCAATGGGATCCTCATCTGCAGCAGCAAGCCGATGCCGATCAAGGGCACGGCCGAGGACGTAGATCCGCAGCCGCCGCATCGCCAAGCTGCAAACTTCTACAAGCAGGCCCTGAACGGCGACTCGTCGGACGACTTCCGGGTCACGATGGAGTATCCGCGCGTGTCTCGCCCCCGACCACTTGTCATCATCATCGACGGCGACGGCCCTGCGATTGACAAGGGCCTGCCTTCGATCGGCATCGCGGTCGGGTCGTCGCAGCCCCCGAGGGCTGGCTGACCATGACGGCCGCGTTCCTTGACCCTCCTGGCATTTTGATCGAGCCAGCAAGCCTCCGGACGCAGAAGGCCCGTGCCTTGGTCGCGGCGCTGGCTCGACCGATGGCGTTCGCAGACTTCGTCGAAACACGCGCGGACGAGCACAGTGATGTTGTAGTCGTTGACGTCGAAGTGCAGCTCCCGCGCGAACCAAAGGCCGACATCCGGCGCGTCGAACGAATCGCTGTGGCCTTTGATCGGGACGACCAGAAGGTTCCGCGGGCACTTGCCCTCCGAGCCGATTTCCCCCTTCTGCCGCACCAGAACCTCGCCGACGAAGAGCTGCCTCGCGACCTGTGCCTTTTCGATGAACGCTACGAGGCCATCAAGCCGCGGTGGACCCCCACGTTTTTCATCGATCGCTTGCGCGGATGGTTGAGGCTGAGCGCCAGACGCCAACTGCACGCCGATGACCAACCGTTGGAGCCGTTCATCAGTGGGTCCTGCGGACGCCTGATACTGACCGGGAGCGCCTTTCAAGAGGCTTGTGCAGGGGGCGTCCACTTGCACGTCCATCAGGTGCACGATCGGCCTCGTGTCTGGATCGCTCGGCCGGAGGAGGTTCTACGCAGCAAGGGCGACTCGAATAGTCCGGCCAGCACGGTTGCGGTGGGGCTGCAGTGCCGTCCAAAGGAGCATGGGGTGATTCGTAGGAAACCCGGAACGCTCCAGGAGTTGGCAGCCCTGCTGGACGGCGACGGCTTCGACACTCTCGATGCACTGCGCACAAGACTGCGAGCCATGCAGTCGGCAACAAGCACGCAGTCAACGGCAGGCGGCAACGGGAAGGCGCTCCTTGAAACTCACCTGCTGATTGTGGTGTGGGTTCCGAAACTGCGCAATGCACACAATCGCCCCGAGGCTGCCGATGCCTTCGCGCTCATTACAGAGCATCCGGCACTTCGTGTTGGCCTGGATGTCGGTGCCTGGGAGGTCCACAACGGCATTGCCGTGCCCCTTGTGGGGACAACCGGGTCCATGAATAGCGGGACTGGCTCGAAAACTCGCTTCGATCTGGTGGATGTTTCCTTCGCTCTCACCCGGGCCGACGCAGCTTCGCTAGCAGGTAGAGCGGCCCTGGACACTCACGTAGTTGCAGTTGGGGCTGGTGCATTGGGATCGCAGACGATCATGAACCTCATCCGCTCAGGGTTTGGGCGGTGGACGATCGTTGACGATGATGTTCTGCTCCCGCACAACGTCGCTCGCCACGCGCTGCCGGGGACGGTCGTGGGCCGTCCCAAGGCGCACATGGTCGCAGTGTTGGCCAGCGCAACCCTACCGGGAGAAGGCGAGACAGCTTGGATTCAGGCGGACGTGCTGAAGCCGGGAGACGATGACGCGCGGCTTCGATCTGCCGCGGAAAGCGCCAGCCTCGTGCTCGACATGTCCGCCTCCGCGGCTGTCGCACGACATCTGGCGATCGCCTGGAGTGGGGCCGCTCGACGCGCGAGCATCTTCTTGAGCCCGAGTGGCAAGGACCTTGTCATGATTGCCGAAGACGTGGACCGGGAGGTCCGGCTCGATGCTCTGGAGGCGCAGTTCTACAGGTCGTTGCTGCGGCCAGAACTCTCGGGCTACCTTCGCCCTGGCAAGCAAGCCATGCGCTACGGACAGTCGTGCCGCGACAGAACCATGCGCATCTCGCAAGAGTTTGTGGCTATGCACGCCGCCATTGCGGCCATGGCGGTGCAAACGCTGCAGACAACGCCGAGTGCATGCGTGTGCATCTGGCGGGCGCAAGACGACGGATCCGTTCAGCGCGTTGAAGTTGCACCATCGCAGATTGTCGTTGCGGCTGCTGGCGGTTGGAGCATCATCGTCGACAGCTCCACGGCCACGACGCTGCATCGCCTTCGGCAAGATCGACTCCCAAGTGAGACAGGCGGCGTGCTGATGGGGTCGCGCGACATGGAGAACCGCATCCTCTACGTGACGCACGTAGTTGGATCACCACCAGACAGCGACGAGAGCCGCAGCGGTTATCTCCGTGGCTGCCAAGGGCTCTCCAAGCAGATCGAGGCTGTTGAGCGGGCGACGGAGTGCGCGGTCCTCTACCTCGGAGAGTGGCATTCTCATCCAGAGGGCGCAAGCACGGCTCCGAGTGCTGCAGATGCCGACGTCTTTCGCTGGCTCGCGGATCGAGTTGCGCACGATGGTGTGCCGGCTCTCATCGCGATCGTTGGCCGCACGGAGATCCGCTTCCTCGTTGGGCTGGCTGAATCTGATCAGTGCGTTGTCAGCGCGCAAGAAAGAGCACGGGAGGTCGAGTCGTGAAGGTCGAGATGGACTCCTACACGCGGCGCGCCAGGATCGCGCCGCTACTTGTGGTTATCGCCCCCGCCGTGCTGGCACTCATCGCATGGTTCCCGGAGGCTTCACGAATTGAGTTGGGAGCGGCAACGGTGGTCCTCGCCATTGCTTTGCCCACCGTGTTCGCGCAGTGCGGCGGCGTGCTGGGCAAGCGGCGCGAGAAAGAGCTGTTCGGCTCCTGGGGCGGGCCACCGACAACGCAACGGCTGCGCCATCGGACCCGCACGCAGAACCCCGTCCTTCGCAGCCGCTACCACGCCAAACTGCAAGAGCTGCTTCCAGATCTGTCCATCCCAAAGGAAGTAGACGAGAACTACGATCAGCGAGGCGCGGACAACGTCTACGAGACATGTGTCAAGCACCTCATTGCCAGGACGCGCGACCAGAAGCTCTTCGCTCTCGTGTTCGCGGAGAACGTGAGCTACGGCTTCCGACGCAACCTCTGGGCTATGAAGTCGCTTGGCCTCGCAGTTGCCAGCGGCGGACTACTGGCGTGTGGGATCAGGATGTGGAGCGCGATTGCATCCAGCACGGCTATGCCAACGAGCGCGCTTCTTGGCGCACTGTTGTCGTTGGTATGGCTTGCCCTGTGGCTGAGCCTCGTGTCGGCGGATTGGGTGCGCGAGAGAGCCGACGCCTACGCTGATCGGTTACTCGAAGCCATGGAAACGCTCACGCCGCCTGCGGAGAAGTCGTCGGAGTAGGCTGAATCCCAGTTGGGGACTCGTCGCTGGTGGTGCTCGAAGCACCAGCCAGATCGATCGATGTGCTGAACGTGAATCCACAGAACCTCGGTCAGCAGCCCCCGCACGAAGCCCCGGTGTCACCGGGGTCGCCGAACACGGCCCTGGCACCGGCCAGGACGAAGGCGCTCAGCTACCTCCGGGTGAGTGGCAAAGGCCAGATCGGCGGCGACGGCTTCCCGCGCCAACGGACAGCCATCGCGGCGTTCGCCGGGGCCAACGGTCTCGACGTGGTCGAGGAGTTCAGAGACGAGGGCGTGTCGGGCACGCTTGGGCTCGCCGAACGACCCGGCTTGACCGCGCTTCTCGAAGCCGCGATGGCCGCCCAGATCGATACTGTCCTGGTCGAGAAGGCGGACCGGCTGGCCCGCGATCTGGTCGAGAGCGAGCTTCTGCTCCGGACCTTCCGCGAGCAGGGCATTCGCGTGGTGGAGGCCGAAGGCGGCACGGACCTGACGAACGGGAGCGACGACGGAAACCCGACCGGCGTGCTCATCAGGCAGGTCCTGGCCGCGGTCGCGCAGTTCGAGAAGAGTGGCCTCGTAGCGAAGCTGCGGGCAGCCAGGGACCGGGTTCGGCGGCAGCGAGGCCGCTGCGAGGGGCCGCCGGCATACGGCGCGCGGGAGACCGAGGCGGCGGGCCTCAAGCGGCTGCTCGAACTGGCTGCCGACCCTTCCGGCAACCGGCGGTCGCTGGCCGAGATCGCCGCCGCGCTGAACAGCGAGCAGGTGCCAACCCGGAGCGGTCGCCCTTGGGCGAGATCCACGGTCCAGACCCTGCTGGCTCGGCACGCGGCGGCTTCCCAGTGACTCCATGTCACCGACGGTTCAGCACCAACATGCTGCGGAGCGCAAACGTGCCATACCCTGTCCCGGTTGACACCCCGAGGCGGTGGGGCGTCGATGCCGCCATGAGCCAAGGACCGGCATGTGGGTGAACTCAACCGTGGGCCTGCTGTCGGTCGTTCAGGCTGGCCCGGAGCCCGGTAGCCGGCCCAACGCGCCCCGCAAGTTGATGGTCCGGGCGCGGGTCAGGCGGCACCTGGAGCTGCTGCAGCGAGACCACCCGAGCCTCCGCCGATGCGCGATCATCGAGAGCGAGCCGGGGCGCGACTACAAGTGGAGGATCATCGTGCCGCGCGCGACCTTCGCCCGGGTCGTGGCCGCGATGGTCGAGAAGCTGACCTACTCGAATTTTAAGTCCGCCGCGGAGGCGTCGCCGGACCTCGGCCGGGATTACACCGACGCGCTTCACTCGGTCTGGGCGATCTTCCGCAAGCTGCAGAAGTAGCCGAGTCCGCCCGAGGAAGACTGACAACCTGCTGCAGCCCGCGCAGCTCTCTCTGGTTCACGGGACTCGCCGAGCCCTGGGCCGGCTTGGCATTCAGGATTGGCGGCCCCTGGCAAACCGCCTAGTCGCTGCAGTGCCCTCGATCGAATGTGTTGCCCATGGGTGGGACCCGGTTGCCTCGCTGTAGTCCGCAAGTCGCCGATTCATCAAGAAGTGCAGTGCAGGGTTCATGCGCCGCGGCGGCCACGCCAGACTAGCAGCAGCCTCGGCGACCCGAAGCCAGTTGCCGGTTGCCTCCATGAGCTTTGTCGCCAGCACGAGCGCGTCCGCCGCCGGATCCCATGTCATGTATGAGGCATCAAACTTTGCGAACAACTCGCCCTCGGGATAGATCTCAGCGAAGCCGATCACGTCGCAGCCCATGTGGATGCGCTTGCCGACATACCCCTGTCCTGACAGCTCGTCTACTGCATCGACGATGTCGTCATCGTTCAGGCCGGTCGCCTTCCTGAGTTCGTCGGCGTCGATGCTCGGATCATGCATGTCGCCGTGTTGCGATCGTTCAACGAGGATCTTCACTATCGCTTCGGCCGCAGGAGACACCTCGGAGCCCGTGGTCGCGCTCGCTTTGGTCGTCGGCCTTGGCCCGATTGGAGGTTTCCTAGACAACCCATGGATATCAGATACCAGCTTCGCGACGTCAACGTCGTAGTTGTCGATCGTGGGCGACGCAACTCCTCGCAATAGCGGCGGAAGCGCCGTCACATCAAGGCCAAGGCGAAGGGGTATGAAGGCAACCTGTTGCTGCAGCCGCATGACGAAGCCTGCATCCATCTCGCTGTTGACCCAAGGCTTGCCAATGCTGGTGGGTGAAAGGACAGCGATGAAGTGCGTGCAGTTCTGCAAGCCGGCATCGATTCTCTGCCGCAAGCTGTCGCCAGCACGAATCTCCCACTCATCGAAGAACACGTCGATGCCCCGTGCGAGAAGGTCACCAGCCAAGCGACGGACAAGGTCCTTGTCCTCGGTGGCGTGACACAAAAACGCAACCAGCTTCTCATCTTGTTCCATCGTCGGGGCACCTTCATCCGCCTGCTCTTCATCGAGGCCAAGCTTCGCCTTGACCAGATCGACGACCCGCGAGGATCCCTCAACACTGATCGAGAGGTGCTCGATGTCGCGTCCGCTTACTACGACAAGCGGGAACTCGCCGGTCTCTGGGTCGCGAATGCTGCCGATCTTGGCACGCAGGTCGTCCTCGACAGCCTGAAGAAGGGCCGCCTTCAGCGCATCGCCGATGTTGGCGGGCTTGACCAAACGTCCGCCGATTCTGAATTCGATCATTCGCTCTCAAGCGTGGCTTTCCGGACCGCCGAGCGGAGGCCCTGCCGGGACTCTAGGCGACTCCGGTCAGCCTCGCCAGCCGATGCCCTTCCGGCCCGCCCGAGGGAGTGCTCGCCAACTCTGCCCGCCCTATGCGTAGTCGACCTCGCGGACGCGCTTCCTGTCGCGCAGGTCCTCGACGAGGTTCCGGATCTGCTCGCGCAGTTCCTTGCCTTGCCCAGCCGGGATGCTCTCGATGCTGATGCGCGGCGAGGACTCGTCCGAAGTTGCCATCGCGATGGTGCCGAGCCCGAACAGGCGCTGGAACAGGGTCTGGGTGAACGCCGTGTCCTTCACACGGAAGAGTTCCAGGTCGTCGGTCCTGCGAGACAAGACGCCTGAGGTGACGCGGAAACGCTGCGAGGACAACTCGTAGCGCAGCGTTCGAACCAATAGGTAACGCCACAGCGCGACGAGAATCGGCACGACGAGCCAGCACAGCAGCCCGCACCAGACGAACACGCCCAGGTTCGCGATCTGCGAAGGCCGACCCGTCCAGATCGTGGTTTCGGTCCGGGCAGGGGGTTGCTCGGTCGTGCGAGCGGCCCGAGCGGGCTCGCGGCCAACAGGCGTGGCAAGGGCGGTGTGCGAGTTCATGGTTCCTCCTCGGTGTTCCTCGATGGTCAGCGCGCGGGCGCAGCCGACTTGGTGTCGGCGCTGCCTTCTGGCGGCAGGTCGTTGGTCAGTGCGATCGCGCTGCCGCCACTCTGGATCCTGAGCGCGGTGAGAGCCCGCAGCGGGAGCGTGCTGGTGAAGGCGACCGGCACGATGCCGCTCGTGCCGGGCAGAACGGTCTGCTCGTAGCCGCCAAATCGCTTGAGCACCGCTGCGTAGCGGAAGCTGGTCTCCTGCTCGAATGTCCTGCCGTTCGCGGCGGCCAGCACGCGATCCCGACTGGACCAGTTCACGTCCTTGCTGCCCTTCCGGTTGTCGATCTGGACGAAGTAGACCTGTGGGTAACCGGCGTATTGCCTCGTCCAGCCCGCGGAGCAGAGTTCGGCGAAGAGCTGCTCGGCACGCATCGGATCGATCTCGGGGAACGAGTCGGCCGTCCCGAACCGGATCGTTGCACCGCTTGGTGACTTCACGCTCCAGGTGGGCGATGGTGGCGCGGGCTTCGGCGCAGGCGAGTCCGGCTGCTTGGGCGTGGGCTTCGGCGTCGCTGCGGCGGTGGAGCGCGAGTCCGCTGGCTTGGCCTCTTTGCCTTCCAGCTTGTCGAGCCACTGCTCGAAGCTCGCGCAGCCAGCGAGCGCGGCAACAAGGGCGAGAAGCATGAATCGGCGAATGAAGCTCATCGGTGAGGTTCCCCAGCCCCTTGGTTGGTGAAATGCGCGCGCTACGCGGGACTTCCGACCTGACTCCATAGCGGAGTCAAGCAGGGCAGCATGTTCCGGTATTCGGCTCTCGGCAAGCGCGACTTGAATCGGTCCGCCAGCCGAGGCCCTGGCCATGGGTGTTCCACGCCGCCTCAGCCTGCACACCGCCGAATACGTCGCGTTCCGTCGCCGACTCGCGGAAGCACGCCACGAGGCTGGCCTCACCCAGCGAGACCTCGCGAAGCTGCTGCGAAAGAGCCAAGCGTGGCTCTACAAGTGCGAGGCCGGCGAGCGCCGTGTCGATGCCGTAGAGCTTGCCAAGTTCGCCAAGGCGCTGAAGCGACCGATCGACTGGTTCGTCTCGCATGTGAAGCTGCCAGGGGGCGTGCCCGAGAAGTCGGAGTAGGGCCAGCGCCAAACCAGGAACAAGTCGCGCTGATCTTGGTCGGCGCGAACCTCGGGTAGATGACTTCATCCGGCGCGTAAGCTCGATCGTCGATCAGGTCCTGGTCGACCCACGCCCGCGTCACGGCACAGGATCACAGGCCCGATCGTGCGCAGTCGGACAGTCTGAGGGCCGGCGCTTCGGCAGCATCGACGGATGGAAAGGTGGGGTGCGGCCGGGCTTCGGGAAAAGGGGGAGGAAGGAGAGTCAAGCCCGCGTGAGGTCCGCATGCGAACGCCGCCCCCGGGTGTTCGCTCATCAGCAGGATACGCGGCCCGACAACGTCTGCCAGTCGGTTCCCGCCAGGGGGCGACTGCTTCGCGCGCGACGCAAGTCTCGCCCCCGCGCAGGCCGAAGAACCGGCATGCGCAAGTCCATGGTCATGATGCTCGCGACCGCGCTCGCGAGTTGTTCGCTCCTCGGTCCCGGCAGCCCCAGCGACGAGCAGTTGGCGGCGGCCGACTACGGCCCGCGCCCCTCGAACGACGAGATCGTTCTGGTCGCGAAGCGCGACGCCCTCGGCCACGCCGTGTTCAAGGGCATCCAGGCGAAGGACATCCAGGTGGTCCACTCGGATCCACAGACCGGCTGGTGCGGGGAGAAGCGTCGGGGCTTCCAGTTCGGCTGGCTGGTCGAAGTGACGGCGACCAGCGGGAAGGCGGAGATGCAGAAGAGCTACCTGCTCCAGCAGAGACCGCACGGCCTGGGCGTGCTGGCGAGCCGGCACCGCGACCTGAACTTCTGGGTCACGTTCGACGCCGCGAAGGTGGATCGCGAACTCGCGTCCACTACGCCCGCGACGAAGGAGGTCGAGAAGGCCGAGTTCGGTGCTCAGCCCGTGGGCGTGGAGAAGGCGCTGCGCGAGCAGATCCTGGCCGCCCTGAAGGACCCGGAGTCCGCACGCATCGAGTTTCAGGCGGCCCGGCCAACTTGGGGACGAGTGGTCGGACAGCCCGACACGGTCTTCGGCTGGGAGGTCACCGCGATGGTGAACGCGAAGAACAGCTACGGCGGCTACACCGGCGCGAAGCCCTGGAGCTTCATGCTGCGCGATGGCCGCCTGCTCTCGACCACCCGCCTGGGAGGTGGGTTTGAGTTGCCACCGGCTGCCGCGCCCCGGTAGGCCGCTGCAAATTACTTCGTGTCAACGTGAGGCGCGATCCCGGCGCAGCCCGCACCTTGCCGGCCTTTCGCCGCAGGATGCCGTAGGACGCTGCGCGCCGAACATGATCGGGAACGAGGCGAACGATTCTGACACCAGACGAGGAAGCGCGGCTCCGAAAGTTCCAGCGGAGAGTCCAAGACCTGGAAGCCTGCGGCTTGGTCAAAACGAGTGTCACCCGCCTGACCGTGCATCTCGCTGGGCCGAAGCAGGGGTTGGTTGGATTTGATCCAGACCAGTTCAGGTCGTTCAGGCATCACGCTGCGCCAGTTCCTCATGCAGGGCGATGGCGACGTCACGGTGGGGCGGGTCTGCAACATCATCGAGCGGCGATGCCAGTTGCCCCGGCTCGTTGGATGGAGTCGGCACTACCGCCAGAGCTGGAACGAGGTCTTGCAGACGCCCATGGAAGTCGCGGTCGATGACGGCACGGGTCCCAAGAACTACTCGTTCGAGGAGTTCTTCAAGCTCTGGCTCTACAGCGGCACATTTCACTCGGACGACGAGTTGGAAGCGAAGATCAAAGCGATGCCTGGGCTTGCATCAGAAGTTCTGATGATGCTCACGCAACGGCGGTTGCCCGGAGTCCTTGAGATCTTGCGGCTAATCGGGGAGGTCATTCGGATCTGGCTGGACGACCCGAGCACGCCGGTTGAGGAGCCACCAAGCCCCTGAACGCTCGGCTCCGGCGTGTGCGACTCGGGAACCAGCAGCAGTCGCTGCGAAGGGACGCCCGAGCAACATGCACGCAGTAGTCAGTCCGAGTGAGCCGCGGACTCTTCTCGCCACGCCCCCGTTTCGGGGTCGCCCTCCCCTGGTGCACGGTCGCCGCATCGAACTACTTCTGCAACAGGTTCCGAAGGGCTTCCTCCAACGTGGCTCCCCGTGCCGGCAACGATCCGAAACCTGCCAACCAGCCGACGGCGTCGCGCGAGACAACCAACTGCGCTCCCTTCCTGCGGTATGCGTCTTCGACCGCGTCCGAGAGGTCGTGTTCGCTGAAGCGCCCAGTGATGGTCTGTCCCGCAACCTCGAAGTCGTGATACCGCGGTGCGGGTCGCAGAACGACGCGATCAGCGTGAACGAGCCACCGCTGTCCACCAGCCTCGGCGACATCGAAGCCGTCGAGCGCCTTGCCGCGCTCCAACAAGGGTGACTCTCGTAGGTGGTCGCCCAGCAGGCGATGCTCTGCGGGATGCCCCAGGAACGGACCGCAGCACGCGAAGACCTCGTATCGGTCCAGATGTTCAATCGCCGTCACGAAGTCCATGGGTGAAAGGGTGGCCGGGGCAAGCTTTCGGGAAAAGGGGAAGAAGGAGAGTCAAGCTTTGACGCCCTTGCGGACAACCCGGCCGCGTGTTCGTTCCGTCACCTACCCTACGCGGTTGCGCAGCGGGTGCCAGGGCCGGCCGCAGGATTTCGCGTCTTGGACGTCGCGGTGATTCCAGAGACGGGTCCGCGAGTCGGAGGTGTGTTCGTCGCGGGATGTCTTCATCGAGACCAGCGGTGTTCCGCCTGCCACCGCTCATCAGCTTCTCTGCCCGCTCACCCGTCGATGTAGTCGACCAACGTCGCGCGGTAGTGCTCGATCGTCCTGGCGGACAGCCCGGATTCGCCAAGACGCCTAGAGAAGTCCTGCACGAGCTGGTCGCGCCGCCCGGGCCACTCGAACCGATCGGCGTGGCGCGCCGTGCTGAGTGCGGCGCGGAACCGCGGTTCGGCCTGAAGGAGGTCGAGCGCGGCGTCGTGCCTGACCTCCTGCACGAACATCGCGCGCAGCTCCGGCGACTCGGTCAAGTAGCTGTCATCGAGCAGGCGCATGGCCTGAGCGAGAACGAGAGGCTGTTCTGGAGGAGCCGTAGCGACCAGCATCGAGGCGAACCGCGTAGTGCCCAACTCGGACTGGAGCCGCGCGACCTCGGCTTCCAGCTCGGCGATGCGGCTCGATTGCTTCGCGTCACCGTCACTGGCCGTGCTCGCCGCCTCGCGCACCATGACGTCTCCGGACAGCTCCGGATGCGCTGGGAGAACCAGTTCTGCGACCGACGCGCCCAGGCTCGAACCGCGGCGGTCGTGAGGCAGGACCAAGGCATCGCAACCGCAGTAGCGGCGGCCGAACGCCGCGCCGATCGAGCCCGAAAGGACCGACAAGCACACGGCGAAGGCGACGAAGGATGATGTGCTGCCCACGTCGTGATTGTAGCAGCGGCGGCCCGCGCGCGCACCAACACAACACGCCCAGCAACTACCTACCTCACCCTTCTCAAAGGCGGGCTTGGCGATACGATTCACACGGCATTCGCATTACACACCAGTGCATAGCGAGAGGACTCCCTCAGTGATGGTCAGGATCCCATTTCTCAGCAAGAGCGCGGACCGCGAGTCTCTGGCGCGTTGTCTGGATCTCGCGGCCGAGCGTAGCGGCGTGGGCGCTGACGCGGCTGTTCAGGTCATGTCGCTCTTTTTCGAGGCCGTCGCGGACGAGCTGACAAAGGGTAGGGTGGTCCGGGTCCCAGGGTTCGGCATCTTTGTGCCAGCACCGATCCCCGAGCGCCACCGCCGTGCCTCCCGGAACCCGACCCCTCGCTGCAAGCCCTACTTCAGCCCGAGCCGGGGGCTGCGCGCTCAGGTCGCACTCGGAGCGGGGCCGAACCCCGAGAACATCCGGATCCTGAAGCGGCACCGGAACAACCACGCGAACGCGACCGGCACGAGGCGCGTCTTCTCGGCCATGCAGGCACTGCGGCAGCAAGTCGCGGCCCAGCTTGGCCGGGCGGGCGCGTAGGACCAAGATGACCCGCATGACGAAGCGCCAGCCCGAGGCAACCAGACGCTCCACGCGCGTCGAGCTGCGCCCGCCAACGGACAAGCTCACGGCCGTGCCCTACTCGACACCGAATGATCCTGACCGGCGCTTCATCGACCTGCGTGCGCACCCAGAGCAGGTCGAGCTAATCCGCGAGTTGGACGGGCGACCAGCGATGCGGGAGCAAGTCGAGCTGCTGAACGCACGGTCCAGCCCATTCTTCTCGATCGGGTGCGAGCGCGCGGTGAGCAGGCTGCGCCGGGAAGACGGTTCGCCCGTCTGGAAGACCACTTCCTACGTTCAGTTCGCTTTCGTCGATCCCGCACGCTGCCAGATCGCGAGCTACGAGCCGATCGTACGGGCGCTGCACGGGGCAATCGACTGCGGCGTGGAATCGAACGAATGGAATCGACTCGTCGAGCTTGAGCCCGACCCGATCGTGTTCCAGCCCGCCGGGCGACGGGCGTGGAGCATGACCATTTGGACCAGCGCCTACGCACAGGATGGCGAGACCTCGGTCCACGAATGGAGCCTGTGCATGCTGGCCCAGACCGGCGTGATGGGGTCGTGGATCCGGCTGGGAAGCCTCGATGCCACCGACATCTGACTTCGTGTCACTGTCGAACGGGGTCATGCGTCCCCGACCACCACATCACGCAGCGGGGCGGCCCGGCCGACGAACAGTTCGTCGCAGAGTTGGCCTGCGTCCGCGAGGAGACGCGCGTGTAGATGCTGGAAGAGCGTGTCGACCTGCTGCAGGTCCAGCGGGCCGAGCGGGTCGGACAGGACCATCCAGGCGATCCGGCCACCGGGTGCGACGTGCGAATCGATGCTCCTGCCACGAGCAGGACCAACCTGGACGCGACGCGCGCTGGACGCGACGTGCTGACGCTGCAGGTTGCGAATGCCGAGCAAGTGTAGGTGCGTCGTGAGCAACGGGCCTTCGGGCTCGTAGTGGAGGGGCAATCCGCGCGCTTCGTCCTCGGCATGCGGAAAGAGCCGGCCGTAGGCCACGACCATCGCGCTGAGCAGGGCGCGCTGGACTTGAGATGACGGACTCAGATCGGGCTGGCTTGCGAGCCGGAGACACGAGATCGCGACGCGCAGGTCATCGAGCCCAAGCGCCAACCGGGCGAAGCGGCCGGCACGACCACTACGACCCGGAACGGCATGCCGGCCGCTCGGTGACACAGAGTCACGCGAGCCCCCAACTTGACCATCTGACAGGTGCGTCACGCGGACCTGCTTCTCGGCGACTTGCGCCGGCTGTGCGACCCCAGCCTCGGGGCGACCGGGTTGACCTCGCGCGTCCAGTCCAGGATCTGCTGCGCGCTGAACTCCTCGAAAAACAGCAGATCGAAGATCCATCGGATCTCGCCGGACGGCTCACACCCGACGATCGTGCTGTGCAGCGAACTTCTGCGAATCTCCCACCTGATCTGCGGCATGTGGGCAGACGCGACTTCGACGGCCCAATCGACGAGGTAGTGGCATGCGTGCTCCACTTGGAACCACTCGACGGATTCGGCCTGCGGCAGCCGCTTGTCCATCCAAGCACTGCCCGCTCCGTGAGCATAGGGTGGCAACTTCGGGTCGTAGCGAAACCACCCGTCGATATGGAGCTGCCGCAGTTCCGGATGCTGCACCAAGAAGATATCCTTGCGCACCCGCATCCAGTGCCGCAGGGAACGTGCCAAGAGTTTTCGGATTCGTGGCATCTGAACTATCGGCTTGATCCTCGACCACTGCCTGCGCAGGTTGAGCACCTTTGTCCTGGCAGACGCGAACGGGATCGGGGGACATGCACTGCGGGTTCGGTTCATGGGTCAGCTTCGCTTCGATTGATTTGCTTGTCACTTTCTCATCGTTGAGACAGGCTTGTTCCGCTTGATCTGACGAGTGCGGGCTCGCAGCTCTGCCTCCGCCATGTCTACGGCTCGCCGCTGTGCGATCTGCGCCTTCGACGGTCTGGCCAAGCGAAAGGCCCCACAGCAGCCAACCGTGCGCCCGATCCGAGCCACCTGCAGGTTGACCCAGTCCTGGTCGCTCATCCTGCGCGCCGATTCCTTCGCTCGGCTCGTGGCATACCTAACGATGTTTCCTGCGTGCCAGCCAAGTGACTCTGCGTCACTCGCCCAGAACTTCGTGTCCCATTCCGCCGCATTGTGCGGATCTAACGGCTTCGCGTGAACCAGACCCGCCTGCAGCAGAAGCCTCTTGGGCACGCCTGCCTTCGCGGCTACCACTTGTAGAACCTTCAGTGACGCATTCCGCAGCGCGACGGCCGACAGCGGAAACCTCCGCTTCGTGCGCTTGCGAAGCGACGGGGGCATCTGTTCCCGGCGTCTGTTCCACCGGCGCACCCGCGCATTCCACTTTGCTCCGACCGAGCCTTGGACGTAGACGATGACGTGGAAGTGGATACGCCATAGGCGAGGGTTCGCAGCTCTCGCTGGTTCCAGCACGGCAACCATCCCGCCGAGGCACGACAGGACGCCACTGCGCTTTCGCCAGATGCCACGGAGCACCTCGCGCAACAATCGGACCTGCCGTCTCGCCGCCTTCATCCCGGGCGCGGCGATCGTCATGAGGAAACACCGAGCTTCTGGATCCGCTCGGCGCACAGCCTCGACGCGCAGCGCGATGACGTGCTGGTGCTGGCAGGCGATCACGAACCCGCAAAGCTCACAGCACCACATCACGTTGCATGGGAACCGGCCGTGCGGACTAGACCCTCTCGCGCAGCATCGCAGACGGTACGCCAGTTTCTCTCGGCCGGACTTTTCCAGCATCCGAGCCCTCGCCATCCGACCCTTGAAGTCGCGATCGCATAGCGGATGGCCCTCACCCCAACGGGTAAGGACCGACGCGATCTCGACCGGCTTGTTCACGCCAAACCCCGCTGTTGAAGCTCCTGCGTCAGCTCCTCCCGAGCCCCTGGACTGCCGCCCCTCGTCAGGCTGGCGAAGAACCTGTCTACCTCTTCCTTTGTCGTGGCCATGCGACCACCGACCATGAACGCACGCAGGCATACACCGTGCAGCCCGGGGTTCACCCAACGATAGACTGAGGCGACGTGAACGCGGCGACCGCTTCGGTTCCGAGGCAGGAGCTTGGGCAAGCACGCCAGAAAAACGACCTGCTCTTTTGCCCACCAAGATGCACAGTCAGCAGTGCGAGTCACCATGCCCCCGCAATACCCCACGCGACTCAGCGCAAGGAGCCTCCGTCACGTTCTAGGTATCACCTGCTTTCATGCTACTTCCGAATGAAGGCGAGGCACTCGCTGCCGAGGCCCGTGAGCTGCCAGAGAAAGAGCTTTCCTTCCTTGCCAACGTAGCGAATCAACCCACGAGCGAGTGCGATCTTCAGCGCGTTGCGAACAGCGTTCACACTGCTCTTTCTCTGCTTCTTAGTCGCGCTCTTTCCCCAACAAGACGAAAGACGCTCGTATGAGCACGGTCCATGCTTCTGCATGGCGCGGAGGAGCCTCCTCGACATCGATCCCATGCCCTGCACGTCGTCCCATATGTCGCCGAGGGCAACAGACATGAAGATATGCGATCCGTCGGTCGTTCTGATCGGACCGACGTCCACCGGCAGTTTCTCAAGTCTCGAATGGACCGTTGTCAGGACCCCGTGAAAGTCCTCGGTCAAGGCGTGGATCTCGGTATCGCCAGTCCACCCATCACCGATGAGCAAGAGTAGGTATCCAACCAAGGGTTGGCTCCGCTGCTGGCGTAAGACGACCCAAGGCGGCATCAGCTCGCGAGCACGCTGATCGTCATCAAGCGATGACCGCTCGATGACAGGCTGGTGCTCCTCCCACTCATCCTGATTCAGCAACGTTCGTTGCAGGAACCCCAGCTCTTCGAGGTTCTCGACAACGAGCTGCAGCAGGGGGGAGAGAGTCAGGACGACACTCTTACGGCCATCATCGTCACGACGCTCCAGCGACCGAGAGAGCGCCATCTGGTCGATTCGCTCGAACTCAAGCCAGATGGACTCGACCAGCTTCCTGGCGAGCGTTTGCGAGAGCGGGATCATGTCCCTGCGGCATCGGCAACCCCGCTTCGCAAGCTCAAGAGGCGCGGAGCATACTTCGCGGCCTTGGGGTCGTTGTGCACGTAGGTGTCGGTCATCGACCTGCTCTTGTGGTTGCCGACCGCGCTTGCAGCCGCCGAACCACCCTGGGGGTGGTTCGCGATGAGCGTTATCGCCAAGTGCCGGATCTGGTGCGCCGTGAACTCTCGCACGCCAGCCGCCTTGGCTGCTGCCCGGATCTTCCGCGTGTAGGTCTTGGTGTCGAAGCGCGCACGCCGCTTCGTGCGGAACACGAACTCGCCTTTCTGCAGCCGGATGTAGCGACGGAGGATCTCCTTCGCCTCGTCCTGGATCCAGTAGACCGTTTCGACACCGTGGTGGACGGTCTTGGCTTCCGCTGCGAGGTAGCGCCACGGCTCTGCGGAGTCGTTGATCGCGAGATCTTCCCATCGCATCCCGCAGACTTCCCCGGGCCGGCACCCAAGTAGGAACTGCAGGCGCACCATGTCGGCGAAGTGGGGTTGCAGTTTCTTGATCGCCTTGGTCAGGTCGTCCCATGGGACTGGCTGACGTCGCTTCTTCCCGGTGACACGAAGCGAACGAACGGCGCGGATGACCGCTGCGTTCGTCTCAGGCATGTGGCCGCGCTCCGCCGCCCAGGCGACGAACTGCTTGATGAGCCCGACTTTGCGATTCACGCCTTGCGCACTGAGCTTCGGCTTCGCCGCCAGCTTGTCCCGGTGCGCCACGAGAGTGGCCGACGTGAACTCGTCGGCGGCGAGGTCACCGGCAAAGCGGTTCAGCTCCCGAAGCGCGACGCGGATCAGGCCGCGCTGCGTCGTCGCCTTGCCGCCCTTCGAATAGGCCCGCGTCTCATCCATCCACTTGTCGTAGAGGAGCACGACCTCGGCCACCGACCTCGACGCCTCGACAACGGTGCGGGGCCGCACCTCGCGAACCGGCTGTCCAGCCTGCCATCGCTGGACGACCTCGGCGTAGCGGGCGTGCGCCTCCGGGGTCCCGAACTTTCCGAGGTAGACGGTCTCGCCATCGAGGACGACACGGGCCTGCCCGCTGGCGTGGCGGAGCATTCCGGGCGGCGCGCTGCGGCGACGCTTCTTGCTGAAATGCGGCATGGAACGACCTTCACTTGGCAGTCGACTACCAAGTTTGGGGACTCACGCGCCGCACCGTCCGAAGGACGGGTGTGCCCGATGTCGAGCACTCAGCAGAAGTTAGAAAGTGGTCGGAGCGAGAAGATTTGAACTTCCGACCCCCTGCACCCCATGCAGGTGCGCTACCAGGCTGCGCTACGCTCCGAACCGGGAACCGTCGTGGGGCCTCGAGCCCCTGGGGCCGGGCGATGCTAGCGCGGCAACCCGACAGGGCAAGGGCGCACGCACCCCCACCCCGGAAAGATGCCAGACCCCTTGCCCACCACCCCACCACCGCCACCGCCTACAGTGCGCGGCTTCCCCAACGGAGCCCACGCATGACCCCCTCGACCGGACCCTGGCCGGGCCGCTTCATCTGGCACGACCTCATGACCACGGACGGCGCCAAGGCGCAGGCCTTCTACCGCGACCTCTTCGACTGGCGCATCGAGGAACACGCCATGCACGGCTTCGTCTACCGCCGCATCCTCGCCGGCCCGGGCCCGATCGGCGGCATCGTCGAGGAACGCAACCTGCCGAACTCGCACTGGATGCCGTACCTCGCCGTCGACGACGTCGATGCCGCGGCGGCGCGCATCCAGGAACTCGGCGGCTCGGTCTGCGTGCCGCCGACCGACATCCCGCAGACCGGCCGCTTCGCGGTCGTCGGCGACCCGCAGGGCGCCACCTTCTCGATCTTCCGCGGGCTGCCCGGTTCGCAGGGCTTCGACCCCGACCTGCCGGTCGCCGGGCGCGCCTGCTGGAACGAACTGCTGACGCACGACGACGCGGCGGCGCAGGCGTTCTACGGCGCGCTGTGCGGCTGGCGCGACGAGCCGAAGGACATGGGGCCGCTCGGCACCTACCACGTGCAGATGCTCGGCGGCAAGCAGGCCGGCGGCCTGATGAAGAACCCGCAGCCCGGCGCCCCGAGCTGCTGGCTCGTCTACTTCCTGGTCGACGACCTGGCGGCCGCCGGGCAACGGGCCGCGCGGCTCGGTGCGCAGGTGCTGATGGCGGCGCAGCCGATCGAAGGGGTCGGCTCGTTCTCGCTGCTCGCCGATCCGGTGGGCGCCGTGTTCGCGCTGTTCCAGCCGCTGCCGGGCTCCGCCCCGTGCTGAGCGGTCAGCGCGGCGCGTCGCCGGTGACGGCGAGGAAGTACTCCTCGAGGCTGTTGCCGGCACTGACGTTGCGCGGCGCGAGGCCCAGGTCGAGCAGCGCCCGGAGCACCGCGATCACCACCTCGTCGCCGTCGGCGGCGAGC
Source organism: Planctomycetota bacterium (assembly GCA_019636245.1). Taxonomy (GTDB): domain Bacteria; phylum Planctomycetota; class UBA1135; order UBA1135; family UBA2386; genus JAEUHS01. The sequence continues at coordinate 66,591 of JAHBXX010000014.1, read as the reverse complement.
GACCAGCGGTAACGCCGCGGCGCCCGCACTTCGACCGCCGCGACCCCTGGCACCTCGCCGAGCCGTGCCTGCTCCGCGGCGGTGAGTTCGCGCGGCAGCTCGACCTCGAGCATGCGGCCCTGCCGCGTGATCTCCGCCACCGGACCCGCCGCCTTGACCAGACCGCGGTCGAGGATCGCGACGTGGTCGCACAGTTCCTGGATCTCGGCGAGGTTGTGCGAACTGATCAGCGTGGTGACCTGCCGCGAACGCTGCAGGTCGCGCACCAGGTCGCGGATCTGCCGCGCGTTCTGCGGGTCGAGCCCCGAGGTCGGCTCGTCGAGCAGGATGACCTCGGGCTGGCCGAGGAACGCCTGCGCGATGCCCATGCGCTTCAGCATGCCGTGCGACAGCGCATGGATGCCGCGCTTGCGGTACTCGGCGATGCCCACCAGCTCGAGCGCCTCGGTGACCTCGCGCTCGGCGGTGGCGCGATCGCTGCCGTCGAGCTGGCGCAGGAACGCCAGCTGCTCGAGGATCGGCACGTTGCGCTGGAACGACGCATCCTGCGGCAGGATCGTCATCCGGCCCTGCAGGTCGGCGACCCGGGCGATGTCGACGCCGAGCACGCGCAGCGAACCCGAGTCGGCGCGCAGGAACCCGGCGGCGATCGAGAACAGGGTCGTCTTGCCGGCGCCGTTCGGCCCGAGCAGGCCGAAGATCGAACCCACCGGCACGTCGAAGCCGACCGCGTCGAGCGCCTTGGTGCGATCGAAGCTCTTGCTGAGGTCGCGGATCCGGATCGCGGGTTCGGTGGTCACGGCGGTCACAGGTCGCGGCGGGTGAACTTGCGGTGGCCGAGCCAGGCGAACAGCGCCGCCTGCAGCAGACAGCCGCCGGCGGCGAGCGCCACCTGCCCGGCCTCGGGGTGGAACAGCCGCAGCTGGAAGCCCCACGGCAGCAGGTAGCTCGCGTAGCCGAGCACCTCGAACTGACGCCCGCCGAGCGCGGCGAACAGCGGCACGCCGCCGATCACCAACGAGGCGATCGTCAGCGACGCGAACGAGCTGGCGAAGCCCGCCGACAGCCAGGCGCACAGCGCCACGTACGGCAGCGACACGACGACCAGCGCCAGCGTGCCGTAGGCGCTCCAGCCGAGCAGCGCCGGCCACTCGTAGACCGACAGCTTGAGGCCGATGTAGGCGGTGACCGTGACGCCGAGCAGCAGCAGCACGAGCACGAAGGTGACGACCATTCCCAGCAGCCGACCGAAGTAGATGCTGCCGCGATCGACCCGCAGGAGCTGGTAGCGCAGCTGCCGCGAGCCGATGTCGCCGGCGTAGAGGTCGAAGGCGCCGAAGGCGACCACCAGCGGCCAGCCGAACAGCAGGATCAGGAAGATCGCCGACAGCAGCGCCGGCCGGTCGTCGAGCAGGAAGTCGCTCCAGGCGTCGCCGGCCCGCTTGGCCTCGGCGTCCGGTTCCCGGGTGCTGGGCGTCAGCATCCAGGCGACGACGGGCTTGGCCTGTTCGGTGATCGCCTCCAGCGCCCGCTGCGTCGCGCGGGCCGGGTCGGCGTTGCGCCCCTTCGCGAACTGCGCCGCCGCGATCTCGACCGGCTGCAGCATCGTGTGCGCGACCAGCAGGCCGAACGTCAGCGACAGCAGCAGGAAGACCAGGCCGATGCCGCCGCGCACCGAGTAGCGGGCGCTGTAGCTGGCGATCAGCTGGACGTGGCGGGCCTTCATCGGTGCGACCGGCGGCTGCGACGGGGCGACGGCGGGCCGGCGGCGCCAGGGCGCCGCCGACGGCTCAGCGCACGAAGTCCTCCTTGAAGGTCGTGTTCAGCAGGAACAGGGTCAGCACCGGGTAGACGAGGCGGATCAGGGTGCCGATGTTGAAGCCGCCGCCGGCATCGGCGGTCACCGCCATGCCCATCGCCAGCGACGAGCCGATCGACAGCACCGCGTAGCTGTTGCCCAGCGTGCGGCCCAGGAACTTCTTCTGCTGCAGGTAGCCGACCCCCGAGGCGATCAACAGGATCGCGCTGACGGCCCCCACGATCAGGATCACGTAGAAGAAGCCGAGGCCGATCTGCTCCCATGCCTCGGCCATCTTGCGTTGCGCCTCGGCGGCACCGTCGTCCTCGCCGGACTTGGCGGCGGCATCCAGGAACGCCATCAGCATCAGCATGCCGAGCGAGCCGAGGATCTCGAGGCCGCCGAACACGAAGTTGAGGACCGCGAGCGCCGTGAGCCCGCCGGGACGTTTCCCTTCCGACATTCGAGCCTCCGCGAGTGAGTGGGTGAGAGGCTGGGCATTGAAGGGCGCGCAGCAGCCAACGCAAGCGCGTTCCAGGCATCGGCGCGGCCGACACCCGCAGCCGGCCCGTCGGCTTCGTAGACTGGCGCCATGCGACCGATACCCCTCTGCGCCCTGGCCGCCGCCGTCGCGGCCTGCGCCACATCGACCAGCACCCACTCCACCGACATGCCGAACGCGACCGCCACCACGGCTCCCGACCGGGACACGAATCCACTGCTCGCCCCGAGCCCGCTGCCCTACCAGGCGCCGCCGTTCGACCGCATCCGCGACGAGCACTTCCTGCCGGCGTTCGCGGCCGGCATGGAGCAGCACCTCGCCGAGGTGCGTGCGATCGCCGACCAGCCCGAGCCGCCGACGTTCGCCAACACGATCGCCGCGCTCGAGCGCAGCGGCACCCTGCTGCACCGGACCGCCAAGGTGTTCTTCCACCTCGTCGGCACCGACAAGAACGAGGCGCGCCAGAGGATCCAGACCGAGATGGCGCCCAAGCTCGCCGCGCACCAGGACGCGATCCACCTCGACCGGGCGCTGTTCGCACGCATCGAGGCGGTGCACGCCGCGCGGACCACGCTCGCCGACGCCGAGCAGCGGCGCCTCGTCGAGCGCTACCACGCCAGCTTCGTCCGCAACGGCGCCCGCCTCGACGCCGGCGCCCAGCAGCGGCTGCGCGCGATCAACGAGGAGGCGTCGCGGCTCGAGACGCAGTTCCAGGACCGCCTGCTCGCCGACACCAACGCGCTCGCCGTCGTCACGGACGCGCGCGAGCAGCTCGCCGGGCTCGACGACAGCGCCGTCTCGGCGGCGGCCGACGCGGCCAGGGCCGCCGGCCACGACGGCAAGTACCTGCTGTCGTTGCAGCTACCGAGCTCGCAGGGCGTGCTGTCGTCGCTCGACGACCGGGCGACCCGACGCCGCGTCTTCGAGGCGTCGCTGCAGCGCTGCAGCCGCGGCAACGAGCAGGACACGCAGGCCCTGGTGCGGCGGCTCGCCGCGCTGCGGGCGGAGCGCGCGCAGCTGCTCGGTTTCGCGAACCACGCCGCCTACGTGCTCGCCGACCAGATGGCCGGCACGCCCGCGGCGGTGATGCAGATGCTGGAGGGCATGACGCCGGCGATCGTCGCCAAGGCGAACGCCGAGGCCCGCGAACTGCAGGCCCATCTCGACACGGCCCTGCCGGGCACGCGGCTCGAACCCTGGGACTGGGCATGGACCGCCGAGAAGGTGCGCGCGGCGCGCTACGACTTCGACGAAGCCGAGGTGAAGCAGTACTTCGAACTCGAGTCGGTGCTGCAGCACGGCCTGTTCCACATGGCGGAGCAGCTCTACGGCATCACGCTGCGCGAGCGGCGCGATCTGCCGGTCCACCACCCCGACGTGCGCGTGTTCGAGGTGTTCGACGCCGACGCGAGCGCGATCGGTCTGTTCTACGCCGACTACTACGCCAGGCCGGCGAAGCGCGGCGGCGCCTGGATGAGCGAGTTCGTCGACCAGAACGAGCTGCAGGGCACGAAGCCGGTGGTCGTCAACGTGCTCAACGTGCCGAAGCCCGGCCCCGGCCAGCCGACGCTGCTCACCTTCGACGAGGTCACGACGCTGTTCCACGAGTTCGGCCACGGCGTGCACGGGCTGTTCAGCCGCGTGCGCTACCCGCTGCTCTCGGGCACCAACGTGCCGCGCGACTTCGTCGAGTTCCCGAGCCAGTTCCACGAGGACTTCGCCTTCGACCCGGCGGTGCTGCAGCGCTGCGCCAGGCACTGGCGTACGGGCGCGCCGATGCCGGCGGACCTGGTGGCGAAGGTCCAGCGCGCCCGCAAGTTCGGCCAGGGCTTCGCGTCGCTCGAGTACCTCGCCGCGGCGCTGCTCGACATGGCCTGGCACACGCTGCCCCCGGGCACCGAGGTGCCGGACGTGGCCGCCTTCGAAGCCGAGGCGCTGGCGAAGGCCGGCGTCGCGCACCCGCTGGTGCCACCGCGCTACCGCAGCGCCTACTTCGCGCACGTCTGGCCGGGCGGCTACTCGGCCGGCTACTACGCCTACCTGTGGAGCGAGGCGCTGGCGGCCGACGCGTTCGCCGCGGTGATGGAGCGCGGCGGCATGAACCGGCGGAACGGCGACGCGTTCCGCGACGCGGTCCTGTCGCGCGGCCTGACCCGCGAGCCGATGGCGATGTTCGCCGCCTTCCGCGGCCGCGACCTCGACACCAGGGCGCTGCTGCAGCGCCGCGGCCTGCTGTAGTCCGCGGTCCTCGTCAGGCGGCGGCGGCCGCGCGGTTCCCCCGGCGCGCCATCGCCCAGCCGAGCAGCCAGACCGCGGCCAGCAGCGCGTAGATCACGGCGAGGATCGGCCACACCGCCGGGATCCAGTGCGTGACCACGCGAACGAAGTCCTTCGGCACCAGCACCAGCTCGAACATCGGCCCCCAGAGGTCGCTGGTCGGCGGCGCATGGCCGCTCCACGGCGGCACCCACAGCAGCAGCCCCACCGATCCGGCGACGAGCCCCGCGTAGACGCGGCGGTGGCCGGCGGCGAGGAAGCGCGCCGACGCGAGCACGAACGGCAACACGATCAGGTTCGCGTGGCGCATCCAGTCGAACGCGATCGACAGGATCATCAGCACGCCGGCCAGCACGAGCCACAGCTGGCGGCGTTCGCGGCCGTGGCTGCGCGTGTGCTGGTGCCACGCCAGCACCGCGAGCACGGGCCCGTAGGCGAGCAGCCAGTGCGTCAGCGCCATCATCCAGCAGGCGAGCGCCCCCCACGGCAGCAGCGGGTTGTCGAGGAAGAAGTCCGCCGCGTAGGTGGGCTGCCGGACGGCGCGCACCGTCAGGTAGAACGCCGCGTAGCTCGCGAGCGCGCCGGCGACCCACGGCACGTCGCGGCGCCACGCCGGTTCCACCTGCCGGCGCAGGAACCACAGCCACGGCAGCAGGAACACCGCCAGCTCGTGCGTCAGCAGGTTGGCGAGGAACAGCAGCCAGAACACCGCCCGCCGCCGCACGGCGATCGGCGCCAGCAGGCTCAGCGTGTAGGCCAGCGGGTCGCAGTAGCCGACCCAGTGCTGCTTGTACATCTGCACTGGTGCGGTGACCGCGACCGCGATCGCGATCAGCAGGTCGTCGCCGCGGCGCGAGCCGAGGCGACGGGCGTAGAGCACCACGCAGGCGAGCATGACGACGTGCAGGCCGCGCACGAACAGCAGGTAGCGGTCGCCGCCCATGCCGCACAGCCAGCCGAGCAGCGGCGCCAGGATGCGGTGCGGGAACTGCCCCCACAGCGCCAGCGGCTGGCGCGACATGCCCTCGAACTGTTCGCCGAAGCCCTTGTTGACCGGGTCCGGCCAGACCAGGACGCACGACAGGGCGTAGGCCAGCGCCCCGAACGCCAGCGCGACGGCGACCTCGATCGCCCCGCGGCGCAGGTCGGAGCCAGGGCTTGCCGGAATGCGCATCGCGGGCGCGGACCCTACCGGAGTCCGGCGCGCAGGGTCAAGGCGCGCCGGCGGCGCCGCGGCCGGGCGCCGTTCACCGCCGCCGGCCGGTGAACACGCCGCCGCCCTGGTGCAGCTGGAGCTGCTTGCCGTCGGCGGCGAACACCAGCTTGACCTTCGGGTCGAACCCAGCGCGGAACTCGCGGCCGCCCTGCCAAAGGAGGTCGAACGCCGCCTGCCCGCGCGCCTTGCCCTCGGCGCGCAGACGGTCGCCGTGCGCGGTCACCGCGAGCACCATGCCGATATCGAGTTCGTACTCGCCGACCAGGACGTCGCGCAGCTCCGCGGGCAGCGGCAGGTCCTTCGGCACGAACGCCGGGATCGCCAGCACCTCGCGCACGATCGCCTCGGCGAGCGATTGCGCGTTCGCGTGTTCGCCGTTGCTGACCACCGCCACGTGCAGGTCGTCGCCGATCACGTGCAGCAGGATCGAGTTGAAGCCGAAGATGCCGCCGCCGTGGTGGACCGCCGGCCGCCCCTCGACGTCGCCGACGATCAGGCCGAAGCCGTAGTGCGTGTCGCGGCCGTCGGGCAGCACGCCCGACGTCGCCATGCGACCGTAGGACGCCGCAGACACGACCTTGCCGCCGGCCAGCGCCATCGACCAGCGCACGAGGTCGCCGCCGGTCGACAACAGCCCGCCGGCGGCGCCGGGCTGGCTCATGCCCAGGTGCAGGTCGTTGACCAGCCGGCCGTCCACGAAGCCGTAGCCCTGGGCGCGGTCCTCGATCAGGTCGCGCTGGCTGTCGTAGCGCGTGTCGGCGAGGCCGAGCGGCACGGCGAGCTCCTGCCGCACGATCGCCGCGAACGGCTGGCCGTGCACCTGCTCGAGCAGCATGCCGAGCAGGTAGTAGCCGGTGTTGTTGTAGCGCCAGTCCGTGCCCGGCTCGAAGTCGAACGGCTTGCCCGCAACCAGCGCCAGCAGTTCGGCGTGCGACAGCTCGAGCGGCCAGACCTTCTGCCATTCCTCGCCGAGGTCGGTGTAGCTCGGGATGCCGCTGGTGTGGTCGAGCAGCATCTGCACCGTGACCTTCCTGCCCTGCAGCGGGAAGTCGGGCACGTAGCGCGCCAGTTCGTCGTCGAGCGCGACCCTGCCCTGCTCGACGAGCCGCATCACCAGCGCGGCCGTGAACTGCTTGGTCACCGAGCCGATGCGGAACTTCGTCCACGGCGCCGCGGCCACGCGGTGTTCGGCCTCGGCGAGCCCGTAGCCCTTGGCGAGCAGCAGGTGACCGTCCTTGGCGACGCCGACGCTGAAACCGACGGCGCCCGGCCGCCGCAGGGCCTCGGCGGCCAGCGCGTCGACCGACGGGATCCAGGCCGGGGTCTGCGCGGCGAGCAGGACGGCGAACGACGAGGCGGCAGCGAGCCGCGCCACGGCTGGGAGGGAGTTCACGCCGCCGATCCTACGGCGCCGCGCGTAGAGTGCGCAGCGTGACGCGCCGCCCGCTGCTCTGGCTCGCCCTCGTGTGCCACGTGGCCCTGGCGACCAGCTACCTGCTGCGCACGCCGTGCTTCGAGGGCCCCGACGAGAACGCGCACTACCAGTACGCGTGGCACCTCGCGAACGCCGGCACGCTGCCGGTCGCGCCCGGCCACGGCGCGGCGCCGCTCGACCAGGCGGCGCTCGCCCACCATCCGCCGCTCTACTACGCGCTGCTGGCCACGGCGCTCGACGCGCTCGGCGCCAGCGACACGGTGTTCTCGACGGTGCCGAACCCGGCGTTCCGGCAGCCGAGCGCCCTGCACTGGCTGCACGGCGGCGACGAACGGCCGCCACGCGCCCGCGCGCACCGCACGCTCGCCGCGCTGCGCGCGGTGTCGGTGCTGCTGGGGCTGCTGTCGCTGCTCGCGGTGCACCGGCTCGCGCGCATCGCCTGTCCCGATCGCCCCGCCACGGCCGACGCCGCGGTGCTGCTGGTCGCCTGCCTGCCGATGTGGTCGTTCGTGCACGGCGTGCTCGGCAACGACACGCTGGCGACGCTGGTCGCCACCGCGACGCTGGCGCTGCTGGCGCGGGTCTGGCGCGACGGCGCGCTGCCGTGGCCGCGCGCGCTCGGGCTCGGCGCGCTGCTCGGCGCCGCGGCGTGCACGAAGCTCACCACGGCCTTCCTCGGCCTGCTGGCGCTGGCGGCGCTCTGGCGGGCCGGGCGCCGCGACCGGCGCGCGTGGGGCCCCGCTCTCGGCGCCCTGCTGGTCGCCGCGGCGCTCGGCCTGCCGCTGCTGGTGCGCAACCTGCAGCTCTACGGCGATCCGCTGGCGATGAACGTGCACGACGCCGCCTTCGCGACCATCCCGGCCGAGTACCGCTGGCCGTGGTTCTGGGGCGGCTTCCTGCCGCAGGTGTTCGCCTCGCTGTTCGGCAACTTCGGCTGGTTCGCGCTGCCGCCGCATCCGGCGCTGCTGGCGTCGGGCGCGACGGGCGCGGGCCTGGCGCTGGCCGGACTGCTGGCGCACCGCGTGGGCCCATGCCGCGCCGCGCTGCCGCAGCCGCTGCCCCTGCTGCTCGGCGCCTGCGGGCTCGTGTTCGCCGGCACGGCGTGGTTCAACCTGTCGGCGCCGCAGCCGCAGGCGCGGCTCCTGTTCCCGGCGGTCGGACCCGCCGCCGTGCTGCTCGCCGCGGGCCTCGTGCACCTCGGCGGCCTGCTGCGCCTCGGCCGCCACGCCTGGGTGCTCGGCCTGCTGCCGCCGGCGGTCGCGGCGTGGGTCGCGTTCGGCTGGTTCGCGCCGCGCTTCGATCCGGCCTCGGCGCCGGCGGACGCCCACCACGCGACCCTGGTCGACGGCATCGTCGTCGCCACCGACGCGCCGGCGGCGGGCATCGAGTGGCGGTCGCCGCCGCCCGAGGCGCCGTGCAGCGCCCCGCCGGCGCTGCGCTGGCACGACGCCGGCGCCCCGGCCGACGCCCGCTACTCGCTCTACGCGTTCGACGCCGGCGGCCGCGTCTGGCTGGCGTCGCACGAGTGGTTCTTCCCGTTCGGCGGCGACGCGGTGACCCTGCCCGGCGATGCCTGGGCGTTCCTGCCCACCGACCGCGACGTGTGGCTGCGCCTGCGCCGCGTGCCCGACTGGCGCGCCGGCGAACGGCTCGACGCCATGCCGGTCAGCGCGCCGCTGCGGATACGGCGCGCGCCGCCTCACTGAGGCAGCTGCAGGCCGCCGAACGCCGGCCGCGTGACGCCGAGGTGCGACGCCTCGTGCGCGACCACGTCGAGCCACAGTTCGTCGAAGCCGGTCGCTGCCGCCGGCACGACGACCTCGACCGGCTGCAGGCGCTGCATCTCGAGCGCATGGCCGGTCGGCACCACGCTCGCGTGGTCGAGGTCGAGGCCGGCGCGGCGGAAGGTCAACCGGAACGCGTACAGCCCCGCGATCGACAGCCGCAGCGACGCCGCGGCGACCGGTGCGCCGAAGCGCACGGCGACGCCGCCGTCGTGCACCAGGATGGCCGCCGGCTCGTCGAACCAGTAGGTACCGCGCGCGATCGGCCGCATGGCGTCGGCCGGCGCCACCTCGACCCGCGGCGGCGTGCGGTAGTGCTCGGCGACGAAGGCGCGCAGGTCGTCGTCGTAGGCGCCCGCCCACAGCGCCAGCAGCGTGCGCCATCGTTCGCCGGCCCAGATCGGCGCCGTCGTGGCCGTTCGCAGCGCGTCGTAGTAGCGCCGCAGCCCCGGATGCAGGATGCGGTTCTCGCCCGCCGCGAGGCTCTCGAGGTAGCCCTCGGGAATGCGCCGCAGCACGTGGCCGATGCGCCATTCGGCGGGCCGGTGCGCCGGCAGCCGCGCCAGCAGCGGATCGCACAGCAGGGGATCGACCAGGTGGCCGAGCGTGCCGGCGCCGTAGCCGAACGCTCCGGTGGCGCCGCCGACCGCGAGCCAGCGCGTGGTGCGCTCCTCGGGCCAGACGATCGGGAAGCGGTTCATCGCCCCGAACTCGAGCGTGCCGTGCCGGAGCGGACTCAGCAGCCCCTGCGTGCCGTAGTAGTTGCGCCGCTCGTCGACGATGCCGTGCGCGGCGGCGATCTGCTCGGGCGTGTACTGGATCGGGTCGGCGGCGGGCGCCCGCAGCCAGTGCGGCGGCGCCGCCAGCGCGCCCGCGAGCAGCGCGACGGCCAGCACCGCCTCGAGCCGCCAGCCGCGCAGCGGCCGTTCGGCGCGGGCCAGGCACCACAGCGCCAGCACGAACGGCGGCAGCAGGAAGCGCCCCTGCATGAAGTCGCCGCCGACCCTGACCACGTAGGCGAGGTAGAGCGGCATGCCGGCCGCGAGCCAGCGCAGGCGGCGGTCGCGCACGCCGAGCGCGAAGCCGGACGCGATCGTGGTCGGCAGCACCGGGTCGGTGGTGCACGCCTGCCACAGGTAGCGCAGCCCCTGGGCGGCGAGTTCGCCCGCCGGCACGCCGAGGCCGAACGCCTTCGCGTGCGCGGTGACCGGCAGCGGCGAGCCGTAGTAGATCGCGGCGAAGAGCAGCCAGGCCACGAATGGCAACGCGCCGAGCAGGCCATGGACGAGGCGCCGGCGCCACGGCAGACCGCGCATCCCCGCCAGCGCGCCCGGGGCGCAGAGCAGCGCGAGGTCCATGCGGTTGGTCGCCGCCAGCGCTGCGCACAGCGCGGTCAGGAACCAGCCGCGCGGCTGGGGCGGGGCCGTCGCGACGGCGGCGAACGCGACCAGCAGCAGGTAGGTCAGCGACGTCTCCAGCCCCGAGGTGGCGTAGTCGCCGAATGCATGCGCCGTCAGCACGGCGAACCCGACCAGGCCGAGCGCGGCCGGCGACCGGGTCACGCGCAGCAGCCACGCCACCGCGGTGGTGGCGCAGGCGAGGCCGAGGGCGATCGCCGTGTAGAAGACCTCGCCCGACAGGGAGCGGCCGAGCGCCAGCAGGAGCATCCACAGCGGGTGCGTGAAGGTCTGCACCCGGTCGTCGACGTTCCAGCGCAGGCCGCGGCCGCCGACCCAGTTCTCGACACAGCGCAGCGTGATGTAGGCGTCGTCGCCGATCCAGGCCAGCCGCACCGCGACCGCGGCGAAGGCCGCCGCCAGCAGCACGACGAGCGCACGGTGCCCGCGGCGGCCGCCGGCCGGGGGCGGAGGTGGTGTCAGGTCGTCGTTCGTGGGCGCCTCCGGCGTGGTCGCAGACCATAACGAGGCGGCGCACCGCGGCCACGGATCGCCTTGCACGGTGGCGCCGCCGGCCGAAGACCGTGGGGTGCCGCGCAGGCGACGGAGCCCGTGGCGCTCAGGTCCCAGCGCCGAAGTAGCCGCGATACCAGTCGGTTTCGTGGTGGTCGCGGGCGCCCGGGTCGGCGACGAACCCCGGCTGCAGCCGTTCCCGCAGCCGCCCGAGCGTGCGGTGGTCCCGCTGGCTCACCACGGGCACGCCGTGGCGCAGCAACAGGGCCGTGGCGACGCCGACGCCCCGGCGGTAACGGCGCTCGGCCACCAGCCGGCCGCCGTCGCTGATGACCTGGCTGCCGCAGGCGGCGCTCATGTCGACGAGGATCGCGAGCTCGACGGCGTGCTGGCGCGCGACCGCGAGCATCGCCGCGGCACCGGCGAGCATGCCCGCGGTGAGGTCGTTGCCGTGTTCGTCCCGCACGACCGCCCTGCCGTCGAGCACGTCCCGGCCGTCGCCCCCATGGATGTCCGGCATGCCTCGGGGCGTCCCGAGACCATGGTGCTCGGGGCAGAACGGGATCACGCGCACCGTGGGCAGATCGAGCAGGTCGCCCAGGGCTCCGCCCATGCCGGAGTCCGTGCCGTCGACGGCGCAGGGGCGGCCCAGGAGGCACGCGCTGACGAGGATGCGCAGGGGATCGCCGGCCTCGGGCACCCGCAGCCGCCCGACCGCATCGACCTCGTGGGGCAGGAGCATGCCAGGGCCAACCGCGGGCGGGGGCAGGAGTTTCGCCGGGACCGGCCGGCGGCGACCGGCTGCTCCGGCCGCCGGCAGGACATCCGTGGTTGCCACCCGTCCGCACCGGACCCCGGCTCGCCAAAATCGCAGAAATCCTGTCCGTCCGGAGGCTCGCCCAACGCCTTGCCAGTGCACGCAAGGCATGACCCCGTCGCCTGCCCCAACAGCCTCCGGATCCGGCTTGCGTGCCCACACTCTCCGCGACCCGCGGTTGCCCTCGATCCCTTTGCCGAGGCAACCGCGGCCCCACGCGACAGGTCGACCCTCGCGCTTTCTTCGGCGCAGGCCCCTCGCCGGGCCGGCGCGCCAACTTCGGCAGCAAAGGGGATCGGGCCGTCCGGCACCGTGCGCACTCGCCTGCGCCGGTGCCGGCGGCCCACCGTTTCCCGCCGTATGCTGGGGCGCGGTGCCGCACGGCCCCGGCGGCAGGTGCCGCTGGCGAACCCCGCGCTGCATGCCCCCCCCAGCCCGAGAAGCGGCCCATGGAGCCCGTGGCGGACCATCCTGACGATCCGGCCACCCGACCGGACGACGCCCAGGCCGCCGGAGAACTGTTCGCCCTCGTCTATGGCGAGCTGCACGCCATCGCGCACAATCTCTCCCGCCGATCGGGCTCCGTCGACGCCACCGCCCTGATCAACGAGGCCTACCTGGCGCTGTGCCGGCGCGATCCGAACCGCCAGTTCGGGCGCGAGCACTTCCTGCGCACGGCGGCCAGGGTCATGCGCCACCTGCTGATCGACCACCGCCGCAGCAGCGCCGCCCGTCGCCGCCGCGAGGCCGAGCGCCACCTGCTCGACGACATCGTCGACCGCTACGAAGCCCGCGTCGGCGACCTGCTGGCGGTCAACGACGCCCTCGAACGCATCGGCCGCGACGACCCCGACACGGTGCGGCTCATCGACCTGCGGTTCTTCGTCGGTCTCTCGCTGGAGGAGTGCGCGACGGCGATGCAGGTGTCGTCGCGCACGATCACGCGGCTGTGGCGGCTCGCCCGCGCGCGCCTGGCCAGGGAGCTGCAACCGTGACCGAGGCCGCCCCCCCGCTGCGCGACCTGTTCCTCGGCGCCCTCGAGCAGCCGGCCGGCCTGCGCGAGTCGTTCCTGCGCCGCAACTGCGCCGATCCGGCGCTGCGCGCGCAAGTCCTCGAACTGCTCGCCCTCGAGCCGCCGGAGCACTTCCTGTCGCCGCCCGACCTGGCGACCGACGCGGCGCTCGGGACCACGCTCGGCCCCTACCGACTGGAACCCGGCGGCGAAGGCGGTACCGGCCGCAACCTGGCACGCCACGCCACGCACGGCCATCGCGTCGAGATCGAAGTGGTGCCGCTGCCGCCGTCGGTCGCCGACGACCGGGTCACGGCCTTCGTCCGCACCGCCCACCGCATGAACGAACTGCGGCATCCCGCGCACGTCCGCGTGCACGAGCACGGGCGGCTGGCGGCCACGTTCTGGTTCGCACGCGACCACGTCGTCGGGCACGACCTGGCCACGGAGCTCGATCGGCAGCGGCGGCCCGCCACCGACGGGGAGGGCACGCTGCTGCCGCATGCCGGCTCGCGCGCCTGGCTGCTGGCGGTGCTCGGCACGTTCGAGACCGTCGCCGACCTGCTGCGCGCCGCCCACGCGATCGGCATCGCCCACGGCGACCTGACGCCGACCCGGATCGCCCTCGATGGCGCCGGGCGCAGCCACGTGACCGGCTTCGGTGTCGCGGCCCTGCTGGGACGCCCCGCGACGCCCGCGCTCGACGTCGCCGCCGTCTGCGGCCTGCTGCGCGACGCACTCGTCGCGGGCGACCACGAGGACGCCGGGTCCGGCCGCGTGCATCTCCCTTCGCCTGGCGAGCGCGCCGCAGTGCGCGGCCTGCTGCACAGGCTCGATCCCGGCCAGCTCTCCCCCTACGCCGACACCAACGCACTGCTCGAGGACCTGCGCCGGGTGCGCAGCGGCGAGCCGCCCGCGGCATCAGGCTGGTCGCAACGTCTCGGCGCCCTGTGGCGGGGCCTCTGGCGCCGGCGGCCGACCCGGAAGGCCGGCGACCGCGCCGCCGATCAGCGGCCGTAGCGCCGCAAGGCTTCCTGCAGGAACTCGCCGAGGTCGGCGGGCGGTGCCGTGCGCGGGTCGACCTGCGCCTGCCGCGCCGCCTCGGCCAGCGCGACCGCTTCCTCGACCTTGCCCGACGCGAACGCGACCTCGGCCTTCACGGCCATCGGCCAGGCCCCGCGCCGCGGACTCTGCAGGGCGCCGTTCGCGGCCTCGAACCGACCCAGCAGCAGCCGCGCCAGTTCGGGATCCCGCACCGCCGTGGGCGCCGTCGGGGTCACGAGGACCCAGGCGCGCTCGAGCAGGGCGGTGGTATGCCAGACCGAGGCGTCGGCGGCCGCGGTCGCCACGGCCAGGTGCCTCGCCGCCTGCATCCCATCGCCGAGCCGCGACGCGGCCAGTCCGGCGAAGAACGACGCCTGCGGGCGGCACGCCGCAGCGCAGTGCTGCAACCAGCGGTCGGCGAAGGCGGCCAGCGCAGGCCAGTCGCGCGCCGTCACCAGCAGGTTGCACAGGATCGGGCCGTCGGTGTCGAGGCGGCGCGCCGGCGTGCGGACCTGGCTGGCCAGCTGGGCGGCGCCGGGCAGGTCCTTGGCGGCGTAGCGCCGCTGCATCTCGTGCCGCAGCACCAGCTCGTGGCCGGGATAGAGCTGTTGCCAGCGCGCGAACGCCTGCTGGCCCAGTTCCAGGTCGCGCTGGCGACTGGCCTCCAGGACGATCGCCTGCAGCACGGTCCGCGGCACCCGCGGCTGCGCGATCAGCTCGCGGCAGAAGGCCAGGGCCGGCTCCGGGCCCTCGAAACGACGCAGGCGCAGTTCGTTCAGCGGGCTGAGATCCAGGTCCGGCCTTGCCGCCCGGACCGCGCGGGCGCGCTCGTGCTGTCCGGTCGCCGCCAGCAGCAGGACGTGGAAGCAGTCGAGGGAGCGCGACTGCACCGGCACGGCCCACGCGCGTTCGAGCCGTTCGAGCCCCTCGGCGTGACGGCCGGTCCGCAGGGCGCCGCCGATCCACAGCTCCCATGCCGCCGCGTCGTGCGGATCCTGCTCGATCCGCTGCGCGGCGATGCGGGCTGCCACCTCGGGCTGCTGGCGCTCGTAGGCGAAACAGATCCAGCGCAGCGCCTCGCCGCTGTCGGGCCACCTCGTGGCCAGCACGCGGCAGGCGGCATCCCGCACCTCGCCGAGCCCGGCCAGCGCCGCCGTCCAGGCGCGCAAACCGAGCAGCAGCGGATCGGGCTCGCGGCCCATCGCCGCCGCGTCGAGGTGGAACGTCGCTGCCGCATAGGCATCTTCGACGCCCTGGTCCTCGGCCCACAGCACGCGGTCGAGCGCCAGGGCATAGCCGTCGGTCGGGTTCGTGCTGGCGGCGAGCTCGGCCACCTCGTCGGCGGCGAAGAACGGCCGCCGCTCGCCGGCCTTCTGCGCCAGCCGCTGCAGGCCGCGGCTGCGCGCTACCGCCTCGGGGTGCCCGGCCAGCAGCGGCCCGACCGCGTCCGGTTCGTCATCGGCCACCATCGACACGAGGCAGGCGAGGGAGGTGTCGCTGGGGTCGAGTTCCATCGCCTCGTGCAGCAGCGCCGCCGCCCTGGCCGCCCCCCCCTCCCCCAGGAACCGGACCTGGTAGGCGGCCTGCTGGCGTTCGCTCGCCAGGCGCAGCCGGTCGCGCAACCGGCCGGCCTCGATGTGGTGCCGGCCGACCAGCAGTTCGATGCCCAGGAGCCCCACCGCCGGCACGGCAACCAGCAGCACCGCGGCCAGCGCCGCCTTCCACGGCTCGAGCCGCACCCAGCGCTGCAGCCGATGCAGTCGCGACAGCGGCCGCGCCGCGACCGGACGACCCTCGAGGAACGCCTGCAGGTCGTCGGCGAACGCCGCCGCGGACGGGTATCGGTGCCGCGGATCCGGCGCCATCGCCTTGTGCACGATGGTCTCGAGGTCCTTGGCCACCGGGATCTGGGAGCCGAGCGGCGGGATGCGGCCGCGTTCGACCGTCTGCACGAGCCTGGTCAGGTCCTGGTCGCGCAGCGGCTGGCGGCGCGCCAGCACCTCGTAGAGCGTGATGCCCAGGCCGTAGACGTCGGTGTGCGGGCCGAAGCCGCGGTCGTCGCGGCGCAGCTGCTCGGGAGCGCTGTAGATCGGCGTGCCGGCGAACGTGCGGGCGGTGCTGGTCGCGAGGTCGATCTCGCGCACGACGCCGAAGTCGGCGAGCAGCGGCGTGCCGTCGCGCCGCACGAGCACGTTGGACGGCTTGACGTCGAGGTGCAGCAGCCCGGCCTCGTGCACGCGGTGCACGGCGCGGGCGACCTGCAGCATCGTGCGCACGAAGAACCGCACCGGGGAACCTTCGAAGTGCACCGCCGCTGGCGCGCCGAGCTGTTCGCGCACCCGCTGCATGTCGCCCGGCTGCGGCTCGGCCGGCAGCACGCGCAGCAACCCCTCGAGCGAGAGGCCGTCGATCCAATCGAGCGCGATCGCCACCGTCTCGCCGACGTCGACGATGTCGTGGATGGCGACGATGTTGGGGTGGGCCACCCGCGCCAGGGCGCGGGCCTCCTGCACCAGGCGATCGCGGGTCTTGCGGTCGGCGCCGCTCCACGCGGCGACCTTCAGCGCGACGTAGCGGCCGAGGCGCTCCTGGCGGGCGAGGTAGACGGTGCTCATGCCGCCGTGGCCGATCGCACCGAGCACGGTGTAGCCCGGCAGCTGCAGCCCCGGCCCGACGCCCGGCGCACCGCCGCTCGCCAGCCCGGCGAGCAGCGCGGGCAGCTCGCGGCGCAGTTCGGGGTCGGCCATCTCCTCGCTGGACAGCGAAACCGTACGGCCGGCCGCGACGTCCGAGGCGAGGCGGCGGCGCAGGGCGAGGGCGGCGGGTTGCGGCGCGGGCTCCGTCATCGGCGGGGCCGATGGTAGCTCGCATCGGCGCCGGAATGGCAAGCCGCGAGCACGCGACCCGTCGGCAGGACGCGGCGCCACCGCCCCGGCGGCGATGGCGGCCTGGAACCCGGCCGGGCATCATCCTCGGCCCGCCGGCGCCGCGCCGGCGCCCGGCACCGCCGCCCCCGAGACCCCATGCTCGACCTCGCCGCCACCGCCACTGCGCTCGTCGCCGTCGTCCTCGCGTCCGCGATCGCGACCCTGGTCGGCGGCGCCAAGTGGTTCACGGCGGCGGCCGAACGGGTGGGCCTCGCGCTCGGCTTGTCGCCGTTCGCGGTCGGCATCTTCATCGTCGCGATCGGCACCTCGCTGCCCGAACTGGTCGCCGCGGTGGTGGCGATGGCGCAGGGCAACGCCGAGGTCGTCAGCGGCAACGTGCTCGGCGCCAACACCGCCCTGCTGCTGCTGGTGCTCGGCGTGGTCGCGACGGTGTCCCGCCGCGGCATCCAGCTCGGCGAACGCTACATCGCCATCGACCTCAACTTCCTGCTCGCCGCCGCGGCGCTCCTGTCGCTGACGATGGTCGACGGCCGGGTCGGCCGACTGGAGGGGGTGGTCCTGCTCTGCTGCTACGGGGCCTACACCGGCTACCTGCTGACCGACGGCCGCACGCCCTCCGCGGCGGCGTCGTTCGACGCGGCGATGCCGCAGCCGGCGCAGGCCGGCCTGCGCGGCGCCGACCTGCTGGCGCTCGCGGCCGCCGCGGGCCTGATCTTCGTCGGCGCCAACGTGACGCTCGATGCGCTGCTCGAGCTGGCTGGACGCATCGGCATCTCGCCGGCGATCGCGTCGCTGACGATCCTCTCGCTCGGCACGACGCTGCCCGAACTGGCGGTCAGCATCGCGGCCGCCCTGCGTGGCCGCGCCGAGATGGCGGTCGGCAACATCCTCGGCTCCTGCATCTTCAACTCGTTCTCGGTGGTCGGCGTGGCCGCGCTGGTCGGCGACGTCGTGGTTCCGCCCGATCTGATGCGCCTGCCGCTGCCGTGCTTCCTCGGTGCTGCGTTGCTGTTCTACCTGCTGACGCACGATCGCCGCGTGTCGCGGTGGGAAGGCGCGCTGTTCGTGTTCGGCTACCTGCTGCTGGTGGCGGAACTGGCCGGACTGGCCTGAGCGCGGCGACGGCCGCCGCGGTCCCGCCGCGGTCAGCAGTGCGGTCGCAATGCGGCCGCGGCGGATCGGTCGGCTACGGCTCAGCCCTTGGGCTTCTGCCCGTCACCGTGCGGCGCCGGGGTGGACTTCTCCTTCGGCTCCTTCGGCTTCTCGCGCTCCTTCTTGATCTCCGCGATCGCCTTCTCCGCGTCGGCCATCGAACCAAGACCCGACTTCAGGACGAGGATCGCTTCCTCCTTCGGCGCCTTCTTGTCGAACGGCTGCTTGCTGGCCTCGGCCGCCGCCTTGGCCTTGGCGTATTCGGCCATCGCCGCCTCGTAGGCGGCGTGCTTCTCCTTGCGCATCGCCTCGACCTTGCTGTCGGCGACGGCGCTCAGCTGATGGCCGGCCTCGACGACCGCGTAGGTCTCCTTCTTCGCATCCTGCTTGTCGGCCTGCTTCTCGGCCTTGGGCGCCGGCGGCACCTTGCCCTCCTGGGCGACCAGAGACGAACCGAACAGCGACAACGACACGGCAACCAACACGGAACATGGGCGAGAGAACATCGATGACTCCTTTGGGATCGACGGCGAACGCCGTCGGGGGAGCACAACGACGCCGCATGCACGAGTTCGCTCCCGCGCGCCGGCAGATCTTCCACGAGGGCGGCAAACCGGGCGGCGGCCGTGGGCTGCATCTCGCGCTGGCGCACCGACGCAGCGGCACGGCGTTCGCTGCGTCGCCGCCGACGTCGCCGCGCGAGGTCCGCGGGTGGCCGCAGTCGCCGGCCGCCACCCCCTTCCGTACCCGCCTTGCCCCGCCGAACTCCGGCCCTAGCATGCTTCGCCCCCGTTCGCGCCGACGCCGATCCGCGTGGCCAGCCGACGCCGAGCGCCGTAGCCTACGCCGAGCCGCCCTGCCGCCTGCCCCCGACGCCCAGTGACCGACACCCGCCTGATCCGCAACTTCAGCATCATCGCCCACGTCGACCACGGCAAATCGACGCTGGCCGACCGCCTGGTCGAGCTGACCGGCACGTTGCAGAAGCGGCAGATGAAGGAGCAGATCCTCGACGACATGGAGCTCGAGCGCGAGCGAGGCATCACGATCAAGGCGCGCGCGGTGGCGATGAACTACCGGGCCAGGGACGGCCAGACCTACCAGCTGAACCTGATCGACACGCCCGGCCACGTCGACTTCAACTACGAGGTGCTGAAGTCCTTGCAGGCGTGCGAGGGCGCGCTGCTGCTGGTCGACGCCTCGCAGGGCGTCGAGGCGCAGACGGTGGTCAACGCCCACCTCGCCGAGCAGGCCAAGCTGACGGTGCTGCCGGTGCTGAACAAGATGGACCTGCCGCACGCCCGGCCGGAGCAGGTCGCCACCGAGATCGAGGACGCGATCTGCATCCCCGCCGAGGACGCGATCCCGGTGTCGGCGAAGACCGGCCTCAACGTCGACCAGGTGCTGGAGGCGATCGTCGCCAAGATCCCGCCGCCGAGCGGCGACCCGCAGGGCAAGCTGCAGGCGCTGATCTTCGACGCGGTCTACAACGACTACCGCGGCGTCGTGATCTACGTGCGTGTGTTCGAGGGCACGGTGCGCAAGACCGACATGATCCGGATGATGGGCACGATGACCCACCACGAGGTCATGGAGGTCGGCAAGCTGAAGCCCGACATGCAGCCCGTCGACGAGCTGCACGCCGGCGAGGTCGGCTACGTCGTCGCCAACATCAAGAAGCTGCAGGACGTGGTCATCGGCGACACCGTCACGCACGAGGACGAGAAGCTGCGCAGCACGCCGCTGCCCGGCTTCCGGCAGCCGAAGCCGATGGTGTTCTGCGGCTTCTACCCGACGGTCCCGAGCGAGTTCGAGAACCTGCGCAAGTCGCTCGAGAAGATGCGGCTGAACGACAGCTCGTTCACGTTCGAGCCCGAGACCAGCGACGCGCTCGGATTCGGCTTCCGCTGCGGCTTCCTCGGCCTCCTGCACATGGAGGTCATCCAGCAGCGCCTCGAGCGCGAGGAGGACATGGACCTCGTGCAGACGGCGCCGACGGTCCGCTACCGCGTCAAGCTGACCAGCGGCGAGATCAAGGAGATCCGCTCGCCGAGCGAGCTGCCCGACGGCTCGCTGATCGAGGAGTACCAGGAGCCGATCGCGCACGTCAACGTCGTCGTGCCGGCCGAGTACATCGGCGCCGTGATGAAGATCTGCACCGACCGGCGCGGCCAGTACGTCAAGACCGACTACTACGGCCGCGAGCGGGTGATGATCGGCTTCCGGATCCCGTTCGCGGAGATCATCTTCGACTTCCACGACCACCTGAAGTCGGCGACGCGCGGCTACGGCACGATGGACTACGAGCTCGAGGGCTTCGAGGGCAGCAACCTGGTCAAGGTCCGCATCCTCATCGCCGGCGAGGAGGTCGACGCGCTGTCGTTCCTGTGCCACCGCGACCAGGCGGAGAACCGCGGTCGCAAGATCCTGAAGCAGCTGCGCAAGGAGATCCCGCGGCACCAGTTCGAGGTCGCGCTGCAGGCGGCGATCGGCGGCAAGTTCATCGCCCGCGAGAACATCGCGCCGATGCGCAAGGACGTGACCGCGAAGTGCTACGGCGGCGACATCACCCGCAAGCGCAAGCTGCTCGAGAAGCAGAAGGAGGGCAAGAAGCGCATGCGCCAGGTCGGCAGCGTCGAGATCCCGCAGAAGGCGTTCCTGTCGGTGCTGCGCACCGGCGACGAGGACTGAAGCGATGACAGACCCTTCGGGCCACGGCAATCCCCCGTCGGCGCTCGCCGCGGCGCAGGCCGCCGCCGCCGTCGTCGCCGACGGCGGCGGTCGCAAGCGCAAGGCGCCGACGATGGGGCCGGTGCGCACCAACCTCGAGGCGTTCGGCGTCGCCATCCTCGCCGCCGTGCTGCTGAAGTGGTTCTGCATCGAGGCCTACCAGATCCCGACCTCGTCGATGCAGCCGACGCTGATGGGCAGCAGCGAGGCGCAGGTCTTCGACCGCATCCTGGTCGACAAGATCCTGCCGACGTTCCGCGAGCCCAAGCGCTGGGACATCACCGTGTTCCAGTACCCGCTGCAGAAGAACCAGCTCTACGTGAAGCGCATCGCCGGCATGCCGCTCGACCGGCTGCACATCGCCGGCGGCAACCTCTACCAGGTCACCGACCGGGACGGCGTGCGCAGCTACGCGACCGTGCGCAAGCCCGACGACCTGCAGGAGGCGATGTGGAAGAACGTCTATCCGGCGCGGCGCCTGGTGCGCGCCGAGAGCAAGGCCATGGGCGGCGCGTTCGGCGCCTCGCCGGCGCGCGCGTTCCGCGAGGACGAAGCCGGGTTCGTGGCGACCCTCGACGGCAGCACCGCACGCCTGTTCTTCCGTGACGACGCCGATGGCGGCTTCGTCGACCGGGTGTGGGACGGCTATCCCGAGGCGACGGCGCGCGCCATCCGCGAGAAGACGCGGCGCGATGTGCCGCAGGAGCTCGTGCCCGACGCCCGCCTGCGGGTCGACGTGGCGCCCGAGCTGGCGCTCGACGAGCTGGCGCTCGAGGTCGAGGTGGTGCGGTCGGGCCGCGACAAGCTGACGTTCGCCCTGGTCGTTCGGGACGGCAAGGGGCGGCTGCAGGTGCGGGCCAAGGACACCCAGGTGCTGGCGGAATCGCCGGAGTTCGCCTGCGAACTCGCGGCCGGCGCCACGACCGAGATCGGCTTCGCGCACGTCGACGACGCGCTGATCGCCTGGCGCGCCGGCGCCGAGCTGCAGCGCTTCGACACCGCCGCCTGGGCCTGCCGCGAGGGCTGCGAAGTCCCGGGGGGCGCGGCGGTGCTCGGCAGCCACTGCGTCACGCCGCAGATCGTGCTCAAGGGCAAGGGCACCGTGCGCCTCGACCGCCTGCGGCTCGACCGCGACCAGCACTACACGCGGGACGGCGCCCCCGACGTGATCGAGGTGCCGGACGGGCACTACTTCATGATGGGTGACAACACGCTGCAGTCGGTCGATTCGCGCGGCTGGACCGCGGTGACGATCGGCGTCGACGCCCAGAACCGCGTCGTGCGGCCCGACACCCCCGGCGCCCGGCTGGTGCGCGGCAACAAGCGCGCGATGCCGCTGGCGGACGCACCCGACCGCGACGAGACGCCGATCGGCATCCCCAGCCAGCGCTGCATCGTCATGATCGACGAGTTCGGCGAGATCCTGCGGCTCGAGGCCGACATCGGCCCGGACTGGGGCCAGGGCGGTCGGGTGCCGTTCGTCGGGCCGGGCGATCAGGACGGCGACTGGACGCCGCCGGAGACCAAGGTGCCGTTCGTGCCGCGCGACGACATCCAGGGCCGCGCGGTCCTGGTCTTCTACCCGGCCCGGCCGCTGTCCTGGCTGTTCGGCAGCAACTGGCCGGGCCGCTTCGGCTTCGTGCGATGAGCGAACGCGGCGGCAGCGCCTCGGCCGCGCCGGGTGCCGAGATCCTGCGCACCCAGGCGCTGGTCAAGGCCTACGGCGGTCGCCGCGTCGTCGACCAGGTGAGCATCCGCGTGCGGGAGGGCGAGATCGTCGGCCTGCTCGGCCCGAACGGCGCCGGCAAGACCACGACGTTCCGCATGGTGGTCGGCATGGTCACGCCCGATGCCGGCACGGTGCTGCTCGACGGCCAGGACGTGACGAAGCAGCCGATGTATCGCCGGGCGCGGCGGGGTCTCGGTTACCTGGCGCAGCAGGAGTCGGTGTTCAAGAAGATGCGGGCGATCGACAACATCCGCTGCGTGCTGGAGGCCCGCGGCATGGGCCGCAAGGCCCGCGACGAGCGCGCCAACGAACTGCTGCACGACCTGCAGCTCACGCACGTCGCCGGCTCGATCGCCGAGACGATGTCCGGCGGCGAGAAGCGGCGCCTGGAGATCGCGCGGGCGCTGGCGACGGAGCCGAGCCTGCTGCTGCTCGACGAGCCCTTCGCCGGCGTCGACCCGATCACCGTCGAGGAGATCCAGCAGATCCTCGCCGCGCTGGCGCGCTCGGGCATCGCCATCCTGATCACCGAGCACAACGTCATCGCCACGCTGCGCATCACCCACCGCGCCTACATCATCAACCAGGGCAAGGTGATCGCCGACGGCGACGCGACGACGATCGTCAACGACGAGCAGGTGCGCCGGGTCTACCTCGGCAGCTCGTTCGGAGAAGGCATCACCGAAGAGGAAGAGCGCGGGCTCGAACTGGACTGAGCGGGCTCTCGCCGCGGCCCCCCTTGCTTCGGAGCGAGGTCGCCCGTATAGACTGACCGGTCTACTCCGACCCCGATGTCCGCGACCACGGATCCCTCCAGCCCGCGCGAACAGGCGCCCCGCGATGCCGACACGCGCGAGCGGCTGCTCGCCGCCGGCGCCGACCTGTTCGGCCGCAAGGGCTTCAACGGCTGCGGCCTGGCCGAGGTGCTCCAACAGGCCGGCGTCCCCAAGGGCTCCTTCTACCATTACTTCGGCTCCAAGGAGGAGTTCGGCGTGGTGCTGATCGAGCGCGCCCGGGACGAATACCTGGCCGAACTGCGGCCCCTGCTGGCCGACCGCAAGAAGAGCCCGACGGAGCGCCTGCGGACGGTGTTCGAGCACACGCGCGACGAGTGCGCCCGCAACGGCCCGACCGTCGAGTGCCTGATCCCCAAGCTGGCGCTCGAAACGGCCACGCTGAGCGAGCCCGTGCACGCCGCCGTTCGGTGCGCCTACCAGCAGTGGAGCGCCCTCCTGGCCCAGGTCATCCGCGAAGGGCAGGCGCTGGGCGAGATCGAGCCCAAGCACGACCCCGATCGGCTGGCCAACGTGCTGGTGATGCTCTGGGAAGGTGCGGCGATCCGCATGCAGATCGACCGCAACATCAATCCACTCAACGACTTCCTCGCCTTCGTCTTCGACTGCATGCTGGCCCGCCACGGCTGACGAGACGTCGGCCGCCCACCGCCGGCCCTGCCGGCCGCCTGCCTGCATCCGCCTGTGACTCTCGGGAAATCCTGGCACTCCTCCCTCTGTTCCCTCGCCCTTCGCTAGACGACCGGTCTACGAGCCCATCCCTCATGGCCTCCTCACGCCTGCGCCTCGTTCTCCGCCGCACCTTCGCGTCAGCCGTCCTGCTTGCCGTCCTTGCCGGCGCCGGCCTCGGCCTCACCCTGCTGAAACAGGGCCAGCGCGAAGCCGCCGCCGCCGCCGCCGCCGCGATGCCCGAGTGGGCAGTGGCCGTCGAGGCCGCCCCGGCAACGGCGCGCACCCACACCCGGACGAGCACCGCCATCGGCACCGTACGGGCGATGCGCTCGATCACGCTGCGCAACGAACTGCCCGGCACGGTGCACGCCGTGCACCTGTCGACCGGCAAGATCGTCGAGGCCGGCGAGCTGCTGGTCGAACTGGACGTGGCGGTCGAGCAGGCGCAACTCGCAGCGCTGGCGGCCGAGGCACGGCTGGCCGAGACGATGCTCGGCCGCATGGAACGGGCGCTCGAGAGCCAGGGCGCCTCCGCGGCCGATGTCGACCGCGCGCGCGCCGAGCGCGACATGGCGGTCGCCAACGTGCACCGCCTGGAGGCGATCGTGGCGCAGAAGCGGCTGCGGGCGCCGTTCCGGGCCCGCACCGGCTTCGTCGACCTGCACCCCGGCCAGTACCTCGAGCCAGGCACGTCGATCACCACCCTGCAGGGCACCGACGACGCGGTGCACGTCGACTTCGCGGTCACCCAGGACGTCGCCACGCGGCTCGCACCGGGCACCGGCATCGAGCTGGTCACGGCACCGGGCAAGGCGCCGGTGGCGGCGACGATCGCTGCGATCGACGCGCGCGTCGACGCGACGACGCGCAACACCTGGATCCGGGCCGAGCTGCGCGGCATCGAGCCGCTGCCGCAGCCCGGCGCCTCGGTCAGGGTCGCGGTGCCGGTGGCCCCCCCACGCGAGGTCACCGTGGTGCCGGTCAGCGCCCTGCGGCGCGGACCGGCCGGCAGCAGCGTGTTCGTGCTGCAGCGCGACCCGGCCGGCAACCTGCGCGCGCACGAACGGCGCGTGGTGAGCGGCGCCGTGCTCGGCGACGAGGTCGTGGTGGAGAGCGGCCTCGACGCCGGCGAACTGGTCGCCGCGGCGGGCTCGTTCAAGCTGCGCGAGGGCGCGCTGGTCACCCTTCCGCACGGCAACGCCAAGGCGAACTGAGGCCACCATGCGCTCGATCACCGACGTGTTCGTCCAGCACCCGGTGCTGGCCCTGGTCGTCAACCTGCTGCTCGTCCTGGTCGGCGTGCGCACGGCGCTGTCGCTGCCGGTGCAGCAGTACCCGAAGCTCGACAGCGCCTCGGTGCTGATCACCACCGTCTACACCGGCGCCAGCGCCGAGACCGTGCGCGGCTTCCTCACCACGCCGATCGAGCGCGCCGTGTCGTCGATCGGCGGCATCGACCACATCGAGTCCGAGAGCCGCCAGGGCATCAGCATCGTCACGGTGCGGCTCGAGCTCGGCTACGACACGACGCGCGCCCTGGCCGAGGTCACCGCCCGGCTGCAGCAGGTGCGCAGCGAACTGCCGGCCGAGGCCGAGCCGCCGACCGTCGACGTGCAGCGGGCCGACCGGCCGTACGCGTCCTTCTACCTCAGCTTCACCTCGCCGGAGCGCAACCTCGCCGAGATCACCGACTACCTGATCCGCAACGCGCAGCCGCAGCTGGGCACGGTCCCGGGCGTGCAGCGGGTCACCATCGAGGCCGGTCGGCCGCTGGCGATGCGCGTCTGGATCGACCCCGATCGGCTCGCCGCCGTCAACCTGGCGCCCGGCGACGTCTTCGCCGCGATCCGGCGGAACAACTACCTGGCCGCGGTCGGCCAGACCAAGGGCAACCTGGTGCAGGTCAACCTGCTGGCCGACACCGACCTGCGCTCGGTCGAGGAGTTCGAACAGCTGATCGTCACCGACCGCGGCGGCGCGCTGGTGCGCATCGCCGACATCGCCCGCGTCGAGCTCGGCGCCGAGGAGGCCGACTTCATGGCCAAGTACAACGCCACGCCGGCGGTCTACCTCGGCGTCTGGCCGCTGGTCGGCGCCAACGAGATCGACGTGCAGAAGGGCCTGGTCGCCGAGATGGAGCGACTGCACCGCGCCCTGCCGGCCGACCTCGACATGCAGCTCGCCTACGACGGCACCGTGTTCATGCGCGACGCGCTGGCCGAGATCAGCAAGACGCTGGTCGAGACCATCGCCATCGTCGGCCTGATCGTGTTCCTGTTCCTCGGCTCGATCCGCACCGCGCTGGTGCCGCTGGTGGCGATGCCGGTGTCGCTGATCGGCGCCGCCGCGGTGATGGCGGCGTTCGGCTTCTCGCTGAACCTGCTGACCATCCTCGCCATCGTGCTGTCGGTCGGGCTGGTCGTCGACGACGCGATCGTCGTGGTCGAGAACGTCGAGCGCCACGTGCGCATGGGCAAGGGTCGCCTCGCCGCGGCCGCCGAGGCCGCCCGCGAACTGGTCGGACCGATCATCGCGATGACGATCACGCTGGCGGCCGTCTACACGCCGATCGGCTTCCAGGGCGGCCTCACCGGCGCGCTGTTCCTCGAGTTCGCGATCACGCTCGCCGCCGCGGTGCTGGTGTCGGGCCTCGTCGCGGTGTCGCTGTCGCCGATCATGAGCGCCTGGTTCGTCAGCGCCCACGGCCGCCAGCCGAAGCTGACCAACCTGGTCGACGCCGGCTTCGCCCGCGTCCGCAACCTCTACGTCCGCCTGCTGGACGGCGCCCTGTCGATCCGCTGGGCGATCGTCGCCGCGGCCCTGGCCGTGGGCGCGGCGGCGTGGCCGCTCTACTCGCAGTCCCGCCGCGAACTGGCGCCCGTCGAGGACCAGAGCCACGTCAGCATGTTCTTCGAGGTCGCTCCGGACGCGACGCTGGAGGCCGTCGACGCGGCCTCGCGCGAGGTCGTCGCCACGGTGACGTCGCTGGACGAAGCGCGGTTCATGTGGTCGCTGGTCGCCGACTGGGGCGGCTTCGGCGGCATGGTGGCGAAGGACTGGCACGAGCGCCAGCGTTCGACCGAGCAGGTCCTGCCGCAGCTGTTCGGCATGGTGTCGCAGGTGCCGGGCGTGAACGTCTATCCGCGCCTCGATCCGCCGCTGCCGACCTCGGGCCAGTTCGACGTCGAGCTGGTGCTGCAGAGCTCGCAGCCGCTCGAGGACCTGCTGGCGACGACCATGGCGGTCGTCGGCGCCGGCTGGCAGAGCGGCAAGTTCCAGTACGTCGACACCAACCTGAAGATCGACCGGCCCGAGGCGCGCGTGCGCATCGACCGCGAACGCGTCGCCGATCTCGGCATGGACCTCGCCGGCGTCGGCCGCGAACTCGGCGCGCTGCTCGGCGGCGGCTACGTCAACCGTTTCAACTGGTACGACCGCAGCTACAAGGTGATCCCGCAGATCGGCCGCGAGGACCGGGCGACGACCGGCCCGCTGCTCGACCTGAAGATCAAGACGCCGGGCGGCGAACTGGTGCCGGTGTCGGCGTTCACCACCATCGAGGCGGTGGCCGGGCCGCGCACCCTGAACCGCTTCCAGCAGCGCAACGCGGTGAAGATCTACGGCGGCGTGCAGCCGGGCGTGACCAAGGAGGAGGGCCTCGCCGTGCTCGAACAGGCGGCCAGGGCCGTCGCCGGCCCCGGCATCACCATCGACCACGCCGGCGAATCGCGACAGATCCGCCGCGAGGGCTCGTCGCTGGTGACGACGCTCGGCTTCGCGATCCTGCTGGTCTACCTGGTGCTCGCGGCGCAGTTCCGCAGCTTCCGCGACCCGCTGATCGTGCTGCTCGGCTCGGTGCCGCTGGCCATCAGCGGCGCCCTGGTGTTCGCCTACGTCGACCTGACGACGATCAACGTCTACTCGCAGGTCGGCCTGATCACGCTGGTCGGCCTGATCGCCAAGAACGGCATCCTGATCGTCGAGTTCGCGAACACGTTGCAGGAGCGAGGCCAGCAGAAGCTCGCGGCGCTGCGCGAGGCCGCGGCCACCCGCCTGCGGCCGGTGCTGATGACCACCGCGGCGACGATCTTCGGCCACCTGCCGCTGGTGTTCGTCACCGGTCCGGGCGCCGCGGCGCGCAACAGCATCGGCATCGTGCTGGTCGCCGGCATGCTGCTCGGCACGCTGTTCACGCTGTTCGTGGTGCCGGTCTTCTACCTGCTGCTGGCGGCCGATCGCCGCCGCGACCCGGCCCCGGCGGCCGCCGCGGCGCCCGGCCCGACGCCCACGATGGAGTTCGCCTGATGCCCGCCCCGCGTCCGTCGAGGGCCGCCCTGGCCCTGTCCACGCTCCTGGTCGGCTGCACCGCGGTCGGCCCCGACTACGTGCCGCCGCAGGCGGCGCTGCCCGAGACCTGGCACGAGAACCGCACCTCGGGGCTCGTCGAGGGCCCGGTCGACGACGCGGCCTGGTGGCGCCGCTTCGACGACCCGACGCTCGCCGACCTCGTCGAGCGGGCGCTGCTGCAGAACCTCGACCTGCGCCGCAGCCTGGCGCGCCTGCAGGCGGCGCGGGCGCTGCGGGGCCAGGCCGAAGCCGAGGCGTGGCCGCGGGTCGACGCGCGTGCGGCCTACGAGCACCGGCGCGAGAGCGCGAACACGCCGCTGGGCGAGTTCATCCCCCGCACCGACATCAGCTCGGCCGGCTTCGACGCGGTGTGGGAACTCGACCTGTGGGGCCGCGTACGCCGTTCGGTCGAGGCCGCGACCGGGGAGATCGAGGCCAGCGAGGCCGAGGTGCGCGGCGCGGCGCTCAGCGTGGCGGCCGAGGTCGCGCTGAGCTACGTCGACCTGCGCGCCGTCGAGCGCCGGCTGGCGATCGCGCGCGACAACCTGGCGCTGCAGGAACGGACCCTGGCGCTGGTGCAGGCGCGCGCGGCCGCCGGTCTCGTCGTCGAGCGCGACGTCGCGCAGGCGCTGACCAACGTCGACCAGACCAGGTCGCGGCTGCCCGCGTTCGAGACCGCGGTGCGCGCGGCGAGCAACCGCCTGGCGGTGCTGCTCGGCCAGGCCCCCGGCACGCTGCAGGTCGCCGCCGTCGAGCGGCCGCGGGTGCCGCGCGCCCCCGACCGCATCGCCGTCGGCGCTCCCGTCGACCTGCTGCGGCGACGCCCCGACGTGCGCGCGGCCGAACGGCGCTTCGCCGCCGAGGTGGCGCGCATCGGCATCGCCGAGGCGGATCGTTACCCGCGCTTCAGCCTGTCGGGCACGTTCGGCCTCGCCTCCGACGGCCTCGACGACTTCACCGACGCCGACAGCCGCGTGCTCGGCTTCGGCCCGTCGGTGCGGTGGAACCTGTTCGACGCCGGCCGGCTGCGGCAGCGGGTGCGTGAACTCGAGGCCAACGCCGAGGCGGCGCAGATCGCCTGGGAGCAGACGGTCCTGCTGGCGATCGAGGAGACCGAGAACGCGATGACGCGCTTCGTGCGCGAGCAGGAGCGGCGCGACGCGCTCGGCCGCGCCGCGGCGCAGGCCCGGCGGGCGGTGGAACTGGCCCAGGCGCAGTACCGCGAGGGCCTGTCGGACTTCCAGAGCGTGCTCGACTCGGAGCGCATCGTCGCCACCGTGGAGGACGACCTCGCCACCAGCGACGCCGCCGTGACCTCGCACCTGATCGCGCTCTACAAGGCGCTGGGCGGCGGTTTCGAGCCGCCCGCGCCGGTGGCCGCGGGCGGCTGACGGGGGGTTCTCAGCCCTGCAGCAGCTGCAGCGCCGCCTGCGGCTGCGCATTGGCCTGCGCCAGCACCGAGATCGACGCCTGCTGCAGGATGCTGTTGCGGGTCAGCTCGGCGGTCTCGTAGGCGACGTCGACGTCGCGGATCCGGCTCTCGGCGGCTGCCAGCGACTCGGCGGCGACGCCCAGATTGGCGATCGTCGACTGCAGGCGGTTCTGCAGCGAGCCGAAGCGGCCGCGCAGCTGCGACACCGCGTTGACCGCGAGATCGATCTGCGCGATCGCGAAGCTGGTGTTGCCGCCCGAGCCGACGTCGAGCGTCGACAGACCGAGCGTCGTGCCGAGCGCCGGCGTCAGCGACACGCTGAGCTGGTCGATGTCGGCGACGGTGTTGATGCCGACCTGGAAGGTCACGGCGGCCGACGAGCCGTCGAGCAGCCTGACGCCGTTGAACTCGGTCGACTGCGCGATGCGGTCGATCTCGCCGACCAGGCTGTCGAACTCCTCCTTGATCGTGTTGCGGTCGGCGTTCGACGACGATCCGTTCGCCGACTGGATCGCCAGCTCCCGCAACCGGACCAGGATGTTGCTGACCTCGTTCAGCGCGCCTTCGCCGACCTGCACCAGGGAGATGCCGTCGTTGGCGTTGCGCGACGCCTGCGCCAACGAACGGATCTGCGAGCGCAGGCGCTCGGAGATCGCCAGGCCGGCGGCGTCGTCGGCCGCGGTGGAGATGCGCAGGCCGGTGGAAAGGCGCTGGAAGCTGCGCGCCAGCTGCGCCGTGACGCGCGACGTGTTCCGCTGCGCGTTGATCGAAGCGATGTTGGTGTTGACCCTGAGTCCCATGATCCTCTGCCCCTGGAATTCGCCGATGCGGACCGGCTTCGCCGCCGGTCCCTCTGGATGATCGGCCGCGACGCGGCGGGCTTGAGCGGCGAACCACGCGAAACGCCGGTCCCGCCGCCGGGTCCGCGGCGGTCGCTCAGCGGGTCGGCGTCCAGCCGCGCGCCAGGACCTCGTCGCGGTCGCCGGCGTGCAGCAGGGCTTCGTCCGGGGTGATCTGGTGCCTGGCCAGCAGGGTCCGCAGCGCCACGTCGGCGGTCTGCATGCCGAGACCTCGGCACCGCGCGACGATGGCGGGCAGCTCGTCGAAGCGTCCGCTGCGGATCGCGTCGCGCACGGCGCCGGTCGCCACCAGCACCTCGACGACGGCGACCCGGCCGGCGCGGTGCGACCGCGGCACCAGGCTCTGCGCCGTCGCCGCCCGCAGGACCCTGGCCAGCCGCGCCCGCAGCCGCGGCTGCTGCGCGACCGCCACGTGGCCGCAGAGGGCGGTCAGCGCGCCCGTGATCGAGCCGGCCTCGACGCCGGCGAACACCAGACAGCCCGATTCGGCGGCCGTGATCGCCGCCTCGAGCGCTTCGCCGTCGCGCAGATCACCGACCACGACCGCGTCGGCGCCGGCCGCCACCGCCTGCTGGATGCCGGCCGCGGCCGTGGCGACGTGCGTCCCCACCTCCTGCTGGTGCAGCAACGCCGGGCCGTTCTCGTGCACGAACTCGATCGCGTCCTCGATCGTCACCACGTGCCGCGCGGGATCCTGGTTCAGCACGCCGACCAGCGCGGCCAGCGTGGTGCCCTTGCCGGAGCCGAAGCAGCCGGCCACGGGCACGAAGCCGTTCCGCCAGCGGGCCAGCGCGCCCACCTGGTCGGGCAGTTCCAGCGCCTCCAGCCGCGGCGTGCCCTGCGGCAGCGGCCGCAGCACCAGCGAGGTGCCGCCGTCGACCTCCGCCACCGTCGCGCGGTAGCGGCGACCGCTGCGCGACACGTAGAGCACCTCGACGTGCCCTTCGCGCGCCAGCCGTTCGCGGTGGTCGGCGAACAGCATGTCGCGCACGACCTCGTCGATGTCGGCGCTCTGCACCGGCTGTTCGTCGCCGGCGACGAACCGGCGCTGCACGCGCAGCGCCGGCTGTCGGCCCGGCAGCAGGTGGAGTGCCGACGCACCGAGGCGGTTCATCGCCACGAGCAGCGTCTCGAGTCGTTGCGTGTCCATGTTCAGTCCGTGGGCACCAGGCTCGCGGTGCGGTCGAGCAGCCAGGCCTTGTCCTCGGCGCGGTCGAACGCATCCGCCAGGCGCACGCGGCCGCCGAGCACGAGTTCGAGCAGGTGCCGGTCGAGCGGGTGGCCGCAGCGGCTGTCCTCGGCCCGCAGCAGCAGGGCCAGATCGTCGGGATCGCCGCCGCGCACGATCTCGCGCACCGCGTCGTCGACGAGCAGCAGCTCCGTGGCGGCGACCACGCCGCCATGCTTGGCGTCGGGCAGCAGATGGCGCACGAACACCGCGCGCAGCACCGCCGCCAGCGACGAGCGCACGCGCGGCAGGTCGTGGTCGGAGTAGGAGCCGAGCGCGCGCTGCAGCACCGCCGGCGCCGTCGCCGCGTCGAGGCAGGCGACGACCAGCCGCCCGCCCTCGGCCGCGCGCAGCGCGAGTTCGAACGTCTCGGCGCTGCCGACGTCGGCGACCACCAGCACGTCCGGATCCTCGCGCACGATGCTGCGCAGGGTCGCAGCCCGCGCGGCCGGCGACAGGCCATACCGGCGCTGCACCACCACCGCGCCCCCGCCCGGCAGCGGCAGCGGTTCGTCGGCGGCGACGACCACGTAGCGCTCCTTCTCCCCGCTGGCGGCCTGGACGAGCGGCGCCAGCACCTCGGGCCAGCCGCGCCCGCGCTCGCCGGCGACGAGCACCAGCCCTTTGCCGCCCCGCACGGTTTCGACCAGGGTGGCCGGCAGGCCGCCGGCCTCGGCAGCCGGCGTCATGGCGGCCACGAAGCGGATGCGGACGGCGACGCCGTCGAAATGGCGGAAGGCCTGGGCCGAGCCGCGACCGGCCTCGCCGCGGTCCCAGACCTTGGCGACGAAGTGGTGCTCGGCCAGTTCCGCCAGCACGTCGACGCCCATGAGTTCCCGCACCAGGTCCCAGACCTCCGGGCCGCCCAGCGTCCCGGTCGAGAGCTGGCGCCAGGCGCAGCCGATGCGCATGCGCACCGGCCGGCCCTCGCTGACGACCACCTCGTCGGCCTGGGCCGCCCGGGCGGCGGCCAGCACCGCCGCGCAGCCGAGGTCGTCCAGCCCGGTGGCGGCGAGGTGTTCGGCGACCTGGCGCTGTTGCAGATCGAGCACCCGCTGCAGCTCGGCGGGCGCGAGCAGGCGTTGCTCGACGAGGATCCGGCCCAACGGGCGACCGCCGCCGGTCAGGGCCTGGATCGCCAGGCACCGCTCGAGCCCGGCTTCGTCGACGATCCCGCCCTCGAGCAGGATCGCTCCCAACCTGAAGTCCTCCATGCAGCCGCCCGCCTCCGCGCTCGGCATCGGCGGCAGCACGACGCCGGCTTGAGCCCGACCGGGGGCGGGCCGCTACGGCGGCCGGCCGGGCCCTCCAGACGAACGGTTCCGTCGGTGCGAGCGCGCGCAGGTCGCGCTACGGACCGCGGCTCGTGCGCCGGATGCCCTCGGCGGCCAGTTCCGCCGCCAGCGGGTGCGGCACGAACCGGCACTGGGTGGCCAGGCGGCGCCAGTGCACCAGCGCCTCCTGCGGCGCCCCCGAGGCCTCGGCGAGCCATGCCGCCGCCAGGTTGCGCAGCATGGGCTCCCCGAGGGGCAGCAGATCGCGTTCGGTGGCCGGCGGCAGGGCTTGGGGCACCTCGCCACCGCCCAGTTCCTTGGCTGCCGCCGCCCAGGCGGCGCGGTCGCCCAGGGCCACCGCCGCCAGGGCCGCCGCCCACCGTTCGCCGATGCGCTCGCTGCGGCTGCCGACCGCGACCAGCCGTTGCATCACCTGGCGCCGTTCCGCCCCATCGAGGTCGCCGTCCGCCAGCAGCGCGATCGCCGTCGCCGCATCGGGTTGCGCCAGGCGGCGATGGAGCGCCTGGGCCAGCAGCCCGAACGCGGTCAGGAGCAGCAGGGCCAGCGGCAGCGTCAGCACCCGCTGCCGCGGCGCCAGCCCCTGGCTCGATCCGGTCGCATCGGGCATTCCAGGCAGTGTCGCCGCCCGCCGCAGCGCGCGCCACAGGACAAACCTGGCTGGCAGCGGTGGATCTTCCCCTGGGCGGGAAGGCGGCCTGGGCCCCGCCGCGCCAGTTCGGCGGGACTTTCCGAAACCGGCGTTTCTGCTACGTTGCGCGGCTTACCCACCTCGCTCCGGCACGCCCCATCCACACCGCCCGCGGCCGCGCACGAACGCGTCGGTTGCGCTGCGACGTATGGATGGGCCCCGGTCGCCGCGTGCCCGGAGCCCACGCACCGTCATGTCCACGAGAGCACCGCGCAAGTCCCAGGCAAAGTCCAGCAAGCCACACCAGAAGCCGAGCAAGGCCAACGGCACGACGAAGTCGGCCAAGCCCTCGGCCGCCAAGCGCCCGAGCGACACCAACGGCAGCCCCAAGGCGAAGCCCGCGGGGCGCCCGATGGCGGTCGAGGCCCGGTCGGCCACCCTGCGGCCGTCGTTCGTGCCGCGCGCCGTGGCCAACCTCGACGACGACGACGTGCTGATGGCGCACGGCGGCGGCGGCGGCGGCTTCGGTCGTTGCGGTGGCCGGCTGCTTTCGAGCCGACTGGAGCAGCAGCTGTGCAGCCGGCTGGGCATCGCCGGCGTGGTGCACAGCCATAGCCCGCGCCACTACGAAGTGCGGTATCCCGAAGGTCAGGTGGCGGCCTACGCCCCGATGATCGTGCTGCGCGGCCGCGGCCGCGAGGGCAAGAGCGTGGTGATCGAGGCGGTCGAGGAAGCGAAGGCGCCGATCCTGCGCAAGATCGCCGCGTTCCGCGGCCAGTACGGGCAGGAGTTCTACGTCATCATGGTCGCCACCGACGAGGTGCTCGACGAGGTCGCGCTGGCGACCTTCGACGAGTCCTGCTCGTCGACGAACGTCAACACGCTGATCGCCCGGTTGGCCGAGTAGGCGCGCGGGCGGCTCGCGCCCGGCGGCGGCGGAGGAACCCACGCGGGCCCGGGCCCGCGCGGCTCCGCCCCTCGCCTGCGCCTTGCCAGTTGCCCGTTTCGAGGCTGGCGGGGGGCTTGGGCTGTGGGTATCGTGCCCCGCCCATTTGCTCGCTACCCCGACAGCCCCGGCCACCACGGTGACGAACGACCTGGTCCAACTCGCGCGTTCCCTCCAATTCGACGCCCTCGAGACCGCCTGGGGGCAGGCAGCCAAGGCCCCCCGGCCGGAAGACACGGGGGCCTATGCCACCGCGATCGACCTCCTGTGCGAACAGGACATGGCCAGCCGGGCGCTGGGCCTCGCCAGCGCGATGATCGAGGCCCTCGCCGCCAACGACGACACCGAGGCGGCGATGGAACTGGGCTTCCGCGTCATGCGCCGCAGCGCCCACAACGACGCCCTGACCCGCACGGTCGTCGGCCTGATCGAGAAGCGCTACGGCGGCGAGAGCTGGTTCCCGCTGCTGCGGGAGCGCGCCGGCCTGCACACGTCGACCAGCGTGCAGGCGATCCTCGAGTTCGATCGCCTGCGCCGCTACACCAAGGGCCACGTCGTCTACCACGGCGCCGGCTGGGGCGAAGGCCAGGTCGAGGACTTCTCGTCGGCGACGCAGGAGACGACGATCAAGTTCGCCTCCGGCCGCAGCGAGGCGTTCCCGCTCGACACGCTGCTGTCGCGCTTCAAGGCGCTCGACGCCGACGACCTGCGGGCGATGAAGCTGCAGCAGCGCGAGACGCTGCAGCGCGAGGCGGCCGAGGCCCCGAGCCGGTTGCTGCGTCGCGCCGCCGCGCTCTACCGCGGCACCATCACCAGCGCCCAGGTCAAGAGCGAGCTGTGCCCGTCCGTCGTCGACGAGAAGGCGTGGCCGACGTTCTGGAGGCGCGTCAAGACCGCTGCGGCGAAGGACCCCTGGCTCAAGGTCGAGGGCTCGCCGACGCGGCCGGTGTTCGTCGTCCGCGACAAGCCGGTCGGCCTGGTCGAGGAGGCCAGCGCGGCGCTGCGACACCAGAACGACCTCGGCCAGCGCATCGGCGTGCTGCGCGAGTACCTGGCCCGCGGCCAGGACGAGGAGGTCCGCTCGCAGATCCTCGGCCTCGCGACCAAGGTCGTCGAGCAGGCGATCGAGGAGAAGCGCGCGACGCACGCCCACATCCTCGACGGCATCCTGTTCCTCGAGGAGAACGGCCTGCGGGCCTCGATCCCGGCCGCCGACGAGCTGCGCGCTCTGCTGCGCAAGGACGACGGCTCGCTGGTGCCGACGGCGATCGACCGCCTGGCGACGCAGGCGTCGCGGGCGCATGCGATCGAGCTGCTGCCGGCGGCGCTCGGCGAGAACTGGGCCGACCAGTGCGCGGTGGTGCTGACCGAATGGCCGAACTCGGTGCTCGAGAACGTGGTCGACAAGCTGGTGGCCACCGGCAACGGCGCGCTGTGCCTGCCGATGTGGGACCGGGTGGCGCCGTACCCGAACCGCTTCCCGCTGCTGCTCTACCTGCTGGGCAAGCTGCACTGCGACGGCGTGTTCACCGACCACCCGCAGAACCCGCAGCCGGTGGCGATCGGCCGGGTGCTGCTCCACCTCGGCCGCGTGCTGAACGCCGACCGCAAGAAGAACGCGATGCACAGCCGCCTGCTCGGCCGGCTCACCAGCCTGCTGACCGGCAAGCGCGGCCTGCTGAACCGCGCCCTCGACGGCATCTCGCGCGACGACCTCGCCCAGTACGTCGGCATCTGCGTCCGCGCCGGCGAAGACTTCCCGCAGGAGATCGTCGACATGATCGACCGGGTGGTCGCCGCCCACCACCCCGACATCCATGCCCGCCCCGAGCTGCCGTTCTGGGAGCGCGACCAGGTCTACACGACGCGCGAGGGCCTGCGCCGGATCCGCGACGACTACCGCGTGCTCGTCGATGAGAAGATCCCGGCGAACAGCAAGGCGATCGGCGCCGCCGCCGCGCTCGGCGACCTCAGCGAGAACAGCGAGTGGGAGTCGGCGATGGAAGAGCAGCGCAACCTCACCGGCCGGGCGCAGGACATGGACCAGCTGATCCGCAGCGCGCGCCTGATCGAGGAGCAGGACGTTCCCGACGACCGCGTGGCGCCCGGCACCAGGGTGACGCTCGTCGAGGTCGCCAGCGGCCAGCGCAGCGCCTACCGCGTGCTCGGCCCCTGGGACATCGTCGACGACCACACGATCAACTACCTCGCGCCGATGGCGCAGGGACTGCTGGGCAAGGGCGTCGGCGAGGAAGCCGAGATGCCGTCGCCGCAGGGCCCGGTGCGGGTGCGCATCGAGGCGATCGAGCGCATCGTCTGAGCCCGTTGCTCGCCCCCTTCGTGCTGTCGCTCGCGGGCGGAGGCGCCCTGCGCGGCGACGTGCTGGCCGGCGCCGGCCCCGGCTACCTGTACCTGCACGGGCTCGGTTCGGTCCGGACCGGCGAGAAGAGCACCTCCCTGCTGCAGCACGCCGCCCGGCGCGGCCGCGCCTGCCTGCGCATCGACCAGCGCGGCCACGGCGAGTCGTCCGGCCGCCTCGGCGAGGTGACGATCGGCGAACTGGTGGCGGACGTGCGACGCGTGCTGGCCCACCTGGGCCCGCAGATCGTGGTCGGCTCGAGCCTCGGCGGCCTGGTCGCCGCGTTCGCCGCCGCCGCCGAACCGCACCTCGTGCGCGGCCTCTGCCTGCTCGCTCCGGCGCTCGGCTTCACCGCGCAGCTGGAACGGCACCTCGACGCCGAAGGCCGGCTGTGGACGAGCGAGGGGCGGGCCTTCGTGGTCGAACGGCGCGTGCTCGACGACGCCGCCGGGCTCGACGAGCGTGGCCTGCCGGCGTGCCTGTCGATGCCGACGCTGCTGGTGCACGGCACGGCCGACGACATCGTGCCGCCGCACGCCAGCGAGCGCTTCGTCGCCGCGATCGCGCACCCGGCGAAGGACCTCTGGCTCGTGCCGGGCGGCGACCATCGCCTCAACACCGTCGCCGACGCGGTCTGGCCCCGGCTCGACCGCCTGGTCGAAGGCGGCTGACGGCCTGCGCTCCGCGGCGTTGCGGCCGTCCCTCCAGCCGGCGAGACTGCTGCGCGTGTTCCCCGTGCCGCCCCCGCTGCAGCGCCTGGCCGACCAGATCGACGGCTGGCTCGACCTGCGCTGCCCCGAGCGTGCGCTCGACCTGCTGCCGCCGCTGCTCGACGACCCGACGGCCCGCGCCGCCGGCCTGTGCCTGCGGGTGCGCGCCCTGGTCGGCCTCGGCCGCCATGCCGACGCCCTCGCCGACCTCGGCGAACTGCGCCGCGACCAGCCGCCGCACGACTGGATCGACCTCACCGAGGCGTGGTGCCGCAAGCGCACCGGCGACCTGGAGGCAGCGATCCGCTGCATGGAACGGCTCGTCGCCCGTTCGCCGCGGTCGGACATCGGCCACTTCAACCTCGGCTGCTACCTGGCCCTGGCCGGACAGACCGACCGTGCGATCGACGAGGTGACGCTCGCCTGCGGCCTCGCCGAGGAGTTCCGCGATTACGCCCGCGACGAACCCGACCTCGACAGCCTGCGCCGCGACCCGCGCTTCCGCGCCCTGCTGCGGGAGGCGCCGCGCGCCGACCCCGCCGGCGGCGCCGACGATGCGCTCGACGCAGACGACGGCGACGACGCCTTCGACGACGACCCCGCGCGCAACTGACCGTCCCCTGCCATCGGCGGGCCGACGGTGCGGCTCACCGGACCGGCAGCCGCAGCCGAAAAGCGGGTGGAGACTCCGCGTGACCGCCCTGCCCCGCACCGTCCGCGCCGCCTCCGTGCGCGCGGGACTCGAACGCAACCTCGGCGCGGTGGTCGCGGCCCCCGAGGCGGTGATCGAGCCGATCCTGTGCACCCTGGTGGCCGGCGGCCACCTGCTGCTCGACGGCATCCCTGGCATCGGCAAGACGCTGCTGGCACGCACCATCGCGCAGAGCGTCGCCGGCGAGTTCCGCCGCATCCAGTTCACCAACGACGTGATGCCGGGCGACGTGACCGGCAGCGCCGTGTGGCGACCGGATCTGGGCCGCTTCGCCTTCGTGCGCGGGCCGCTGTTCGCCAACGTCGTGCTCGCCGACGAGATCAACCGCACCAGCCCGCGCACCCTGTCGTGCCTGCTCGAGGCGATGGAGAGCGGCGCGGTGTCCGTCGAGGGCCGCACCCTGGAACTCGGCCGGCCGTTCCTGGTGCTGGCGACGCGCAACCCGGCCGAGTTCGCCGGCACCTTCGCCGTGCCCGAGGCCGCGCTCGACCGCTTCCTGGTGCGCATCGGACTCGACTACCCGGATGCCGCGGCCGAACTGGCGCTCTACGCCGGCCAGGACGCCGAGGCGCGCCTGGCGACGATCCGGCCGGTCGTGGACTGCGACCAGCTGCTGGCGCTGCGCGCCGAGGTCGAGGCGGTGCAGGTGCGGCCGGCGGTCGCCGAGTACGCCTACCGGCTCGTGCAGGCCACGCGCGCGCATCCCGAGCTGCGGCTCGGTGCCAGCCCACGCGCCGCGCTGGCATGGTTGCGCGCGGCCAAGGGGCGCGCCGCGCTCGACGGCCGCGGCTACGTGCTGCCGGACGACCTGAAGGCCCTGGCGCTGCCGGCGCTGGCGCACCGCGTGTTCCGGCGCGACGGGGCGACCGCCGCGCCGCTGCTCGGCGACCTGGTCGGCGCCACTCCGGTCCCGCTGTGACCTGGCCGCCATGGCCGTCCGCCTGACCGAACTCGGCGCCAAGGGACTGCTGCTGCTGGCGGCGCTGCTGCTGGCCTTCCTGGCCACGAGCTACAGCAACCTGTTCTTCCTGCTGCTGGTGTTCTGCGGCACCTTGGGCGGTCTCGGCCTCGCCAGCGGCATCGCCAACCTGCGGGCGGTGCGCCGCCTCGAGCTCCAGGTGCCGGCCGGGCCCGCCGGCGCGCCGCGTCCGGTGCGGCTCCGGCTCGCGGCGCGCCGCAGCGTCAGCGATCTGGTCGTCACGCTGGGCGACGCTCCCGGCCTCACGTTGCCGCCGGTGGCGCACGCCGCCGGCGACGCGCCGACCACCGCGCTGCTGCCCGCCCAGCCGCGGGGCGTGCACGCCGTCGGCGTCGTGCAGCTGGCCAGTCGGTACCCGTTCGGCCTGTTCGAGGTCCGACGGTGGATCCCCTGGCCGGGCGAGGTCGTCACCTACCCGGAACCGGACGGCCCGGCCGCGCCAACCGGTCGGAGCCTCGACCAGGGAACACCACCGGATCCGGTCGGCGAGGTCGCCGGCCTGCGGTCCTTCCGCACCGGCGACCGCGTGCGCGACGTGCACTGGCGGGCGACCGCCCGCCGCGGCGCGCCGATCGTCAAGGAACTCGATGCGGCGCCCGACACCGCGCCCGAGATCGTGATCGACCGCCGCGTCGAGGCCGCGCAGCTCGAACGCCTGCTCGCCGCCGCGACCGCTGCCGTGCTCGCCGCGGCCGAGGGCCGCGGCGCCCACCTCCTCAGCCAGGGCTTCGCCGCCGCGGTGCCGGCCGGCCAGCCGCCGCCGCCCGCCGTGCTGCGCTGGCTCGCCTCCGCCGCGATCCTGCCGCCGGATGCCCCGCCGCCGGTTCGGTGGCCGCAGGACCAGGAGCCGGCCCATGCGTGACCGCCTGCTGCCGTGGCTGCTGGCGCTGACGCTCATCGACCTGGCCTTCGTGCAGGCGACGGGCATCGTCGGCGGGCAGGACCTGTTGCCGCTGTGGCTGCTCGCCGCGGCCTCGCCGTGGCTCCGGCGCCTGCAGCGCTGGCCGCTGTGCCGCCTCGCCTGGAACGCCGGCGTGCTGCTGGTGTTCACGCTGCTGGTGCGGCACGCGACCACGACCGGACTGCTGCACATGCTCGAGGACGGCCTCGTGCTCGCGGTGCTCTGCCAGGTCCACCTGCTGAACAACATCGGCGAACGGCAACGGCCCGACCTGGTGTTCTTCAACTCGCTGCTGGTCTGCTTCGTCACCAGCTTCTTCGCGCCGGACCTGCCGTGGTCGCTGCTGTTCGTCCTGCACGCCCTGGTGCTCGCCGTCGCGCTCGGGGTCAACGTGCTCGTCCGCCGGGGCGGGGTCCTCGACGACGCCGCGGTGCGGCGCACGATCGCCAGCTCGCTGCGCCACGCCGTGGCCGTGCTCGTCGCGACGGCGGCCCTGTTCGTGCTGCTGCCGCGCGACTTCCACCGCCAGGGCTGGCTCGGCGACGCGCTGGCGGCGCCGCCGGCCGGCGCCGCCGGGCTCGCCGACCGCATCCGGCTCGACGACGAACGGCCGGCACGCCTCGGCGTCGAGGTGGTCGCCCGCATCGCCGCCGCCGACCATCGCCGCGAGGTGCCGTCGCACTGGCGGGCGATCGTGTTCTCGGTGTTCGACGGTGCCACCTGGTACCCGCAGGATCCGAGCGATCTCGGCAGCCGCTTCGCCAGCGATCCGGCCTGGGAACCCCAGCGCGATGGCCAC
Organism: Planctomycetota bacterium; assembly: GCA_019636245.1. Classification (GTDB taxonomy): domain Bacteria; phylum Planctomycetota; class UBA1135; order UBA1135; family UBA2386; genus JAEUHS01. Next base: position 25,635 of record JAHBXX010000014.1, on the reverse strand, counting down.
TGGCGGCGGCCGGCCGACGGCGCCATGGCGGCCTTCCAGGTGGAACTGTACGACCGGCGGGGCGATCGCCTGCCGGTGCCGCTCGGCGCCGCCGTCCTGCGGCCGCTGCAGAGCGCCGGCACGCTGCTCGACGGCAAGTCGACCGGCGGCTTCACCCTGGTGCAATCCGAGGACGCCCCGGCGGGCCCGCTGGTCTATCGCGTCGACGTCGCGGCACGGCCGGCTGCGGTGCCGATCGCCGCGAGCACGCGGCGGCACTTCGTGGCCCTGCCCGAACGCAGCCTGCCCGCGGCGGCGCGGGCGCTGGCGCAGCAGCTCGGCGAGGCGGCGGACGGCCCCGCCGTGGCGGCCGCCACCGCCGACTGGCTGCGGCGGCACCGACGCTACGCCTTGCCCGGCGAACCGGGCTTCGCGCGCAACCTCGGCGAGTTCCTGCTCGGCACCGGCGCCGGCCACTGCGAGTACTTCGCCACCGCGCTGGCGCTGCTGCTGCGGCTGCAGGACGTGCCGTGCCGCGTGGTCGGCGGCTGGCTCGCGCACGAGCAGGACCCCGTGCACGGCGGCGTCGTGCTGCGCGAACGCGATGCGCACGCCTGGGTCGAGGTGCTCGATGCCGACGGTCGGTGGTCGACCCTCGACGCGACGCCGCCGCACGACCTCCTGGCGCGAAGGCAGCTCGACGGTTCGTGGCTGGGCTCGGCGTGGCAGGCGCTGGCCGCGGCCTGGAGCACGGTGGTCGGCTTCGACGGGCGCCGCCGCAGCGAGTGGCTGGACGGGCTCGCGGCGCTGCCCGGCGTCCTCCTCCGGGCGCTGCGGCAGCCGCCGCTGGCGCTGGCCGCGGCCCTGGCGGCGGCCGGCTGGTTCGTCTACCGTCGCCGGCGGCGGCAGCGCGAACCCGCGATCGCCGCGTTCGAACGCGCCGTGCGTGCTGCCGGGCTCTCGCTGCAGGGCGGCGAGACGCCACGCGAACTGCTGCGCCGCGCCGAGCTGGCCGCGGTCGGGCCCCGGCGACTCGGTGCCCTGCGGCAGGCCGCGGACCGGCACGAACGCCTGCGCTATGGCCCGGAGGCGCCCGATCCGGGCCCAAGGACCTCCCCGCCATGACCATGCCCCGGCTGCTCGGCGCGATCTGCCTCCTCTCCCCGCCCGCGATCGCCCAGGGACCGCCGGCCGTCGTCCGCCTCGCGCCGCCGCACCTCGCGACCGACGTCGACGCCGAACTGGTCCGCAGCCTGGTGGTGCGGTTCGACCAGCCGATGGATCCCGGCTTCCACGCGCTGTGCGGCGGCGGGCCCTCGTTCCCGCGGGTCGGCTCGCCGACCTGGGAGAGCGAGCGCACGTTCGTGATCGACGTCGAACTCGAACCCGACCGCGTCTACGCCATGGATCTCGCCTGCGCCGAGTCGGCGGGCTTCCGCAGCCAGAGCGGCCAGCGGCTGCCGCTGGTGCCGTGGCGGATCGCGACCAAGGGGCCCGAGCTGCCGCCGGGCGCCGCGGCGGCCGCCGTCGAGCGCCTGTTCGCGGCGATCCGCACCCGCTACGCCTACCGCGACCGGCTCGGCATCGACTGGGCGGCAGTCGAGGGGCGGCACCGCGAGGAACTGGAGTCCTGCCGGCATGGCGCCGCGCTGGCGCTGCGCACGGCCGAGCTGCTGGCGCCGGCGCAGGACGTACACGTCACGGTCGAATGGAGCGGCGCCGTGCTGCCCACGCACCGCCGCCAGACGGTCGGCAACTTCGACCCGCGCGGCCTCCGACGCCTGCTGCCCGACGTCGCCCGCACCGGCCGCATCGGCCTGTCGGCGCGCACCGAGGACGGCATCGGCTACCTGCTGGTCGCCTCGTTCGCGCGCGAGCACCGCGACGAGTTCGAGCGCGTGCTCGAGGCGCTGCGCGCGCTGCGCGACTGCAAGGCGCTGGTGCTCGACGTGCGGCCCAACGGGGGCGGCGACGAACTGCTGGCCCGCCGGCTGGCCGCCTTCTTCGTCGAGGGCGAGGTGGTCTACGCCGCCCACCGGTCGTGCGATCCGCAGCGCGATTCCGGCTTCGGCGAGCGCCAGGACAGGCGCCTGCGCGGCAACGACGCGCCGGACACCTTCGCGGGTCCGGTCGCGGTGCTGACCGGGCCGGCGAACATGTCCAGCTGCGAGGCGTTCCTGCTGATGATGCTGCAGGCGCCGCGCGCCGTGCTGGTCGGCGCGACCTCCTACGGCAGCTCGGGCAACCCGCAGCCGCACGCGTTGCTGCCCGGCCTGACGCTGATGTTGCCGAGCTGGCAGGCGTTGCGGCCCGACGGCACCTGCTTCGAGGGCGAGGGCATCGCCCCGCACCTGCACGTGCCCACGCGCCCCGAACAGCTGGTCGAAGGCGATCCGGTGCTCGCCGAGGCGCTGCGCCGCCTGCGCGGTCCGCGCTGAGCCGCGGCTCAGGCGATCCAGTCGGGCTTGCGCTTGCCGAGGAACGCGGCGAAGCCTTCGCGCGCCTCCGGCGTCGCCCGCAGCGCCGCGATCCACTGCGAGGTCACCGGGATCGCGTCCTCGAGCGACAGGCCGGCGACGCGTCCGATCAGGTCCTTGGCGCTCGCGACCGCCGCCGGGCCGGACGACAGCAGTTCGCCGATCGTCTGCTGCACGGCGGCGTCGAGGTGGGCCTCGTCGACGGCCCGGTGCACGAGGCCGATGCGCTCCGCCTCCTTGCCGTCGAAGCGCTCGCCGGTCAGGAACAGCGTGCGCGCGCGGCCGGCGCCGATCTTCTGCAGCACGAACGGCGAGATCACCGCCGGCACGATGCCGAGCTTCGCCTCGGTCAGCCCGAACTGGCAGGTCTCGGTGCAGATGGCGATGTCGACCGCCGCGGTGAGTCCGGTGCCGCCGCCGAGCGCGTGGCCGTGGATGCGGCCGATCACCGGCTTCCGGCAGCGGGCGATGGCCAGGAACATGCACGCCATGCGTTCGGCGCCCTGCTGGTTGCGTTCCGGCGACAGCTCGGCCTGCTCCTGCATCCAGGCCAGGTCGGCGCCGGCCGAGAAGCTCTTGCCGTTGCCGCTCAGCACGACCACGCGGGCCGCCGCGTCCGCATCGGCGGCGGCGAACGCCGCCTGCAGCTCGTCGACCACGGCGCCGTTGAACGCGTTGCGGACCGCCGGGCGGTTCAGCCGCACGTGCAGGACGGCGCCGTCGCGCGCGACCTCGAGAGTCTGGTAGGTGCTCATGCAGGGCCCAGGGTGACGGCGGCCCGCGCCCGATTCCAGTGCCGTGGAATCGCCGGCGGCGATCGGCGACAACGCCGCCCCGTGCCGCCGTCCCTGCGGGTGCTGCTGGCCGGCGCGATGTTCGCGTCCGGTGGTGCGCTGCTGAAGAGCTGCGACTTCCCGTCGCTGCAGCGGGCCGGCCTGCGGGCCGGCATCGCCGCGCTGGTGCTGTTCGCGCTGCTGCCGGCCGCGCGCCGGCGCCCGGACCGGCGCGTGCTGCGGCTGGTGCTGCCGTACTTCGGCGCCACCGTCCTGTTCGTGATCGCCAACTCGCTGACCACGGCCGCGAACGCGATCTTCCTGCAGTCGACGGCGCCGCTGTGGCTCCTGCTGTTCGCGCCCTGGCTGCTCGGGGAACGTCCGTCCCGCCGCGACCTGCTGACGTTCGCCGGCGTCGCCGCCGGCATGGTGCTGTGCCTGCTGGCGCCGACCGAGGCGCAGCGCACGGCGCCGGACCCGGCGCTCGGCAACCTGTTCGCGCTCGCCTCCGGCGTCTGCTTCGGGCTGCTGCTGCTCGGCCTGCGCTGGCTGGCGCGCGGCGGCGACGACGCCAGCGCCGCCGCGCTGGCCTGGGGCAACGCGTGCGCGCTGCCGCTCGCGTTCGCGCTGATGCCGCTGGTCGGCCAGCGGCCGATCGCCGGGGACGCCGGCGACTGGGTCGTGATCGTGGCGCTCGGCGTGTTCCAGGTCGGCCTCGCCTACGTCGTGCTGACCGCCGGCCTGCGCCTGGTGCCGGCGGTGCGCGCTTCGCTGCTGCTGATGGTCGAACCGGCGCTGAATCCGCTGCTCGCGTTCGCGGTGCACGGCGAGGCGCCGGCGCCGCTGGCGCTCGGCGGCGGGGCGCTGATCCTCGGCTCGGTCACCGCCGGCGGCCTGGCCGCGCGCCGGCGCCCGCCGGCCTGACGGGCGCTCCCCTTGCCAGCCGGCAGCGGCCGAGGACACTGCGGGCATGCGCCCTCTCCTGCTGCTCGTGCTGTGCGCGGCCGGCGTGCTGCCCGCCCAACAGCTGATCCAAGCCGCCAACGACAATCCTTCCTACGGCAACTACGCCGTCGGCTGGCCGAGCAGCGTGATCGCCTTCCGCTTCACCGCGGCGGCGACGACGACACTGGCCGCCGCGCAGGTGTTCACCGGCAACCAGACGCCGGCGAACCACACGCTGGAGATCCGCACGCGCAGCACCGTCACCGGCCTGCCGGACGCGCTGGTCGGACAGGCCGGGGCGTGGACCACGGTGCACGCACGCTGCTGGCAAGGGGCGGTGTTCGCGCAACCGGCCGCCGTGCAGGCCGGCCAGGACTACTTCCTGGTCTGGCGGGTGCAGGGCATGTTCCCGCAGCACTCGGTCAGCGCCGACGCCGAGCCCGCGAACGTGCCGGTGGAGGTGCGCTACTCGGACGGCAACAGCTGGCACGCGATGGGCATGGTGCCGGGCAAGTTCCGCCTGTTCACCCCGTCCACCTCGGGCACCCTGCAGAGCTACGGCGCCGGCAAGCCCGGTCAGTACGGCGTGCCCACGATCGGCGTCACCGGCTGGCCCGCGGTCGCCAGTCCGATCGACGTCTGGCTCGACGACGCGGCGCGCAACGTGCTCGCGGTGCTGGTGCTCGGCCTGCCGATCCCGGGCGGCGTGCCGCTCGGCTGGGTCGACGTCTACGTGACGCCCGAGATCCTGCTGCCGTTCGTGACCAAGTCGCACACGAGCCCCTTCGTCGGCGGCGCCACGCACAGCCTGTTCGTGCCCGACGACCCGATCTGGCTGGGGTTCCCGCTGTCGTTCCAGTGGGGCGTGTTCGATCCGCTGGCGGCGGACGGCTTCTCGCACACGGCCGCCGTCACCGCCTGGTACCCGTGAGGGGAACGGCCGCGGTCAGGGCAGCGGCCGCAGCACGGCCCGCACCAGCCTGACCACGGCGAAGGCCGTGAGCCCGACGACCAGGACGGGCAGCAGCAGGCGGCCGGCGCCGCGCAGCCACGCGACGACCACCAGCGCGAGCGCCATCACGCCCAGGAACCAGGCGGCGGCGAGGCGCTGCGGCGGAGGCGCCGCGGGCGTCATGCGCCCTGGCCGCCGCGGCCGAGCACCGGCTGCCGCGCGGCGAAGCCGTCCCGCGCCGCCGGATCCCAGGGCCAGCGCCCCTGCTTGTCCGGCCACACGAGCTGCACGGCCGGGAAGTCGTCGCCGTCGTAGGCCCAGCAGGCGGTCGGCAGGACGTCGGCCAGGCGTTCGCGGGGCACGGCGACGAAGCGCACCGGATAGTCCTGCAGCAGGCCTTCGTGGCGTTCGCCGTCGTGGAAGCGGCGGCCGGCATCGACCTCGTCGGCGAGCGCCTCGAGCAGGGCGGCGGCCACCTCGTCCGGCAGCCCGAACACCAGCACCTCGGGCTGCTCGAAGTGCTCCCAGAGCCCGACCGAATGCGAGCCGGCCGGCAGGTCGCCTCGCGCCGGCTGGTGCGCGACGTGCAGGCCGGACTGCTCGACGTCGTCGAGGACCTGCTGTTCGGCGGGGCTGAGGCCGTCGGTGCGGGCGCGCATCGGCGCGACTATGCCGGTGCCGGGGCCCGGCGCAACGGCGACCGCCCGGACCGGCCGGATGGCCTGCCATCGTGGCCGGGCCGCCCGCACTCGCCCCAGGTTCGTAACGGGGCCGTCATTGGCGGGTCTTGCGCTCGGCCCGCTTAAGGCCGCGGCCATCTGGAAGTGCCGGTGCGATCGACGCCAGCGGGACGCGACTGCCATGCGCCCGCGGTCTCGGACCGCAGCGGCCGCGGCGTCCCCGGTCACCCAGAAGCCGCTGCCAGGTGGCCGCCGCGTCCTGCTCTGCGGCAGCGATTCCGAGCACCCCCATGCAACCTCTCGACCCGAGGCCTCGTGCCTCCCACCGCCCCCGGCTCCTGCCGACGCTGTTCGCGGGCGCCGCGCTGACCCTCGCCGCGTTGGCGCAGTCGCCGACGCCCGGCCTCACCGGCGAACTGCCCGACACCTCGCACTGGCCGCACCCGTCCTCGCCGTCGGGCAACCGCTACCACCGAAGCACCGCCAGCGCGCTCGACCTCGGCCGGCGCGACGCGATCGCCCAGCTCGGCAAGGCGCTGTTCTGGGACGAACAGGTCTCGGCCGACAACAGCATGGCCTGCGGCACCTGCCACGACATCAAGGCCGGCGGCACCGACATCCGCCACGGCGCCGTGCACCCGAACACCAACTTCGGCACCTTCGGCGTCATCGCCCAGGCCGACGTGGGCACCATCGACTACGGCTTCGTCGCCAACCCGACGACGCAGGTGGATCGGCTCGTCACGCCGGTCAACGCGCCGACGATGATCGGCGCCTACCTGTTCCGCGAGCTGTTCTGGGACCTGCGCGCCGGCCCCGACTTCCTCGACGACTTCGGCAACCAGATCCCGAACTTCCTCGTCGACGCCGCCCTCGAGGACCTCGCCGTCGGTCCGCCGGTCAACGAGGTCGAAATGGGCCACGAGAACATGTCGTGGACGAGCGGCTTCCTGCAGCAGAAGCTGAACACGTCCTACCCGCTGGCCCTGGTCGATCCTTCGACGATCCCGCCGGACGTGGCGTGGATCACGGGTTCGGGCCATCGCTACGACAAGATCTTCGACAAGGTGTTCCACTGGCACCCGCAGTTCGGCGGGTTCGTCGGCGTCACCCGCGAGCGCTTCGCGATGGCGATCGCGCACTACCACCGCACGCTGATCCCCGACCGGGCGCCGATCGACCTCGGCCTGATGTCGGCCGCGCAGGTCGCCGGCTTCAACCTGATCCGCACCCGCGGCGCCTGCTTCTCCTGCCACAGCGCGACCGGCAACCCGCAGCTCGGCGTGCAGGGCACGGTGAACCCGTGGGACAACCTGTTCTCGGATGGCCGGGCGCACGACATCTTCCTGCCCGGACAGCCGCCGCGGAAGACGCCGACGCTGCGCAACCTCGGCCTGCACCAGAAGTTCTTCAGCACCGGCCACGGCAGCGATGGCATCAGCAACGTGTTCGTGACCAACTTCAGCGAGCTGATCGACTTCTACAACCAGCAGCCCGGCGGGTTCGGCTTCTTCCCGCCCCTGAGCGCCGGCGAGAAGGCCCGCGTCATCGACTTCCTGCAGAACGCGTTGACCGATCCGCGCGTCGCCGCCGAGACGGCGCCGTTCGACCGGCCGAAGCTCTACAGCGAAGCGAACCCGTTCGGTTCGAACCTGTACGGCTCCGGCACCGGTGGCCCGAGCGGCTTCGTGCCGCAGATGATCGCCAACGCGCCGCCGAAGGTGCCCGGCGCGGGCGCGGTCGACTGGTTCAAGCTCGGGGTCGGCAGCGCGCCGCCGGCGGAGCCGGCATGGCTCCATCTCGGCGCCGCGACGTGGCCTGGCCCGGTCGTCTTCATCGACCTGATCTTCGCGACGCTGTTCGCGGGCACGACGACCAACGAGGGCTTCGCCACGGTCCAGCAGCCGGTGCCGCTGATCCCGGCCATGCTCGGCATCCCGTTCTTCGCCCAGTGGAAGATCGCCGACGGCACCGGGTCCTGCCTCTCCGAGGCCGCGGTCGTGGTGCCCTTCTAGGCGGCGCCGCCCCGGCGGGCCTCCCCCATCGCCTCGCGGCGCGGGGGAGGTGCCGCCGCCCAGGATGCAGAACGGCCTGGGGACTTCGGCCCGGCGATGGACTCCGGGCCCACGAAGTACGAAGATCCGCGCTCGCCCACCTGCGACCCGACGCGGATGGGGCGGACCCAAACCCCATGGCCGGCCCCGCCTTCCTCACCGCTGTCGCTGCCGAGCTGCCGCGCCGGCGCCTGAGCAACGAGGAGATCGTCGCCGGGATGCCGTGGCTGGACACCAGCGCCGAGTGGATCGCCGAGCACACCGGCATCCTCGCCCGCCACGTGGTCGACCCGGAGGAGCACGCCACCGACCTCGGCCTGCGGGCCGCGCGGCGCAGCCTCGAACGTTCGGGTCTGGCCGCCGCGGACACCGACCTGATCCTGCTCGCCACCAACACGGCGCCGTTCGTGTACCCGGCTGGCGCAGCCCTGATCCAGGGCGGGCTGGCGCGGCACGGCCTGGCGATGCCGCGCGCGGCGGCGCTCGACCTGCAGCAGGGTTGCGCCAGCTTCGTCGCCGGCATCGTGCTCGGCGCCGCCATGGTCCAGAGCGGGCAGTGCCGGCAGGTGCTCGTCGTCGGCGCCGACATCGCCACGCGCATGCTCGACTGGACGGACCGCAGCTCGGTGCTGCTCGGCGACGGCGCCACGGCGTGCTTCGTCACCGACCGGCCGCCGGCTGGCCCCACGGCTTCGCCCAGCCTGCAGATCCTCGGCTCGTTCCTGCGCACCGTGCCCGACGCCGAGTCCATCTACCAGCGCAGTGGCCTCGATCCGCGCAACGACCCGTTCGCGCACATGGCGTTCGCAGCGCAGCTGCCGGCACCGCCGACGCGGGAACGGCTGCTCGGCCGGCTCGGCGCCGGGGCGCCGGACCTCGACCACTACTTCCACATGGACGGCCGCAAGGTCTACCGCTTCGTGCGCCGCACGGTGCCTGGCACCGGCTTCTACGAAGTGCTGCAGCGCGCCGGCCTGGTCGACGACGGCGAGTTCCTCCGACGCACCGACCCGGCCTGCGCGGCCGCCGATCCGGCCGGCGAAGCGGCGAAGCGGCGCTGCGCGAGGCGGTCGGGCGCCGCATCGACCGGTTCGTGCCGCATGGCGCGTCGAGGCCTCCCCAGATGAAGGTGCGGCTTCAGGTGGTTGTGTGGGTCGCCCAGGGTAGCCCCGTCGTCGTTCGGCTCGTCCCTTCTCCCGAAGCCTCTCCGACTGGCGGTTACCGGCCCGTTCTCGATGGTTGTGGTTCATCGCGGCATGAGGCCATCGAGCTCGCCGCTACCGTGCTGGGCACTCGGATCCAGCGTTTTGCCGACCGCAGCCACGTTCGTCTCACCGTGCCGGCAGCCGCCGTGCTCAGCCTCCTCTGGCAACACACGCGGCACCACCCGCGACCGCAGACCCGCCGCCGGCGCCAGCACGCCATGGCAGGTCACCACGCGCTTCCTCGGCCACGGCACCAGCGCGGCACCTCGGGGATCACGCGGTCGACCAGCGGACCCACCCAGTTCCAGGGCCGACGCGGCGCCATCGGCATCCACTGCAGGGTCTGCTCGTCGGGGCTGGCGCCGCCGAGAAGGCGTGCTGCGGCGCCGCCGCGGGCAAGGCCGAAGCGAAGGCCGAGGCCGCCAGGCCGAGTTGCTGCGCGGGCTCGCAGCCGGCGCCGAAGTGGCGGCAGCCGCGCGATTCGACGGTCGGCGGCCAGCGGTCGCCTGGCGGCGAATCGCGCCGCGCCTCGCTGCTACTGCACGCGAAACCGCTGGCCCATCGTCGACCCGCCCTGGCTCAGGTCGAACGGGTCGAACCACAGCCACTGCGCGAACAACGCCGTGCCGTTCGCGTGCAGGCTCATGCCGGGTGGCACGTTGGGCTCGAGCGCCGCGTAGCCGTGCGCCATGCCGGTGGCGCCAGTCCAGGCAAAGCCGACCACGTCCGCGGCGGTCAGCAGGGTCATGCCCGGCATGCCGAGCGCATCGAGCGGCGCTGGCAGCGGCACGGCCCCGTAGGTCGTCGACGACGTGCCGAGCAGCAGCAGCGCCGGCATCGAAGGCGGCGCGTTCGACAGCGTGAAGCGCACGCCCGGCCCGTCGACATCGCGCACGCCGCTGCGCGGCAGCGGCCGGCCAGCGCTCGCATCCGCGGCACCGTAGCCGCGCACGCCGTCGGGGCTGCCGCGGTAGCACCACAACAGGCCCGGGATCAGGTTGTTGATCGGCGGGTTGGTCGTGTTGTTGAGCCACTCGCGCTCGCTGTAGACGAACAGCGGGTACTGCTCACCCGGCGGCGGTGCCAGCAGCACCTGTGCCATACCGATCCCGGCCGTCGAAACGCCCGGGACCGAATCGAAGTAGCGCCGCAGGAACGTGCCGTCGCGGCCCGACAGCACGTTGAGGGATTCCTGGTCCTGGCCGGCGACGATGTCGTTGACGCCATCCTGGTCGACGTCGAAGCCACCCATCAGGTTGCCGCCCATGTAGGGGGTCGGAAGGCGCCAGGTGTGGATGCGCAGCCCAGTCGCGCCCGAGAAGGCCGTCACCGCCGACGCGCCCCAGAAGCCGCCACCCGCGTAGTCGGGCACGCCATCGCCGTCCATGTCGCCGCACGGCGTCGCGAACGACAGCGCGTCGCCCCCCTGGTCGCCATACGACTCGCGCAGCACCGCGCCGGTCTGGCCCGAGAACACGATCACCGCCCCGCGGCCCAGCCAGTCCGGGCCGGCGCACAGGAAGTCGTCGCAGCCATCGCCGTCGAGATCGCCGTGCAGCGGCTGCAGGTCGACGCCGATGCGCACGTTGGGCAGCGGGTCGACGATGCGGTAGAGCTCGGCGCCGTCGTTGCCGTAGACGATGATCGTGCCACCGGGCGACAACTGCGGCGCGCCGACGACGATGTCGCGCAGGCCGTCGCCGTTGACGTCCATGTCGCCGCCGATCGAGTAGCCGTAGGAGTGGCTCCACGCGAACGGAATCGTCTGCGTCCAGAGCACAGCGTGGCTGGCACCGCTTCGGACCTCGATCCACTGCGGTGGATTGCTGATGGCAGCGGCGTCGTAGACGGTCACCGCGTAGTCGGGGATCGTGTCCTGGTTCATGTCGCCGACCCCCGTGAGCGACCAGATCCGGAAGCTGAGCCCCCAGGTCGCCATCGCCGGTGCCTGCGACAACACGGCACCGTTCTGGCTCGAGGTCACGAACAGCGCGTTGCGGCGGCCCGCCGGACTCGCCGCATCCGCCACCTGACCCCACTCGATCATGTCCTCCCAGCCGTCGCCGTTGACGTCGCCCAGCCGGTACAGCTCGCGGCCACGACCGAGCACCCCACCCTGGCCCTCCAACCGCCAGAGCAGTTCCTGCCCCGGCAGGCACACCCCGGCGAGCAGCACGAGGACGCACAGTCGGAGGACTCGCATGGTCACCTCAGGTTGATCCAGACGGCGTTGGAAGGGATGCCGGCATTGGTCAGGACGAACAGCATGTACCAGCCGGGCGGAGCGTGCTGCGCGGAGGCGGGCATCGTGCGCCACCAAGTCCCGAACGGGCTGCCGGCCGTCGGCGTCGGATCCCACTGCCAGACGAACTTCGCGCCCTCCCAGCGATCCGCACCCCCCAGTTGGATCGGGTACCGCTTGGTGCCGCCCGCCACGAACAGGCGGCCATCCGACAACCAGCGCTGCCCGGCGCAGAACAGCTCACCCATCGGCTGGCCAGAGGAATCGAGCGGCACCGGCAGCAGCCAGTTGTGGAACCGGTAGCCGCTGCCGCCACCCGGCACGAACGGGTTGGGCGACGGCCAGTACGGATTGACGATCGCACAGGGCTGGTAGGCACGGGTGCCGACCAGGGTCAGGTTGCCATCCCACACCAGCACCTCGCCACGATGCGGACCGGATGGGATCACGCACGCATGCACGGCGCTGAACCCGTTATGCGGCCCGGGCTGGCCGGGCACGTTCTGCGTGATCCAGTTCGCTGCGTTCGGCGGTGGCGACGTCGTCGGAATCACGGAGTGGGATGCGGGGTCGACTTCGGGACCACTGGCAAGGTGATCGAACGGCGCCCCCCACACGCCCTGGGCACTCACCTCACCACAGAACAGAACAGACGCGTAGCTCGGCTGCATCGGACCTCCTTTCCTTCGCCGGTGATTCTCGGCGGCGTCGCGCATCGTGTCAATTCCCGCCGCGACCTCGCGCCCCCCGGCGCACCAACGTTGCAGCGCATCGTCGGCGGGGGCGAATAGGAAGTCCTAGCTGCGTCCCGAACCACCCGGGACCCACGCACCGACGATCCTCGTCCGCGCCCGTCGCCGCACCAGCAGCTGCCCCACCGTGGCGGCAGCCAGATCCCATGGTAGGTCACCACGCGCTTCCTCGGCCACGGCACCAGCGCGGCACCTCGGGGATCACGCGGTCGACCAGCGGACCCACCCAGTTCCAGGGCCGACGCGGCGCCATCGGCATCCACTGCAGGGTCTGCTCGTCGGGGCTGGCGCCGCCGAGAAGGCGTGCTGCGGCGCCGCCGCGGGCAAGGCCGAAGCGAAGGCCGAGGCCGCCAGGCCGAGTTGCTGCGCGGGCTCGCAGCCGGCGCCGAAGTGGCGGCAGCCGCGCGATTCGACGGTCGGCGGCCAGCGGTCGCCTGGCGGCGAATCGCGCCGCGCCTCGCTGCTACTGCACGCGAAACCGCTGGCCCATCGTCGACCCGCCCTGGCTCAGGTCGAACGGGTCGAACCACAGCCACTGCGCGAACAACGCCGTGCCGTTCGCGTGCAGGCTCATGCCGGGTGGCACGTTGGGCTCGAGCGCCGCGTAGCCGTGCGCCATGCCGGTGGCGCCAGTCCAGGCAAAGCCGACCACGTCCGCGGCGGTCAGCAGGGTCATGCCCGGCATGCCGAGCGCATCGAGCGGCGCTGGCAGCGGCACGGCCCCGTAGGTCGTCGACGACGTGCCGAGCAGCAGCAGCGCCGGCATCGAAGGCGGCGCGTTCGACAGCGTGAAGCGCACGCCCGGCCCGTCGACATCGCGCACGCCGCTGCGCGGCAGCGGCCGGCCAGCGCTCGCATCCGCGGCACCGTAGCCGCGCACGCCGTCGGGGCTGCCGCGGTAGCACCACAACAGGCCCGGGATCAGGTTGTTGATCGGCGGGTTGGTCGTGTTGTTGAGCCACTCGCGCTCGCTGTAGACGAACAGCGGGTACTGCTCACCCGGCGGCGGTGCCAGCAGCACCTGTGCCATACCGATCCCGGCCGTCGAAACGCCCGGGACCGAATCGAAGTAGCGCCGCAGGAACGTGCCGTCGCGGCCCGACAGCACGTTGAGGGATTCCTGGTCCTGGCCGGCGACGATGTCGTTGACGCCATCCTGGTCGACGTCGAAGCCACCCATCAGGTTGCCGCCCATGTAGGGGGTCGGAAGGCGCCAGGTGTGGATGCGCAGCCCAGTCGCGCCCGAGAAGGCCGTCACCGCCGACGCGCCCCAGAAGCCGCCACCCGCGTAGTCGGGCACGCCATCGCCGTCCATGTCGCCGCACGGCGTCGCGAACGACAGCGCGTCGCCCCCCTGGTCGCCATACGACTCGCGCAGCACCGCGCCGGTCTGGCCCGAGAACACGATCACCGCCCCGCGGCCCAGCCAGTCCGGGCCGGCGCACAGGAAGTCGTCGCAGCCATCGCCGTCGAGATCGCCGTGCAGCGGCTGCAGGTCGACGCCGATGCGCACGTTGGGCAGCGGGTCGACGATGCGGTAGAGCTCGGCGCCGTCGTTGCCGTAGACGATGATCGTGCCACCGGGCGACAACTGCGGCGCGCCGACGACGATGTCGCGCAGGCCGTCGCCGTTGACGTCCATGTCGCCGCCGATCGAGTAGCCGTAGGAGTGGCTCCACGCGAACGGAATCGTCTGCGTCCAGAGCACAGCGTGGCTGGCACCGCTTCGGACCTCGATCCACTGCGGTGGATTGCTGATGGCAGCGGCGTCGTAGACGGTCACCGCGTAGTCGGGGATCGTGTCCTGGTTCATGTCGCCGACCCCCGTGAGCGACCAGATCCGGAAGCTGAGCCCCCAGGTCGCCATCGCCGGTGCCTGCGACAACACGGCACCGTTCTGGCTCGAGGTCACGAACAGCGCGTTGCGGCGGCCCGCCGGACTCGCCGCATCCGCCACCTGACCCCACTCGATCATGTCCTCCCAGCCGTCGCCGTTGACGTCGCCCAGCCGGTACAGCTCGCGGCCACGACCGAGCACCCCACCCTGGCCCTCCAACCGCCAGAGCAGTTCCTGCCCCGGCAGGCACACCCCGGCGAGCAGCACGAGGACGCACAGTCGGAGGACTCGCATGGTCACCTCAGGTTGATCCAGACGGCGTTGGAAGGGATGCCGGCATTGGTCAGGACGAACAGCATGTACCAGCCGGGCGGAGCGTGCTGCGCGGAGGCGGGCATCGTGCGCCACCAAGTCCCGAACGGGCTGCCGGCCGTCGGCGTCGGATCCCACTGCCAGACGAACTTCGCGCCCTCCCAGCGATCCGCACCCCCCAGTTGGATCGGGTACCGCTTGGTGCCGCCCGCCACGAACAGGCGGCCATCCGACAACCAGCGCTGCCCGGCGCAGAACAGCTCACCCATCGGCTGGCCAGAGGAATCGAGCGGCACCGGCAGCAGCCAGTTGTGGAACCGGTAGCCGCTGCCGCCACCCGGCACGAACGGGTTGGGCGACGGCCAGTACGGATTGACGATCGCACAGGGCTGGTAGGCACGGGTGCCGACCAGGGTCAGGTTGCCATCCCACACCAGCACCTCGCCACGATGCGGACCGGATGGGATCACGCACGCATGCACGGCGCTGAACCCGTTATGCGGCCCGGGCTGGCCGGGCACGTTCTGCGTGATCCAGTTCGCTGCGTTCGGCGGTGGCGACGTCGTCGGAATCACGGAGTGGGATGCGGGGTCGACTTCGGGACCACTGGCAAGGTGATCGAACGGCGCCCCCCACACGCCCTGGGCACTCACCTCACCACAGAACAGAACAGACGCGTAGCTCGGCTGCATCGGACCTCCTTTCCTTCGCCGGTGATTCTCGGCGGCGTCGCGCATCGTGTCAATTCCCGCCGCGACCTCGCGCCCCCCGGCGCACCAACGTTGCAGCGCATCGTCGGCGGGGGCGAATAGGAAGTCCTAGCTGCGTCCCGAACCACCCGGGACCCACGCACCGACGATCCTCGTCCGCGCCCGTCGCCGCACCAGCAGCTGCCCCACCGTGGCGGCAGCCAGATCCCATGGTAGGTCACCACGCGCTTCCTCGGCCACGGCACCAGCGCGGCACCTCGGGGATCACGCGGTCGACCAGCGGACCCACCCAGTTCCAGGGCCGACGCGGCGCCATCGGCATCCACTGCAGGGTCTGCTCGTCGGGGCTGGCGCCGCCGAGAAGGCGTGCTGCGGCGCCGCCGCGGGCAAGGCCGAAGCGAAGGCCGAGGCCGCCAGGCCGAGTTGCTGCGCGGGCTCGCAGCCGGCGCCGAAGTGGCGGCAGCCGCGCGATTCGACGGTCGGCGGCCAGCGGTCGCCTGGCGGCGAATCGCGCCGCGCCTCGCTGCTACTGCACGCGAAACCGCTGGCCCATCGTCGACCCGCCCTGGCTCAGGTCGAACGGGTCGAACCACAGCCACTGCGCGAACAACGCCGTGCCGTTCGCGTGCAGGCTCATGCCGGGTGGCACGTTGGGCTCGAGCGCCGCGTAGCCGTGCGCCATGCCGGTGGCGCCAGTCCAGGCAAAGCCGACCACGTCCGCGGCGGTCAGCAGGGTCATGCCCGGCATGCCGAGCGCATCGAGCGGCGCTGGCAGCGGCACGGCCCCGTAGGTCGTCGACGACGTGCCGAGCAGCAGCAGCGCCGGCATCGAAGGCGGCGCGTTCGACAGCGTGAAGCGCACGCCCGGCCCGTCGACATCGCGCACGCCGCTGCGCGGCAGCGGCCGGCCAGCGCTCGCATCCGCGGCACCGTAGCCGCGCACGCCGTCGGGGCTGCCGCGGTAGCACCACAACAGGCCCGGGATCAGGTTGTTGATCGGCGGGTTGGTCGTGTTGTTGAGCCACTCGCGCTCGCTGTAGACGAACAGCGGGTACTGCTCACCCGGCGGCGGTGCCAGCAGCACCTGTGCCATACCGATCCCGGCCGTCGAAACGCCCGGGACCGAATCGAAGTAGCGCCGCAGGAACGTGCCGTCGCGGCCCGACAGCACGTTGAGGGATTCCTGGTCCTGGCCGGCGACGATGTCGTTGACGCCATCCTGGTCGACGTCGAAGCCACCCATCAGGTTGCCGCCCATGTAGGGGGTCGGAAGGCGCCAGGTGTGGATGCGCAGCCCAGTCGCGCCCGAGAAGGCCGTCACCGCCGACGCGCCCCAGAAGCCGCCACCCGCGTAGTCGGGCACGCCATCGCCGTCCATGTCGCCGCACGGCGTCGCGAACGACAGCGCGTCGCCCCCCTGGTCGCCATACGACTCGCGCAGCACCGCGCCGGTCTGGCCCGAGAACACGATCACCGCCCCGCGGCCCAGCCAGTCCGGGCCGGCGCACAGGAAGTCGTCGCAGCCATCGCCGTCGAGATCGCCGTGCAGCGGCTGCAGGTCGACGCCGATGCGCACGTTGGGCAGCGGGTCGACGATGCGGTAGAGCTCGGCGCCGTCGTTGCCGTAGACGATGATCGTGCCACCGGGCGACAACTGCGGCGCGCCGACGACGATGTCGCGCAGGCCGTCGCCGTTGACGTCCATGTCGCCGCCGATCGAGTAGCCGTAGGAGTGGCTCCACGCGAACGGAATCGTCTGCGTCCAGAGCACAGCGTGGCTGGCACCGCTTCGGACCTCGATCCACTGCGGTGGATTGCTGATGGCAGCGGCGTCGTAGACGGTCACCGCGTAGTCGGGGATCGTGTCCTGGTTCATGTCGCCGACCCCCGTGAGCGACCAGATCCGGAAGCTGAGCCCCCAGGTCGCCATCGCCGGTGCCTGCGACAACACGGCACCGTTCTGGCTCGAGGTCACGAACAGCGCGTTGCGGCGGCCCGCCGGACTCGCCGCATCCGCCACCTGACCCCACTCGATCATGTCCTCCCAGCCGTCGCCGTTGACGTCGCCCAGCCGGTACAGCTCGCGGCCACGACCGAGCACCCCACCCTGGCCCTCCAACCGCCAGAGCAGTTCCTGCCCCGGCAGGCACACCCCGGCGAGCAGCACGAGGACGCACAGTCGGAGGACTCGCATGGTCACCTCAGGTTGATCCAGACGGCGTTGGAAGGGATGCCGGCATTGGTCAGGACGAACAGCATGTACCAGCCGGGCGGAGCGTGCTGCGCGGAGGCGGGCATCGTGACCCGCGCGGACCCGTGCGGAAACGAGATGTCGTCCTGCACCAGCAGCGGAATGCAGCGCTGGCCACCGTCATCGTGGTGGGTCAACGCGGCCGGGGCCAGCAGGACGGCCTCCTCGATGGTGACCCCGGTGGGCAAGCGCGTGTTGAGCCCGGCGATGACGGTCTGGCCGTAAAGGACTCCGGACAGGGCCGTCTGGCTGATCGGCGCCAGGGTGAACTGGTTGACCAGCACGAGGTTATACCGCACCACCCGCACCCGGATCGCCGCCACCAGCTGCGCCACTCGGCGATCTGTCACCTCCGCGTGCGCGCAGAAGACCCCGCGGCCAGTGCCCGGCTCGCTCGCATGCACCCCGTCCAGCCACAGCACCTGGAAGTGCAGGTTCACCCGCAGCCCCGGCCCGACACCGCCCGCACCAGGATCCGCCCCACCCTTGGCGGCCAGTGGAGAGGCCGAGCAGCACCGAGCCGCCGCGACACGGCCGGGCCGGCCCCCCGTCGTGCAGCCTCCGTGGCCGGATCGGGCAGCCGAAGGGGGCCGCGCCGGCGGCCCGACCTGCCTGCGGATGACGGCCTGCCGCGGCAGGCGACAGCACCGCAGCGCCGCTGCATGATGCGCGCCGCGATGCCCGCCCCCGCTGAAGGTCCTGCGACCGACACCCCGGTGCTGTCGATCGTCATCGTCAACTGGAACACCAAGGACCTGCTGCTCGCGCTGCTCGGCCGCCTGTTCCCGCCGCCGCTGCAGTGCGAGGTGATCGTCGTCGACAACGACAGCCGGGACGGCAGCGCCGACGCCGCCGCGACCGCGTTCCCGCAGGCGATCGTGCGCCGCCAGCCGAAGAACGGCGGCTTCGCCTACGGCGTCAACCGCGGTCTCGAGCGAGCGCGCGGCCGCTGGGTGCTGCTGCTCAACACCGACGCCGAGGCGCCCTGGGCGGAGTTCGAGCGCTTCCTCGCCGCGGCCGAGCGCTGCCCGCAGGCGGCGGTGTTCGGGCCGCGCATCGTCGACGAACACGGTCGACCGCAGCAGAGCGCGTGGCGGCGCACGCTGCCGCGCCATGCGGTGCGCGAGGCGCTGCTGCCGGGGGGCGTCGCCAAGGGTCCGATGCCGACCGCGGCCGCCGACGTCGACGTGGTCAGCGGCTGCGTCTTCCTGATCCGCGGCGAGGTGCTGCGCGGACTCGGCGGCCTCGACGAGCGGTTCTGGATGTACTTCGAGGAAGCCGACTTCTGCGACCGCGTGCGCGCGGCCGGCCACACGGTGCGCTGGCTGCCGGACGCGACGTTCGTGCACGTCGGCGGTCTGTCGGCCAACCTCGCCGCCGAACGCACGTTCCTCGCCTACATCGAGAGCCGCATCCTCTACCACGCGGCGTGGCACGGACGGCTGGCGACCGAGTGGGTGCGCGCGTGGCTCCTGCTCGGGCACACGCTGCGGCTCGCCGGCTGGACGGCGAAGGCGCTGCTCGGCCGTCCCCACCGCGCCGGCCTCTACCGCAAGGCGGTGGCCCTGCTGGCCCGGCCAGGCCTCGTCGCCGCCGCGTGCCGCCGCCCGCGCGAGGTGCCGCCGTTGCGCGCCCTGGCGGCCGTCAGCTGATCCGCCCCCGCGCCACCTGCCACAGCAGGCCGAGGTGGTCGCGCACGGTGCGCAGCACGCGCAGCTTCGACACGCCGAACAGCCGCGCCTCCAGCACGCAGGGATGCTCGACGACCCTGCCACCGCGGCGCAGCAGGCGGACGAGCAGTTCCGCCGTGCCCAGGAAGCCGGGGTACTGCTGCGGCAGGTCGACGACGGCCTCCCGCCGGTAGACGCGGAAGCAGGCCGTCCAGGTGCGCAGGTCGCGGCGCAGGAGCCGCCGGTAGCACCACGACAGCGTGCGCGACAGCACGAGCCGCCAGCCCGGCACGTTCCGCACCCCGCCGCGCGGATGGTAGGGCGACGCCGTGACGACGTCGGCGGCGTCGAGCAGGCGCAGCATCGGCGCGAGTTCGCGCGGGTCGTAGGACAGGTCGGCGTCGATCGAGGCCGCGAACGGCGCGTCGGTCGCGAGCAGCCCGGTGCGGATCGCGGCGGCGACGCCGCGGTTCCGGTCGTGACGGACCAGCCGTGCCCGCGGGCGCACCGCTGCCGCCTCGGCGAGCAGCGACGCGGTGGCATCGGTGCTGCCGTCGTCGACGAACACGAACTCCAGCGCGGCGCAGCCGGCGAGATCCGCCGTCAGCGCGTCCAGTTCCGCCAGCAGCGACGGCACGCCCTCCGCCTCGTCCTTCAGCGGCACGACCACCGCCAGCCGCAGCGTCGAGGGCGTGGCCGGTTGCACGGCCGCCGCCGGGTGCAGGGACGGCACGGGTGCTGCCGCGGCAGCCGCAGCGGGCGACAGCCCGAGCCGCTCGGCGATCGGCGTGCCGCCGCCCCGCAGCAGGGCATCGAGCCTGGCCGCGGCACCGACCAGCCGGCCGTAGTGCACCCGCTGCAGGGGCGCCGGCAGCCCCCGCAGCCGCGGCTGCGCAGAGTCGAGTTCCCAGGCCGTCGCGACCTGCGCCCTGCGCACTCCGTCGCCGCCGCCCGCTTCGTCCGGCCGGTCGAGCGCGACCACGTGCCCGGTCGCCGTCAGCTCGTAGCGATGACCGGCAGCCGCCAGCATCCCGCGCCACCAGGACTCGCCTCCCGCCGGCCACGGGGCCCGGAACCCCAGCACCTGCAGCCCGGTCGCCGCTTCGAGCGCGGCGCGGGCGCGGACGAGGTCGGCGGCGAGCCCGTCGCGGCCCGCTGCGGCGACGTTCGCGACGTCGACCGGCTGCCAGCCCGCCGACGCCACCTCGTGGCCGGCATCGACCAGCTGCCGCAGCGCCGCCGGCCAGCGGGTGGCCGCCAGACCGTCGACGAAGAACGTCGCCCGCACGCCGTGCCGTGCGCAGGCCGCGGCCGCCGCCGCCAGCGCCTGCGGCCATCGCGCCGGCAGCCGCCGCCAGTGCCTCGCCGGCACGTGGCGCGCCCAGGCCGGGTCGTGGAACCACTCGCTGGCGTCGAACGCGAGTGCCGGCCGTGCGGACGCGGGGTGCACGGCGGCGTTGTAGCCGACCGTGCGGCGGCGGCTACAGCAGCTTCTGCACCAGCGTCGGCACCTCGTGCACGAGCTCGTTGACGATCGAGCCGAGCACCGGCGTGCCGAGCGACCGCAGGTAGGTCAGGTTGCGCTGCACGACCTCGGCGCGGTGGCGATTGGCTTCGACGACCAGCACCACCGCGTCGAGCGCGCGCACGACGAGGCTGGCCTCCGGGGCGCGGTTCAGCGACGGCACGTCGACGAGGCAGAGGTCGCGTTCGACCAGCAGCTGGCCCAGGATGGCGCGGAACCGGTCGTCGGTGAAGCTCCAGAACGGATCGGTCGACTGGCCGGCCGGCATCAGGTCGACGCCGGGGGCGACCTGCAGCCGCAGCACGTCGCGCTGCACGGCCTTGGCCGCCAGCAGGTCGGCGAGGCCGGGCACCGGGGTCACCTGGAACACGGCCGCCAGGGCCTGCCGGCGCAGCGACGCCTCGACCAGGGCGAGGCGCTTGTCCTTGCTGCCGAGGAACAGCGCCAGGTTGGCGGCCAGAGTGTTGCTGCCCTCGTCGTCGCCGATGGCGCAGAAGCCGATCGAACGGTGCGAGTCGAGCACGCCGCGCTGCAGCAGGTTCGACCACAGGTAGCCGAGTTCGGTGGCGATGACGTCGGCTCGGCGGCTGTTCGGCGCCTGCTGTTGCAGGGTCTCGCGCGCGGTCATCGTCACCACCCCTGCTCGCGCAGCGACACGTGGCGCCGCAGGTTGGTGCCGTCCAGGCGCGGCATGATGCCGATCACGGCCAGCCCCTCGAGGCGCTCGAGGTCCTCGCGGGTCCGCACGACCGTGTCGGGCAGCGCGCGCAGCAGCACGATCGCCAGGCCCAGGAACAGGCCGCCGAACAGGCCGCCGAGGATCAGCTTGCCGCGGTTCGGCCCTTCCTTCTCGAGCGGCATCGAAGCGGCCTGGATCTCCTTCAGCGAACTGAAGTTGCCGAGCCCCAGCGCGCGCTTCTGCTGGGCGATGTTCCAGTTGGCCTGCGCGTACTCGGCGCGCTCCTGGGCGGACGCCAGGGCTTCGCGCAACCGCTGGTGCTCCGGTTCGAGGTCGAGCAGCGCCCGGAGGCGTTCCCGCGCCCGTGCCACGACGCCGTCGGCGTACTTGACCTGCGCCTCCAGCGTCCAGGCCTCGGTCGTCAGCGTCTGCCGCTGCGCCAGCATCGCCGTGTACTCGGGGTTCGGCACCATGACCTCTTCCTCGGGCGCGTTGCGGGCGTCCTGCTGCAGCTTGCGGATGGCCGCCTTGATGTTCTCGATCTCGCGCTGCGCCTCGACGATGTAGGAGTCGTTCGGATCGCGCCGCTGGTTCTGCAGGCTGGCGAGCCGGACGGTGGCGGTGGAGAGCTGCTGCTCGAGGTTCGCAACCGAGTTGCTGCTGACGTCGATGCGCCGCCGCTCGATGCGGAACTGCGGGATGTCGCGATCGACCTCGAGGCGCTGGGCGATCAGCGCGAGCACCTGCCGGGCGCTGTCCAGCTTCTGCCGCAGCTCGGCCTGGTTCGACGACGCGTCGAGGTCCTCCTTCTCGAGGCGCTCCTTCTCGGCATCGAACTGCGCCACACCGGCCCGGTTGGTCAGGAACTCGCGCATCGCCAGGCGGGCGGCGTCGAGCGCGACCTTGGCCTCGCCGGCCGCCCGCTCGGCGTCCTCGTAGGCCCGCTTGTCGTCGTACTGCTCGATGTGCCAGAGCACGGCCTCCTTCATGTAGGTCTCGAGGATCTGCTGGGCGAGGCGCGGTGCGTTCGACGTGCAGGTCGCGACCAGCACGTCCGCCGAACGCGAGCGGTCGATGACCAGGGTGCGCCGCAGGTGCTTCAGCGCCTCCTCCTCGGTCGCCTCCCTGGTCGAGGCGTTCCAGTCGCGCTGGATCTGGTAGAACCAGGCGCGCGCGCCGGACGACTCGCCGAGGCCCGGCTGGTAGGGCTCGAGGATGCGGTCGGGCCCGAGCTTCTTGATGACGCGGATCAGCAGGTCGTCGGTGTTCAGGATGTGGGTGGCCGCGGTGCCGATCGTCTCCTGGCTGAGGTCGGTGGCACGCGACGGGTTGACGAGCTTGGACTCGGCGCCGGAGGCGGTGAACAGGAACTTGCCGACGCTGACGTAGGTGTTGGCCGTGGTGATGGCGAGGAAGGAGCCGATCAGCAGGCCGAACAGCGTCGTCGCGAACACCAGGTAGCGGGCGCGGAAGGCCGCGGCGAGCAGCCGGCGCAGCGGCAGGCCGCCGGGCTCCTCGCCCTGGGCCGCCGGACTCAGGCTCGTCAACGCCTGGCGCGCCGTGCGCTGCAGATCGTCGGCTAGGTTCTTGCTCATCGTCGCGGGTTCGTCCTCTGTCGCCTGCTCGTGCCGGCGGCGACCACAGCGCGGCGAGCTTACCCGCCCGCGCCTTCCCCCGCGCCGGCGGGGATCCGGTACGGGCTTTTCGGCAGTGCATCGCCCGCGGCTGAGGCCGCACTGGCCGGACGCCCGCGGGTCCGGCCTGGCGATCGGGAACCGTGGCCGGCTTGGGGCTAGGCTTCCGGGCGAGATGGTGGCACGAATCCGCGGGCGCCGCGCGCACCGATACCGTGGGGCCTGGCTCCTGCTGCTCGCCGCCTGCAGCGGCGGCGCGCCGGTCGCCTTGCCGCCGCCGGACCGGCCGCCCACCGTCGGCCAGGTGCGGGACGGCATCGGCGCCGACATCGACCAGCAGGAGATGCGCACCTCGCTGTTCGCGAACTGGGACGAGTTCGTCGACCCGGAGGGCTTCCCGGTGGTCTACGAATGGGCCCTCGGCCGCCTGCCGGGCGGCACCGACGTCATGCCGTGGACGCCGGTCGGCGGCGCCACGCGCGCCAAGACGCAGGACGTCGACCTGCCGGCCGGCTTCGCCGTCTACGTCAGCGTGCGCGCCACCGACATCGCCGGCAACCGCAGCGCCGTCGCCACCTCCGACGGCGTCGTGCTGGGGCAACGACCGGAGCCGCCGCCGGCCCATCCGGTCGCGACGCCGCCGACCGACGCCGGCGAAGGGCCGGCGCGCCAGGAACGCGTCGAGCGCTTCGGCATCACGTGGACGTTCGAGCGCGCCGTTCCGTGCGGCCGCTTCGTCACCGGCGACTGGTGGGTCCTGGGCCCGGTGCACGTGGTGGCGATCGCGCCACCGAGCGGCAGCGACGACGGCCGCGTGCGCCATGGTTCGATGATCGACCCTGACCCGCGGGCGATGCGGCAGGGCTACGACAGCGCCATGGTCGGCGCAAACGGCGGCTCGTGCTTCGATCCCGCCGCCAACGTCGCGCTCGGCGTGGCGCGCGACCGGCCGCTGCGGCTCGAACCCGGCATGTCGCTGGTCTCGACCGTGAGCCACCCGCTGGCCGGCCAGCTGCCACAGCTGGAGACCTGCGCCGTGCTGACCTGCGTCGCCGAGCCGCCGCCGGCCGACGCGTTCCGCCCGCCCTACTGTGGCCAGCGCAAGCGCCCGCGCTGGCGCGCCAGCCAGCTCGACCTGTCGCGGCTCGCGCGCCTCCAGCCGCCGCCGGACGCGCCGGCGCCGGCGGACCTGTTGCCGCACTTCGAACGGACGTGGCTCGACCACCTGCCCGGCGCGGCAGGGCGCTACCTGCACCCTCGGCTCAACATGCCCGACTACGGCCGCGAGATCGCCGACCTCGTCGGCCGCGCGGCGCTGGTGCTGCAACTCGATCACGAACCGGCCGACAAGGTGCCGCTGGTGCACGCGCTGGTGCAGGTCGGCATCGACCTCGCCGGCATCGTCGACCACGGCGGCAGGTTCCTGGCCGACGGCGGCAGCGGCAGCGGCCGCAAGTTCCCGATCCTGTTCGCCGGCGCGCTGCTCGGCGACGCCGAGCTGCTGCGGCTCGTGCGCGAGCAGAAGACCGCCTTCGCCGAGGACGTGCAGACGTTCTACGTCGCGCAGACGGCGGCCGGCGTCTGGAACCACGGCCACGGCGACTACGGCCCGGAGGACGAGGGGCTGCCGGAGTGGGGCAACCGCCACGGCGACGACCCGAGCCTCGACCGCAAGCCATGGACGAGCGATCCCTACCGCCGCTGCTGCACCGCCAACGTCTGGCTCGGTTTCGTGCTGGCGACGCGCATCATGGGCCTGCGCGAGGCGTGGGGTCACGAGGCGCTGTTCGACTACGTCGACCGCTACCTGCAGGTCGAGGCGCCCGGCAGCTGGACGCATGCGTTCGACCCGTTCGCGGGGCGCATGTGGGCGCGCTACCGGGCCGACTTCTGAGCGCCGGCCGGGCTCACTCGGCCTGCAGCATCTCGCGGAACAGCGCCAGCGCGTCACGTTCGGCCGGCACGACGCGCCCGTCGGCGCGCAGGACCTCTTCGGCGACCCGCAGGAACAGCTCGCGGTGCGCGGGCGGCACCAGCGACGGGTCCACCTCGTCGGCCGCCGGCGGCACCTCGAGCCATCGGGCGACCTGCCGGGCCTCGGCGGAGTCGAGGTGCAGCATGCCGGCGATGCGCATCACCAGGTCGCGTTCCTGCTGCGTCACCTGGAGATCCGTCCAGGCGAACGAGCAGACGAAGCGCAGCAGGTTCCTGCGCTCGGCCGGCGTGAGGTTCATGGCCTGACTACAGCACGTCGCGCGCCTCCTTGCCAAGCCCGGCGGGCCCACGAACCTTGTGTCCGGCCGCGAGAGGCGCAGAATGCCGGCATGAAGCACCTCGCCCTGGCCGTCACCTCCTTCCTCACCCTGGCGCTGCTCGGCGGTTGCGCGCAGCAGCAGGCGACCCCCGCCCCCGGCCTGCTGAACAGCACCTGCGCGATCTCGGGCGAACCGATCGACGCGGCGATCACGAGCGACTTCCAGGGCGGCAAGGTCGGCTTCTGCTGCGAGAAGTGCCAGTCGAAGTGGATGAAGCTCGACGACGCCGGCAAGGCGGCCGCGGTCGCCAAGCACAAGTGAGGCCGGGGCCATGACCGACCCCAAGATCGCCTCGCGCGCACCTTACGTGCTCGACGTGCAGCCCGGCACCTATGCGTGGTGCGCCTGCGGCCGCAGCCAGAAGCAGCCCTACTGCGACGGCTCCCACGCCGGTACCGGGATCACGCCGAAGGTCGAGACCATCACCGCCGCGCGCAAGGTGGCGTGGTGCGGGTGCAAGCACTCGGCGGCGAAGCCGTTCTGCGACGGCGCGCACAAGCGGCTGCCGCCGGCGTCCTGAGAGGCGCACGGCCGGCGGCGCGGCCGCGATGGCCGGACGGACCTGCAGAGTGTCTGGGTGCAACCGGGTGCCCCCCCCCTTCCCCCCCCCCCCCCCCCCCCCCCCCCCCCCCCCCTCCCGCCC
>JAHBXX010000013.1 GCA_019636245.1 Planctomycetota bacterium | reverse complement strand
GACGAGCAAGGTAGGCGAACCCGAGCCCCATGGCCAGACCCGCGCACCCCCCGTGCCCTGGGCGCACCCGCGAACTGGCGCACCGAGGAGGACCTCACGGCGCCGTGGCCGGCAGACCCCGACATCTTCGTGACCCGACTCGCCGACCGGCAACCGGTGGCGGGCCTGCCAGCAGAACCCCTGGGCTGCAGGACGACCGTCGCGCCCCCGTGGGGCAGCCGCCGACTCGATCGCCACGGCGCGCCGCCGCTACGCGCCCGGCGGCGGCGCCGCGCGTTCGCCGGCGAAGCAGCGCGTGATCAGCGCCGTCCAGCCGGTCTGGTGGCTGGCGCCGCAGCCGCGGCCGGTGTCGCCGTCGAAGTACTCGTGGAACAGCACCAGGTCCCGCCAGTGCGGGTCGTCGCGGAAGCGCAGGTCGTCGCCGGCGAACGCGCGCCGCCCGTCCGGCCCGGCGCGGAACAGCCGCTGCAGCCGCCGCGCCAGCTCGTCGGCGACCTGCTGCAGCGTGCAGAGCCGCCCCGAGCCGGTCGGGCACTCGACCTGCAGCGCGTCGCCGTAGAACCGGCCGTAGCGCTCGAGCGCCTCGATCAGCAGGTAGTTCACCGGCAACCAGATCGGCCCGCGCCAGTTGCTGTTGCCGCCGAACATCTGCGTCGTGCTCTCGCCCGGCGTGTAGTCGACGCGGTACTCCTGGCCGGCCGCGTGCAGCACGAACGGGTGGTCCCGGTGCACGGCCGACAGCGACCGCACGCCGTACGGCGACAGGAACTCCCGCTCGTCGAGCAGGTAGCGCAGCACCCGTTCGAGCCGCTCCCGCGATGGGATCGCCAGCAGCATGCCGGCGTCGTCCCCCTCGCCGCCGAAGGTCGTGTGCGACGCCAGGTCGTGCTCGTGGGCCAGGAACCAGCGCAGCCGCCGGTCGAAACCGGGCAGCTTGCGGATCGTCGGCAGCGGCAGCACCTCGACCGCGCACAGCGGCAGCAGGCCGACCAGCGAGCGGATGCGCAGCTTCTCGCTGCGGCCGTCGGCGTGCATCTGGTCGTAGTAGAAGCCGTCCTGCTCGTCCCACAGCCCGCTGCCGCCCAGCGTGTTCATCGCGTGCGTGATGGCGACGAAGTGCTCGAAGAACTTCGACGCCACGTCCTCGTAGGCCGGGTCGTGGCAGGCCAGCTCGATCGCGATGCCGAGCATCGTCGCGCAGTAGAACGCCATCCACGCGGTGCCGTCCGCCTGCTCGAGGTGGCCGCCGGTGGGCAGCGGCTGGCTGCGGTCGAACACGCCGATGTTGTCGAGGCCGAGGAAGCCGCCGCCGAACACGTGCTTGCCGTGCAGGTCCTTGCGGTTCACCCACCAGGTGAAGTTCAGCAGCAGCTTGTGGAAGGCCCTGGCCAGGAACGCGTGATCGCGCTGCCCACGCTGGCCGGTCATCTTGTAGACGCGCCAGCAGGCCCAGGCGTGCACCGGCGGATTGACGTCGTGGAACGCGAACTCGTAGGCCGGGACCTGGCCGTTCGGCGCCATGTACCACTCGCGCAGCAGCAGCAGCAGCTGCTGCTTGCAGAAGTCCGGATCGATGCGCGCGAACGGGATCATGTGGAAGGCGAGATCCCAGGCCGCGTACCACGGGTACTCCCACTTGTCCGGCATCGACAGCACGTCGCGGTTGTAGAGGTGTGCGAAGTCGCTGTTGCGGCCCTGCTGGCGCTGCGGCGGCGGCGGCGGCTGCGACGGGTCGCCGGCCAGCCAGGTGCGCACGTCGAAGTGGTAGAACTGCTTCGTCCACACCAGCCCGGCGTAGGCCTGCCGCTGCACGCGCGCGGCCTCGGCGTCGACGTCGCCGACGACGCCGGCGTAGAAGTCGTCGGCCTCCTGCCGGCGCGCCGCCAACACGGCGTCGAAGCCGGCGCCGAACGCGGCCTCGTGCACCGCCGCCGGCCGCAGCCGCAGGCGCAGGCGGATCGAACCGCCCGCGGGAACCTCGAACACGCAGTGCCACGCCACCTTGCTGCCGCTGCGGCCGGGATTGACCGCCACCGTGTGGCCGCGCACCACGCAGTCGTGGAAGGCGTCCTTGACGAACGCCAGCGGATCGCCGCTGCCGAACAGGCGCCGCGTATTGGTCTCGTTCTCGGTCGCCAGCAGCCCCTTGCACGAGCCGCCCGACGGCAGTTCGAGTTCCAGCGCCATCGCCGGCAGGTCGGCGCCGTTGGCGATCACCCGCCGCTCGCCGTCCGGCACGATGACGCCGCGCGGCCAGTAGCCTTCGCCGCGGCGCCCCCACGACCAGGTGTTGCGGAACCACAGCTGCGGCAGCACGTGCAGGGGTGCCGGCTCGGGACCGCGGTTGTGCACCTCGAGTTCGATCAGCACGTCGTCGGGGTCGGCCTTGGCGTAGGTGACGAACACGTCGAAGTAGCGACCGCCCGCGAACACGCCGGTGTCGACCAGCTCGAACTCGGGCTCGCCGCGGCCGCGCCGCCGGTTCTCGGCGACCAGGCGTTCGTACGGGAACGCGGCCTGCGGGTACTTGTAGAGCCCGCGCAGCCACGCGGCGGTCGGCAGCGCGTCGAGGTAGAAGTACTCCTCCTTGACGTCCTCGCCGTGGTTGCCTTCCGGCCCGGTCAGGCCGAACAGCCGCTCCTTCAGGAACGGGTCCTTGCCGTTCCACAGCGCGAAGCCGAAGCAGAGCCGGCACTGCCGGTCGGTGAGTCCGAGCAGCCCGTCCTCGCCCCAGCGGTAGGCACGGCTGCGCGCATGGTCGTGCGGGAAGTAGGCCCAGCAATTGCCATCGGCGCTGTAGTCCTCGCGCACGGTGCCCCACTGGCGTTCGGCGAGGTAGGGCCCCCAGCGCGACCAGTTGCGTTCGCGGCGGGCGTCCTGGCGCAGGCGTTCGTGTTCCGGCGTGGCGGCGGGCGGCGGCATGGCGCCGGTGTACCCGCTCGCCGGGCGCGGTCCACCCTCACCCGCGCCCATCCGGTCGACGTCGCAGGCGAACGGCACCACGCGCCTGCGACGGATCGACGACGCGACCGCGCTGCAGCACGTCGATCGCGCCGCGCGCCCCAAGGCGCCTGGCCGCGGCCAGCAGCCGCTGCAGGCCCTGCTGCCACCCGACCGGCCAGACGACGCGCGCCGCTTCCGACGGACAGATCGTCGCCGCGGCGGTGCGCTGCGCGAGCAGCCCGAGGATGGCCGCCTCGCAGGCGCGGTCGACGTCGCCGCGGCGCCGGGCGGCGCAGGCCCGGCTGCAATGGCGGACGGACGACCAGCAGCGCTCCCAGCGGCGGCGCCAGGCGAACGTGCGGCCGCAGACGGCGCAGACCTTCGCGCTAGGCGCGCCGCGCATCGCCGGTCGCGGCTTCGAGCCGGGCGAGTTCCCGTTCGACGGCATCGGCGGCGGCCACGCGCTCGGCGAAGCCACGGATGTCGCCGCGGCGCTGCCAGTCGCGCGCCTCCTGCAGCAGACGCCGGTGCTGGAGCTCGAGACGGCGGCGGTGGGCCGCGTGCCGACGGCGGCGGAGCCAGGCGAACATGCGGGACCGTTCGCGCGGCGGCGCGCCGCGGATGCGCGCGCATCCGCCGTCGGGCCGCGGCGAAGGGCAGTCGGTGAACAGCCATCCCGGAACGTTCGCCGTGCTCGGCGCCACCGGCGCCGTCGGCAGCAGCCTGGCCGGACTGCTGCGGGCCGCCGGCGCCGACCTCGTGCTGCTGGCCCGCGATGCGGGGCGCCTCGCGGCGATCGCCACGCCGCTCGACGCGGCGACCGCACTGCTGCCGGACGTCCGACCGACGACCGTCGCCGCGGCGCTGCGCACCGCCGCGAACGACCGGCCGCTGGCCGGCATCGCCCACTGCATCGGTTCGCTGTGGCTGAAGCCCGCCCATCGCACCAGCGATGCCGAGTGGCAGGAGGTGCTCGACGTCAACCTGGCGTCGGCGTTCGGCGTGGTGGCGGCGGCGCCCGAGCTGCTGCGCGACGGCGGCGCGGTGGTGTTCGTCAGTTCGGTCGCGGCGACGCTCGGCCTCGCCAACCACGAGGCGATCGCCGCCGCCAAGGCCGGCCTGATCGGGCTCGCGCGCGCTGCCGCCGCCACGCACGCCCGGCGCGGCATCCGCTTCCACTGCGTGGCCCCCGCCCTGGTCGCCAGCCGCATGACCGAGGCCCTGCTCGCCCGCCCGGGCGTGCACGAGGCGGCGGCGCGGCAGAACCCCGCGGGGCGCATCGGCGCGGCGGCGGACGTCGCCCGCGCGATCCTGTTCCTGCTCGACCCGGCCAACCAGTGGCTCGACGGCCAGGTGCTCGCTGTGGACGGAGGCTTCGGCAGCCTGCGGCCCCTGGCCTGAGCGCCGCCGGCCGCGTCAGTCCTGCGCCAGCAGGGCGCGGAACTCGCGCGGCACCGGATCGACGCACCGCACCGTGCGTCCCGTAGCCGGGTGCGGGAACGACAGTTCGCCGGCGTGCAGCAGGAAACCGCGCTCGACCTCCGCCACCGAGCCGTAGCGGTGGTCGCCGACGATCGGGTGGCCGAGGTGCTGCAGATGGGCCCTGATCTGGTGCTGGCGACCGGTGTGCGGCACCAGCCGCAGCAGGGCGAGCTGGCGTCCCTGCTGCACCACTTCGTAGTCGGTGCGCGCCGCCTGGCCACGCGGGTCGACGACCACCTTCGCCGTGCGCGGGTCGGCGGCGGGGTCCTGCCACAGCGGTGCGGCGATCGTGCCCTGCGGGCGCGCCGGCACGCCGTGCACGACGGCGAAGTAGACCTTGTGCACCGTGCCGTCGCGGAACGCCGCCGAGAGCGCCCGCAGGGCGTCCGGCGAGAGGCCGATCACGACCAGGCCCGAGGTGCCACGGTCGAGCCGGTGCGCCGGCGCCGGCGCGAACGTCGCCGTGCGCACGCCGAACGGCTGCGCCGCCAGCCACCCGGTCAGCGAGTGCTCCTGGCGGGTGCCCGGATGGATCGCGAGGCCGGCCGGCTTGCCGACGACCAGCACCTGCTCGTCGCGCAGCACCACGCGCGGCGCGGGCGGCGCGCCGCGCCGTGCCTGGCCGGGCCGCGACCGCGAACCCGCATCGGCGGCGATCACCTCGAGCGGATCGCCGGCGGCATCGCCCGGCACCGGCGGCGCCTGCCGCACGTCGGCCGCCGGCAGGCGCAGCGTCACCTTCATGCCGGCCGCCAGCCGCAGGTCGCCCTGGCACTTGCGGCCGTCGACGCGGATGTCGCCCTGGCGCAGCCGGCGGAAGATGGCGCCCAGCGGCACCTCGGGCAGCAGCTTGCGCAGGTAGCGATCGAGCCGCTGCCCCGCCTCGTTCTCCGTCAGGATGATCTCCTGCACGGCGGCAGCCTAGCGGCGACCCACCGGCAGGGGAACGGCGCCCTGCGTGGTACCGCCGGCGACGGCCACGCTCCCGACCATGGCGATGGCCGCGCCCTCACGCGGGCGGGCCAAGGCGCAGCCGGAAGGCCGCGAGCCGGCCTTGCTCGCCGTGCCAGGCCCCCTCGACCACGACGGCGTCCGCCTCCTCGCGCAGCGTGGCCTCGAGGCGCGCCTCGGCACCCGGCGCCAGCGGCCGCACGAACCGCACCTCGGCGACCTCGGCCAGCGCGAGGTCCCGCCCGCGCACCCGTTCGACGGCGCGCCGGACGGCGTCGAGCAGCAGCACGCCGGGCACGATCGGGGCGCCGGGGAAGTGGCCGCGCAGGATCGGGTGCGCCGGCGGCACGCACAGCCGCGCGCGCAGCGCGGCGCCGGCCGCATCGAGCACCACGTCGGCGAGTTGCACGTCCAGGGCCACGCCGCGATCGTGCCGCCCGCCCGTCGCCGGCGCACGCTTGCCGCGGCCGTTCGCGCGCGGTCCGATGCCGCCATGGAGTCGGCGTGCGAACGGGCGCTCCTGCGCGTCGTGCCCCACCGGGACCCGATCCTGCGGGTGCGGCGGCTCGTCGCCAGGGCCGGCGATCGGGCCGTCGTCGCCGGCGGCGAACCCGTCGGACCCGGGGCCCTGCCCTGGGATCTCGGCGCGATCGAAGGGCTGGCGCAGGCGGCCGCCGTGCTGCTGGCGCCGGCGCCCCCCGCCGCCGGCCCGTCGCGCGAGCCGCGCGGCATGCTGGTCGCCGTGAAGCGCTTCCGCGTCGCGGCGTCGCCCCCGGCCGGTGCCGAGATCACCTACCACGTGCGGCTGGTGCGGCGGCTCGGACCGACCGCGCTGGTCGCCGGCCACGCCGAGACCGGTGGTCGGCTGCTGGCCGAGGGGGAAGTGACCTTGTGGAGCGAGCCGACGCCGTGAGCCGCCGGCGGGCGCGTCCGCCTCAGTTCCCGCGCCCGATCGGCGGCGGCAGCGGCCGGCCCTTCGGCACGAACCGCATCGAGATCGAGTTGACGCAGTGGCGGGTGTTCTTCGGCGTCATGCGCTCGCCGTGGAACACGTGGCCGAGGTGGCCCTTGCAGTTGGCGCAGACGATCTCGGTGCGCTGCATGCCGAAGCTGCTGTCGTCGTGCCGCTCGACCGCGCCCGGGATCTCGTCGTCGAAGCTCGGCCAGCCGCAGCCGCTGTGGAACTTGTCGTCGCTGCGGTAGAGCGCGGCGTTGCACTGGCGGCAGACATAGGTGCCATCGGCCTCGAGGTCGGTGTACTCGCCGGTGCCGGCGCGCTCGGTGCCCTTGTCGAGGATCACGCGCGCCTCGGCGGGCGAGAGCGGGTTGTAGGCGGGCTTGGACGGCTCGGAGGTCGGCATGGCAGGACTCTCGGTCGCGGCGGCAGGGGGTCGGGACGCCGGCGGCGGTGCGGCCACCGGTTCGGTGCCGCAGCAGCACAGGCAGCCCAGGAACGGGGCCATGGCGAGCATGGCGCGCAGGGAGGTTGGCATGGTGTCGGGCGCGGGGCCTTCGCCGATGGGGCGGGCCGGGATGCGGCCCGATGCTACGACCGCGCCGCGCCCGTGTACCCGGCTTCGCTCACACAGGCTCGAGCCGCGGCCCCTGCGCGGTGTCGACGATCCGCCACCCGGCGGCGGCGATGCGGTCGCGCAGCGCGTCGGCCCTGGCCCAGTCCTTCGCCTGCTTGGCCGCCGTGCGCTCGGCCAGCAGGTCCTGCAGCTCGGCCGGCGCATCGGCCACGGCGCCCGGGACCGGCTCCGGCCCGAAGCAACCGAGCACGTCCTCGAAGCGGGCGAAGGCCGACAGCCCCGCCTTGGCGCCGGCGACCGACGGCTGCGCCTTGTTGCAGACGTTGACGAACTCGAACACCGCCGCCAGCGCCTCGCTGACGTTGAGGTCCTCGCTCATCGCCGCGGTGAACGCCGCGTTGGCGCTCGCGACCGCGCCGTCCAGGTCGTCGCCGCCGGCCGCTTCACGGCCCTCGCGGATGCGCACCAGCCGCTGCCGGGCGCCATGCACGCGGGCGATCGCCGCCCGCGCCTCGTCGAGCCCCTTCAGGGTGAAGTTCAGCGTCTGCCGGTACTGCACGCGGACGAGCGCGTAGCGCAGCTCCAGCCCGGTGTAGCCCCGCTGCAGGATGTCGGCGACGGTGAAGAAGTTGCCGAGGCTCTTCGACATCTTCGTGCCGTCGACCAGCAGGTGGCGCGCGTGCAGCCAGATCGACACGAAGCGCTTGCCGGTGTGGGCCTCGGTCTGCGCGATCTCGCACTCGTGGTGCGGGAACATGTTGTCCTCGCCGCCGGTGTGGATGTCGATCTGCTCGCCCAGGTAGTGCGTCGACATCGCCGAGCACTCGATGTGCCAGCCCGGGAAGCCGCGGGCGCCGTCGCGCCACGGCGCGTCCCACTGCATCTGGTGCTTCGCATCGACCTTCCACAGCGCGAAGTCGCGCGGGTCCTTCTTCTCCTCGTTGACGGCGACGCGCGCGCCGGCCTCGAGCTCGTCGAGCACCTTGCCCGACAGCCTGCCGTAGGCGGGGAACTTCGCGACCTCGAAGTAGACGTTGCCGTTGCGCTGGTAGGCGACGCCCTTCTGCAGCAGGTCGTCGATGATCACCCCCATCTCCTGGATGAAGTCGGTCGCGCGCGGCATGTGGTGCGGCAGCCGGACGTGCAACGCCTGCTGGCAGGCGTGGAACTCCGCCTCGTACTTGCGGGCGATGTCCCAGGCGGTGAGACCGGTCTTGCGGCTGGCCGCCTCCATCTTGTCCTCGCCGCCCTCGATGTCGTCGAGCGTCAGGTGGCCGACGTCGGTGACGTTCATGACCTGGGTGACGGCGTAGCCCTGGTCCTCGACGAAGCGGCGCAGCACGTCGGCGAACAGGAAGCTGCGGAAGTTGCCGATGTGCGGCGAGCTGTAGACCGTCGGCCCGCAGTGGTACATCGTCACTCTTCCCGGCTGCAGCGGCTGCAGTTCCTCGAGCGAACGGGTCAGCGAATTGTGGAGCCTGATCACCATGCGGAAGTGGTAGCCGCGCCACGATGGCAGAGCGCGCGCCGGCGCGCAACGGCGACAATCGCCATGCGCACCGGCGGGACCGACGCTACAAGGGTCGCGGTGACGGCCGGCCGGAGCGAACAGGACCACGAGGGCGCGACGGCCGCCGGCCCCCGCGACTACGCTCACTCCGTCGCGGGCCGCTTCGAGCTGCTGCAGGAGCTCGGCAGCGGCTCCTCGGGCACCGTCTACCACGCGCGGCTGCTGGCCGACTACGCCGAACATCCGGCCGGCACCGAGGTGGCGGTGAAGTTCCTGCGCCGCGAGCTGGTCGCCGACGAGCGCGCGCACGCCCGCCTGCTCGCCGAGGGCATGCTCGGCCGCCAGCTGCGGCACCCGAACGTCGCCGAGATCTACGGCTTCGAGACGATCGACCTGCTCGGCATGCAGACCACCTACCTGGTCATGCAGTACGTGCACGGCACCACCCTGCGCGAGTTCCTCGCCCGCTCCGGCGCCCCGGTCGAGGACCTGACCAGGCGCATCGGCGCCGATGCGGCCCGCGGCCTGTCGGCGCTGCACCGGCGCGGCCTCGTGCACCGCGACGTGAAGCCCGAGAACCTGATCTTGACGCCCGACAGCCAGCTGAAGATCGTCGACCTGGGCCTGGTGCGCCCGTTCGGCGCCATCGGCGGCGGCAGCAGCGGCGGTTCGTCCCCGGGCCGCAGCTCGGGCCTTGGCCTAGCCGGCAGCGTCGCCTACGCCGCGCCCGAGGTGCTGCGCGGCCTGCCGGCCGGTCCACGCAGCGACCTCTACTCGCTCGGCGTCGTCCTGTACGAGGTCACCACCGGGCGCCATCCGTTCGCCGACGCGCTCACGACCGACGAGATGCTCGATGCGCACCTGCGCCGGCGGCCGATCCCACCCTCGCACCTGCGCACCCGCATCTCCCCGCTGCTCGAACAGGTGCTCGGCGACCTGCTGCAGAAGGAACCCGACGACCGGCTGCGGGACGCCGCGGAGCTGGCCCGCATCCTCGACCAGGGCGAGCACTCGGAGTACTGGCGCCGCCACGAGACCCGGGCGCCGGCGCTGGCCAGCAGCCGCCGCCTGTTGCGCATGCGCCGCCCGGCCGAGGCGCCGTTCGTCGGCCGCGCGCACGAACGCCAGCGCCTCGACGCCATGCTGACCCAGGCCCGCGGCGGCCGCGGCGGCCTGGTCGTCGTCACCGGCCCCGACGGCATCGGCCGCCGCCGCCTGCTCGACGAGTCGATGCAGGCCTGGCTCGAGACCGACGAACCGCCGCTCTACCTCGGCGGCGACGCCGACAGCGCTCTCGGCCACGGCGAGCCGTTCGCCAGGTCGCTGCTCGACCTGCTGCTGCGCGGCGACGACCGTGATTCGCCGAACGCGATGCAGCGGGCGATCGCCGGCGCCCGCAGCCAGTTCGCGGCCGACGACGGCGAGGCCGAGGCCCTCGCCGCGGTCGCCTTCGGCCACAGCACCGAGCCCCCCGAGGTGCGCGCCGACCGGCTCGCCAGCGCGCTGCTGTCGCTGCCGCGCCCCGGACGGGTGCTCGTCGTGCGCGTCGACCACGCCGAGCGGCTCGACACCAGCGGCCGTCTGATCCTGCAACGCCTGGCCGGCCGGCGTCACGGCCTGCCGCTGCTGCTCCTGCTCGCGGCCGGCGTCGACGGAGCGGCGGTCGAACCCGACCTGCGCCTGGACCTCACCGGCCTCGAGGAGCACGAGTTCCTGGCCTTCGGGCGCACCCTGTTCCGCGTCGGCGAAGACGTCGACGAGTTCCTGCGCCAGGCCCACCAAGTGCTCAGCGGCCTGCCGGGCAACCTGCTCGAGGCCCTCGACCATCTGGTCCAGGAAGGCCTGCTGGCCGGGCGGGCCGGCGACTACCACCACCTCGATCCGGCGACGGAGCCACGGCCGGCCCCGGGGCACGTGCAGCGGTTCCACCGCCGGGTCGCCAGCCTCGAGCCCCAGCAGCGCCGGGTCCTGTCGGCGGCGGCCGTGCTCGGCGCACGCTGCCCGCTGGGTCTGCTGGCGGCCCTGGTCGGACTGCCCGAACTGGCCGTGCTGGAGACGCTGTCGCTGTTCCGCGGCCGCATCGTGCGGGCCCAGGGCGGCGAGGTCTCCTTCCGGCACCGCGACTTCCAGCTCGCCCTGCTGCGCGACCTGCCGCCGGCCGACCGCGAACGCCTGCACCGCGCCGCCGCCGAGCTGCTGGCGGCGCGCGGCGGACGCCGGCTCGAAGTGGGCATGCACCTGTCGATGGCGCTGCAGCACGAAGCGGCGCTGGACCCGCTGCTGGACGCGCTCGACGAACGCGTGCGCGCCGGTTCCCGGCGCACGTCGTTGCGCCTGGTCGGCCGCCTGCAGGTGCACTTCGCCCAGGTGGCGCCGACGCCGGCGAACGAACGGCGCCGGCTGCGCTTCCTGTTGCTGTCCGGGCGGGCCCGCACGGCGGTCGGCCAGCCCGAAGCCGCCGGGCGCGCCTTCCGCGACGCGGAGCGGCTGGCCCAGCAGCAGCACGACCTGGAGGCGTCGGCCGAGGCGCGCACGGGACTGGCCAACAGCGAACTCGACCTGGGCCGCCTGGTCGCGGCGATCAGCCTGCTCGAGTCCGTGCACGACGACCTGGCCGGGAGCACCGGCGATGCCGCCGACGTGCTGGCGGCGCAGGCCCACGGCCTGCACGGCCGCATCCTCTTCTACCGCGGTCAGGCCGCCGACGGCCTGCGGCAGCTGCATGCCGCCCTGAAGCGGGTGCCGCCGACGGAGGTGGAACTGCGCTGCCACCTGCTGATCGACCTCGCCCGCGTCGAGGCGCTGAGCCATCACTACGCCACGGCGCAGCGCACGCTGCAGAAGGTGGAGCAGGCACCCGGCGCCGACCGCTTGCCGCGGGTGCGGCTGCGCCTGCACCTCTACCGCGGCCAGGTGCGCACGCTGCTCGGCGAGGACGACGCCGCCAACGACCTGCGGGTCGCGATCGACGAGGCGGACCGCCTGTCGCTGCCCGTGTTCGGCGCCCGCGCGGCGCTGTTCCTGGCCGAACGGCTGTTCTGGCGGCGGCGGGACGACCAAGCCCGCACGCTGCTGCAGCTCGCCGTCGGCCTCGCCCGCAGCGGCGAGGACCGGCTCGGCCAGGCGATGGCGCGCAGCTACCTGCTGCGCCTCGGCGAGGCCGACGATTCGCTCGGTGCCCTGGTCGAGGAGCTCGACCTGCCCGAGCTGCGGGCGAACTGGTTGCTCGCATTGGCAGCCCTCGGCCGACCGCCGGCGGACGCCGCTGCGCAGCTCGAGGAACTGCTGCGGGACTTCGACCTGCCGCTCTCGCTGCACCTGCGCACACTGGCCTGGATGGCGCGCCCGGCCTCGGCGCGGGCGCTGGTGCGTTCGATCGCCGAACGGCTGCCGAGCCGCGGCGGACGGCGCCGCTTCCTTGCCGAATGGGACCGCGACGCCAGAATATGAGCGCAGTCGAACCTGCCGCCGCCCACCCTGCGTAGGAATCCGACGTGCACCGAACCTGGCTGCTGCTGATCGTGCTCGCGGCGCTGCTGGCCGCGGCGCTGCTGTCGCTCTGGCGGTTCGGCGCCGGGCGCGAAGTGCCGATGGCGCAGCCGTCGCCGGTGGCACCCGCGGCCGGCGCGACGCCGGCAGGCCCGGCGGTGGCCGAGACCCCGGCCGGGCGCGCCGGGGTCGACCCCGCGGACACGCCGGACGTGGGCCCGGCCGTGCTCGAGGTGCGGGTCGTCATGGGGCCGACGCAAGCCGGCATCCCGGTCGCCGACGCCGAAGTGACGCTGGTCGTCGGCGGCGAGCCGGCGCTCGATCCGGCCCTGCTGACCGCCCCGACCGACGCGCTGGGATGCGCGCGCTTCCGCCTGGCCGGCGGCACGGTCCGCCCGATCGAGGCGCACTGTCTTGGGGCCCTGCCCGCCGCCGGGACGCTGTCGCCGGGGTCGGTGCAGCGCCTGGAACTGCGGCTGGAGCCACGGCTGCAGGTGCGCGGCCAGGCCGTCGACGCCCAGGGCCAGGGCATCGCCGAAGCGGAGATCGTGCTGCTGCCGTGGACGGACCGCGCCAGCCACCCGCCGCGCCTGCGCCGCGTCGGCCGCACGGACGCCGATGGCCGCTTCGAGCTCACGCTGCCCGCCGGCGGCCGGCTCGGCGCCCAGCATCCCGCCCATGCGCCCTCGGCGTTGTTTCCCCTGGTCGCCCCGAGCGATCCCACGGCTCCCCCGGCGACGGCGGTCGTGCAGCTCACCCTGCTCGGCAGCGCGGCCGGCCTCGACGGGCGCGTGCGCGACGCCGGCGGCAGCCCGGTCGCGGGCGCCGAGCTGGAGTTCCATGCGTTGGCCCCGGCGCCCGCGGGCGCCGCGCTGCCCGCCCCGCCGCAGCGGGTCCGCAGTGCCGCCGACGGCTCCTTCGCCGTCGACCACCTGCGACCGGGACGGATCCAGTTCCGGGCCCGGGCGCGGGGGCACGGCCCGCAGCGCGGCGAGTTCGAACTGCTGCCCGGTCATCGGCCGGCGATCGAGGTCGTGTTGCCGGCCGCTTGCGCCGTGCACGGCCGCATCGAGGACGCCGACGGCGCGCCGCTGGCGGACTGCCGCGTGTGGTCGGGGGCCATGGACGACCTCGACGGCGCCTTCACGGTGAGCGCCGCCGACGGCACGTTCGAACTCTCCGGCCTGCCGCCAGGGCCCGTCCGGCTGGTCGCGCGCGAGGGACCTGGCGTCCTGGCCGAGCCGGCGGCCCGTCGCGCCGAGACGACGCTGGTGCTCGCGGCGGGGCCGCCCGCGCACTGGCTGGCGAGGTTGCAGGCACCGAGCCTCGAGGGCCTGTTGCGCGGCCAGCTCGTCGACCACGACGGCATCGGCCTCGCCGATTGGCGGCTGCGGATCCGCAATCGCGAGGGCGTGAACGCGCAGGGACGCACCGACGCCCAAGGGCGATTCCAGGTGGCATGGTCGGGGGCCGGACCCGTCGATGTGCTCGCCTACGCGCCGCGAGCGGCGAACCACGCCTTCGCCGACGCCCTGCAGCCGGGCATCGACCCGGAGGTCGATTTCGTCCGCATCGTCGTCGACCATCGACAGGCCAAGGGCCGCCTGGTGGGCCGCGTGGTCGGCGCCGAGCAGCAACCCCTGGCCGCCAGGGTGACTTTGTGGCACCACCAGCGGCAGGAGCTCGCCCGATTCCATGCCTCGCCAAGCGGCGACGTGCGCATCGATCAGGTGCCGCCGGGCACCCTCGACGTGCGCATCGAGCACCCGGGGCAGGCCGGGCTGTCGCGGCCTGGCCTGACGGTCGACACTGCGGTGCCGTGCGATCTGGGCCTCGTCGTGCTCGACCGGGCGGCCGCCCTGTACGGCGAAGTCGTCGGCCCCGACGGCCTGCCGCCGGCGGAGCTGTCCCTGGTGCTCGAGCTGCCGACGCAGCGTCTGGCCGCCGACTATGCAGGCGGCGTCTACCGGTTCGCGGCCGCGCCGCCAGGCCGGCACCTGCTGCGCGTGCAGGGCCCCAAGGTGGCCGCGGCGCGGTTCGAGGTCGATCTGCAGGCCGGCGTCGAGCGCCGGCAGGACATGCAGCTGCTGGCCGGCGTGCCGCGGCGCTTCGTGGTGCGGGCACCGTTCGCGGCCGGCCCCACCTGCCGGCTGGCGATCCGCGAGCCCGAAGCCCCGATCGGCTGGTTCGAGCTGGCGGCCTTCCGGCGCGGGGCCGACGGCACCGACAGCGCCGAGTTCCTCGCCTTCCTGGCGCCGGGCGCCTACGAGGCGATCGCCTGGGGCGAGGGCGGCCACGAGGCGCGGGCGCCGGTGCAGTTCGTGGCCGGCGACGACTCGCCGGTGCGGCTCGACCTCCGGCCGCGCTGAACGGGCCGCCCGGCGCGCCTCAGGCCGGCGGCGCCGCGTCGGGGTCCCATTCGGCCAGGGAACCGCCGGACTCGATCTCGTAGTCGCCGAGCAGCACCGCCTGCATCTCCGCCAGCACGTGGATGCGCAACAGCGCCTCCTGCTGCTTGGCCGTCGCGGTCGCCATGCCGTCCGCTTCGAGATGCCGGGCCTCGAGGTCGTTGAGGGCGAACAACGCCAGCCTGGCGGCGTTGAGCGCCGCCAGCCACGCGTTGACGTGGTGGTTGGGGATCAGCAGCAGCTGCGTTCCCGACGCGCCGAGCGGACGCATGGCGGCGAGGTCGCGCCGGACCAGCTGGGCCCGCGACGAGAACAGGCGTTCGAGCTCCGGCACGGCGTGACGACGCCACTGGTCTTCGTCCTCGGCGTCGACGCAGGTGTCGGGCAGCAACCGCGCGCGCACGCGCTCGTCGGCGCTCTCCAGCAGCATGGGCACGCCCTTCAAGGTCTCGACGCAGGTCGCCGACAGACCGCCGAACACGTAGCCCTCGTCGACGCGCCCTGCCCACATCGGCCTAGCCCCCCGCCTCGACGCGCGCCGGCCCGAGCCCGGTCTCGGCCCACGCGGCGGGCGCCGGTCCGACGGCGACGCCGGCCTGCGGCGAGGCCTCAGCCATCGACGACCTCGAGAGTCGCCAGCAGATGGAACGCCTGCAGCTTCTGCACGTAGACCTCGGCCTGTTCGCGCGCGCCCGTCCAGACCACCGATCGCCCCGTCTGGTGCACTTCCATCATCAGCCGGTGGGCCCGTTCCTGTGCGTAGCCGAAGACCTGCACGAACACCTTGGTCACGTAGGTCATCAACGTCACCGGATCGTCGTGCACGACGACGTTCCACGGCGGCGCCAGCTCGGTCTTCGGCGCCGACCTGGTCTCCGTCGCCTCCTTGGTGGCTGCGAACGCGGGCATCGCCCCTACTCTAGCGAGCGCGACGGCCGCCGGTAGGGACCGACAGCCCGGCAGCAGGGCGGGAGCGAGGTCGCCGCCCGCTCACCAGCTCTCGCTCGCGCCGCCGAGCCGCAGGATCGCCCGCCACTCGGCCGGCGTCACCGGCTGCACGGACAACCGGCTGCCGCGCTGCAGCAGCAGCATCGAGGCGAGTTCGGGCACGGCCTTCAGCTGCTCCCGCGTCACCGGCCCGGCGAACGCCTGCACGCAGGCGATGTCGACCATGTACCAGGTCGGCGCCGACGGATCGCTGTCGGGATCGTGGTAGGGGCTCGCGGGATCGAACGCCGCGTCGTCCGGATAGCCGCCCCGCACGACGCGGGCGATCCCGACGATGGCCATCGGCTCGGCGTTGCTGTGGTAGAAGAGCACGCCGTCGCCGACGGCGATCTCGGAGCGCAGCAGGTTGCGCGCCTGGTAGTTGCGCACGCCGTTCCAGCTGGTGCGGCCGTCCCGCTGCAACTGCTCGAACGAGTAGCTCGTCGGCTCCGACTTGAACAGCCAGTAGCGCCGGCCGGGGGCCGCCCGCGCCGCCCCCGGCCGGCCACGCGGCTGCCGGTCCGCGCGGGCGGTCGGGGTCCTGGCCGTCGAGGCACGTCGTGGCATGCGGCGAGGATCCCCTCAGCGCCAGAGCTCGCGCAACTGCTTGTCGTGGATCGGCGCCAGCTCGAAGGCCACGGGGCCGGGCTCGCCGGCCTGCACCCGCAGCGGCACGTCCGCGCCCCGCTCCCATACGCGCAGCCGCACCAGCTCGTCGCCGTTGCCGCGCAGCATCGCCAGGGTCCAGTCGGCGATCGCGTGCTCCGGACCACGCACGTCCACCGCCCGCCGGCCGTCGATGTCGCACAGCACGTCGTTGGCGAAGCTGCCGACCTCGTCGCGCGGACCGGGTTCGCCGTCGAGCACCCAGCGCTCGCCCGCACGGCGGAACGTGCGGCGCTCGCCCGTGCGCCTGGCCAGGTCGAGGCGCTCGACCGCCGGCGCGATGCGCACCAGCGAGCGCGCGCAGTAGTCCGTCCACGGGCGTCGCAGATGGTCGATCGGAACGCGCGGCACCAGCACGACCGTCGTCGGCTCGTCGGCGCGGCAGGCGTAGACGAGGTCGAGGTCGTTCTTGCGCACCTCGTCGCCGAACCACAGTTCGATCGAGCGCTGGGCCTCGGCGGCGCGCACCGTCACCCGCAGGCGGCCGGGCCCCAGGCCGTAGCGCGCATCCGCCGCCTCGGGTCGCTCCCCCGCGGGTCCGCTGACGAACTCCACCGCGTGCAGGTTGTTGATCGCCTGCACCGCCTCGTTGCAGGCGGTCGCCAGCGCCGGGAAGGCCACCGGCTCGGCCAGCCGCCAGTCGCTGACCAGGCTGTCGCGCAGGAGCCGCATCCGCTCGCCGCGCCCCTGTCCGGGATCGACGACCAGCTCGGCGAGCTGGGCATAGACGTCGCCGAGCGGCACCAGGATGCGCGCCCGCATGTGGTCGGCGGCGTTCTCGAAGATCTGGCAGTACTGCCGGTTGTCGCTGGTGAACACCACGCTGCGGCCGGGCAGCTGGCCGTAGACCTGGCCCTGGTCGACCCACAGCCGCGCCGTCTCCTCGCCGAACGGACCGGACGCCGTGACGACGATCGCGGGCGGACCCGACGGCAGGCGCGCCACGCCGGGCGGAAAATGATCGACGCGGAGCGACAGCACCGCGGTCAGGAAGCGCTGCGCCGCGCCGGCATCGGCGCGGCCCTCGATCGGCTCGCGCAGGCGCCATTCGTCCTGCTCCCGCACCAGGTGCAGCGCCTCGCGCTGGCCGGTGGCGACCACCTGCTCGACGCGCAGTTCGCGCACGATCGCCGCCGTGTAGCGGAACACGCGCCGGTCGCGCAGGTCGTCGACGCCGACCCGGAGGCTCTCCAGCAGGCCATCGCCTCCCTCCCAGATCCTGCCGTCACGGCGCAGGAACCGCGTCGTCCCCAGCGGTCCTGGCGCTCCGACCTCGATCTCGAGCCGGGCGCCTTCGGGGAACTCGACGAGGAAGCGCAGCTCCGGCTCCGCCAGGCCCGCCTTCTCCCGGCCGGAGGCGTCGTCGGCGTAGGGCGTCGCGCGCATCTGCGCCGAGTCCCAGGCATCGCAGATCTGCTTCAGGTAACCGGGCGAGGCGGCATCGATCACGGGTTCGGTGAGGCCGAACGTGCCGTCGCTGCGGCGCACCACCTCGACCGGGCGCAGGCCGGCGAACTGCCACCAGATGCGCTTGCTCTCCCGCAGCGACCGCCCGTCGAGCACCGCGACCTCGGCCGCCACCTTGGCCGGGGGCTTCTGGTCGGTCAGCAGGAGCACGCCGGCGAGCACGCCGATGACCAGCAGCAGCACGACGATCGCACGCGATGCCATCAGACCCTCCGCCGCAGGAACAAGACGAGGCCGCCGAGCACCAGGAAGGCGCCCGGCACGCCGTAGACCAGGAAGGCGTGCACGCGCGCCAGTTGCTGCGGGGACAACTGCAGGTGCCTCGCTTCGTAGCGGCTGCCGCGGATGTCGAGCAGCACCCGCCGTTCCGCCATCCAGTTGCAGACGTTCAGCGCCAGATCGCCGAACTGGCGCATGTAGGCGTTGTTGCAGAACACACCCGACGTCACCACCACGCGGCCTGCGCGCAGCGGGTCGCCGCCGTCCTGCGGCGCGACGCCGTCGCCGTCCGGATCCAGCTCGATCGACATGCCGACGGTGTAGGACTGCAAGCCCACCCGCGGCGCCCGCTGGTCGGGTCGGCCGTCGCGGGCATCGACGCCGGCGAGCCAGGCCGCGGGCCCGGTCCACAGCAGCGCCTCCCGCCGCATGCCCTCCGGCGCGCCCTCGCGCTGCCGTACGGCGCGGGCCGCGCCGACCTCGAGCGGCCGACCCACCGACACGAACCGGCGGGTCACGGGGTGCAAGGGACTGCCCTCGACCTGCAGCTTCTCCACCCCGGGGCCGTCGATGCCGCGACCGCCGGCGCGGCCGCTGGCGTCCGGGATCAGGTGGAACACGGGGGCCTGGCTCAGCTCGTAACCCAGCAGCTCCCCGAGCCTGCCGCCGGTCGGATTCCAGTCGGGCAGGCCCGCCCACGAGTAGCTCAGGAACAGCCGGCCGCCGCCGCGCACGTAGTCGAACAGCCGCACCGCGTCGCCGTCGGAGAAGTCGCTGCGCGGCTCGAGCACGACCACCAGCGCCGCGTCCGCCGGCACGCCGCCGCTGCGCAGGTCGAAGTCACGCACCTCGAAGCCGGCCTGCTGCAGGGCACCGCGGAAGCTGCCGTAGGCGCTGCCCGTGGCCCCGTCCAGGTCCAGGTCCGGCGAGTAGCCGCGCAGGAAGCAGGCGACGGGTACGCCCTGCACCAGCAGCCCCTTGAGCGCCGAGCTGATCTGCGCCTCGCCCTTGAAGTCCTTGAGCACCGGCACGGCCGCCCGCGGCACCGGCGACGCGTTCGGGGTGCCGGGCAGGTCGATCGTCGCCAGGTCCTCGATCAGCGACAACTTGTGGAACCGCCGCGCGCGACCCGCCGCCTCGACGGCGACGACCAGCACGTCCAGCTCCGCGGACTTGTAGTCGAACCGCTGCGCCGCTTCGCGCGAACGTTCGACGTCGGTGTAGAGGTCGTGCTCGTGGATCGTCACCGCCTCGCCGCCGAGCCACTGGTAGCGGCGGAGCAGGATCCGCGTCAGATCGCGCAGCCGCGTCCGGATCGCCATGCCCTGCCGCTGCGCGTCCGTCTGGGGCCGGCC
The DNA here is from genome assembly GCA_019636245.1 of Planctomycetota bacterium. Classification (GTDB taxonomy): domain Bacteria; phylum Planctomycetota; class UBA1135; order UBA1135; family UBA2386; genus JAEUHS01. The sequence continues at coordinate 89,011 of JAHBXX010000013.1, read as the reverse complement.
CTCGATCGGCGGGAAGAACAGGTGGAACTCGACGGCGGTGCCCGCGGCCCGCAGTTCGCGCAGCAGGTCCTCGGTCGCCTCGTCGACGGAATTGACGCGCTGCGGCGTCAGGTCGATCAGCGTCTTCAACGCCGGCCGCGCCGCCACCCAGACGAGCAGCACCCAGACCGCCAGCATCAGCAGCGCGGCGACCAGCAGGTTGCCGAAGGCCACCCAGCGGCGACCGATCACGCCACCCTCCGCGACGCCAGGCTGACCGTGGTGAGGAACAGGAAGAACAGCACGCCCCCGACGTAGAACGCGATCTGGCTCGTGTCGACCAGGCCACGCGCGAACCACTCGGTGAAGTTCCGCATCACGTCGAGCTTGTCCAGCAGTTCGCGAGCGTAGTAGCTGGCGTCCGGGCCCAGCTGGGCCGCCAGCTGCTGCGGCAGCCGCATCAACGCGAAGTTGAACAGCATGGCCAGCACCGCCGCGAGCAGCACGTTGTCCGTCAGGCTGCTGGCGAAACAGCCGAAGGCGAGCAGCATGCCGCTGAGCAGGAACATGCCGAGGTAGGCGGCGAACACCGGCCCGAAGGCGAGGTCCGCGTCGAGGAACGGCGGCAGTTCGAGCAGCTGCAGCACCAGTACGCTCGGCAGCCACAGCAGGGCGAAGAACGCCGCCGCGGCCGCCCACTTGCCGAACACGATCTCGCCGTCGCGCACCGGCGCGGTCATCAGGGTCTCGATCGAGCCGGTGCGCCGCTCCTCGGCGAAACAGCGCATCGTCAGGATGCCCGGCACCAGCATCACCATCAGGAAGGTGCTGCCCAGGCCGTAGGTCGACGGCGGGAACAGATCCTGATCGCCGCGGAAGTAGGCGAACTGCTCGGCGACCAGCGACATCTCGTAGCCGCGCCACAGATAGAACACGACACCGATGATCCAGCTGACCGGACTGGTGCAGTAGGAGAGCAGCTCCTTGCGCAGCGTGACCAAGGCGCCGTTCATGCGGCTCCTTCGGCGGCGGCGGCCAGCTGGTGTTCCTCGGCGCGATCGCTGCCCTCGGTCACGGCGTGGAAGTACTCCTCGAGCGTCGGCAGGGCGACCTGCAGCTCGTGCACGGCGATGCCGGCCGCCAGCAGCCGGCGGCCGACCTCCGCCGCCGGCTCGGCCGCGGCGGCGACCGACGCCTCGACGACCGCCGCGTCGGGCGGCGCCGCGCTCCCCCGGTCGACGGTGAGCCCGGCGATGCCGCGCACGAGTTCGGTCAGTCGCGCCAGGTCGCAGGCGGCGCGCACCCGCAGCCGGCGCGCGGCGCTGCGCGCCACCAGTTCGCGCGCCGGTCCGTCGGCGCGCAGGCGGCCGCGGTGGATCACGATGATCCGGCTGCTGACGTCCTCGACCTCGGTGAGGATGTGGCTCGAGAACAGCACCGTGTGTTCCTGCGCCAGTTCCCGGACCACCTGCTTGATGCGGCGCCGCTGGTTGGGATCCAGGCCCGAGGTCGGTTCGTCCAGGATCAGGATCGGCGGATTGGCCACCAGGGCATCGGCGAGGCCGACGCGCTGCCGATAGCCGCGCGATACGTGGCCGCAGAGCTTGCGCGCGACCTCCTCGATCCCGGCCCGCGCCATCGCCTGCGCCACCGCCGCCCGCCGGGACCGGGCCGGCACCCCCTTCAGGGCGGCCCGGTAGCGCAGGTACTCCACGACCCGCAGGTCGGGGTAGATGGGCACGTTCTCCGGCAGGTAGCCGATGCGCCGCCGCGCCGCGAGCGACGCCGTGGCGACGTCGTGGCCGTCGATGCTGGCGCTGCCGGAGGTCGCCGGGTGGAACCCCGTCAGCACCCGGATCGTCGTCGTCTTGCCGGCGCCGTTGGGGCCGAGGAAGCCGACGATCTCGCCCCGGCCGATCTCGAACGAGATGCGGTCGACGGCCAGGGTCGGGCCGAACCGCTTGCTGAGGTCGCGGACGCAGATCATCGGGCGGGGAGCGTTAGTGCGCAGCCGTGGTCGGCGTAACACGCGCCCACCCGCCGCCACCGCCGACAACGTAGGGGCTGTCGGCGGAAAGGCCAGCGCGTTGCCCGCCGATCCGGGCGCCGGTCGGCCGGCGCCCTGGATGGGCTACTTCACTTCGAAGTCCGCGTCCTTGATGTCCTCGCCGCCGCCCGCCGATGCGGCGCCGGCAGCCGCCGCGGCCCCGGCCCCCGCGCCCGCCCCGGCACCGGCCATCGCCGCGCTGGCCGTCTGCATGGCGCGCTCGAAGGCGGCGATCGCCTGCTTCAGGCGCCCCGCGTCGTCGCCTTCCGCCGCCTTGCGCAGGTCGGCGATCGCCGACTCGAGCTTGCCCTTGGCGTCGGCCGCGAGTTTGTCCCCCGCGTCCTTCAGCTGCTTCTCGGCCTGGTAGGCCATCGAGTCGGCCTGGTTCTTCAGGTCGACGACCTCGCGGCGCTTCTTGTCTTCGGTCGCGTGCGCCTGGGCATCCCGCGCCATGCGCTCGACGTCGTCCTTGCTCAGGCCCGAACCGACCTCGATCTTGACCTTCTGCTCCTTGCCGGTCCCCTTGTCCTTCGCGGTCACCGACAGGATGCCGTTCGCGTCGATGTCGAAGGTGACCTCGATCTGCGGGGTGCCGCGCGGCGCGGCGGGGATGCCGTCGAGCTTGAACCGGCCCAGCGTGCGGTTGTCGTTGGCGAACTCGCGTTCGCCCTGGAGCACGTGGATGTCCACGCCCGGCTGGTTGTCGGCCGCGGTCGAGAACACCTGCGACCGGCTGGTCGGGATCGTCGTGTTGCGCTCGATCAGCCTGGTCATCACGCCGCCGAGCGTCTCGATGCCGAGCGACAGCGGGGTGACGTCGAGCAGCAGCACGTCGCTGACCTCGCCGCCGAGCACGCCGCCCTGGATCGCCGCCCCGAGGCTCACGACCTCGTCCGGGTTGACCGACCGGTTGGGCTCCTTGCCGAAGATCTCCTTGACCATCGCCTGCACCCGCGGGATGCGCGTGCTGCCGCCGACCAGGATGCACTCGTCGATGTCGGAGGGCTTCATCTTCGCATCCTCGAGGCAGCGCAGCACCGGGCCGCGGCAGCGCTCGAACAGGTGCTCGCAGAGCTTCTCGAACTGCGCCCGCGTCAGGTTCTCGGTCAGGTGCTTGGGCCCCGACGCATCCATCGTGATGAACGGCAGGTTGATCGCCGTCTGCGCCGCGGAGCTGAGTTCGATCTTCGCCTTCTCGGCGGCCTCCTTGAGCCGCTGCAGCGCCATCTGGTCCTTGCGCAGGTCGATCGCCGTCTGCTTCTTGAAGGTGTCGCAGAGCCACTGGATGATGCACTCGTCGAAGTCGTCGCCGCCGAGGTGCGTGTCGCCGTTGGTCGCCTTGACCTCGAACACCCCCTCGCCGACGTCCAGCACCGAGATGTCGAAGGTGCCGCCGCCGAGGTCGAACACGGCGATCTTCATGTTCTTGCCCTTGGCCTTCTTGTCGAGGCCGAAGGCCAGCGCCGCCGCGGTCGGCTCGTTGATGATGCGTTCGACCTTCAGCCCGGCGATCTGCCCCGCGTCCTTGGTCGCCTGGCGCTGGCTGTCGTTGAAGTAGGCCGGCACCGTGATGACCGCGCGATCCACCGTCTCGCCGAGGTAGGCCTCGGCGGCTTCCTTCAGCGCGCGCAGGATCTGGGCCGAGATCTCCGGCGGCGTGAACTGCTTGCCGCCGATGTCGACCTTGACCAGCTCGTCCGCCCCACCGACCACCTTGTAGGGCACCATCTTCTCCTCGTCGCCGACCTCGCTGTGCCGACGCCCCATGAACCGCTTGATCGAGTAGATCGTGTTGGTCGGGTTCGTCACCGCCTGGCGCTTGGCCGGGGCGCCGACCAGGCGCTCGCCGCTGGGGGTGAACGCCACCACCGAGGGGGTGGTGCGCGACCCTTCCATGTTGGCGATGACCTTCGGCTCACCGCCTTCCATCACCGAGACGACCGAGTTGGTGGTTCCGAGGTCGATACCGACGATCTTCGACATGGTCATTCCTCAAGGCCCCGGGGGGCCGCAGACGCGGCAGCAGGGCGAAGGCTGCAGATGGGAACGGCGCGCTCGCCCGACCCTCGGGCGCCGCGCCGGCCGGGGAATCCAAAAGGCATGCCGGCGTACGCGAGGGCTCAAGCCTAGGTCAGACAAGGGGTTCTGGATTGGCATCCGGAGACGGAGCGCCAATCTGGCAGATGGCGCGCCAGCCTGCCCTGTCATATCGACATGCCCTGCCGCGGCCACGGCCACCGACCGAACCGCACGAACGCAAGGTGCAGCACGGCCAGGCCCAGCATGCCGGCCAGGATGCCATGGTAGGCCGCCACCAGGCCGGCGTCCGCCGCGACACCGGCCGCCATCAGGGCGAACAGCACGCCGAAGCCCAGGGCGTCGACGACCAGGGGGGCCACCATGCGCCCGGCCCCCTGCACCGCCCCGATGGCGCCGAGCGCCACGGCCCCGAGCACCTGTCCCCAGCCCACGGTGTGCAGGTAGAGCACCGCGGCCTCGACGACGTCGGGACCGGCGTCGGGCAGGAACACGCGCACCAACAGCGGCGCGATGCACTGCATCCCGACCAGCACCACGAGCCCGAACACGCCGGCCAGGGCGGCCGCCCAGCAGCCCGCGGCGCGAGCCGCGCGCGGCCGACCGGCGGCCACCGCCCGACCGGCATAGGCCGTCGCCGCATTGGCGAAGCCCAACGCGGCGAACAGGATCACGGTGTCGAGCCGGGTCGTGATGCCGAGCGACGCCGTCGGCGCGTCGCCGAAGCCGCGCTGCACCACGACCGTCAGGGCGACGACCAGTCCGGCGCGCAGTCCGATCTGCACCACCTGCGGCCACGCGTCCAGCAGCAGGACCCGCGCGACCGGTTCCGCGGCGCCACCGTCGGCGGCCAGCGACAGCACGTGCCTGCGGCGGCGCAGCCAGACGAACGCGAGCACGACCCCGACCCCGCGGGCCAGGACCGTGGCGTAGGCGGCGCCGACCACCCCGAAGCCCGGCACGCCCACGGCGTCCCAGCCGAACAGCAGCAGGTAGTCGAGGCCGAGGTTCAGCAGGTTCGCCAGCAGCAGCAGCAGCAGCGGCACCATCGCTTCGCCGGCGGCGCGCATCGCCGCCGTGGTCTGCATCAGCAGGAACATCGGCACGCAACCGAGGTTGCTGACCACGAGGTAGTGCACCGCGTCGCCGCCGGCGGGGCCCTGCACGCCGGTCGCCGCGACCATCGCCGACGCCGGCAGGGCGCTGACCACGGCGACGCCGCACGAGAACCAGAGCATGAACCACTGCGCGCGGCGGTGCAGGGCCCGCGCCGCGGCGGGGTCGCCCTCGCCGAGCCGTCGCGACAACCGCCCCAGCAGGGCATTCGCGACGCAGTTGCCGAGGATCATCGGCAGGAAGTTCCACGTCGAAGCCACGTGCGCCGCGCGGATCGCGTCCTCGCCGAGGCGCCCCACCAGGACGAGGTCGACCAGGTTGATCAGCGCGTGCGACGCGAGCCCCAGCGCCAGCGGCAGGCCGAGCGTGAGCACGACGATGCCCGGCCCACGACGCAACATGCCGTCGGCGGCGTCCATCCGCTCCGCCGCCGCAGCGCTCACGCCTTCTCCCTCGGGCGACGCGCGCCCGCGGCAGCGGACGGGGCGGCAGCAGCGGCGGCAGGCACGGGCACGGGCCCGCAGCCTAGCCGTTCGCTCACGTCGGGCCGAGGATCTCGCGGGCCCGGTCGAGGATCTTGGTCGGGCTGAACGGCTTGGTCATGTAGTCGTTCGCCCCCGCGAGCTTGCCGACCTCGCGGTCGCTCTCCTGCCCCTTGGCCGTCAACAGGATGATCTTCACGTGGGCCAGCGTCGGATCGGCGCGCACCTGTTCGGTGACCTCGAAGCCGTTCACCTTGGGCATCATGACGTCGAGGAACACCAGGTCCGGCCGCTGCGCCCGGATGACCGCCAGGGCCTCCTCGCCGTTGCGCGCCTCGAGCACGCGGTAGTTGTCCTTGCGCAGCACGAAGGTCAGCGATCGGCAGATGAACGGTTCGTCGTCGACGACCAGGATCGTTCGTTGCGTCATCGCCTTCCCTCCCGTGCGACGCAGCGGATGGCGACGACGGTGACGTCGTCGTGCCCCAGGCGCCCGCGGCGGAAGCGATCGAGTTCGTGCAGGACGCCATCGACGATGCCGCGCGCCGTGCGGCCGGGCGCGAGTTGCGCCAGCACGGCCGCCAGACGGTCGTCGCCGAACATGGCCTCCGTCTCGTCCATGGCCTCCGTGATGCCGTCGGTGAACAGCAGCAGGCAGTCACCCGGTTCGAGCCGGATCCGGCACGACTCGTAGACGGGGTCCGGCACGAAGCCGAGGATCGTGCTGCGGCTGGCGACCGCTTCGACCCGATCGCTCGCCGCCCGGTAGACCAGCAGGTCGTTGTGCCCGGCGCTGACGTACTCGACGACCCGATCGTCCGCGCGCAGGGCCACGGCCGCGGCGGTCAGGAAGCGCTCGGTACGGGTCAGGTCCTCGTGCATCGACGCGGCGAGGCGGTCGAAGACCTGCGCCGGCTCGCTGCGCACCGACGCGAGCATGCGCAGCATGGCCCGCGCGCTGACCATCATCATGCCCGAGGCCAGGTTGTGGCCGGAGACGTCGGCGATCACCACCATCTGGCGGCCATCGGCCAGGGGCACGTAGTCGAAGTAGTCGCCGCCGACCGCGCCACAGACGCGGTACTCGGCGGCCACGTCGAAGCCCGACAGCTCGATCGCCGCCAGCGGCAGGATCTGCCGCTGGATCGCGCGGGCCATGGTCATCTCCTTGCCCAGCTCCGCGCTCTTCCTCGCACCGAGCACCGCGCCGAGCATCGCCGCGAACGAGTGCGCGACCTGCATCTCCTCGGTCCCGAGCAGGTCGTCGTTGGCGTAGGCCGACACCCGCTTGTCGATCAGCAAAAGGGCACCGAGGACCATGCGCTTCCCGCCCGCGCCGAAGGTGACCGGTACGCCCAGGATCTGGTGCTGCGCCAGGTGCTCCGGACTGCCCGGCTCGCCCAGCCTCTCCCCCTCCGGCACCGCCCGCAGTTCGAATCCCTCCCGTCGGGCCAGGACATCGCCGAGGAATCCCTCCTGTGCCGGCAGGAACTGCGGCAGCCCCTGGGTCGCAGCGGCGCTGCCTTCGGCGCCGGTGAAGTGCACGATGACCTCGCACCACGGCCGCGACGGGTCATGGGCCACGTAGACGACCTGCTGCACGCTCGCCGCCCGGTGGCAGGCCCGCACTCCCAGGTTGGCGATCTCGAACTCGTCGACGCCGGCCGACAGCTGCGGCAGCGCCTCGCCGAGCTCGTAGACGCGCTCCATGAGGCGCAGCGAGCTGGCGTTCATGCTCTCCATGTCGCACTCGAGCCGCTCGAACGCGGCCACCATGCGCAGCATGGCGGCGACCAGTTCCCGGACCCCGGGTTCGCCCGCGGCGCAGGTGGCCACGACCTCGCCGCCGGGCAGCTCGGCGCGCAGTTCCGCCGCGGGCAGCGGCGGCGCCTCGCCGTAGACCGCGGGCGGCCCGTCCACCGGGGCAACCCGCACGGCGACGCCGGCGACGGCCTGGGACAGCGCCGCCAGCAGTTCGCTGGAACCAGGGTGGAGCGTCACCGGCGCCTCAGGTGTGGGCGATCACCCGGGCGCACTTCGCCATCCGCAGGGTGTTCCAGCCGGCCTCGCGCCGGTACTCGACCCGATCCATCACCGCTCGCGCGATGTGGATGCCGTAGCCGCCGCCCTCGCGCGGCATCCTGCGGTCCGCCTCGCAGGCGGAGGTGTCGTAGGCGAGCGGATCGAAGGCCGGCCCCTGGTCCCGCAGCACGATCTCCAGCTGCTCGTCCGACAGCTCGAAGCGCACCTCGATCGGCCGCGACTCGTCGAGGCGGTAGGCGTGGCGCAGCACGTTCGTCAGCATCTCCTGCAGGGCCACCAGCACGTTGTAGCGGGTGCCTTCGGGGTCCTCGTCGAACACCACCGAGTCGAGCAGGGTCTCGCCGGTCTGCCAGATCAGACGCAGATGGTCCATCGGGCCGGTGAGCTGGATCGAGACCTGGGCGAACATGGTGGTCCTGGGTTCCTCCATGCCCCCTATCGGCGGCCGTGCCACCGACCATGAGCCAGGGTGGCGGGCCGGCGACCGCCGACCGGAGGGCCATTCCGACGCCCCGTCGGCGGCGATGGGACCGTTGCCATGGCGGCATCGGCCGGGTTAGTCTCCCGCCTTGCGGTTCCGATCCGTGCCAGTCCGGCATCGATCGTCGCAGGAGGGTGGTGGCGTGCTGATCGAACTCTGGCTGCGCGGGCCGGTGGCCCGGGCACTTTCCTTTCTGGCGCCGGCGTTGCTGTTCGCCGCCGCCGGCTGCGTCTCCACGGCTCCCAGCCTCGAGCCGAGACCCGTGGACCTGCCACGCGCGGTGACCGCCGAGTCGATCCTCGCCCGGCCGACGCTCGACCCCGAACTCGAGATCGAGGCCCTGGCGCGCTCCCGCACGCCCGCAGCCCTGCTGCGGCGCTCGTTCCTCGAGCTCTGCTGCCGTCGTCCGCAGGCGGCGATCGACGCCGCCGCCGAGGTGATCTATGGCTCGAGCAAGCCATCGCCGAACGAGGAGGCCTTCGCGCGCTACCTGCGGGCCGAGGCCTACGCGCAGATGGGCAAGGCCGATCGGGGGCGCTTCGACCTCGAGCGCGCCCAGGCGCTGGCGCTCGACGCCGAACTGCAACGCCGCGTGCAGGCGATGATGCCGGTCGCCCACCCCTCGCCACCGACCCCGGTGTTGGCGATGGCCGTGGAACCGCGCGCCGCCTGGTCGCCGGCCCCCGAGGTGCGCGCCAACCTCGAACCGATGGGCACGCCGCGACGCGTGACCATCCACCATTCCGCGCTCTACTTCCGCGACACCCGTCCGGCAGCCTGCGCCGCGCAGATCCAGCGCATCCAGCGCGAGCACATGGGCAACCGCAGCTACGGCGACATCGGCTACCACTTCCTGATCGACCCGGCCGGCCGCATCTGGCAGGGCCGCGACCTGCGCTGGCAGGGCGCCCACGCCAGCGGGCTCAACAACCGGCAGAACATCGGCATCTGCGTGCTCGGCAACTTCCTGCGCGGGCGCGGCGGGCAGGGACCGACCACGGCCCAGGTCGACGCCATGCGGTCCCTCGTCCGGCAGTTGATGCAGCAGTACGGCTTCGGCACCGAGGCCATCCATTGCCACAGCGACTTCAAGGCCACCGAGTGCCCCGGCCCCCTGATGGAGAGCACGGTCGCCCAGATGGTCCGCGACCTGCAGCGCAGCGGCCTGGATCCGCGCCTCGCCGCCGCCGCCGCGGGCCCGTGAACCTGCGGTTTCGGCCGTAGCCGGTCACCCCCGCGCCGCCGGGATGCCGATAGACGGGCATGGCCGCCGCCATGCCACCGAATCCGAACTCGCTGGCTGCCCTGCCCGGCGCGCGCGTCAGCTGCGCCCTGCTGACCGTGTTCACGATCCTGCTGGCGTGGCCCAATCCACCCGCGGCGCTCGCCGCGATCGTCCGGCCGGGTTACTTCGCGCTGCTGTTCGGTTTCTTCTGGCGCACCGGCCGCCAGAGTCCTGGGCTGCACGGGCTGCCGATGCGGCTCGTCGGCAGCGGCTTCTTCGTCCTCTGCCTCGGCTACACGCTGGCCGGAGCCATCCACTTCCTGGCCCTCGAACCGCGGCACCAGGCCTTCGTCTACCTGCGCGAGGCGTGCGAACGCGGCGCCATGTTCCTGCTCGGCACGACGCTGATCGCCTACGGCCTGATGCTGTGGATCCCGCACGTGCTGGCCAGCCACCGCCAGCTGGGCGAACACGTGCAGCAGCAGAGCGGCCAGCTCCGCCTCGCCGAGACCGCGCGTTCGCAGCTCGAGGCCCGGCTCGTCGACGCCGATCGCCGCGGGTTGCTCGGCGAGCTGGCGGCGACCATCGCCCACGACCTGCGCAACCCGCTGACCATCGTCAAGGGCACCGCGGAGTCGCTCTGCCGGCGCCCACGAACCCTGGCGGAACTCGCCCAGCACACCGACGTGATCCGTCGCAACATCGACAAGGCCGACCGCACGATCGCCTCCCTGATCGACCTCGGCCGGCCGCGGACCACGACCGCTCGCGCGCAGCCCGCGCGCCAGGCCTTGGCCGAAGTGCGCGACCTCGTGCAGGTCGAAGCCCGCCGCCGGCGCATCCAGGTGGAGGTGGAAGCCGACCGCGCGGCCACCGTGCTCGCGGATCCGACGCTGCTGGCCCAGGCGCTGCTGAATCTGGTGCTGAACGCCGTCCAGGCCTCGGCTCCGCGCAGCCGCATCGTGCTGCGCGCCCGCACCGTCCGCCGCAGCGGACGGGGTTGGACGGTGCTGGCGGTCGACGACCGCGGCCCCGGCATCGCGCCCGGCGATCGCTCCCGGCTGTTCACGCCGTTCTTCACCACCAAACCCGGCGGCACCGGCCTCGGCCTGTCGAGTTGCCGTCGCATCGCCGGGGAACTCGGCGGTCGGCTCGACCTGCGACCCCGGCACCGGGGTGGCGCCCGCGCCCTGCTGTTGCTGCCCGCCCCCGGAACCGACGCCTGCCCCACGCCCCGGACCACCGAGGCCGCCGAGCCATGCACCGCCCCCGCCTCTTGATCGTCGACGACGAACCGGACCTGCGGTGGGTCCTGCGCGGCCTGTTCGAGGACGAGGGCTTCGAGGTCGCCGAGGCAGGCGACGGCGAGGAGGCCCTGCGATGCGCCGCCGAACGCCCGCCCGATGTGGTGCTCAGCGACATGCGCATGCCGCGGCTGCCCGGGCTCGAGCTGCTGCGGCGACTGCGCACGGAGGCGCCGGACGTGCCCGTCGTGCTGCTGAGCGCCGTCGAGGACCTGGCCACCGCGGTCGACGCGATCAAGGAAGGCGCCTTCGACTACCAGGCGAAACCCTTCGACGGCCCGCGGCTGCTGCTCACCGTCAAGCGCGCCGCCGAGCAGCGCGCCCTGCGCGCGGAAGTGCGGCAGCTGCGCAGTGCGCTGCCCGGCGCCCAGATCGACTTCGGCCCGAGCCGGGCGGCGCAGGATCTGCGCCGCAAGGTGGAACTGGTCGCGCCGCAGACCACGCTGTCGGTGCTGTTGTGCGGCGAATCCGGCACCGGCAAGGAGGTGGTGGCCCGAGCGATCCACGGCCTCTCGCCGCTGCGCGACGGCCCGTTCGTCGCGGTCGACTGCGGCGCCCTGCCCGAGCACCTGCTCGAGAGCCATCTGTTCGGCCACGAGCGCGGAGCGTTCACCGGCGCCGATCGCGCCCGCCCGGGCCTGTTCCAGATGGCCAACGGCGGCACCCTGTTCCTCGACGAACTCGGCAACCTGCCGCTGGCGCTGCAGGCCAAGCTGCTGCGGGCCCTGCAGGAACGGGCCGCCGTGCCCGTCGGCGGATCGCGGCCGGTGCCGTTCCACGCCCGGCTGCTCGGCGCCACGAACGCCGATCTCGCCCACGACGTGCGCAGCGGCCGGTTCCGCGTCGATCTCTACCACCGCGTCGCCGAGTTCGTGGTCCCGCTGCCGGCGTTGCGCGAACGCCCCGACGACGTGGTCCACTTCGCGCGCTGGTTCCTGGCGGAGTCGAACCAGGAGATGGGCCGCCATGTGCAGGGGTTCACGGCCGCGGCCGAGCAACGCCTGCGGCAGCAGGCCTGGCCTGGCAACCTGCGCGAGCTGCGCAACGCAGTGCGCCGCATGGTCCTGCTCGGCAGTTCGCTCGAACTCGATGCCAGCGACGTCGAAGGCGCGTTGGCGCCGGCGGTGCCGGTGCTGCGCCCCGAGGGCGTGCCGCTGCCGCTCGAGGGCGTGCCGCTCGCCGAACGCATGCGCGCCGCCGCCGACGCGCTGGAGGCGGAGATCCTCGCCTCGACCCTGGCGGCCTGCGCCGGCAACAAGGCGGCCACCGCCCGCGCGCTGCGCATCGACTACACGACCCTGCACCGCAAGCTGAAGCGGCACGGCCTGCTGACCTCCTAGCCCCACCATGGCGGCGCTGCCATGGTGGCCCCGCCAGCCCAGGCGAACGGAGGAACCGCCGCCCGGGAGCGCTCGCCCATGCCATCGGCCCGCAGGATCGCCAGCAACCTGGCCCGTCGCGTGCTTCCCCAGGGCGGACACTCCGGCAACCCTCGCGGCCGGGCCTGCACCTGGGGCCCGGCCGCGAGTCTGTACGGCGCCCGCACGGAAGGTGCCCTTCGACCGCCGTTGCGGCGCAGGCCCGGCCTACTATGCGGGCTCATGCGCGCCACGCCGTGGATCGCCGCCCTGCTGCCGTTCGTCGCCTGCGGCGAGACCCCGCCCCGCCCGCCGGCGGCTCGCCCGCTGGCGCCCCCACCCAGCCTCGCCCACGACTTCGGCGTGATCCCGCACGGGTCCTCGCGCCAGCACGACTTCCTGCTCGACCTGGCGGCGCTCGAGGGCGAATGGGTGGCCTTGCACGTGCACCTCGACTGCTCGTGCGGCCGGGCCCAGCTGCTGCTGCGCGCGGCCGATGGCCAGGAACGCCCGGTCGACGGACGACCGTCGGCCGACAACCGGCCGCGACCGGGCGAGCAGCTCGTGGCGCGGATCGTCATCGACACCGCGGAGCGCGAAGCCGTCGATCTGCCGGCCACGACCAGCCGCGGCCAGGTCGTCCTGCAGTCCCTGGCCGATGCCTCGGGACGCCACCGCCAGCACTTGCCGCTGCTGCTCCACTTCGGCGTCGATGCGCCGGTGGTGCTGCAGCCGTTCGCGGCGCTGGATCTCGACCGGGTGCCGACCTGCCGCACGGGCGAGGCCTGGACCACGCTGCGCGGGGACGAAGGCCACCCGCAGGTGCGCTTCGTGGCCGTCGAGACCAGCGACCCGGCCCTGGACGCGGTCCTGGAGCCCGCCGACGGCCACACCCTGCTCCGCGTCCGCTGCCGTCCGACCACCGTCGGCAACCACCGCGCCCTGGTCGGCGTTCGCACGGACCTGCCCGACGACTACACCGTGCGGCTGCCGGTCACCTGGAAGGTCGTGCCGGAACTCGAGGCGCTGCCGATGGCCAAGCTGTCGTTCCGGGCCGACCTCGGCCGCGAGCAGACCCAGGCCGAGGCGCACGCGCAGTTCCTGGTCTTGACCGACCACGATGCCACGCGCACAGCGGAGTTCGTCCTGCGCCAGCTCGTCGACGACGCCGGCGAGGACGCCCGCGCCGCGTTCGCGGTCGACTTCGCACCCGTGCCCGGCCAGCCGCGCCAGTGCCGCCTCCACGTGCGCTACCTCGGCGGCCACCCCGACGGCTTCCGCGGCCGCATGGTGATCGCCCGCCCCGACACCGAGACCCCGCAGCTCGCGATCGACCTGGTCGCCTTCCCGTCCCGCAAGCCATGATCCCCTGCCGCCCCCTCGCCGTCGCCGTCTTCTGCCTGGCCCTGACCGCCGCGACCTCGCTGACCCAGTGCACGGGCGAAGCAGGCCCGGCTGCCGGCGCCGCGGCCGCGTTGCAGCCGGCTGGCGATCCCATCCGCCTGCTGGTGTCCGGCTCCCTGCTCGGGCGACTCGAACCGTGCGGCTGCGCCAGCGGCCAGCTCGGCGGCCTCGCCCGCCGCATGCAGCACATCGGCGAACGCCGCTCCTACGATCTCCTGCTCGAAGGCGGCAACCTGGTCGACGGCGACACCGAGCTGGACGTGCTGAAGTTCTACACCTGCGTGCAGGTGCTGACCGGCATGCAGCATCCCTACGACGTCCTCGGCGTCGGTCCCAAGGACCTGTCGTTGCCCCTCGACGAATGGAGTGCGTTCCTCGCCGGCGCCCAGGTCGTCGCGGCCGATCTCGCCAGCGAGCGCGAGGACTGGCCGGCGCGGCCCTGGCTGGAGAAGGACGTGCGCGGCCAGATCGTGCGCGTCACCAGCCTGACCCTCTCGCTGCCGCCGGCGCTGCAGGGTGAAGCCGCGCCGGTGCGCCTGCTGCCGCCGCTCGCCGCGTGGCAGCGGGCGATGGACGGGGCAGCCGCGACGACGCTGCGCATCCTGCTGCTGCACGGCGACGAGGCGACGGCGCGCGCGCTCGTGCCGACGCTGCGCCCGGCGCCCGACCTGGTGGTCGGCGTCGACCAGGACCACGTGGAACCCACGCCCCGGAGCGAACGCCTGGGCGACTCCCTGCTGGTGTTCGCGGGCATCCGCGGCCGCGTGCTGCTCGAGGTGTCCCTGACGCGCACCGCGGAGGGACCGCGCGCGGCGTGTGAACTGGTGCCGCTGGCGGGCAGCAAGACCCTGCCCGGCGGCGGCGGCGACCCCGACGTCAAGGCGGTGCTGCTCGCGCACCGCGAGCAGGTGAAGCAGGAGAAGGTGCTCGAACGCATGGCGCGGCGGCTGCCTGCGCCCAATGGCGCAGCCTACGTCGGCACCGAGACCTGCCGCGCCTGCCACCCGCAGGCCTACGACGCCTGGTCGCAGTCGCGCCACGCCAAGGCCTGGGAGACGCTCGAGATCGCCGAGGCCGATCCCAAGCGCTATGGCTGGCCGGTGACGCACTACCCGGACTGCGTCGGCTGCCACGTCGTCGGCCACCGTGAAGCGACCGGTTTCGTCTCCTTCGCCGACACCCCCCAGCTCGCCGGCGTGGGTTGCGAACGCTGCCACGGACCGGGCTCGGACCATCTGCTGAATCCCGCCGGCAATCGCCTCGGACTGCTCGGCGGCGTCGCGGCCTCCGTGCTCTGCGTGCAGTGCCACGACTTCGAGCAGTCGCCGGACTTCGTCTATGCCGAGAAGTGGCAGGCGATCCGGCATGGCCGCGAACCGCACCAGCAGCCACCGAAGTGACCTGCGGCGCCGCCGGAACGCCCGCGGCCGGCGGCGCGCCCGTCAGCGCGCGGCGATGCGGTCGAGCGACTGCCGGTGCTTCTCGGCGAACGTCTCGCGGAAGTCGAAGCCGTCGACGAAGTCGAGCCGCGAGTCCGTGGGCCGGCGGCTGAGCAGCTCGGCGTCGATCAGGTTGAACACGATCTCGCCGAAGTCGGCCGGCGCCCGAACGCCCCAGCGCTCGAACACCATGTCGGCCATCGGACCGAACTGCTCGGCCGCGAACTCGCGGATGCCGGCGAGCAGTTCGCGACCGCCGACATGGCGATCCTCGCCGGTGAGCTTCTCGCGCCCGAGGTGCTGCATCGTGTAGTCGAGCGCATCGAGCACGAAGTAGTAGGCGTGGCGCGAGAACCGGCGGTCGCGCCGGCGCACGGCTTGGATGGTCTCTTCGAGCAGATCCTGTTCAGCGGCAGCCATCGACACGGTTCCTCCGCGGCCGAATCGGAGTCCTGGCACCCCCGATATCGACCGACCTGGAACCGCCCTTGAGCGCCGCCGGGTGACCGCCCGGCAACGCATCCCCCACGGGCACTTCGACCACGACCGCCGAGCCACGGCCTACGGACCCTGCAGATCGACGAGGCAGGCGGTGAGCACCTGCTCGGGCGGGATCAGCAGATCGAGATCCCGTTCGGCCGCCAGCGTCGATTCGAGCCACGCAGTCCATGGTTCGGCAACCGCCGCAGGGTAGGAGTTGGCCGCGGCCGCCGCAAGGGCGTCACGACGGGCCCGCAGCTCCGCCCGCAACAGGCGCAGGAAGGTCCGGGCTGCCTCGCCCGCCGCGCGCAACTCGCGTTCCCCCGCCAGCACCAGGGCCGCGGTGGCCAGCGGCCGCAATCCCTTGGTGTCGGCGAGCACCCCACGGGCCAGATCATGGAGCTGTACCGTGCGTTCGGTGCAGGATCGCAAGGCCAGCCCGAGGCTCCCGTCGGCGATCCGCGCGGCCGTCGCATGATGGTCGGACCGGTCGGGCAACCGCCGCTGCAGTTCCCGGCGCAGGGTGGCTTCGTCGAGCGGCAGCACCCGCAGCCGCTGGGCTCGCGAGCGCACGGTCGGCAGCAGCGCCTCCGCGCGGCGCGCTTCGAGCAGCAGGAACGTCGCCGTGCCCGGCTCCTCGAGCGTCTTCAGCAGCGCATTCTGCGCCGTCTCCTCCATCGTGTCGGCGTCGGCGACCACGAGCACGCGCGCGCGCCCTTCGACCGGATGCCTGCCGAGCACCGCCTGGGCGGCGCGGATCTGGTCGACCTTGATCACGTGGAAGCTCTTCTTCTGCTCCCTGCGGTCCTGCTCGTCGTGCGCGCGGTCGACCACGTGCACGTCGGGGAACGCGCCGCTGCCGATGCGGCTGCAGGTGCGGCAGAGGCCGCAAGGCCCCTCGAGGTCGAGTTCCGAGGGACACTGCAGGGCGGCAGCGAGCCAGCGCAGCACCACGGTCTTGCCGATCCCGGCCGCGCCCTCGACGACCATCGCGTGCGGCAGTTCGAGGCGCCGTGCCCGGCGCAGCCAATGGCCGAGCGCGGCACCCTGTCCGAGCGGCGGTTCGAGCCCCGGCGCGGCCGCCGGACGCGGACGCGGAACCGGCTCGCCGGGTCGCCGTCCGCTCATCGCAGCAGCCCTCGGACGCGTTCGCGCAGGTCGGCCTGAACGGCGTCGAACGACCGGGCTGCGTCGATGCGCTGCGCCCGCGCCTCGAGCGCGACGACCTGCACGAAGGCCGCCCGCACCCGCTCGTGGTAGCCGTCGCCGCGCGCCTCGATGCGGTCGTGGTCGCGTGCTCGCCGCCGCGCCAGGGCGACGTCGGCCGCGACATCGAGCACGAAGATCGCATCGGGCAGGTGGGCGCCGTGCACGCGCCTCGTCAGGTCGAGCACCCAGTCCAGGTCGAGCCCGGGTGTCTGGGCGATCGACTGGTAGACGATCGTCGACAGGTAGCAGCGCTCGGCGACGACGACCTCGCCGCGCCGCAGCGCCGGCGCGACGACGTTGGCGACCAGTTCGGCGCGGGCCGCCGAGAACAGCAGCGCCTCCGTGATCGGCCGCAGGTCCCCGGTGGCGCGGGCCAGCAGCAGTTGCCGCAGGGATTCCCCCACCGGCGTCGAGCCCGGCTCGCGCACGTGCACCACGCTGTGTCCCTGGTCGCGCAGCCACGCCGCCAACCCCACGGCCTGCGAACTCTTGCCGCAGCCATCGGGCCCCTCGAGCACCACGTAGGTCACAGCAGGCCCTCGAGCTGCCGACGCAGTTCGGGCGACTCGGCCAGCTCTGCCTGCAGCGAGCGCACCATGTAGCTGACGGCCGCGCGCGTGCGGCCGTTCAGGAACCGCCCGACCTCGCTGCCGCGCAGGCCTTGTTCGATGCACAGCAGCGCCAGCACCTTGCGGGCCCGGCTCACCGCGCGCCCCTGCCCCTTGCCGAGCAATTGCTCGGCCGTCACGCCGAAGCGCGCCGCCACCTGGTCGCGCACCCGCTGGAACACCCTGGCCGGGTCGATCAGCTCCAGGTACTTCGGCGGGAGCGTGGCGCCGCGGGCGCGCGCCCAGGCGGCGCGCAGCTCCGGATAGGTGCCGTTGCAGCGCTGGGCCAGCGACTCCACCATCGCCGCCCGGCCGTTGCGGGACGGCGCGCCCTCGAGGGCGCGCAGGTAGCGCAGCCGCCCGATCGGCCCGGGACGCTCGACGCCGGCGACGAAGCCGGCGAGCAGACGGGTGGCGAGACCGGCGTCGAGGTCGTGCACGTCCCGCGGGTGCCAGCGCGAGGCGAACAGGGTCGGCGACGCCAACGGCTCGCGTTCGCGCAGCACGCCGGCCAGGAACTGCTGCAGCTTCGGCTTGCCGGCCACCCGATGCAGCTCGTCGATCACCAACGGGCGGTCCTGCTGCAGTTCGCTGCGCAGCGACTCGACCCGCCCCTCGTGGTGCGCGGACTGGAACGCCGCCAGCAGCGACGGCAGGTCGAACCACGCCACGGGCCCGACCTGCTGGCGCCACCAGCGCAGCAGGAAGGTCTTGCCCACGCCCGCCGGCCCATGGAACAGGAACAGGTTCGCGGGCAGCGGCCGTCCGGCCGCAAGGCTCGACAGGACCAGGTGCATCGTGCGGTTGCCGTCGTCGACGACCGGCTGCTGCGGCGACACCTCGAGCACGTCGAAGCGGCTGGCCTCCCGACCCTGCAGTTCGACGGCCAGCGCCGTGCCGATGTCGGCCGACAGCAGCTCCTGCAGCAGCGGCCGGAACAGCGCCCGGACCCGATCGGCGCAGAGGCGGCTGGGCGCCTCGAGGTAGACCGTGCCGCGCTCGAGCAGCACCGGGCGCAGTTCGGCGAGCCATGCCGCGTAGGCCGCTTCGCCCGCCCGCTCCCGCAGCAGCGGCAGCACGCGGGTCCAGGAGTCCTCGAGCACGGGCAACATGGCTGCGAAGTCGAACCGCCGACGCCGGGCGGGGGGACCACGCTAACGACTCGTCAGCGGCGCCGCCACTCCTGCTGCAACGCCGATGCGGCGGTCGCCGCCTCGCTCCCGGGCGCCTCGGCGAGCACCCGCGCCACCAGCGCCTCGGCACGCTCGCGGTCGCCGAGCCCGTCGCGCAGCCGTGCGGCGCGCAACCACAGATCGCCGCGTTCCTCCCGCTGTTCGGCCGCGTCGTCGGCGGGCCGTTCCGCGCGGCTGCCGAGGTAGCGGCGGTCCATCGACGGCGGCACGGCGGCGGCGACCTCGAACTCGAGCGCCGCCTGGGCCCGCTTGCCCAACGTCTCGTAGGCTTCGCCGAGCCGGACGTGCAGTTCGCGCTGGAACGGGTCGATCCGGTTGCACTCGACCAGGTAGCGCGCCTGCTCGGCGATGTCGCCGGCCTCGCGCTCGAACTCGGCCAGGGCATAGCGGGGCGCGAACGCGCGCGCGGTCCGCCGGCAGTAGGCCTTCATCTCCATCTGCGCGCGGGTCGGATCGCCCTGCTCGCGATAGAGCCGCGCCAGCCGCAGCTCCGGCGCCGACTCCTGCTCGGTGCAGTTCGGCCAGCAGGCCTTCGCCCGCTGCCACTGCGCCACCGCGCCGTCCGGATCGCCCGCGGCCAGCAGCGCATCGCCGTAGGCCAGCCGCGAGTCGAAGTCGTCGGCGCCGGCGGCGAACCCCCGCTGCCACAGCTCCAGCGCCTGCTGCGGTTCGCGCCGGCGCCGCAGCAGTTCCGCCCGCACCAGGTGGGCCTCGGCGTGATTGGGTTCGGCCCGCAGGACCTCGGCCAGCCACCGCCCGGCGTCGACGGGGTTGTCCCGCTGCACGCAGGCCCAGGCCAGGGCGATGCGCGCCCGCAGGTCGCGTGGATCCGACGCCGCCTGCGCCGCGAAGCGCTGCATCGCCGCGGCGTCGTAGCGCGGCACCAGGCGCATGCCGCGCAGCTTGTCGCGCTCGATGTAGCGGAGCAGCCGCTCGTCGAAGTCCCGCGACGACATGCCCAGCGCCTCGCGGAACGCCTCCTCGGTGTCGAGATCCTCGCCGAAGGCACGCAACAGCGCGATCGCCTTGGCGAAGCCGTGGTCGCGCGCGATCAGTTCGACGATCAAGCCACCCTGGTAGTAGCCGAACAGGATGCGCGAACCCCGGAACAGGCGGTTCAGCAGTCGCACCGGCGGGATGTCCCGGTTGTGGAAGGCATCGAACAGCTCGCGGTCCATGCCGCGCTCCCAGGTCGGGTCGCGCACCTTCTCCTCGTAGACCGAGAAGCCCTCGGTCAGCCAGCGCGGCACGCGATGGCGGCTCAGGCCCAGCGTCAGCACGTGCGTGTACTCGTGCCAGGCCGTCGCCTCCCACATGAAGTCCTGCCGCCGCAGGTCGGCGTCGCCGGGCGACACGAGGGTGATCAGGCGACCGAAGCAGGCGCCGAGTGCGGTGAAGCCGCGGAAGCCGACCGTGCGCACCGAGAAATCGTCCCAGGTGTGCAGCACCTCGACCCGGGTCGAGCGTTCGGGCCGCCAGCCGTACTTTGCGCCGAGTTCCTCCGCCGCCGCCAGATGCACGGGCATCAGGTAGGCCTGCAGCACCTCCAGGTCGTCGCGGTGCATCTGCAACTGGAAGCCGCCGTGTTCGACCGTCGTGTACTCGCGATCGAGCAGCTGCTGCACCGCCAGGGCGTTGTTGCGCCACGGGTCGACGAGCCCGGCCGCGAGCGCCTTGGCGCGTTCGAGCAGTTCGCGCGCCCGGGCGCCGTCCCCGGTGTAGATCGAGGCCCGGGCCATGCCGTGCAGGGTCGGCACGTCGTCCGGCGCCAGCGCCGCGGCCGCAGCGTAGAACGGCAGCGCGTCGGCGAACCGGTACAGCGCGACCAGATGGTCGCCGAGGATGCGGTCGGCATCGGGCCAGCCCGGGTCGCCGCGCAATGCCCGCTCCCGGAACCCGGCGTAGGCACCCTCGTCGTGCAGGAGCCATGCCGCCGCCGCGCGGTGGCAGAGCGTCTCGCGGTCGTTCGGATCGATCGCCAGCGCCGAGTCGAGCATCTGCGCCGCGTCGTGGTAGCGGCGGTCGTCGAGCACGTTCGCAGCCCGCAGGGTGATCGCCTCGACACAGCGTGGATTGCGGTCGAACACGCGCTCGAGGAACTGCTCGGTGCGGCCCGGGTCCTTGATGCCGTTGGCGCTGCGGATCCGGTACATGGCCAGCAGCGCCTCCTCGAGGTCGCCATGCTGGTCGAGCACCTTGGTCAGGTACGACTCCCCGCTGGGAAAGCCCTTCGCCTCGCCGTAGGCCTCGAACCGCAGCAAGCCAAGGGTGATGCGCGCCACGGCGAGTTCCGGCGCGCGCTGCAGGCTGTCGACCAGCGCGCGGCTGGCGGCCTCGAGGTTGTCGCGACCGCCGAGGCGCCACAGGGACCGGCCCTGGTAGGCCCGCTGCTGCGGGTCCGCCGCTGCCGGCCGCGCGGCGTTCTGCTGCCACAGTTCCCGCGCGCGTCGCCGCTGCCCGGCACGGGCGAGCACCTCGCCCAGCTCATGCCGCACCTGCAGGTCGTCGCCGCGCTCGAGCAGCGCCTGCAGCAGCTCCCCGGCCCGGGCGTAGTCGCCGAGCCGCGTCAAGGCCTGCGCCTCCACCAGGGTCGCCTCGCGACCGGCGCGGAACGGCGCGGGCGCCGCGGCGAGCGCATCCCGCACCCGTTCGTAGTCGCCCCGGCGCAGGTCGATGTCGAACAGCCCGAGCCAGGCCGCCTCGACGAGCGCCGGCGCCGGACGTTCGGCCGCGGGCTCCTCCTCGGCGGCCTCGAGGATCTCCTCGAACGCCGCCCGGGCGGCGCCGAGATCGCCCTTCTGCAGCTTCTTGCGGGCGTCGGCGAGCACGAGCTCGAACTCCGTCGGCGGCGCCGGCTCCTGGGCCCGTGCCGGCACGCACGGCAACCAGGCCGCAGCCCCGACGCATCCGAGGATCGCCAACCACCGCCGTCGCCAACCGGTCATCGCCGGGAAGATAGCGGCTTCGGGGCGCCGCTGCTGGCATGCGTGGGCGGCTTGTGCTGCTGTGGCCGCCATCACCGACCGAGGCGCGCGCCACGTGAGCCAGACGGAGTTCTATCGGGGTGCCGAGGCAGCGGCGCAGGCCTTGGCCGACGACGCAGCGGCCGCGCCCGCCCAGCGGGCTGCGGTGGTGCACGCCGCGCTGGCACCGCTGCTCGCCCCGCCCACCGCCGACGCTTGGGCCTGCGGCCGTGGCTGCGACGCCTGCTGCCATCTGCCCGTCGGGGTGACGTTCGGCGAGGCGCTGCGGCTGGCGGCGGCCGTGCACGACCAGCCGGCACTGCGCGCCCAGGTCGTCGCGGCACTGCGCGCAACGGCGGCGCTGGCCTGGAACCAGCTGGTCGGCCAGGCCTGCCCGCTGCTCGCCGGCGGCGCCTGCGCCGCCTACGCGGCAAGACCGCTGGCCTGCCGCGCCCTGGCCAGCCGCGACCGCTCGGCCTGCGCCCGTGCCCTGCAAGGTCCGGCCGCCGTCCCGATCGACGAACCGGCGTTCTGGCGTGGCCTCGGCGCCGGCGACGTGCTGGCCGCCGCCGAGGGCGCCGCCGGCCACCGCGAACTGCGCGCGGCGCTCGCTGCCGTCCTGGCCGCCGCCCCCCAGCACCAGGCAGCGGCGTTCGGCGCCGCCCGCCCGGCGGGCGGCGAGCCGGGGTCCTGACCCGCCGCGACTAGCCCGCGGACATCTCCTCGAACTGTTCGATCGCCGCGCGCCAGTCCGCCGGCACCGCGCGCGGCCGCAGGTCGCGGTCGACGAAGACCAGCGTCGCCTTCGCCGTCACCAGCACCTCGTCGCCGGCGCGTACCTCGTAGTCCATCAGCAGGCTGGTGTTGCCGAGGCTGCGCGTCCGCACCGCCACCTCGATGGCCTGCCCCAGGCGCCCCGGGCGCGCGAACCGGACCGTGGTCTCGGCCAGCACGAAGGGCACTTCGTGGCCGGTCAGCACGCCGAGGTGCTGGAAGTACAGGTAGCGGGCCTGTTCCATCAGGCTCAGGAACACGGCGTTGTTGACCACGCCGGCGGAATCGACGTCCACCCAGCGCAGCGGGACGGCCGTGACGAAGCGGAAGAACATGCCGGGTATGGTGCGCTGCCGGCCATCGGGAGTCGATGGCCGCCCGGAGCGATCCGCGGTCCCGTTCGTCCTGCCGGAGCCGATGCACCCGATGCGCCGCCTCGTCCCGATCGTCCCGATCGTCCTGATGGCCCTCGCCGCCGATCCGACCCCCGCCCAGAGTCCCGGCCGGCTGGTCGAACGCAACGCCAACGTGCTGCAGGTCGTGGAGCCCGATGCCAACGAGCGCGACCTGCGCCTGACCCCGATCGTCCGGGCGGTGCAGCGCGCCCAGGACTGCGTGGTGAGCATCTACCTGCAGTCCAACGCGCAGGGGCGCCCGACGCCGGTCACCGAGGGGCAGGGTTCGGGGGTGATCCTCGACGAGCGCGGGCTGGTGATCACCAACTGGCACGTGGTCGCGCCCGTGCTGCAGGACGACCGGCCCAACCGGCTCGGCGTCCAGGTGAAGCTGCGCGACGGCCGGCAGCGCGCCGCCCGGGTCCTCAGCTCGTCGGCGAACCGGGACCTGGCCCTGCTGCAACTCGAACTCGAGGCTGGCGAGACCGTGCACGCCGCCGAGATCGGCCGCTCCGGCGACCTGATGATCGGCGAGACGCTGATCGCGATCGGCAACCCCCAGGGTCACGCCAACACCGTGACCAGCGGCGTGCTGTCGGCCGTCGGCCGGTCGATCCAGGTGCGCACGCCGGAGGGTGTGCGCACCTACTCGGACCTGCTGCAGACCGACGCCGCGATCAACCAGGGCAACAGCGGCGGCGCGTTGCTGGACATCACCGGCAAGTTGGTCGGCATCAACAACGCCATGGCGATGGGCGCCGAGAACATCGGCTTCGCCATCCCGATGGACGTCGTGCGCGACGTCTTCCAGCACGAACTGCTGCAGAGCCAGAGCTTCGCGTTCGCCGCCGACGCCGCCTGGCTGGGCATCGAGATCCGCGATGGCGGCGACGGCGTCGTGGTCAGCGAGGTCGATCCCGACAGCCCGGCTGCCGCCGCCGGCCTGCGGCGCGGCGACGTGCTGCTGGCGATCAGCGACCAGAGCGTGCGCACGGCCGTCGACTACCTGCGGCGCATCGTCACCGCCGAGCCCGACCGACCGCTGCCGCTGCGGCTGCGCCGTGCCAACCAGGACCTGCGCCTGGCCCCGGTGCCGATCACCCGTACGGACGCCGTGACGCTGGCGGCGATCGGCGCCAGCTTCGAGGAGCGCAGCGCCGACGCCGATCCCGCCCTGGTGCGCAAGGTGACGCTGGCCTTCTACCGCGACAAGAACATGTGGCGCGTGCCGCTGTTCCCCGCGGTGCTGCAGGTGCGCGAGGTGCGGCCCGGGTCCCCGGCGGAGGCCATCGGGCTGGTGCCCGGCGACGTGCTGCTGGCGGTCTTCGCGCAGAGCCGCCTCGGTCCACGCGAGCTGCCGGTGACCTCCCGGCGGGACCTCGCCCGGTTCCTCGAGCAGCAACGCGGCCGCGGCCTGCGCATCGCCGTGCTGCGGGGCGACGACGACCTGACGGGCACGATCGACGTGCGCGGAGCGGCTCCGCGCTGACCTGCCGTCAGCGCCAGACCCACTCGCAGCGGGCCACCATCGTCCAGCTGGTCGCGAGATCCGGGTCGTCGACACGCAGCGATCCGGTCAGCGCATCGCCCACCGCACTGCGGCGCAGCAGCCGCGCCAGCGCCGGCGCCGACAGCCCTTCGCACAGCAGCACGGCACGCGGATCGTCGCGGGCCACGTGCACCGCGTAGACCGCGCCGGCCGCCGTGCGCCAGTGCGTCGCGACCCCCGCCCCCGCCGTCGCGACCTGCCGCACCAGGGCCAGCTCGACGGCGTGCACCCGCGCCGCCAGCCCCGGATCGGGCCGCCGGCGCAGGTGGGCCCGCAGCGCGGGCAGCACGATGCCGCCCGTGATCCACGCCCGCTCGAGGTACTGGCCACGCCCCACCTCGCCCTCGCCGAAGCGGAAGGTGCGCGCCGTCGCGTCGTAGCGGCTGGCGATCGCGACCGCGAGGCGGTCGGCCGCCAGGGCGACGACCGGATCGTCCTCGCAGCGGAGCCACGCTTCGAGTTCGCCCAGCGGCCAGGCGAAGTCGCGCGCCCGCTCGCTGGCGCGTTCGCCTCCGGGCGGCAGCGCGGCGAGTCCGTGCGCCAGGGCACGCGCCGCGGCCAGCAGGCCATCGTCGGCGAACCACAGACCGGTCCACAAGAGCCCCTGCAACCAGGCGTGCCCGGGCGCCGGGGTGCCCGTGCGGTGCTCCGGGCCGTGCGGGAACGGCAGACCGGTGCGACCGTCGAGGTCGCGGTCGCGCAGGTGCTGGGCACACCGGCGTGCCCTGGCCAGCGCCGCGCCCTCGCCGGTCGCCAGGGCGAAGCGCAGCATCGCCAGCGTGGTGTCGAACTCGAGGTTGGTGACGACGCCGCCGCTGCGGGCGAAGTCACCCGCGCCGCGTCGGCCCGGCAGTTCCATGAGGTGCGCCGACGTCGCGGCCAGTTCCCGCCGCAGGTCGGCGCCGATCGATCCCGCCGGCGGCAGGATGCCCGCCGCGACGAACACCGCCCGCGGCAGCCGGCACAGGACGCGCGCCCGCGACGCCGCATCGCCCTCCCAGCAGGTCATCGCTTCGCCCCCCGCGAAGGTCTCGCCGTCGATCGCCGCACCGGCCGTGAACTCGACCCGCAGCACGACGTCGCGTTCGCCGGTGTGCCAGAGCCACGTCGCCGTGGACTCGCGGCCGTGCGGGCCCTCCTGCTGCCGCGACTCCCACCGCACCACCGGACCGCAGCCGTCCGGACAGGGCCCGTCGCCGCCGGCCACGATCCGTGCGCTGCCGCGCCCCGTCAGCGCGAGCTCCACCCACACCGGATCCGCGCGGGGGTCGCCGATCGGCAGCCGCCGCCACTGCAGCGCGGCGTCGCCCGTTGCGCGCAGTCCCCGGGCCACGGCCGCCGCCGGCAGCGGCGCGCCGAAGCGCACCGGCCCACCATCGAGCGGCACCGTCAGCAGGACCTGCGGCAGCAGGGCAGCGCAAACCAGCATGCGGGCAGAGTGCACGCCCGCCGCCCGCGGTCGCAGGATTCGATCTCAATCGCGCCAGGTCGAACCGTGGAAGGCGCCGCCTTGCTGGAGCCACCGCCGGAAGCTGTCGTGGTAGGGCGCCGTGAGCTCGCGCTCCCGCTCGCCGGGGTCCATCCAGCGCACCGCCCGCACCTCGGCGCCCGCCACGGGTTCGCCGGCCACGTCGACCGCGAAGAAGAACGACCGCCAGGCGTGCAGGCGACCGCCGGGACCGCGGCGTTCGCCCTCCTGCACGAACAGGAAGCGCGGCGGACCGAGCAGGCGCAGCCCCGTCTCTTCGGCCAGCTCGCGCGCCAGGGCCTCGCCGAGCAGCTCGCCGGGCTCGACGCGTCCGCCCGGCAGGTCCCACGTGCGCACGTCCCGGCCGCCGATCGTGCGGTCGTTGCCGACGAACAGGATCCGCCCAGCCCGCTCCACGACCGCGAAGGCGCCGAGGAAGTCGCCGTCGCCGACTTCGCTCATCGCCGGCCGGCAGCCCTCAGCGCTGCTGCCACTGGGCTTCCCACGTCGCCTGCACGAGCGGCAACGACGGATCGATCGCCGCCTGCAGCTGGCCACCGGTGATCCGCCGCGTCGGCGTGTCGCCGAGTGCGGCCAGGTGGACCAGGGGGAACGCGCTGGCCGCGCTGACCAGCACGAGGTCGAAGGCGCCGTCGCGGAACTGCACGGTGCCGACGATCGCCAGCGGCTGCACCATGACCTCCGGCAGGCGCAGCGTGCCCTCGATCACCAGCGCCCCCGAACGCACGGTCTGCCAGAGCTGCAACACCAGCGTGCGCGGCGGCAGGTCGGGCACCGCCACGCTGCCGAGCCACTGCCCGCTCAGGTCGACCGGGTCGGGCAGGGTGCGCTGCCAGGTGGCGTCCCACGCCCCGGTATCGACCGCGCAGCCGTAGGTCCCGACCAGGGTGCGCTCCGGCCCGAGCACGGCGCCGAAGACCACTTCTCCCGCCGCCAGCAGTTCGAACGTCGACGCCGTGGCGCGGAACTCGTAGTCGGCCGGCGGCAGGCAGGGATGGGAGATCTGCACGCCGACCACCGGTTCGCCGCCGAAGTCCTGGATCCGCAGCAGGAGCATGCCGTCGCCGCCGCCCTGCAGCGACTGCCACGAACCCGTCCACTCGCCGGCCAGCATCCCGTCGCGGGTGCGCACCGAGCGCACATCGATGTCGCCGCAGGCAGCGCACGACAGCAGGAACCATGGCAGCAGGGTGGAGCGCATGCGACAGCCAGGGGCGCCTAGCCCGACGGGGCGGCATCGTAACGGCCGCCGCCGCGGTTGCGCAGGTCGTAGAGGGCGAGCAGCCGCCGGGCGACGGCGGACGGCTCGAAACGATCGATGGCACCGCGCGCCGCCGCGGTGCACGCGGCGACCCTGGCGGGCTCCGCAACGGTCGCCGCCACGGCCGCGGCGAGCCCCGGCACCCCCGCCGCCGCCGGCACCAGCACCCCACGCCCCTGGGCCAGGGCGTCGTGCACGCCGGGCACGTCGTAGCCGACGACCGGCACCCCGGCCGCGAACGCTTCGACCGCGACCAGCGGGCAGCCTTCGCGCACGCTCGGCACGACCAGCGCATCGTAGGCCGGCAGCAGCCCGGCCACGGCGGGCACGGCGCCGCGCAGGTGCACGCGGCCGGCCGCGCGCGCGGCGATGCGGGCCGCCAGTTCCGCGCGCAGCGGCCCATCGCCGAACACGTCGCCATGCCAGGTCGGCTGCCCGGCCAGCAGGTCGACGAAGTGCTCGACGCGCTTGATCGGCACCAGGCGCCCGACGCAGGCCAGCCTCACCTGCGCCGGCGGGATGCCGAGCTGCGACCGCGCGACCGCGCGCGGCAGCAGGGCCGGCAGCGGCACCGCCGGCGGCACCACCTGGAACCGCCCGCGCCCGGCTACGCCGGCGGCGGCCAGTTCCTCGGCGCAGCTGTCGCTGACCGCGACCAGCACGTCGGTGCGTGCCGCCAGCCGCCGCTCGAGGGCCCGCATCCAGGCCGAGCCCAGCCAGCCGAAGTAGTCCTGCAACACGTGGCCGTGGAACGTGTGCACGATCCACGGCACGCCGCAGCGCATCGCCGCGCGCCGCCCCAGCCACCCGGCCTTGCTGGTGTGGGTGTGCACGACGTCCGGCCGCACCCGCCGCAACAGGTGGCGCAAGGCCTGGCCCGCCCGCACGTCGCGCCAGGGCGCCAGGCCGCGGCGCAGGTGTGGCAGCACGACCCAGCCGGCGGCAGCCGGGCCGAGCCGGCAGGCCTCTTCGTAGGCCAGGATCGGCAACCCTGCCGCCGCGCCATCGACCGCGGTCTCGGCGCCGTCGACGACTCCCGTGACGAGCAGGGTCTGCACGCCGAGGGCGCGGTGGGCGTGCCACAGGGCGATCGCCTGCTGCATCGGCCCGCCCAGGTTCGGTCGGGTCAGGATGCGCACCAGGCGCATGCGGGGCAGGCTCCGGGGTGGCGGCGCATCCGGGCGGCATCATGGCCCCCGGTCGGCCACGCTGTCGAGCCGATCAGTTCGCCGGCGGCAGGCCGGCGAAGAGGTACAGGTGCCAGGCGAGCAGCAGCGTGTAGCCGCCGAACACGAACCACAGCCCGAGGCGGGCCGGGCGGAAGTTCTCGGTCAGGACCAGGAACGCGCAGGCGAGGCCGATGCCGATCGTCTTGAAGCCGACGAACGGCCACGGATGGCTGTCGAGGTCGAGCACCATCTGCACGACGGGATTCAGCTCGCGTCCGCCGTGCGACAGGAACAGCAGCGTGAACCAGGCGTCGAGCACGTTGAGCGCGACGATCGCGGTCACCAGGAGGAGGAGGCCCGGACCGTGCACGTCGACGAACGCGCCCTCCCGCTCGCCCGTCCGCCGCACCGCGCGGCGGCGACCGCCGAACAGCGCATACCGGCTCCAGATCGGCGTCGGCCGGCACCGACGATCGCCCTGCCGCCGGCAGTCGGCGAACGCCACGGGAACGTCGCTCCCCGCACCGGTCGGCGCCCACGCGCCAGCTGGCCCCATGACTGTCATCGTGTTCACGCCGCGAACCCTACCACGCGGCCCCGGCGGCCGCCGGCCGGCTGCGCTCCCGCCGCGTCACGCGACGATGGCATCGGCGGGTCGCCGTTTCCGTTCCGGGACTCGGGCCCCGGCCGTTCAGACGAACTTGGTCACCCCCGGCCGGGCGACCTCGCTGGGCGGCGGTTCGCCGTCCCAGTCGAGCGGTTCCGGCATCAGCACCTCCTGGCTGTTCCACGCCTGGTCCCAGGTGATGCGCTGGCCGGTGTAGGCCGCCATGCGGCCCATCAGCGCCATCAGCGTGCTCCTGCACATGTAGTCGCCGTTGTCGATGCGCTGGCCACCGCGGATCGCCGCGAACATGTCGGTCAGCTCGCGCTGGTAGGGTTCCGGCACCTTGCCGTCGAACCGCCACGCGTGGGCACCGGCGATCGTGCCCTGGAACACGTTGGCCCGTCCCTCCGTGCCGAGCACGTACTCGTTGACGTTGCGCCAGCAGTTGTCCTGCTGCCGACAGTAGCTGTAGCCGCGGGTGCCGTCGTCCCACTCGTAGATGGTGGCGAAGTGGTCGTAGACGGTGCCGAACAGCGGATCGACGCGCTTCTGCCGGCCGCCGAGCGAGGCCGCGCCGGTCGGGTACACGTCGCGCTTGATCCACGCCATCATGTCGAGCGTGTGGATGTGCTGCTCGGCGATCAGGTCGCCGGACAGCCACGGGTAGTAGAGCCAGTTGCGCACCTGCCACTGGAGCAGCGACCACTGCGGCTGCCGCGGCCAGCTCCACAGCTCGTTGGTGATGTAGTCGCCCTGGATCGCCAGGATCTCGCCGACGCCGCCTTCGTGCAGGCGTTCGACGAGCCGGCGGCGGCCTTCGTGGTAGCGGTAGACGAGGCCGCTGACGATCGACAGGCCCTTGGTCGCGGCGAGCTGGCAGGCCGCGTGCACCCGGCGCACGCCGGGCGCGTCGACGGCGATCGGCTTCTCCGCGAACACGTGCACGCCCTTGGCGACGGCCTTCTCGATCTGCGCGGGCCGGAAGCCGGGCGGCGTGGCCAGCACGATCGCGTCGACGCCGGCCGCCAGCACCTGGTCGATCGCGTCGATGCCGACGAAGCGCCGCTCGGGCGGCACGTCGACCTGCTGCTGACGCTGCCGCTCGGCGAGCGCCACGGTCACCTCGGCGAGGCCGATCTCGAGCCGGTCGGCGAAGGCGTCGCCGACGGCATGCAGCACGTTCTCGGGATGCGCCAGCAGCGCATTCGCCGTCGCGCCCGCGCCGCGGCCGCCGATGCCGACGACACCGATCCGCAGGCGGGCGCCGCCCTGGTGCACCGGCATCGCCGCGCGCAGGGCGCCGAGGGAACCACTGGCGGCGATGGCGGCCGCCGAGGCGGCGGCTCCGCCGAGGAACGAACGGCGCGAGGTGGCGGTGGAGGTCATGGCTTGGGCCCGAGGCCGCAGGCTACCGCATCCCGCGCCCCCGGTCGCGGCGCTTTGCGCGGTGGTTCCCGGCCCGTATCCTCCCTCCCCCGCGGCGGACCCTCCCCCGCGCCGCCCGACGCCGCCCGCAACCGCCCCCTTGCCGATGCGCCACGCCGCCCTCCTGTTGCTGCTCGCGAGCTGCAGTTCCCTGGACCACGAGCAGCAGCAGCTGCTCGCCAGCCACCAGCGCAACGCCAAGTACTACTTCGAGGGCGGTCGCCTCGAACAGGCGCTCGACCAGGTCGACCGCGGCCTCGCCATCGACCCGGACGACTACCAGCTGCAGGCCCTGCGCGGCACGGTGCTGCTGCGCCAGAGCGGCAGCGCGCTCAGCACCGACCACCGCCTGCTCGACGAGGCGACCCGGACGCTCGCGCAGGTCTACGCCCGCCGGGCCCCGGCCAGGCACGAGCCGTTCGTGCTGCTGCCCTATGCGATGGCGCTGCAGAAGCAGGGGCGGCGCCGGCTCGGCGAGGAGGTCCGCCTGCGCGGCCAGGCGTCGCGCGCGCCCGACGGCGCCGAGCTGCTGCAGACCGCGGACGAGCGCCGCGCGGAGGGGCAGAAGCTGCTGCTCGAGGCCAAGGGCGTGCTCGACGTGCTGATCGCCCGCGGCGAGGTCCTGCGCCTCGCCTGGAGCCACCAGCTGCAGATCGCGCAGGACCTCGGCGACGACCTGGCCTTCGTCGCGGCCGCCAATTCCTACCTGACCCAGGCGGCGACCGACCAGCAGACGGTGAAGCGCGAAGTCGAGCGCACCCTCGTGCCGGCCTACGAGACCGAGCAGGTGCAGCGCCTGCGCGCGCTCGAGAACGAGGAACTCGAGGTGCGGGCGCTGCTCGCCGACCACCACTACAACCGCAAGCAGCACGACCAGGCGTTGGTGCAGCTCAACCGCGTGCTCGAGCTGGACCCCAAGCGCAGCGTCGACTACTACAATCGCGGGCGCGTGCTGATGGAGCTGAAGCGCACCGAGGAGGCCAAGGCCGACTTCCGCAAGTTCCTGGCCACCTCGAACCTGCCGCCCTCCAGCGACAAGGTCACGCTGGCGATGAAGGCGCTCGACCAGTGACCGCGGGAGCGCGCCCCTGGTGACGCTCGACCCGGTCGCCCCAGCGACGCTGCGGGCCGAGCAGCGCCTGCGGTCGCAGCGGCAGTTCCGCCGCGTCTACCAACGCGGCCAGCGGGCCAGCGGCGACTGGCTGACGGTGGTCGTGTTCGCCCTGGGCGAACGCGACCCCGCGGCGTCGCGGCTCGGCGTCTCGGTCAGCAAGGAGCACGGCGGCGCCGTCCGGCGCAACAAGCTGAAGCGCCTGTTGCGCGAGGCCTTCCGCCTCGAGCGCCACCGGCTGCCCGGCGCCATCGACATCGTGTTGATCCCGCGCCCCCGGCCGGAGCGGTTCCCGCTGGCCGGCTTGCGCGCCGAGCTGTTGCCCCTGGTCCAGCGGGCGCTGCAGAAGCGGGAGGCGCCGCGACGACGGCGGCCACCGCCGTGAAGTGGATCCTGATGGCGCCGGTCTGGCTCTACCGCTGCCTGGTGAGCCCGTGGAAGCCGCCGACCTGCCGGTTCCGGCCGACCTGCTCCCGCTACGCGCTCGACGCGCTGCGCGCGCACGGCGCCGTGCGCGGCGGCCTGCTGGCGTTGCGGCGGCTCGGCCGCTGCCATCCGTTCACCGAGCCCGACTTCGATCCCGTGCCGCCGGCTCCGGCTCGCTGCCACCGTCCGCACGGTTGATCCGGCCGGCGAGCCGGCCGAGCAGCGCGACGAGGCTCAGCACGTCGAGGCGATTGTGCTCGAGCACGCGATCGACCGGGCCGGTGCGGTCGCGGATCCAGTCGAGGAACGCCGCCGGCGCTTCGCTGCCGGGCAGGTCGTCGTCGCGGGCCAGGCCCAGCAGGTGCGCCTCCACCGTGCCGAGGCGGGCGTTCGGCAACGAACCGCCGTGCGCACGACGCGTCAGGTGGTAGAGGTCGAGGTGGGGCGCGGTCAGCACCGGCGCGCGCACCTTGTGCACCGCCATCCGCGCGGCGATGCGGTGGCGGTCGTAGCTCTTGCCGACGAACGTCACCTGCACCGGCCGTTCGGCGAGGCGGGCCGCCACGTGGCGCAGCAGCGCCGGTTCCTCGCCGAAGTCGCGCAGGAACAGCTGTTCGAGCACCAGCTCCTGTTCGTCGAGGAACCCGAGGCCGTAGGCGAACACGATCGTGCCGGCGCCGCCGGCGAGGCCCGTGGTCTCGGTGTCGACGAACAAGCAGCGCATCGGGTCGAGGTCGGCGAACGCGCGGTCCTTGGCGAGCGCCGCCAGCCGTGGCCCGTCGAGCCGCCAGGCGGCGGCGAGCGGCGCGCTGCCATGCACGTGCTCCCGCGGATAGCGCAGTTCGCGCCGCCAGAAGACCCCGTGCGGGCCGCGCACCTCGGCCCCGGGCGGCAGGTCGACGATCGGCCGCGGCGGGGCGCGGAACCGGTCGGCGCGCTGCTGCAGGAACGTGCGCAGGTCCGCCGACGGCCCGCCGGCGGGCTCCGCCGCGCCGCCGCCCGCGACCCGGAACGCCCGGCGCAGGCGGTCGCGGTCGGGCGCTACCACGCCGTCACCGCCACGGCGTCCGCCGTCGGCTCGCCGTGCAGCATGCCCTCCAGGATCGCCGCCGCGACCGCCTTGCTGCGGCCACCGAGCCCCGCCGAAGGCCCGATGCACGCCGGACAGCCGCTGCGGCACGCGCACTTCTGCACCAGGCGCAGCGCCGCGGCGAGGATCTCGCGGTGGCAGCGGAAGATGCGTTCGGCGAGGCCGACGCCGTTCGGCACCCGGTCGTAGAGCAGCAGCGCCGGCGCCTCGAAGTGCGGCTGCAACGCCTCGGCGAGCACCCGCACGTCGCCGGGATCGACGCGCACGAACAGCGGCACCAAGCCCTGCAGCAGTTCGCCGACCCCCTGCAGACAGCTGGCCTCGCCGCCCTTCTTCAGCCCGAGCCGGGCCGTGAGTCCGCTCGCCAGCACCAGCGCGCAGGCCTCGGTGTCGAACTCCTCCGGCGGCAGGTGGATCGCGCCGGTACCGACGTTCTCGCGGCTGTAGAACTTGATCTTCTTGAACGCCTTCGCGAGCGTGCTCACGTGCACCTCGCCCCGGTGCGCGGTGTAGCTGCCGTGATCCTGCCGCTCGTCGAGCTGCAGGATCCTGACCTCGGTCTCGGTGTCGGCCTCGGTGTAGTAGTCGGCGTCGACGCGGCGCACGAACGCGCGGCGATCGTCGTAGTCGAAGCGCTCGACCAGCCAGGTGTCGCCCTGGTGGCCGTAGATCGCCCCCGGATGGACCTCGGTGATCGCCGACGGCCGGTCGATCTCCGCCAGGATCGTGCGCGATTCGACGTCCTGGATCGTGACGTTGTCCATGTCGGCCGCCGTCAGGCTCACCCCTTCGGCCGGGTAGGTGCGGTCGGCATGGTGGAAGCGACCGCCCTGGTGCACCAGCACGCCCAGATCGTGGGCCAGGAAGTCGAGCACCGCGCGGGTGCCCTCGGCCTGCCCGAACGCCTCGTCCTCGCCGAACGGCAGCTCGAACGCGGCGCAGCGCACGTGGTTGGTGAGGATGATCGCGTTGTCCGGGTCGATGCAGACCTGGTCGCGGCGCGCGTCGAACAGGTAGCCGGGCTGCTGCACCAGGAACTGGTCCATCGCCGAACTGCGCGCCACCAGCACGACGGCGCTCTCCTGCGAGCGCCGGCCGACGCGACCGGCGCGCTGGAAGGTGCTCGACACCGTGCCCGGGTAGCCGACCAGCACGCACACGTCGAGGCTGCCGATGTCGACGCCGAGTTCGAGCGCGTTGGTCGACACCACGGTGCGGATGCGGCCTTCCCGCAGCCCCTGCTCGATCGATCGCCGCAGGTTCGGCAGGTAGCCGCCGCGGTAGCCGGCGACGCGCTCCTGGTCGAGATGGCGGGCCTTCGCCTCGTCGCGCAGGTACTTGAGCAGCACCTCGGTCTGGTTGCGCGAACGGGCGAAGAAGATCGCCTGCAGGTCGCTCTGCAACAGCCGGCCGCCGAGCTGGCGCGCGGCCTCGCTGGCCGGCACGCGCATGCCGGACGCCGCCGAGACGACCCGCGGGTTCAGGAACAGGAAGTGCTTGCGGCCCGCCGGGCTGCCGTCCTCGTCGACCACGTGCACCGGCACCTCGAACAGCCGGCGGGCGTGTTCGCCGGCGTTGCCGATCGTCGCCGAGGCGCCGCAGAACACGGGCTCGCTGCCGTAGTGGCGGCAGATGCGGCGCAGCCGGCGCAGCACGTTGGCGACGTGCGAGCCGTAGATGCCCGACAGCGTGTGCAGTTCGTCGACGACGACGTAGCGCAGGCCGGTGAACAGCCCCTGCCACTTGGTGTGGTTCGGCAGGATGCCCTGGTGCAGCATGTGCGGGTTGGTCAGCACCAGCGTGCCGCGGTCGCGCAGCGCCTGCCGGATGCTCGGCGGCGTGTCGCCGTCGTAGACCGCCACCGTGAGGTCGCCGCGCCCGCTCGCCGCCAGGAGCCGCTCGACGGCCGCCATCTGGTCGCGCGCCAGGGCCTTGGTCGGGAACAGGTAGAGCGCCCGCGCATCGAGGCCGTGCCGCAGCAGCGCGTCGAGCACCGGCAGGTGGTAGCACAGCGACTTGCCCGACGCGGTCGCCGTCGCCACGACGCAATGCCGGCCGCCGTGCAGCAGGTCGGCGGCCTCGCGCTGGTGGCGGTAGAGTTCGACGATGCCGCGGGCTGCCAGCGCCTCCTTCAGGTCGGGGCAGAGCCAGTCCGGGAACGGCGCCATGCGCGCCGGCCGCGCCTCGGTGCAGTGCCAGGCATCGACCGTCGCCACCGCATCGTCGGCCGGTTCGCGCAGCCGGCGGACGAACTCGCTCAGGTCCATCGCCGGACCCCGTGCCAGTAGCCACCCATGGGTCCGCAGTCTAGGCGGCGACCGAACGAACGCCAAACACCGCCGTGGCCCGCCGCGGGCGGCGACCGGCGCGCCGCCTACCGGACCTCGTCGGCGGCGCTGCGCGGCGGCGCCGTGTGGCCGCAGGCCACCAGCTGCTCGATGCAGCCGACCACCTCGGTCCAGGTGCTGGCGTCGTTGAGCGCGCGCGCCACCTGCACGGCGCCGGCGACGAACCGCGCCGGCGGCAGTCCTTCCGCCGCCCGCTGCAGCACCCAGCGCGCGACCTGCTGGTCGGGAGCGAAGTGCTCGACGGCCCGCAGGCTGGTGGCGAGGTCCTCGGGTCCGAGCACCGGCGGCAGCTCGGCGAGCAACCGCGCCTCGTCCGTTCGGCGCCGCCGCCGCAGCCAGGCGGGCAGCAGGCGGCGCACCAGCCAGTCGACCACCAGCAAGCCACGCTGCCGTTCGACGGCCGCGCTCGCCCGCGTGTTGACCAGCCGCGGCACCAGCGGTCGCAGGCAGCGGTTCCGGGCCGCATCGTTCATCGCGTCGTTGCAGGCGCGCACGAAGGCCGCCACCACCGGACAGGCACAGGTCGGCTCGTCGCTGTGCGGCTCGCCGGCCAGCCAGGCCACCATCTCCATCGCGCACATGCCGTCGTCGCGGGTCGCGTGCGCGCCACGCCGCAGGGGATGCTGATCGATCAGTCGCTGCATGAGCCTCCGCCGCACCGCCGGCGGCTGGGAATCGGGACGCAGCATGCTACCCCATCGCCGCCGTCGGTGCGGTCGGGGGGCGAAGGCGCTCGAGCGCGCGTCGGCACCGGAGCCGGGCGTTCAGCGGGTTCCGAGCAGACCCGCTGGCAGCGGGTCGACGGCGCCGGGCGGTCGCGGTACCCCGAGCATGGCGGCGAACAGCACCACGCCGAACCCCGGCGTGATCGGCGCCGCGAACCGGCTGCCCGGCGGCACGCCCGGCCCCATCGCCAGCGCCACCACCTCGCGGTCGTAGGGATGCGGTGTGCCATGCGACGCCGGCGTGCGGCCATCGAGCCAATAGGGCTTGCCGACCAGCACCACGTCGCCGGTCCGGCCGGGACACAGCGCGTGCAGCAGCGCCGTGCGCAGCGGATCGTGCGCCGCCGACTGCAGCAGCAGGTCCTCGGTCGCGTAGGCCGCCTGCACGCCCGCCGTCGCAGCCGCCGCGGCCGCGGCCGTGCGCGCCGCCAGGCGCCGCAAGGTCGCCGCGTCGCCCGCACCGCCGACAGCCTCCAGCACCTCGGGGTCGAGGCAGAAGGTGTCCCCGTCGACGTGGGCGAACCAGCGCTTGCCGCTCGGCGGCGCGCCGAACGCACGGCTCAGGGCCTTCTCCGCCGCCGCCCGCGCGTCCTTGCGCAGGGCCCCGCGGCCGGCATCGACGCCCTGCTCGCGCGCCCATTCGGGCGTCGGTCCGACGCCGTGGTCCGCGGTCAGGAACACCGCGTAGCGGCCCGCGCCGACCCGGCGCTCGATGCCCTCGAGCAGCAGGGCGAGGTCGCGGTCGAGCCGCAGCAGGGCATCGCGCGCCTCGACCGAATCGGGACCGAACTGGTGGCCGATCACGTCGGTCGCCGAGAAGCTCACGCAGAGCAGGTCGGGCGTCGCGTCGAGGCCGAGTTCCAGGGCGTCCAGCGCCGCCTCGGCGGCGAGCCGCACCATCGTGTTGCCGAGCGGCGAGGCGTAGGCCTGGGCGTAGAACGCCGGCCCCGGCGCGCTGGCGCCGCCGTGGATGGGCTGCGGCAGCGTGCGACCGTTGCTGCCGTTCTGGTGCGGCACCTCGTACGGCCGGTCGTCGACCAGGCCGGCGTAGGCGCTTGCCGGCCCGCAGCGGTCCCAGATCCAGCCGTGGAAGCCATCGATGCGGCGCTCCCGGTTGAAGGCGGCGATCCACTCCGGCAGCTCCTGGGTCCAGGCGGTGTTCGTCACCAGGTTGCCGGTCTGGGCCTCGAACCACACCACGGCATCGGCGGACCTGCCCGCCATCAGGATCGCGGCGCGGTCCTTCCACGCCACACCCACCACCTTGCTGCCGCGCACGTGCGCCTTCAGGCCATCGCCTAGCGTCGGCAGCAGCAGGCGTCCGGGCCCACGGTCCTTGGCCTCCGGCAGTTCCGGGAGCGGCGGCATCGGCTGCTCGGCGCAGTAGACGACCGCGCGGTCGGCCGCCGACCACCAGCTGTTGCGCACGATGCCGTGGCCGGCGGCCGGCGCGCCCGTGCCGATCGTCGCGTGCCCGGGGCCGGTCTCGGTGCAGGCGTGCTGGTAGGCGCAGTCGACGAAGTGCGCCCCGCCGGCGAGCAGCCGGCGGAAGCCGCCGTCGGCCGGCAGATGCGGCAGGCCCTGGTCGAACACCCAGCGCGCCAGCTGGTCGACCGAACAAAGGACGACGAGGCGCGGCGGTTCACCCTGGGCCGGGGCCGTCCCGAGCAGCAGGGCAACGACGACGGCGATCGCCGATCTGGACTTCATGCGGTGAAGGCACGCGCCACGCGTTCGATCGTGCGCCATGGCAGCAGGCCGAGATGGTAGATCGCGATCGACGTGATGCCGTGCTCGGCGGCGAGGTCGCGGATCCTCCCCAGATCCTCGTCGCTGGCACACGAGGGCGGCTTCGGCCAGATGCAGAGGCGCTGCTGCGGCGGCGGCCCGTCGAGCCTCGGCGTCGCCGCGCCGCGCAGCAGGGCGCGCATGCCGTCCGGCGTCTCGCCGTAGGCCGTCAGCACGTACTCGTCGGGACGGAACCCCTGGGTCTGCGGCAGCGCCATCTGGCTGCCGGTGAACAGGGTCGCCGGGTGCACCTGGACGGCGGCGGCCAGCCCGCCCGGCATCGCCTGCCGCAGGGCCCGGCCCAGCGTCGACAGCACGCCGATCCGGGCGCGATACGGCGCCGACAGCGCCGCGGCGGCCGCCGCGACCTCGGGTTCCAGCCCGGCCAGGCCGGCGTCGTCGATCCGTTCGGGCAACCGCGCCGGCGCCATGGCATCCGCCAACTCCACGTGCCGACGGACGAGGTCGCGGGCTCCGGCGCGCGCCGCCGCCGGATCGCTCCCGTCGGCCCGCATGCGCTCGCAGCACGCCGGGCAGAAGCACACCGACAACGCGTAGTCCAGCAGACCCCGCGGCGTGAAGCTGCTCTTGTCGTGGTGGCTCGAGTGCTTCCAGCCCATCCACCCGAACGCTTCGAACTCGATCGCGCCCAGGCCGTCGTGCGCGCCGAGGTCCGCGACCAGGCCGTGCAGGTACTCCTGCACCGCCGGCTGCGCCGGACACAGCGCGTACGGATAGCGATCGCCGAACGCGTTCTCGACGCAGAGATCGGGATGCAGCGCGCCGAGGCGGGAGTTGTGGGTGCCGACCGTCCAGGCGCGCACCGCCAGCCCGGCCGCCGGCGCCGCCTCGCACAGCCGCTCGAGCGGCGACGGCCGCGCGACGTCCACCAGGGACGAAGCCTGCGGCCGCAGCCGGCCGTAGTCGCGGCCCGGGCGGAAGTGCACCGTGCCGTCCTCGAGGAAGCGCACCCTGCCCTCCGGATGCCACGGCATCAGCCAGCGGCCGTCGTGGTAGCTGGTCGCCAGTGCCACCTCGGCGAAGCCCAGGTCGCGCAGACGCGCGAGCCCGCCGTTGGCGCCCAGGGCGTCGAGATCGAACGGATGGGCGTAGACCGCCAGGTGCGGGGCCATCAGCCGGCCCCCCCCCGGCCGAGGGCGTCGACCTGCTGCTGCAGGGCGGCGAGGCGCTGCTCGAGCAGGGCCACGCGCGCCTCGAGACCACCGGCGACCGCCATCGACGTACCTGCCGCCGGCGCGGCGACGGCGGCCACGCCGGCCGGCGCGGCGACGGCGGCCACGCCGGCCGGCGCCGGCTCGCTCTCGCTGCCGTCGCCCAGGCATTGGCGCCAGCGCGCGTCGCGTTCGCGTGGACCGAGCGGCAGCAGTTCGACCAGCGGCGGCGTGCGCGCCGCCAGCCCACGCAGCCGCTGTTCGATCGCCTCGGGCGACGCGGCGAGCCCCATGCGGGCGACCCGCGGCTTCAGGGCCCCGGGCGCCTGCGGGCCACGCAGCAGCAGCTCGGCGAGCACGGC
Organism: Planctomycetota bacterium; assembly: GCA_019636245.1. GTDB lineage: Bacteria > Planctomycetota > UBA1135 > UBA1135 > UBA2386 > JAEUHS01. The sequence goes on along the minus strand of JAHBXX010000013.1, from coordinate 49,952 downwards.
GAGGTCGCCGGCGTCGACGCCGAGTTCCTCGGTCAGCCGATGCCGGAACCGCGCCACCCGCCCGCCACCCTCGACGCGCGCCACCCAACCCGCCTCCTGCAGGGCCATCAGCGCGCCGGCGACCTGGAACGAAGCCAGCTCCATCGCCGGGTCGCGGTTGCTCTTCTGGTTGCAGCCATCGACCAGCGCGTTCTCGCTGAGCGGATAGCTGTCGGGCACCGCGAGCTGCTTCTCGATCAGGACGCCCACGATGCGCTGCCCGGTGCGGTCGAGTCGCCGCATGGTCACTGGCCCTTCTTGTCGCCAGGGAGGATGCCCTTGAGCCCACCGGGCAGGCGCTTCTTGGCCTCCTCGGCCGCCTTCCTCGCCGCCTCCTCCTGCAGCCGCCTGGCCTCGGCCTCGGCCTTCTGCTTCGCCTCCTCCTCCAGGCGCTTCGCCTCCGCCTCGGCGCGCTGCCGCGCCGCTTCGACCTGCTCCGCCGGCGGCTTGGTCGGGTCGATCAGGCCGGACACGTCGACGGGCAGGCCGCCGAGCAGCTTGCCGGCCTGCGCCTGCACGAAGCTGGCCAGTTCGCGCTGGCCGGCGGCCAGCAGCGCGTCCTGCAGCACCTTGTCGTCGAGCGCGATCGCCGGCTGCACCAAGGGACCGCGCAGGCCGATCGGCAGCAGCAGCGATTCGACCTTGGTCTCGCGGGCCCCCGCCAGCGCGAACACCGTGTCGCGCAACGCCACCTGCAGCGGCGCGTCGATCGTCGTCGCCTGGCCGCGCGCCTGGCGCAGCGCGCCCTGGATCTGCAGGTCCATCGTGCCGCCGCGCAACGGCGGCGCGCCACCGATGCGCAGCCGGCCGAACACGTCGTCGACGGCGAGACCTCGCAGGTTGAACTCGAAGGCCGTGGCCGGCGACGCCGAGGACCGGCCCTGGAGCGACAGCCGCATCGCCTCGGACTGCGACTCGAGGCGCAGCGCCAGCGCGCCCTCGACCACGGCGGGCCGGTCGGAGACGTTCCGCAAGCGCAGGTCGAGACGATCGCCCTTGCCGCCGATCGAGTAGCCGATGCCCTCGATGTCGATGCGGCGGATCAACACCCGCGGCGCGGCTTCGAGCAGGTGGTTCGCCACCACCCTGGCGAGGCCGACGCGGCGTTCCTGCTCGGCCCTGTCCGCGGCATGCTGCTCGGGGGTCGAAGGTGCGGGCTCGGCGTCCTCGCCGCCGGTCAGCACCTCGAGCCACTCGCGGGCCTGCTCCAAGCGCTGCTTCCAGGTCTCGAAGTCGCGCAGGTAGTCCTCGGCGGTCTTCGTTCCCGTCGGCGGCTCAGGCTCGGGTGGCGGCGGCGCCTCGCGCGGCACCCGGACCCCTGGCGCGCGGCGGGGCGTACCGCTGCGGGCGCTCGTCGACCGCAGCTCGTCGATCACCAGGCGACGCCGCAGCAGCTCGCCGGTGTCGAGGGTCGCCACCAGCTCGTCGGCGGCCAGCAGGTCCTGGTCGAGCGCGCGGCTGTCGGCGATCGCCAGACCGGCGAGCCGCAGCTGGCCCTGCCCGAAGTCGAGGCTCGCCGACTCCAGATCGACGGTGGCGCCGTTCAGCCGTTGCAGCCCACCCTGGATGTTGCGGGTCAGGATCGGCGCCGAGAACCACTGCTGCACGACCCACAGGCTGGCCAGGCCGATCGCGGCCACCAGCACGCCGCCGAGGCGGACCGGCAGGCCGAACTTCTTCTGCGTGGCGAGTTCCTGCCAGGTCTTCTTGCCCTTGCCCTTGCCCAGCAGGGCCCAGGTCAGGAGCCGCACCCACCACTTCCCCGCGTAGGCCTGGTAGCGCTCGCTGCCCGCTTCGACGGTCGCCATGCGCGTGCGCACCAGGCGGATGCTGCCGTTCAGGAACCACCCTCCGGCGAGGCCGAACCCCAGACCGAGCACGAGGCCACCGGCCGTGGCGTAGCGCTCGAGTCCGAACCAGGCGGTGACCTTGCCGTTGGCGAGCCCGCGGAACAGGCCCTGCAGCGGACCGTCGAGCAGCCACACGCCGATCCGGTAGGAGACGGGCAGCAGGGCGTAGCTCAGCAGCTTGGCGACGAGCGTCACCAGCCCGAACACCGCGAGGTTCGCATTCACCACCAGCACGGTGCAGACGAGCAGCAGGATCAGGCCGGGCGCCTGCAGGAACCCCCCACCGAGGTCACCGGGCAGGAAGAACCCCGGCACGAAGCCCAGCAGCCCGCCGAGCGTGGTCGCCAGCAGCACCTGGAACGGCGTGGCGCTGCCGCGCAGGACGGCGCCGATCTTTCGGGACAGCAGCATGCGGGCACGCTACGCGCTCGGCGCCGGTGGCGCCAACGCGACCGGCTTGCGCCCCCCGGAGGCGGGCGGCGGGCGCCTACTCCAGGATGGCGACGCCGTCCTCGGGCACCAGCACCAACCGCTCCATGCCCTGGACGTGCACCGAGTAGAGCCCCGGCGGCAGGCCGGGGAACTCCCAGCCGGTCGCTTCGCTGGCGAAACGGTCGACCACCAGATCGAGGCCGGGCAGGTCCTGCGCCTGGCGCCGGAACGTGAGGCCGACCAGGGCCTCTTCGTTCGCCCCCGGCCGCAGCCCTGGACCCAGCACGACCCGGCCGGGCGGCGCCAGCCGCGCATCCAGGCGCGGGATCGACTGCTGCGGACCGGCGATCAGTTGCAGCATGCCGTCGCTGCCCAGCACGACGAGGTCCCCGGCATACCGGATGGCCTCGAGCGAGATCGCACCCTGGGCCGAAGTCAGTCCCAGGAACCGGGCCTCGGCCTGACCCCGCGGCCCCGTCGGGGTCACCGCGAACGCCTGCGCATTGCCGACCGTGCGGCCCAGGGCATCCCTCGCCACCATCACGAAACCTGCCACGGGATTGCCCGGCGGCGTCGCCTCCAGCCGCTGGTGGCGGAACGAGCCGGCAATCAGCACGTTCGTCCCGGCGATGGGATCCATCGGTCGGAAGAACGCCGATCGCGGCGCCGGCAGACCCGGCCGGTAGCGGGGCTCCGGGCCGGCCTGGTCGAGTTCCATCCGGCAGACCAACGGGTTGGCGGGACTGCCGACCAGGAACCACAGGTCGCCCCGGCCGACCTTGGCCACCGGCACGCGGCCGATGCCGTCGGACTGGAACTGGTGCTGGCACACGACCCGACCCGCCATCGTGCGCACGTCCTCCCACACCGTCACCGTGGTGTTCGGCGGCAGCAGGTAGAGCAAGGTGCCGCGCAGCGAACGCATGCGGATGACGGGCATCGGCAGCATCGCGTTGGCACCGCTCCGCACGGGCACCGGCACGACCGTCGTCTCGAGCTGCGGATGCACCAGCAGCAGCGCCAGGTGCTGGTAGGCGGGCAGACCCGCTGCCAGGCGCAGGATCTGGAACCGACCCAGTTCGTCGGAGATGCCGCCATGGTTGAGCAACGGGAAGACGTCGCCGAACAGTTCGTCGACGATGCACGGCACGACGCGAACGCCGCCGCGCGGCAGATCGAAGTCGTCCACCACCATGCCGTGCAGGGGCTCCGCGAGATCGAGCACCAACGACTGCGGCACCCGCACGTTCGCGCCCTCGCGCAGGAGGGGGTACACGTCGGGCGCCAGGATCCCGTAGGACAGCTGGGCCGGCAGGGCGTGCAGCACGGCATAGTCGCTCGTCCACGGCGCCTCGCTGACGATCCCCACGGCGCCGTAGGCATCCGTGACGCCGACGCGGTAGCTGGCCACCCCGTTGGCGAGGTAGGCGGCGGCGACTTGCGTGCCGACGCTGGGCAGGCCCGAGCGCTGGTGCGCCGCGGCGAGCAGCGTCGGCACCGACGGGCCGGTCGCCTCGGCCGGACCCGCGCTGCGACCGATCTCGCCCCCGGCGAGCTGGACGCCGCCAGGGAAGACGGCCACTCCGGAGTTGCCGGCGTAGATGCCGACGCTGCCCGCCGCCACCAGCGTCGGCCCGACCTCGCCGCGCAGGATCCGGGCCGGATCGCCGCGCAACACCTCGACGCGGACCCGGAGGTCCGCCGGCGCGCCCCCCATCGGGTCGGTGGCCTGGTTGCGATAGTCCTCCTCGGCCTGCCCCACCTCGGCGACGATCAGGTAGTCGCCGAGCCCCAGGTGGATCGCACTGCCGTCGGCCAGGGGGATCTCGACCGGCCGGTTGGTCTCGATGCCGATGGCGCCGTCGAGCAACAGCGGCACGCCGTTCTGCAGCCGCACGCTGCCGGCTCCACGGACCTCCAGCGTCGCCGCCGGCTGCTTGCCCGACGTCCAATCGTGCCAGTCGACCACGACACTGCCGCCGGCGCCGATCTTCAGGCCCTGCGCCTCGCCGAGACCGTCCCCGACGCGGAGGCGGCGGCCGTGGTCGTCGCGCGCACCGTGGGCCCCGATCACCACGAGCCGCGCGGCCTGGTCCGGTCCACCTTGGCGCTCCAACGTCCAGACCGCCATCCCGCCCAGGCAGGCGAGCAGCAGCAGAGCGGCGACCAGCAGCCCCAGGGCGCGGCTGCGGCGAACGGCGATTCCCTGGGCGCCACACGCTGGCGCCAGGAGATCGCCGACCTGGGCCGTGTCCTCGGCGGCGCGGCGATCCGCGAGCAGGCGCTCCACGACCCGCCCGGCGAAATCCCGCGGCAGCCGGAACCAGCGCTGCGCCTCCTCGGACGCGATGGCGGCGAAGCCCCGGCGCAGCTGCAGCACTTCGTGCTCGGCCCGCGACAGCTCGACGGCGCAGGCGAAGCAGGCGTGCACGTGTTCCTCGACGTGCCGGCGCTCGGCGGCGTCGAGGTCGCCATCGGCGAAGTCGCGCAACAGCCCGCGCACCAGGGCGCACGCCGGGCCGGCCGGCGGCAGCCGGCGCAGATCGTCCGGGTTCGGCGGCTGGTGCAGGTGATGCTGCGACGACTTCATCGCTCCCGCACCCGCATCAGGCGACTGGCCAGGATGTCCTTGCCGCGCGCGATCTGGACCTTGACGCTGCTGACGGACATGCCCAGCGCCGCGGCGATCTGCTGGTTGGTCAGGCCACGCAGGTACTTGAGCTCCAAGGGCTGCCTGACCTTGTCGGACAGGTGCTCGATCTCGCTCCGGATCGAACTGCCCATGGCGTGCCGTTCGGGGCCCTGCGGCCCCTTCGGATCCGGCAGGTCGAACACCAGGTCGCCGTCGTCGCCGCGGGCGATCGGCAGGTCGGTGCTGCGGCGGCGGCGGAGGCGGTCGCGGCAGGCGTTGCCGGCGATCCGCAGCAGCCACGGCTCGAGACTGCGCGAACTGTCGAACTGGGCGCGGGCGCGGAACACCTTGACGAAGGTGTCCTGGGCAACCTCTTCGGCGTCCTCCGGTCGACGCAGGATGCTCAGTGCCAAGCCGTGAACCATGTCCTGGAAGCGCTCCACGAGCTGTGCGAACGCCTCCAGGTCTCCGGCCTGGACACGAAGCATCAGTTCGTTCTCGGGGCGCGTGCTCACGGTGCTGTCGGTCGCGGTGGCGCGCGCCACAGTATCTGCTCTCTACGCACGGAAGTCGTGCCGGCGGCTCGTCTTTCTGCACAACTGGCTCCGGGCGCAGGGGCGTCGCCGACGGCCGCTCGGGTCACCCGGGCATTTCTCCCTGGCGCTCAAGAGGTTCCGGCCAACAGCCGATGCCATGGGCGGCCAGGCGCCGCCGGCCGCACCCGCCTCCGACCCCCCGATCCCCCATGGCCAAGATCCCCGACAAGCAGGGCCTCTTCTTCGAACTCGACGGCGTCGTCGTCGCCAGCCCGCGCCTCGATGCCGCCGGCGACATCCCCTTCCTCGACCGCGCCGTCGAGGCGCTGGCCCGCATCGACCCCCGCCAGTTCCGCCTGTTCGTCGCCACCAGCCGGCAGGACATCGCCTTCGGCGACCTGAAGGAGCGCGACTTCACGCGCTTCTGCGAGGCCTTCCTGCGGCGCATGCAGGCAGAGGGCATCACGATCAGCAAGATCTACTCCTGTCCCTACCACCCCAAGGGCAAGGGCCGCTTCCGCAAGGACAGCGTGTTCCGCAAGCCGGGACCCGGCATCTTCAAGATGGCGCAGCAGGAGTTCGACCTGAACCTGCAGCGCAGCTGGATGATCGGTCACACCACGGGCGACGTGCTCGCGGCGCAGCGGGCCGAGTTGGGCACCATCCTGCTGCGCACCGGCCGCGGCGGCAACGACGCCGAGTTCACGGTGGAACCGCACTTCGTCGAGGACGACCTCTGGCACGCCGTGGCGCGCGTGAACCAGTTCGAGTACTCGCTGCGGGTCTGACCGCACCGCGCGGCGTCAGCGCGCGAGCGCGGCGACGCCGGGCAGGACCTTGCCCTCGAGCAGCTCGAGGCTGGCGCCGCCGCCGGTCGAGACGTGGGACAGCTTGTCGGTGATGTGCAGCTTCTCGGCGGCCGCCACCGAGTCGCCGCCGCCGACGACCGTGAACGCGCCCGCCGCCGTCGCCGCCGCCACCGCCATCGCCACGGCCTCGGTGCCCTTGCAGAACGCATCCAGCTCGAACACGCCCATCGGACCGTTCCAGACCACCGTCCGGGCGCCGCCCAGCGCAGCGACGTAGCGCCGGACCGTCGCGGGGCCGATGTCCAGCCCCATCAGGTCGTCCGGGATGTCGCCGGCGTGCACGCTGGCCGCGGCGTCGGCGTTGAACTCCGCCGCGCAGACGTGGTCGTCGGGCAGCAGCAGCTGCTTGCCGGCCGCCTCGGCCTGGGCCAGCACGCGACCGGCCGCCTCGACGAGGTCGGCTTCGACCAGCGAGCGGCCGACCTTGCGCCCCTGGCGGACGAGGAACGTGTAGGCCATCGCGCCGCCGACGATCAGCGTGTCCACCTTCGGCAACAGGTTCTCGATCACCGGCAGCTTGTCGCTGACCTTGGCGCCGCCGAGGATCGCCACGAACGGCCGCGCCGGGGCGCGCAGCACCTTGGCGAAGGCCTCCAGCTCCCGCTGCATCAGGAAGCCGGCCGCGCACGGCAGGCCGGTGATGCCGCTCACCGAGCTGTGCGCGCGGTGGGCCGCGCCGAACGCGTCGTTGACGTAGACGTCGCCGAGCCGGCCGAGGCTCGCCCGGAAGGCCGCCACCGCCGCGGGCTCGGCCTTGCGGCTGGTCTCGGCCCCGTCCTTGCCCTTCACCTTGACCTTGCCCTCCTCCTCGAGGTGGAAGCGCAGGTTCTCGAGCAGGACGACGTCCCCCGGCCGCAGGCGGTCCTTCGCGCAGGCCGCCTCGACCTCGGGTCCGGTGCAGTCGTCGAGGAAGGTCACCGGCCGGCCGAGCAGCTTGGCCAGCTCGGTCGCGACCGGCCGCAGCGAGTACTTCGGCACCCGCTGTCCGTCCGGTCGCCCGAGGTGCGACATCAGCACCAGCGCGGCGCCGTGGTCGAGCACGTAGCGGATCGTCGGCAGCGCCGAGACGATGCGCTGGTTGTTGGTGATCGCCAGCGTCGCCTTGTCCTGGGGCACGTTGAAGTCGACGCGCATCAGCACGCGCTGGCCGCGCAGCGACAGATCCTGCAGGGTCCGGAAGTCGGCCATGGCGATCAGCCCAGCTGCCTGGCGACCTTCTGCGCCAGCTCGACCACGCGGTTGCTGTAGCCCCACTCGTTGTCGTACCAGCTGACCAGCTTGAAGAAGTTCTTGTTCAGTTCGATCGAGCTGCCGGCGTCGAAGATCGACGACGCCTTGTGGTGGATGAAGTCGGAGGAGACCACCTCGTCCTCGGTGTACTCGAGGATGCCCTTCATGTAGGTCTCCGACGCGCGCTTGATCGCGCGCTTGATCTCGTCGAGCGAGGTGTCCTTGACCGTCTTGAAGGTCAGGTCGACGACCGACACCGTCGGCGTCGGCACGCGGAACGCCATGCCGGTCAGCTTGCCCTTCACCTCGGGCAGCACCAGCGCGACCGCCTTCGCGGCGCCCGTGGTCGACGGGATGATGTTCTGCGCCGCCGTGCGGCCGCCCTTCCAGTCCTTCTTCGACGGCCCGTCGACGGTCTTCTGCGTCGCCGTGTAGGAGTGCACGGTGGTCATCAGCCCCTCGGCGAGGCCGAAGCCCTCCTTGAGGATCACGTGCACCAGCGGCGCCAGGCAGTTGGTCGTGCAGGACGCGTTGCTGATGATGTGGTGCTTCGCCAGGTCGAGCTTGTCGTCGTTGACGCCCAGCACGACCGTGATGTCCTCGCCCTTGGCCGGCGCCGTGATGATGACCTTCCTGGCGCCGGCGGCGAGGTGCCCCTTGGCCTTCTCGGCGTCGGTGAACAGGCCGGTGCCCTCGATCACCACGTCGACCCCCATCGCCTTCCACGGCAGCTCGGCCGGCGTCTTGGCGCTGACGACGGCGATCTCCTTGCCGTTCACGACCAGCACGTCGTCGTCGGCCTTGTCGGGCGACGACTTCTTCGACGACACGGTGCCCTGGAAGCGACCCTGGATGGAGTCGTACTTCAGCAGGTAGGCGAGGTTGTCCGCCGGCACGATGTCGCCCACGGCCACGACGTCGAGTTCCTTGCCGAGCAGGCCCTGCTCGACGAGCGCACGGAAGACGAGACGGCCGATGCGGCCGAAACCGTTGATCGCGACCCGGGTGGCCATGACGAGGTAAGCTCCAGTTGGTTGGTTGGCTGCGTGAATTGCGGCCGAACAGTCTAGCGAACCGCCCCCCGCCGCCCAAATGGACAGTTTCGCCCGTCTCCAGGACGCGTGCGCCCGCTGCCTGTGCCGCTACGAGAACCTCGTCGCGGAACGCACGGTGCTGGCGGCGGTATCGGGCGGCATCGACAGCACCGTATTGCTGCTGGCCCTGGCCGAGCTGCATCGGAACGGGCGCCTGCCCGGCCCCCTGCACGTCGCCCACGTCGACCACGGCACCCGCCCGGACAGCCGGGCCACGGCCGAGCACGTGATCACGCTGGCCGAGCGGCTCGGGCTGCCGGCGACCGTCCGGCGGCTGCAGTTCGCCCGGGCCCGCCCCAGCGAGGACGATCTGCGCCAAGCCCGCTACGCGGCCCTGCAGCAGATCGGCGTCGACACCGCCGCGGGCATGCTGGTGACCGCCCACCACGCCGACGACAACCTCGAGACCGTGTTGTTCCGCCTGCTGCGTGGCACCGGCCCACGTGGACTCGCGGGCATCCCGGAGTCGCGCTGGTTGGGGCGCGGGCAGCATCCGCTGCTGCTCGTGCGGCCGCTGCTGCGCACCCGTCGCAGCACCCTCGAGGGCATCCTCCGCCAGCAGGGCCTGGAGGCGCACGCCGACGGCACCAACCTCGACACCCGCTACGCGCGCAACCGGCTGCGGCTCGAGACCATCCCGAGCCTGCGCCAGCAGCTCGGCATCGGCCTCGACGTCGCCCTGATGACGGTGGCCAGCACCGCGCGCGCCGCGACCGAGATCGTCGAGGCCCACGGCCTGCGCATCCTCAGCCAGCGTGCGCGGCACAAGACCCCATGGCGGCTCGAACTCGACCTGCGGCAGCTCGAGGCCGGCAGCGAGCCGTTCGTCGCCGAAGCGCTGCGGCAGGCGTACATCGGTCTCGACCTCCACGGCGAGGCGCCGCTCGGCAGCTGGCTCGAGCGGGCCACGGCCCTGCTCGACAAGCCCGATGGCAAGCGGCTGGCGGGGCGCAACGGCCTGCTCGTCGAGCGCACCCGCGACGGCCTGCTGCTGGTCGACCCGACGCGGGCCGGGGCGCCGCCGCGAACGCACGATGGCGGCCAGCTGTTCCGGTGCGACGCCGGGCGCCAGCGCTTCGGCGCCACCGAATGGTGGCTCGAAGCCCACGAACACCCGCTGCCGCCGCTGTCCCCGTCGCCGCAGGAGGCCGGTCGCCGGCGCGCGCTGCTCGATCCACGCCTCGCGCCGCCGCCGTGGCGACTGCGCACCCGGCGACCCGGCGATCGCTTCCATCCCCTCGGGCACGGCGTGCACGTCGACCTGCGGCGATTCCTCCAGGGTCGCCACGTGCCGCGCTTCGACCGCGACCGGTTGCCGCTCGTCGTCGACCGGGAGGACCGCATCCTGTGGATCCCCGGCGTCGAGGTCGCCGAGCCCGTGCGGTTGCAGTTGAACACCCGCCGCACGATCGAACTCGTGGCCGGCTGCGGCTGAATCGCCGCGCCGGCGGCAGCGGCGATCCCCGGTCGCGCTCGCTGCCCCGGACCCTTCGCCGCTCGGCTGGTTGCGGTGGCCAGTCCGCCGGCGATACTGCGTGGCCCCGCCGACCCCACGCCGAACCCAAGCCCAGTGCGACTCACCGTCGAGACCGGCCCGCTCGCCGGCACCGTAGTCCCGCTCGACCGCGCCCAGCCCGCCGTGCTCGGCAGCTCGACCGAGTGCACGATCCGCGTCCAGGAGCCCGGCGTGGCGCCGCAGCATGCGGTGGTCAAGGCCCTGAAGGACGCCGGCTTCGGCGTCAAGGCCCTGGCGGCCGGGCTGCGGCTGAACGGCGAGGCCATCGAGGCCTCGCCGCTGCAGGACGGCGACATCCTGGAGCTCGGCACCACGCGCATCGCCTTCGGCCAGGTGCAGAAGCGCGGCCTGCCGAAGGTGGCCGGCTACCGCGTCCTCGAGGAACTCGGCCGCGGCGGCATGGGCATCGTCTACCGCGCCGAGCAGACCAGCCTGCACCGCGAAGTCGCGCTGAAGGTGCTGAACAAGGAACTGACCAGCGACCCCGCCTTCGTCGGCAAGTTCGTCGCCGAGGCCCGCGCCGCCGCCAAGCTGCAGCACCCCAACGTCGTGCACGTGCTCGACGTCGAGCACGACCAGGACGTCTACTACTACGCGATGGAGCTCATGCACGAGGGCTCCCTCGAGGACTGGCTGAAGCAGCACGGGGCGATGCCCGTCGAGCGCGCGCTGCGCGTCATCGCCGACGCGGCCGCCGGCCTCGCCTACGCCGAATCGCTCGGCATCGTGCACCGGGACATCAAGCCGGACAACCTGATGCTCGACCGCCACGGCGCGGTCAAGATCGCCGACCTCGGCCTCGCCCGCACCGAGGAGGGCAGCGACGAGGCGACGATCGGCACGCCGCACTTCATGGCCCCCGAGCAGGTGCTGCGCAAGGCGATCGACCACCGCACCGACCTCTATGCCCTGGGCTGCACCTTCTACCGCCTGGTCACCGGACGCACGCCGTTCCGCGGCCAGACGGTGAAGGACATCCTGCGCGCCCAGGTGAAGGACGAGCCGGAGCCGCCGCACAAGGTCCGCCCCGAGGTGCCCGCCGAGGTCAGCGCCATCGTGCTCCGGCTGATGGCCAAGGAGCCAGCCCAGCGCTACCAGACCGCGAACGAACTGCTCGAGGACCTCGGTGCGCTGCTGCAACCGCGCGCCCGCCGCGGGCTGTGGATCGGCCTCGCCGCCACCGGCCTCCTGGTCGCCGGCGGGGCCGTCTACTGGGCCCTGACGCGGCCGAAGGAGACCAGCATCGAGGTCAAGTACCGCGACAACCCCGAGATGCTGCAGCTGGCGCGCGAGAACGAACAGCTGCGCAAGGAGGCGCGGCAGCAGGAGGCGACGATCGCCCTGTTGACGGTGCGCTGCGCCGATCTGGGCGACGCCGAGCGGGCCGCGGCGCTGGACAAGGTCGCCGCCGAGCATGCCGGCACGCGCGCGGCCGCCGAGGCCAGCGAGCGGGCCCGCGCGATGCGCGCCGCCGTCGCCGAACGCGAACGCCTCGCCGAGGCCAGGCGCAGCGAGGCCGCCGCCCACCTGGCCGCCCTGCGGCAGGCGGTCCAGCCGCTGCTGCGTGCGCACGAGTACGGCCAGGCGATGGAGCTCACCGACCGGGAGCTGCCCGCCTCGTTGCGCGACGCGCCCGAGCTGGCGGCCGGGCTGGCTGCGGTGCAGGACGAGATCCTGGCCGCGGCCCGCCAGCAACTCGCGACCTTCGAGGCCGCGATCGCCGCGGCCGAGACCGCGCGCGACGACCGGGCCCTGGCCACCGCCGGCGAGGCGGCGGCCGCCGCGGCGGCCACGGCGGCGCGCTGGCCAGCCGGGCTGCGGGCCGAACTCGACCGCATCCAGGGCGCCGCCGCGGCCGCGCCCGGCGCCGCGACCGCGGTCGCCGGCGAACGCACCGCGTCGGCGTGGCAGCGCTACCACGGACTGTTCGCCGGCGACGGCGGCATCCTCGCCCTGCTGCAGCGGCAGGACTTCGAGGCCGCCGCGGCCGCGGCGCGCCAGTTCGCCGACGCCGGCGCCGAAGCCCCCGTCGCCGAGCAGGCGCGCGACGTCGCCGCCGCCGCCGATCTGGCCGCCGCCTTCGCCACCGCCCTGGCCGCCGCCGCCGGCAGCGGCCAGCTCGCGCTGCTGCGCGACGACGGCACGGCGCAGCCGATCGCCCGCTGGGACCGCGCCAGCCGCACGCTGGTGCTGGCGGATGGCGACCGCAAGCCGCCGCGCAACGAAGCGCTGCCCACCGACCGCCTGCGCTCGGCCGACTGGGCCGCGCTCGCCGAGCAGGTGCCGGGCGCCGCCGCCGGCGGCCGCGAGTGCTTCGTCGGCCTCTTGGCGGTCGTGGAGCATGCCGTCGCCGCCCGCGCGTTCCTCGGCCGCCTGCGGCCTGGCGACGACGCCTCCGGGACCGGCGCCGAGGCCTATGCGCTGGGGGCGACGCTGTTCGAACAGCTGCAGCGGCGGCTGCCGGAGCAGGACTCGGAGGCCTGGCAGCGCGGCCTGCGGCCCGAGCTGCAGGCCGGCCTCCACCTCGCCAGCGGTCTGCGGGCCCTGTCCGAACGCCGGAACCTGGCGGCCGCCGGCCATCTCGATCGCCTGCTCGCCGAACACCCGCACAGTTGCGTCGTGGCCGCGCTGCCATGACCCTCGACGTGGTCGCCGACGCCGCCGGCGCGCGCTTCGCCGTCAAGGTCGTCCCCGGCGCCGCCCGCGACCGCATCGCCGGCCTGCTGGGCTCGGCGCTGAAGGTCCAGGTCACCGCCCCGGCCGAGCAGGGCCAGGCCAATGCCCGCCTGTGCGCGATCCTCGCCGAGGCCCTCGGCGTGCCGACCCGTGCGGTGCAGGTCGCCGCCGGTCACGGCAGTCCACGCAAGGTGATCGCCGTCCGGGGCCTCGACGCGGCCACCGTGCGCACCCGCCTCCACGCCGACGCCTGAGCCATGGCGACGGGTGCGCGGGCCGCCGCCAGCCGCTACCGTGCAGCCATGCCCGCTCCCGTGCCCTCGCACCGCGTCGTCGCCCGCGACGTCGCGCAGTTCGTCCACGACCGCACGCCGCTGCGGCCGCGCGTCGCGATGCTGCTCGGCTCCGGCCATGCGTCGATCGCCAACCAGCTGAAGGACAAGGTCGTGCTGCCCGGCGACGACCTGCCCGGGGCCAGGCTGCAGTCCCCCCTGCTGGTCGGTCTGCTCGAGGGCGTCCCGGTGGCGGTCGCCGACGCACCTTTGGCGATCTACGAGGGCCTGTCGGCGAACGAACTGGCGCTGCCCGTGCGGGTGCTCAAGGCGCTGGGCTGCGAGGTGCTGATCCTGACCGCGGGCGCCGCCAGCCTGTGCCAGCAGATCGAGCCGGGCACGATCGCGGTGGTCGAGGACCACCTGAACCTCAGCGGCATCCATCCGCTGATCGGCCCCAACGACGACCAGCTCGGCCCACGCTTCCCCGACATGAGCGAGCCCTATGCGCGCGAGTGGCAGGAGATCGCGCGCGACGTGGCGATGCGTGCCGGGATCCCCTGCCTGCCCGGCGTGTTCGCCGCGGTCGCCGGTCCGAGCATGCCGACCCGGGCCGAGTACCGGTTCCTGCGCCAGGCCGGCGCCGACCTCGTCGGCATGTCGCTGGTGCCGGAGGCGATCGCCGCGGTGCACGCCGGCTTCGAGGTGCTGGCGCTGGTCGGCGTCACCCAGCAGCTGAGCGTCGGCAAGTCGGCGCGGGTGTCGATCGAGGCGATGATCGAAGCGGCGGACCTGGCGGCGCCCCGCATGGCCAGCCTGCTGGTCGGCATCGTCGCCGCGTCCCGGGAGGCCTGACCCCATGCGCTGCCGTTCGCCGCTCGCCGACCCGGTCGCCCGCCCACCTGCCGCAGCCGGTCCCCGTCGCTCCTCCCTGTCGCCCGAGGACGACCGCCGGTGACGTCGCACCACCTCCGCCCACGCCTGGGGGTGCTGCTCAGCGGCACCGGCCGCACGCTGCAGAACCTGCTCGACCGCACCGGCGACGGGCGGCTGCGGGCGTCGGTGGCGGGCGTCGCCTCCGACCGGGCCGAAGCCTTCGGCCTGCAGCGGGCCATGGACCATGGGCTGGAGACCCGGCACCTGCGCGAACCGTCCGCCATCTGGTCGTGGCTGCTCGAACTGGACGTCGACCTCGTGGTCCTGGCCGGCTACCTGCGGCTCCTGCCGATCGTGCCGGAGTTCGAAGGCCGGGTGCTGAACATCCATCCGTCGCTGCTGCCCCGCCACGGCGGCAAGGGCATGCACGGCGACCGCGTGCACAGTGCCGTGCTGCAGGCCGGCGACGTCGAATCGGGTTGCACCGCGCACCTGTGCGACGAGCGCTACGACCACGGCCGGATCCTCGTCCAGGCCCGCGTTCCGGTGCTGCCGGGCGACAGCCCTGCCGCGCTCGCGCAGCGAGTCTTCGCCGCCGAGTGCGAAGTCTACCCGGCCGCCATCGCCCTGCGCTGGCACGAGCTCCAGCGCGGCTAGCCAGCCGGCCCTGGGCTGCCCGGCCGACCTCGACCGGGGTCACCCGATCCGGGTCAGTCGTCGCGGTTCTGCAGCGCCAGCAGGTGCAGGCCCCAGTAGAGCAGCTGCAGCAGCGACGCCGCCGCGGCGGCGACGTAGGTCAGCGCGGCGGCGTTCAACACCGTGCGGGCGCCGTCGAGTTCCTCGCCGACCAGCACGCCGCTCTGCTGCAGCGTGGCCATCGCCCGCCGGCTGGCATCGAACTCCACCGGCAGGGTCACCAGCGTGAACACCGTCGTGGTCGCGAACAGCATCAGTCCGACCCAGGCCAGGATCGTCGACCCGCTGACGGCGGCCATGCCGAGGCCGATCAGGATCAGGATCTCGCCGAGACCGGAGCCGAAGCCGGCGATCGGCACCCACGCCGACCGGAACTGCAGCGCGCCGTAGCGCGTCGCGTGCTGGATCGCGTGCCCGACCTCGTGCGCGGCGACACCGACCGCGGCGACGCTGTCGCTGTGGTAGACGGGTTCGCTGAGGCGCAGGGTCTTGCTCGACGGGTCGTAGTGGTCCGTCAGGGTGCCCTGCACGGGCTCCACGGCGACGTCGTGGATGCCATTCGCCTGCAGGATCGCCCGGGCCACCTGCGCCCCGGAGATGCCCGAGCGCGAACGGACCTGCGCGTAGCGGGCGAACGTGCCCTTGACCCTGGCCGACGCCCAGAGGCTCAGCAGGAGTCCGATGCCGAAGATCAGCCAGTAGAAGGGGTCGAGCAGCATGGCGTGGTCGAGGCCGACCGCGTTCGGGCCGGCGGCCGCCTGTGTTAGCACCCGGGGCCGACAAGACAAGCAATTGCCGCCCGACCGCGCCCGGGGAACGGCCACGCCACGCGGTCCGCTGGCAACTGCCTGCCGCGCCGCCACAATGCACACCCACCATGCTGCTGTCGTGCGTGTTGCTGGCGGTTGTCGGCGCTCTGGCGCCGCAGGGCCAGGAGCCGGCGCCCGCCGCGTCCGACCGCGATGTGGCATGGGCGACGCCCGCCCAGGACGAACGCGCCGCCGCGGCCGTGGCGCGCGGCCTGCGCTGGCTCGCGGACGAGCAGTCGCCCGCCGGCTGCTGGACCGGACACGTCGGCCACAAGCAGATGGACGACTACGTGCTGCTGCCGCAGGCGCTCTCGGTCGACGGCCAGCGTCGCCACGGTCATGGCCACCTGGGCGTGAGCGCGCTGTGCGGCCTCGCCTTCCTCGCCGGCGGCCACCTGCCGGACCGCGGCCCCTACGCCGCGACCGTCGCCCGCACCCTGGACTACGTGGTCGGCTGCGGCCTCGAGAACGGCTTCCTGACCGACGCCGGCACCCGCATGTACAGCCACGCCTTCGCGACCCTGTTCCTCGCCGAGGTCGAGGGCATGGCGGCCACGCCGACCGCCCGCGTGGCGCTCGAACGCGCGGTGAACCTGATCGTCGACTGCCAGAACGCGCACGGCGGCTGGCGCTACAACCCGTTCGACCGCGACAGCGACCTGTCGGTCACCGTCTGCCAGCTCCAGGCGCTGCGCGCGGCCCGCAACATCGGCATCCGCGTGCCGATCGGCACCGTCGAGCGGGCCCTGGCCTACGTGCGGCAGAGCCGCGTCGAGCGCGGTCCGACACGCGGCCTCTTCTACTACAAGATCCATGGTCGCGGCGCCTACCAGAAGGACCAGGAGTACGCGATCAACGCGGCGGCGCTCACGGCGCTGACCTCGGGCGGCATCCACGACGACGACCTCGCCGACCCGGTGCTCGACTTCCTGCAGCGCGGCTATGCCCAGGTCGCCGCGCCCCACACCCGCAGCCACTACTACTTCTGGTACGGCAACTACTACGCCGCGCAGGCCTTCTACCAGCACGGCGGCAGCCGCTGGCGCCAGTTCTTCGCCCGGCTGGCGGACGACCTCGTCGCCAGCCAGCGCCCCGACGGCCGCTGGCGCAACGACGTGGGGCCCGGCGACGCCTTCGCCACCGCGGTCGCGTGCCTGCTGCTGCAGCTGCCGAAGCAGTACCTGCCGATCCTGCAGCGCTGACCTTTGCGCTTGATTCCGCCCCGGCCGCGGTGAGGATTCGGGCCGGTCAACCAACGGTCCGACAGGGAGTATGCGCAACCAAACCGCACGTGTCGCTCTCGCCGCGTGCCTGTTCACCGCCGCCGCCGCGGCGCAGGCACCCGCATCCGAAGACAATCGCCGCGACGCTGGGGACGGGACGCTCGGCGCCCGCCTGGAGTGGCTGCGCAGCCAGGCGCCCCAGGGCGAGGACTACTCGCTGCGGCGGCTGTTCCAGGAGAGCCACGGCGAGTTCATGAACCGCCGCGAGCGCTTCAAGCCGCAGTTGGAGCTGCGCGCGAGCGTGTGGCCGAACCAGCGCATCAACCACGAGCCCGGCAGCTTCGAGATGCTCGGTTACGGCTTCAACCTCGAGGCCCAGACCCTGGTGTCGACCGACGGCTACCTGATCCTCGGCGGCTACTACAACGCGCGGCGCTACCAGTTCTCGAACGCCTTCGGCTCGCGCAACAACGCCAGTGGCATCCCCGACGACACGCTGCACGCCGCCGGCGGCCGGATCGGCTTCGGCGTGTTCGTCGACGACAACGTCCTGTTCGAGGTCGAAGCCGCGCCGGGCGCCTGGTCGGACCTCGACGGCACGCTGCACACCGAGGACTTCGACATGCCCTCGCGCATGACGTTCACCTTCCGGACCTCGCCCGGGGTCTTCGTGAAGATCGGCGCGCGCTACAACCAGGTCTTCAAGGACGCCCCGGTGCTGCCCGTGCTCGGCCTCAACTGGGAGATCTCGGAGCACTTCCGCTTCGACCTCGATGCCCCTGAGCGCGTCGAGTTCTCGTGGTGGCCGTCGGCGGCGACGGGCATCCTGTTCGGCGCCCAGGTCACGGGCGCCGAGTACCATGTGCGCACCTCGCTGGCGCAGCAGCAGGCGAACCCGCCGGGCCGCGGCGACGTCAACGTGCAGGAAGTGGTCGCCTACCTGGGCCTGATGCAGCGCTTCAACGACTACACGTCGCTGGCCGTGCGCGCCGGCCTGGTGATCGCCGGCGACTACAAGTTCACCTCGGGCGCGACGGGCTTCGACATCGCCGAGGGTGCGCTCGACCAGGCGTTCTTCGCCGACGTGTCGTTCGGCATCAACTTCTGAGCTCGGCGCCTGTCCGGCGCCCGCTCCGATCGGGCGCCCCGCCCCGATCGGGCTGCCCGGCGCCGCGGGCTACGACCGGCGGCGCATGTCAGAGGATGCGCTTGCCGAACGCGCTGAGGATCACGTCGACCGCGACCTCGCCGGACTGGTTGCGCACGTCGAGGATCGGATTCAGCTCCGTGATCTCGAGGCTCGTCATGCGACCCGAGTCGCTGACCATCTCCATCAGCAGGTTGGCCTCGCGCCAGCTGATGCCTCCCTTGACCGGGGTGCCCGTGCCCGGCACGTCACGCGGATCCATGCCGTCGAGGTCGAACGACACGTGGAAGCCGACGGTGCCGTCGCTGGCGAAGGCGATCGCCTCCTGCAGGATCGCCCGCATGCCGCGCTCGTCGACGTCGCGCATGGTGTAGGCGTGGATGCCCGACTGGCGGATGTTCTGCCGTTCCACCTCGTCGATGTCGCGGATGCCGATCAGGCACACGTTCGCGGCCGCCACCTTGGGCCAGAAGCCGCCCATCTCGACGAGGCGCGGGTGGCCCATGCCGAGCAGGGTCGCCAGCGGCATGCCGTGGATGTTGCCCGTGGGCGAACTCTCGGGGGTGTTCATGTCGCCGTGGGCGTCGACCCAGATCAGGCCGACGCGCTCGTCGCGGTCGCGGAAGTACTCGCTGACGCCGGACACCGTGCCGATGGCGATGCTGTGGTCGCCGCCCAGCACGACCGGGATCTCGCCGAGTTCGAGCGAACGCCGCACCCGCAGCCGCAGTCGGTTGCAGACGTGGTAGATCGGCTCCAGGTAGCGCGCGTTGCCGGTGCCGGGGTCGCGCGTCTCCGGGGCCGGCACGCCGACGTCGCCGTCGTCCTCGACCCGCAGACCCAGCTGGCGCAGCCCCTGGCTGACGCCGGCGATGCGGATCGCCGACGGGCCCATGTCGACGCCCCGGCGGCCGGCGCCGAGGTCCATGGGCACGCCGACGAGGCGAACGGTCTTCTGCGCGACGGGGTGGTGCATGGTGTGGGGCCGACAGCCTACCCGGCCAGCAGGTCGATCGGAGCGCCGCGCTGCAAACCGAGGCTGTTGGCGGCGTTGCCCCCGTTCTCGGCGATCTCGAGCAGGCCGTAGGAACCGACCAGGGCGAGCAACTCGCCGACCGGCACCTCGGCGTAGGTGCCGCGCACGCGGACCCGCCGGCCACCGACGCCCACCGCCGCGACCCCCTCGAGACGGGCGGCCGGCACGTTGCTGACCAGGTTGCCGTAGGCATCGACGTGCACGACGCGCGGTGCCCCGGCGAACGGGTCGACGCCGCGCTCGGCATCGGCGACCCGCGGCCCGAGCGCCGAGAAGCCGTAGCGGCCGCAACCCAGCCACCCGGCGACCGGCGCCAGCACGTCGCGGCCGTGGAACGTGCGCGAGATGTCCCGCAGGCCCAGGTGGGCCGGCTCGAGCACGCGCACCTCCGCGTCCGGATCGTGCCGCAGCACGGCGGCGAGCAGGCCGTTGTCCGGGGCCAGCCAGAAGCAGTCGCCCGCCGCCACCGCGAGCAGACGCCGCGGCGTGCCGACGCCGGGATCGACGACGCCGACGTGCACGGTGCCGGCCGGGAACCGCCCGATTGCCGCCGCCATCCAGAAGGCCCCGGCCTGCACGTCCTGCGGCGGCACGGCGTGACCGAGGTCCACCAGCACGGCGCGCGGGTTGGCGCGCAGGACGGCTCCCTTCAGCACGCCGACGTAGGGATCGACGGTACCGAAGTCGGTCAGCAGGGTGACGATGCCGGTCGGACGCGGAGCCATGCGCCGCTCAATGGTCGACGGGCTGGCCGAGGATCGCGAACAGTTCGTCGCGCTTCTGCAGCATCAGGTCCCTGGTGTCGGCCTCGAGGCACATGCGCAGGAACGGCTCGGTGTTGCTCGGCCGCACGTTCACCCACCAGGTCGGGTAGGTCACCGTGATGCCGTCGAGGAAGTCGATCTCGGCGTCGTGGTACCTTGCCTGCACCTGCTGCATCAGCGCCGCCTTGTCGGCGACCTTGAAGTTGATCTCGCCGGTGCCGTGGTACTTGCGCAGCGCGTCGGCCGCCCGCTTCAGCGTGGTGCCCTCCTGGCTCAGCTGGTTCATCACCAGGATCGCGGCCAGCACCCCGCAGTCGGTGTAGTAGTTCTCGGCGAAGTAGAAGTGCCCCGACAACTCGCCGCCGCCGATGCAGTCGGTGCGCCGCATCGTCTCCTTCATGAACGAATGGCCGACGCGCTCGCGCACCGGCCGGCCGCCGAGCCGGCGGATCTCCTCCGGCACGACCTTGCTCGACCGCAGGTCGTAGATGATGCCCTTGCCGGGATGGCGCTGCAGCATGCCGCGCGCCAGGATCACGGTGATCAGGTCGGCGTGCACCGTGCGACCCTCCTCGTCGACGAAGGCGCAGCGGTCGGCGTCGCCGTCGAAGGCGAGGCCCAGCGGCGCCTTGTGCTTGCGCACCAGGGCGCGCAGGTCGTCGAGGTTCGACTCCTTCAGCGGGTTCGCCTCGTGGTTCGGGAACGTGCCGTCGAGCTGCTGGTAGAGCGGCACCACCTCGAGCCCCGGGATCGCGGCGAAGATGGCCGGCGACTCGTTGGCGCCCATGCCATTGGCGTAGTCGACGCAGATCTTCAGCGGCCGGATGCCCTTGGCGAACCCGGCGATGTGCTGGACCCAGTCGCGCTTCAGGTCGACGCTGTCGCGTTTGCCCTTGCGCGCCTTCGGCGCCGGCGCCGGCCCGCGCACCAGCTGTTCGATGTCCTTGATGCCGGTGTCGCCCGACATCGGCCGGGCCTCGGCGCGGCACAGCTTGAAGCCGATGTACTCCTTCGGATTGTGCGAGGCGGTCACGGCCATGCCGCCGTCGCAGGGCAGCCTCCCGATCGCGTAGTAGACCATCGGCGTCGATGCCAGACCGATGTCGACGACGTCGCAGCCCTGGTCGAGCATGCCGTCGATCACGGCGTCCTGGATCTCGGGCGCCATCGTGCGCATGTCGCGGCCGACGACGAGTCGCTTCGCGCCGAGGTGTTGCACCATCGCCGCGCCGATGCGGCGCGCGATCGCGGCGTCGATCTGGTCGGGGTAGGTGCCGCGGATGTCATAGGCCTTGAAGATGCTCACGGTCGGGTTCCTGTCACGAGGTCGGTGGAGAAGTCGAAGCGATCGGCACGGCGAACGAACGGCAGGCGTCGAGGCAGCGCTGCACGCCGGCGTCGTCGACGTCGCGGTGCAGCACGAAGCGCAGGCGACCGGGGCCCGCCGTCGCGGCCAGCACGCCGTGGCGCCGCAGGTGCGCCAGCAGCGCCTCCGCCTCGCCGTGGCGCAGGTCGGCCATGACGATGTTGGTCGCGACCGCCGCCGGCTCGACGGCGAGGAACGGCAGTTCGGCCAGGCCCTGGGCCAGCCGGCGGGCCCGGGCGTGGTCGATCGCCAGCAGCGCCGGGCCCTCGCGCAGCGCCAGCAGCCCCGCGGCGGCGAGCACGCCCGCCTGCCGCATGCCGCCACCGAACGCCTTGCGCACCCGACGCGCCTCGGCGACGAACGCCGCGCTGCCGACCAGCATCGACCCGACCGGCGCGCCGAGCCCCTTGCTGAGGCAGAGCGTCGCCGTGTCCGCCGGCGCGACCAGCTCGTGGGCGGCGCACCCGAGGGCGACGGCGGCGTTCAGCAGCCGGGCGCCGTCGACGTGCACCAGCAGGCCGTGCCGTCGTGCGGCCGCGGCCAGCGCCGCCGTCGCGGCGGCCGGGATCGGGCGGCCGCCGGCCAGGTTGTGGGTGTTCTCGAGCACCAGGAGCCGCGTGCGCGGCTGGTGCGGGTCGTCCGGCCGCACCGCCGCCTCGACCTGCGCCGGCGTCGGCACCCCATCCGGCGCCGCCACCAGCCGCACCTGCGTGCCCGACAGCCGGGCGATGCTGCCGCCCTCGAACCAGTAGACGTGCGACCGGGCCTCGCACACCAGTTCGTCGCCCGGGCGGCAGTGCACGTGGATCGCCACCTGGTTGGCCATCGTGCCGGACGGCAGGAACAGCGCCGCCGGCTTGCCCAGCAGTTCGGCCGTCGCCGCCTCCAACCGCCGCACGGTCGGATCCTCGCCGCGCACGTCGTCCCCCACCTCGGCCGCCGCCATCGCCTGCCGCATCGCCGGCGTCGGCAGGGTGCTCGTGTCGCTGCGCAGATCGGCGATCGGGGCGGCCATCGCGGCGGCTGGTCTACCGCCGTCGGGGTCGAATGCAAGCCGCGAGCGGCCCCGGATCCCGATTGCCGATCGCGTCGCCACCGGCGAAGGTGCCCGCTTGGCGCCCCTGGACTGGCAACTGCGGCTGCTGCGCGTCTACGCGCTGGTGACCTACCCGTTCGCCTGCGTGCCGTTCCTGTTCCTGTTCTTCCGCCGCCATGGCATGGGTGAGCCCGAGTACGGCGAGATCGTCGGCGCCTACTACCTGGCGATGTTCGTCGCCGAGGTGCCGACCGGCCTGCTCGCCGACCGCTGGGGCGCAAGGCCCATGCTGGTGCTCGGGCCGCTGCTGCTGGCGGCCGGCTTCGCCACCCTGGTCGCGGCGCCATCGTACGGCGCGTTCCTGGCCGGCGAGGTCCTGCTCGGGCTCGGCCACGCGGTGCTCTCCGGGCCGCCGACGGTCGCGCTCTACGAGCTGTTGCGCGCCCATGGCCAGCAGCACCGCTACCTGACCGAGGAGAGCCGCATCGCCGCGCTGCGCATGCTCGGCACCGGCGTCGCGTTCCTGCTCGGCGGAGCCGTGGCGCGCTGGGGCGACGCCGCCGGCGAAGCCTATGGCGCATCGATCGTGCTCACCGCCGGCCTCTGCAGCACGGCCGCGGTGCTGGCGCTCGGGTTCCGCGGCCAGGCGCCGCCCGCCAGCCGACGCCCGGGGGAGTTCCTGCAGCAGGTGCGCACCGACCTCGCCCGCCCGGCCGTGCTCTGGCTGCTCGCCTACTGGATCGTGCTGTTCACGCTGCTGCGCTATCCGTTCCACAACTACCAGCCCTACCTCGTCGCCGCCGGCCGCCAGGAGCCGCGGCTGCTCGATCCGCTGCTGGTCGGCGTGCTGTTCGCCGCCCTGAACTTCGCCGCCGCGCCGCTCAGCTCTGCCGTGCCGCGGCTGGTGCGCGCCGTCGGTCGGCGCGCGCTGTTCTGGGCGATGCCGCTGTGCCTGAGCGGCTCGATGCTGGTGATGGCGTGGGAACGGCAGGCCAGCGAGGCCGGCGGACCGCCCGCACTGGTCTGGCTCGGCGTGGCGATGTTCTTCGTGCAGCAGGTGCCGTTCGGCATGCACTGGGGCCTGCTGCACGAGTTCGTCAACCACCGCATCGGATCCGCGGCGCGCACCACCGTGCTGTCGGCGCTGTCGCTCGGCACCCGCTGCTGCTACGCCGCCGCCAACGTCGCCCTGTTCCACGCCCAGGCCCGCCACGGACTCGGTCCGACGCTCGCCGTGGTCGGAGCCGGCGGCGTCGCCGCGACCTGCGCGGTGCTGTGGCTGCGGCCGCGCGGTCTCCTGCGCGGCGCCGACCCGGTCGCCTGACGGCGCGTCAGCGGCCGAGATCGACGAACTCGCCGCCGTTCTCCTGCGCCAGCTGGCGCAGGAACTCCTTCTGGAAGTCGCCGATGGCGATGGTGTGGATCACCATGCGGTAGACCTCGTTGTGGCGACGCACCTCCTTCAGGATCTCGTTGCTGTCGACCAGCTTGCCGACCGACGGCCGCCCGTCGCTGAGGAAGTAGACCGTGTCGAGCGGCCGCTTGACCGCGCCCTTGTCGAAGCCGGTGATCGCCGCCTTCGACGGCTTGTCCGGATCCTCGCCGAACGCGTACAGCAGCGCCTTCAGCGTGTTGGTCTTGCCGGCGTCGAGGTTCGCGGCGCCGCTCAGGCCCGCCTGCGCGAGGTCCTGCGACTCCTTGCCGCCGAGCGGTTTCAGGCCGCGCACGAAGGCCTTGGCGGCGTCGCGGTTGACGACGTTGGCCGGCACCAGGCGCTTCTTCCACGGATGGATGTCGGTCGCGAACGCCAGGATGTCGAAGTTCGTGTCCGCGGTCAGGGTGTCGAGCGTGTTGAGCAGCTCGGTCTGCACCACCGTGAAGCGCTTGCGGTCGCGGTAGCCCTGGAACTTCTCCACCTCGACCACGAGATCGTCCATCGATCCCGAGACGTCGATGATGAACAGGACGTTGGTCGACGTCGTCGGGATGCGGGCGAAGGTGTTGGTCTGCTCCTTGTTGCCGTAGAACGCGTCGGACTTCTTGCGGCTCTCGGCCTTCTTCGCCAGCTCCTCGTCGGTCGGGATGCGGTAGCCATCGAGCGACATCAGCGCGTTCCACTGCTCCTGCCAGCGTTCGGGATCGACGCCGAAGTCGAACCCGGTGATGCGGAACAGGGCGTCGGCGCACTCGGTGCGCAGACGGCCCGCCTTGCGCATCAGGTCGATCAACGGCTGCACGCCGTGCTGGGGCCGCACCGCGGCCACCGCGGCGACCGCGGCGCTCTGCACCTGCCACTCGTTGTCGCGCAGCAGCGCGATCACCGCGTCGGCGTACTGCTTCGCCCGCAGCGCTCCGATCGCATCGGCGGCCGCCATGCGCACCAGCGGGTCGCCGTCGGCGGCGAAGCGCCCCAGCAACCCGGCACTGCCCTCGGCGCCGATGTTCTGCAGCGCCCGCGCGGCCTCGAACTTCAGCATCGGGGTCGCCTTCGGCCCGCCGGCGACGCCCTCGATGGCCGGCACGGCGGCCGCCAGCCGCGCCTGGCCGAGCACCTTGACGAGCACGGCCGCCTGCTCGGCATCCTTGGCCTTGGGCAGCTCCTGGATCCAGGCCTCGTAGGTGCTCGCGTCCCGGTAGGTGCCCAGGACCTCGAACGCGGCCTGCTGCACCGCCGCGCTCGGGTGCTTCAGCAGCTTCAGCAGTTCCTCGGCCGCCGGGCGGCACTCGTTCCCCTTCAGGGTCTGCACCGCCTCGACCTGGGTCGGTTCGTCCTTCGCCTTCTTGAAGAACTTCGTGAACTCGCGCACGGCGTCGAGGCGCGCCTCGGGGGAAGTCGGATCGCCGGCCTGCGCCGGCAGCCCGCCGGCAGCCAGGGCCAGGATCGACGTCAGCAAGGCAACCAGGGGAATCGACGGCATCGGGCTCCAGAGCGGGGGTTCGGATCGCGACCCCAGGTTAGCGGTCCGAGCCCTCGCCCGCATGCCGCCACCACCCGAGCCGGACGTCGCGCTCGAGGTTGCGCCGCAGCCGGTCGAGATCGTGCAGGGCATCCCGCGCGTGCTCGACGGCGACCGGGCCGCCGCCGTGGCGCGGCTTCAGCACGAAGGCAAGGTGCCGCCGGTACTCGACCTCGACGACCCAGTGGCAGCGCAGCCCGCCGGCGCCGAGCTGCAGCGACTTGGCGAGGTTCTCGAGCTGCACCAGCACGCGGGCATCGGCGCCGCCGAGTTCCACGAACGGCAGCGTCGGCGGCTGCAGGCCGCCGGCCTGGCTGTCGCGCACGGCGAGGCCGGGCAAGGCCTCGAGCCCCCGCACCAGCGGCCAGATCGGCAACGGCACGCCGCGCTGCGCCGCGGCGGCCCGATCGGCCAGCGCGGCCAGCGCGTCGCGGTCGCCGAACTGCGCCCCGCAGAGGCCGCACTCGTGGATCCGCGCCGTGCCTGCCGAGCGGACCTGCAGGGCGGCGTTGCCGCACTCGGGACAGGTGTCCATCGGGGCACCATAACGCGGGTCCGGTCCGCCGCCGCCGGGCGAGGCGGCGCCGGCGCGGTGCACGGGCTGGCGGCGTTCAGCGCGGCGAACGCGCTTCCGGCGGCGCCGCCGGCGGCGGTTCGCCGGTGCCGAGCTGCCGCTCGACCAGACGCCGCAGCCAGTCGTCCTCCTCGCGCGTGGTGTCGAGGCGTACGCCGGCGTCGCCCTCCCCCTGCACGACCTGGCCGACCAGCGCCTTGGGCAGCATCACCCGGTTCTTGCGGAACTCGAGCACGACGTGGTCGTCGGCGATGCCGCTGAGGATGCCGCCGACCAGCCGGTTCTTGTTGGTCAGCCGCACGAAGCCCGAGGTGACCTTCTGCAGGTCCTCGTAGTCGGCGGAGCCCAGTTCGGTCAGCCGCGCGATCGCCGCGACCGGGATCGTGACCTCGCCCTTGTCGAGGCGCAGCGTGATGCGCTCGTCGTCGGCGCTCTTCACGTTGCCGATGAAGTAGTTGCCGTTCTGCAGCTGGGCGAACGCGCGGCTGCCCGGCACCACGCCGTGCGCGCGGGGGCGCCCGATCGCTTCGGGATCGCCGATCATCAGCTCGTCGCTGACCCGCACCAGCCTGGCCGGCCGCGGCGGCGTGCCGTCCTGGGCCACGGTCGTCGGCGCCGCCGCGGCGGACGGCACCGGCCAGGCGGGCAGGTCGGGCGCCTGCACCACCACCGGGGTCGGCGCCGGCGGGGTCGGCAGCACGTCCGTGGCCGGCTCGCCGGTCGGCGCATCGACGACCGCCACGGGCGCGGTGGCGGCGGGCGCCACGTCCGGTTCCCGCGGCGGCACCGGCGGCGGCTCCGCCACGACCACGGCGGGCGCCGGTGGTTCGATCGTCGTCGGCTCGGTGGTCGCCGGTGCGATGCCGGCCGCCGCCTCGGCGGCCGCCGGATCGACCACCGCGGGCGGCGGCGGCACCACGACCGCCACCTGCGGCCGCGGCACCTCGGCCACCGTCAGCCGTTCCGGCGGGACGTGCAGACCCACCCACTCCGGCCGCAGCAGCACGGTCGCGGCCGCGGCGACCGCCGTCAGCGTGCCGGCGAACGCCAGCACGAGGCCACCGCGCCGGCGCGGCTGTCGCCCGCCCCGCACGCCCTGGACTTCGGGTTCGTCGATGTAGAGGTCGTGGCCCTCGGCTTCGGCAGCGACGCCGACGCCGACCAGCTCCGGGGCCTCGTCGGTGGCCTCGTCGGCGGCCTCGTCGGCGGTTTCCCCGGCCGCGAACGCGGCGTCCGGATCGGCGGCGTCGGCGTCGTCCGCGGCCTCGTCCGGCATGCGCGCCACCTCCTCGACTTCGGCGAGTTCGTCGACCGTCGCCGCCGGCAGCGGTTCCCAGCCGGGCTCGCTGGTGGCTTCGTCGGCGACCGGCACCGCGGCGAACTCCGCCTCCGCCGCCGCCGGCGCCCCCTCTTCGCGCCACAGACCCTCGCCATCGTCGAGCACGAACGGCCCCGACTGCTCGAACTCGCTGATGCCGTCGGCGGTGTCCCCTTCGCCGATGACCTCCAGCTCCTGTTCGCTGTCGAGCGTCAGTTCCTCGTCGGCCTGCAGCATCGCGCCCAGTTCCTCCGCGAACGACGCCTCGGCCGCGGCCAGGGCCTCGGCCGGCAGCTGCGCCGGGTTCGCCGGCTCCGCCGCCGGCGCCGCCTCGTCGGCGACCGGCGCCTCGAGCTCGAGTTCGTCGCCGTTCCAGTCGCTCGCCGCCCCGTCGGCGAACTGCGTGCGGCCGGCGAACGTCTCGCTCGCCGGCTGGTCGGCCGGCGGCGCCGTGAACAGCAGGTCGTCGGCGTCCGGCGCCGCCGCCGGCGCGGCCGCCCCGGCGAGCCCCGGCGGCAGCTCGAACAGGCGATCGAGGTCCTCGTTCTTCGGCGCGATGTCCTCGATCACGAAGTCGTCGTCGAGGAAGTCGTCGTGATCGTCGCGTGCGCTCTCGCCGGTCATGCTGCTCTCCGTTCCGCTCGGGGACGCCCCGGTATCGGCACGCCGGTCCTGCCGACTGATGCCGCCGCGGTTTCGGCGGCCGGTGATGGTACCGGACCCTCGGCCCGCGCGGGCCCCGTTCAGGGCCGCTCGGCGGCCAGTTCCCGCTGCAAAGCGGACGACCGCAACAGCCGGCGCACGCCGCCGCGCAGCACCGTCAGGCCCAACGCATCGACGTGTTCGAGCAACGGGATCAGGAACTTGCGGCTGGTCTGCAGTTCGTCGCGCAGTGCCGGAATGTCCAACTGGTCGCCGTGCGCGAGGCAGTTGCGCCGCACGGCGTGCAGCACCGAACGCACGGTGGCAGCGCCGTAGTAGTGCTCGCCGACGAGGTCGATGCGCCCCTCGTCCTGGGCGCGGTCGAGCAGCGACGCCAACGCGTCCCCCTGGACGCCCATGGCCTCGGCCAGGTCCACGGCGGTCGGCGGCCGGAAGCCGCGCTGCTCGCACTCGGCGACCAGCCGCTCCAGCCCGGCCTGCTGCGCCGCCGGCAGCGGCCGCAGCCGGTCGACGAACAGGAGCCGCCCGCGATTGCCGGCGCGCACGCGCCCGGCGGCGACGAGCCGGTCGACGAGGTGGTCGATCAGCGGCGCCGGCAGCACCTTGGTGGTGCGCAAGGCCGCCCGCTGCACCGACGCCGCCGCGGGACGGCGCTGCAGCATGCGGTCGACGGCCGCCAGCAGCTCCGCCTCGCCCGCCGCGACGTGCACGTTCAGGAACGCGCGCATCGCCTGCCGGTGCAGTTCGACCTGCGGCATGCCGGCGAGGCAGGCGAGGACCTCGCCTTCCGGGGTCTCGACGGCGCGCGCCAGGTCGTCCACGGTGCGGCCCTCGGGTCCGGCGAGGCCCAGGTCGTGCTCGAGGCGGGCCTCCAGCCGATCGCCGGCGCTGGCCAGGTCCGCCAGTTCGCGGCCCAGGTCCCGTCGCCGGTAGCGCCCCGAGGACGAAAGCCGCAGCACCCGGCCGCCGCCGACCGTCTGGGCCGGGTTCTGCAGCCGCAGCAGGAAGCGGTCGCCGTGGGCGCAGCAGACGGGCTCGTCCAGTTCCAGCCGCGCGACCAGCGACTCGCCGGACGCCGCCGCCTCGCGGTCGAGCAGCAGCAGCTCGCCGCGCACCTCGACGGTGCCGACATGGCAGCGGATCGGCTCGCGGTGCCCGAGCCGCGGCGCCCGCCGCGTGGTCGCGAGTTCGACGTCGATCGCGTCGCCGACCGCGAACACGTCCGGCGTCGCGCACACCATGCCGCGGTGCACGCCGGCCGCCCGCGCGTCGGGCACGGCCAGGGCCGTGCTGTGCCCGGCGACGGCGGTGTCCACGGCGCCGCCATAGGCCTGGATGCCGCGCACCTTGACCCGCTGGCGCAACGGCAGGATCTCGACCTCAGCGCCTGCCTGCACGCTGCCGCTCACCGGGATGCCGGTGCAGACCGTGCCGATGCCCGGCAGCGAGAAGACGCGCTGGATCGGCATGCGGAACGGCCCCTGGCTCGGGCGCGGCGCCACCGAGCGCGCGAGGTGGTCGATGCGCTGGCGCAGGTCGGCGAGGCCGGCCCCGGTCACCGAGCTGACGCGCACGAGTTCCGCGTCGGCCAGCACGGTGCCGCGCACCAGCTCTTGGACCTCGGCCGCGGCGAGGTCGCAGAGGCCCGGCTCGACCGCGTCGATCTTGGTCAGCACCAGGACACCGCCGCGCACGCCGAGCAGGTCGAGGATCTCCAGGTGCTCCACCGTCTGCGGCATCACGCCGTCGTCCGCGGCCACGACCAGCAGGGCGAGGTCGATGCCGGTGCAGCCGGCGACCATGTTGCGCACGAACCGCTCGTGGCCGGGCACGTCGACGAGGCCCACCCAGCGGCCGTCCGCCAGCCGCAGCCGTGCGAAGCCCAGGTCGATCGTCAGCCCGCGCTCCTTCTCCTCCTTGAGCCGATCGGGGTCGATGCCGGTCAGGGCCCGCACCAGGCTGCTCTTGCCGTGGTCGATGTGACCCGCCGTGCCGAAGACCACCGGCTGGATCGAACGCGCCATCGCCGCCTCAGCGCCGGGCCGCCGACCCCAGGCGCCTCACTTCTGCAGGTAGAGGATGCGCTGGCACGAGCCGCACTTGACGACACTCGACTTGCCGAGCAGGCGCGCGGTGTCGTTCATCGTGACCTTGTTGTAGCAACCCTGGCAGTAGCCGCCGTCGACGGCGCAGACGGCGACGCCGTCACGGGTCTTGAACAGCCCCTCGTAGTCGCGCAGCAGGTCGTCGGCGATGCCGGCCGCCACGCCCTCGCGACGGGCCCGGACCTCGGCGATCGCCCCGGCGCGGGAGCGGCGCAGCGCCTCGGCCTCGGCGAGGAACTGCTCGAGCACCTTGCCCTCGGCGGCGACCGCGGCTTCGGCGGTCGCGACCTCGGGGCGCAGCGCCTCGACGACCTCGAGCAGCTTCAGGCACTCCTCCTGCATCACGTCGCGGTCCTTGCGCACCGCCTCGATCTGGAACAGGGTCGCCTGGTACTCCGCGTTGTTGCGCACGAGGTTGAGGCGGTCGTTCAGCCGCTTGATCTCGTCGTCGCTGCCGCGGATCGCCTTCTCGAGGCTGCGCACCTCGAGTTCGGCCTTCAGGTAGCGGTTGCGGCTGTCCGTCGCCACGCGCTGCAGCTCGTCGAGCTTCTTGCGTCGGCGTGCCTCCTCGGCCGGCAGCGAGTCGATGTCCCGGGTGAGCGAGGCGACCTCCTGGTCGACGGCCTGCAGATCGAGCAGCTTCTTGACGAGGGGATGCAACGGCGTGGCGGATTCGACCGGATCGGGGCGGACGAGTCTAGCGGCGACGGCACCTCGCTCAAGGATCGCGTCGGCCGAATGCCCCGGGCACGCCTCGCGGGCGCACGGCGGCGACCGACGGCGCCGGGCTCAGCCCGGCTCGCCGACCGCGCTGTCGAAGAAGCCGCCGAGCCGGCGCGCCCGCACCGGATGCTGCAGCTTGCGCACCGCCTTGGCCTCGATCTGCCGGACGCGCTCGCGGGTGACACGGAAGATGCGCCCCACCTCCTCGAGCGTGTACGTGTAGCCGTCGCCGATGCCGTAGCGCAGCTTGATGATCTCGCGCTCGCGGAAGGTCAACGTGCTGAGCACGCTCTCGATGCGCTCCTTCAGCATCTCGCGGCTGGCCGAGTGCACCGGCGACTCGACCGACTCGTCCTCGATGAAGTCGCCGAAGTAGGAGTCGTCGCTGTCGCCGATCGGCCGGTCGAGCGAGATCGGATGCTTGCTGATCTTCATCACCCGCTTGGCCTCGTCGACCGAGACCTGGGCCGCTTCGGCGACCTCCTCGATCGACGGCTCGCGGCCCTTCAGCTGCGTCAGCTTCTTCGACACGTTGCGCAGCTTCGACATCGTCTCGATCATGTGCACCGGGATGCGGATCGTGCGCGCCTGGTCGGCGATCGAGCGCGTGATCGCCTGGCGGATCCACCAGGTCGCGTAGGTCGAGAACTTGTAGCCGCGGCGGTACTCGTACTTCTCCACCGCCTTCATCAGGCCCGTGTTGCCCTCCTGGATCAGGTCGAGGAACGACAGGCCGCGGTTGCGGTACTTCTTGGCGATCGAGACCACGAGGCGCAGGTTGCCCGACGACAGCTTGCGCTTGGCGTCCTCGTAGTTGGCGTAGGCCTGGCGCAGGAACTCGAGCCGCCGCTGCAGCCGTTCGGTGGTCTCCAGACCGTCGATCTGCATGTCGAGCAGACGGCGCCGCGTCTCCAGCGCGTCGGGATTCTGCAGCTGGGCGCCGCGGTAGCGCTGCAACCGGTGGTTCAGACGGTGCATCTCGGCGATGCGGCTCTCCAGCAGGTCGATCATCGGCCGCACCTTCTTGCCCTGCAGGTTCAGCTCCTCGATCAGGGCCACCGCCTTGCGGCGCCGCGAGAAGATGCGCTTCTTCAGCACGGCGGCGGGCGCCGGCCCGATCTCGCCGGCGATCAACCGGGCGAAGTCCTGCCGCGCCGCCTCGTAGATCAGCCGCAGCGTGGCGATGTTGCCGGGCAGGCGATCCGACAGGTCGGCCTTGCCGACCTCCGGGTCCTGCTGGTTGACCTTCAGCGTGCGATCGAAGGCCAGTTCGCCCTTGAGCACGTCCTCGAGGATCTCGATCGCGTTCTTCATGCCGAACCCGGACGACAGCACCTCCTTGCGGAACTGCTTGCGGGTCAGCTCGATCTTGCGCGCCAGCGAGATCTCCTCCTCGCGCGTGAGCAGCGGGATCTCGCCCATCTGCGTCAGGTACATGCGCACCGGGTCGTCGATCTTCTCGGTGATGTCGACGATCGGCGCCGCCAGTTCGGCCTCGGTCGGCTCGGCGATGTCGAGGTCGGGCAGGTCGCTCTCGTCGGCGGCGGCCTCCTCCTCCTCGCGGCGGCCGCCGGCCTTCTTGTTCTTCTGCTTCTGGTCGTCCTCGACGACGTCGAGGCCGGCCTCCTCGATCATCGCGATCGCGGCCTCGATCTTCTCCGGCGACGACATGTCGTCCGGCAGCACGCCGTTGAGCTGCGCCAGGGTCACGGACCCGGTCTTGCGATGGGTCTTGATCAGGGCCTTGATCTTCTTGTCGAACTCGGTCGGTGCGGACATGGGGGGTCTCGGGTCGCGGGCCGCGTCTGGGCGGGCGGAGCTGGGGATGCGGGTGGGGTCGGGGGTCGCGTGGGTCAGGAGGGTGGAGCGGTCGGCGCCGGGCCGTCGCCAGGCGGGCCCGGCTCGAGCGCCGCCGTCGGGTCGCCGAACCGCAGCCGGCCCGGGGCGGTCGTCTCGACCGGCGCCCGCTGCCAGGACCGCGGGCGATCGCGGCGCAGGTGTTCGAGCAGACGGCGCTGCAGGTCGTCGGCGGTGGCGCGGTCGCCGGCGGCGATCGCCTGCTGCAGCTGCTGCCGCAGGGCGCGCCGCTGCCCCTCGCCGCCAAGACGCCGCCGACCTTCGACCAGACCCTGCAGCACGGCGGCCGGATCGGCGAGCGCCGCCGCCCGCTCGGCGGCCGCGGCGAGCACGGAGCGCAGAGCCGGCTGCTCGGTCACGCGGGTGAACAGGTAGCGCAGCAGTTCGTCGCGGCCCTGCCGGCCGAGCGCCAGGCCATCGGTCGCCATCGCCACCAGCTCGGCGACGCCGGCGTGTTCGAGGGGCGCCTCGGTCAGGTCGAGGTCGACCAGCAGCACCGGCTGCGCCAGCAGGCAAGCGAGCAGGTCGGATTCGGCGCGCTCGAGCAGCGACGGCGGCGGCGCCGCCGTCGGCTCTGCCGGCGCCCCGGCCGGAGCCGCGGCCGGTCGCGGCGGGCGCGCCAGGCTCTGCACGCGGCGTTCGAGGGCCGGCGCCGGCACGGCGAGGTGCCTGGCCATGGCCTCGAGCAGGGCCGCCCGGCGCACCGGCGACTCCACCAGACCGAGGACCTCGGCGCACTCGCGCACCGCCGCATCGACGTGCACCGCCTGCGACAGATCCAGGCGGCGCCGCAGCAGGCGGAACCACACCGTGACGTCGTCCTCGGCGCCGTCGAGCACGTCGGCGAAGCGCACGCGCCGCTCGGCGACCAGCTCCGGGTCCTCCCCAGGCCGCGCGGTGACCACGTCGGCGGGGTCCTTCGCGCGGCCGTCCTCGGCGTCGGCCATCAGCGCCATGCGCACCGGCAGGCGGCTGTTGACGAGTTCGCGCATCGCCCGCTCGGCGGCCTGGGCGCCGGCGCGATCGCCGTCGAACATCAGCACGATGCCCTCCGTCGCGTAGCGCTCGATCGTGCGCGCATGGTCGGCCGTGAACGCGGTGCCGAGCGTCGCCACCGCGCCGCGGAAGCCCGCCAGATGGCAGGCGATGACGTCGGTGTAGCCCTCCATCACGACGATGCGGCGCTGCCCGGCCTGCTTGGCCTGGTGCAGGCCGAACAGCACGCGGCGCTTGTTGAACAGCGGCGATTCCGGCGAGTTCAGGTACTTCGGCGGCGTGTAGTCGGCGCTCGCCGGCATGGCGACGCCGGGCACGACGCGGCCGCCGAAGCCGACGATGCGGCCGCGTTCGTCGGTGATCGGGAACATCAGCCGGCCGGCGAACGGTTCCCGGCCCTGGCGCAGCAGACCGGCCTGCTCGATGACGTCGCGCGGCAGCTGCCCGTCCTGGGCGTAGCGGGCCAGCGCGCCAGGCCGCGGATGGAAGCCGAGCTGCCAGTCGGTCGCCGCCGGCAGCAGGCCGCGGCCCTCGAGGTAGGCGCGGGCCGGAGCCCCCGCCGCCGAGGCCAGTTCCTCGGCGAAGAACGCCGCCACGTCGGCGAGCACGCGGTAGGGATCCGGGCCCTTGCGCTCCGCCTGTCCGCCGCGCTTCCAGACCCCCTCGAGGGAGATGCCGAGCCGGTCGGCGAGCACTTCCATGGCCTCGCGGAAGGTCAGGCCGTCGCGCTCCATCAGCCAGTTGAAGGCGTCACCCGACTTGCCGCAGCCGAAGCACTTGTAGAACTGGCCCTCGCGGTGGACGGTGAACGAGGGCGTGCTCTCGGCATGGAAGGGACACAGGGCCACCAGCGTGCGGCCACGCGGCTTCAGCGGCATGTAGCTCTCGATCAGGGCGACCAGGTCGGTCGCCTCCTTGATGCGGAGCTTGGTGTCCTCGAAACGGTCCATGCGGGGAAGGTCGGTACAGGCCTGCAGACGGGGCCGGCGACACGGTGCGACGCAAACGCCGACCGCATCGAGCCCAGCAGGATACCCCACCCGGACGACGCCGCCCGGCGAGTGCAGCCTGCTGTCCTGCCGGCGACCCGGGGCCGGTGCCGCGAACGGGAGTACCCGCCCGTGGGACCGCCGCCGCCGCGCCGGAAGGCCCGATCTGTTGCCAACCAACCCGCACTGCCCTGCCAGCGGGAGCCCGTGGGGCCCAGCCGAAACCGGGGTGTCGTTTGTCTTGCCCGGGGACGCTGCGAGATGGGAAACCCCGCCTTGTAGCACGCCGTCGGTGCGTGTCAAGCAGGCGAGGTCACGGGCTTGGTGCCGCAGGCCGCCGTCACCAGTGGCACCGCCTGCCGACCCCGGCCTACCAGCGGCCCGAAGGCCGCGGGCGCGAGGTGCAGCGTGCAGCCCGGCCTGCCGACGAGGCCGAGGTCCAACGGCGGGATGCGCTGCCTGGCTTCGCGTTGCTGCCGGTACTCGAGCCCTCCCCAAGGACGGTCAACCGCCGACCAAGCTGCGCCGACACACCGCCCGGCAAAGCGCCAAGCCCGTCACGCACCTCCCGACCGCCGGCACCGCTGCCACCACTCCACCACGGTCGCCGGCGCCAGCGCCTCGGCCCGCTCCAGCAGCCCTTCCCCCGCCCCCGCCGGCACCGCCCCCCCGATCGCCGCCGCCGCCGCCGGCAACGTCGTGCGCAACGCCTTGCGCCGTTGCCGGAACAGCGACCGCACGAACGCCAGGAACTCGCGCCGTTCGCCGGCCGGGCCTGCCAGCGCATCCGGCCGCCGCTGCAGCCGCACGATCGCGCTCATGACCTTCGGCCGCGGCCGGAACACCGACGGCGGCACCAGCCGCAGCACCGCCGCGTCGAAGTACGCCTGCACCGCGACCGAGAGCCCGCCGTAGTCCGCGGTTCCCGGCGCCGCGGCGACGCGCTGCGCCAGCTCCTTCTGCACGAGCACCACCGCCACGTCGACCGGCGGTGCCGCGGCGACCAGCTCCGCCAGTAGCGGGCCCGACACCGCATACGGCAGGTTGGCGACGACGAGCCGGCGGCCGCCGGCCGCCAACGGCGCCGCCAGCTCCTGCAGGATCGCCGGATGCAGCGCGCGAGCGTCGCCGCCCAAGGCGTCGCCTTCGACCCACGTGAGGTTGGCGGCGGCGGCGAGTTCCTCGCGGGCGATCGCCAACAGACGTCGGTCCAGCTCGACCCCCACCACCCGCCCGGCCCGCGCCACCAGTTCGCGGGTCAGGAAGCCGAGGCCGACGCCGATCTCGACCACGACGTCGGCCGGCGAGGGCGCCGCGGCGTCGGCGATGCACCGATGCAGCGAGGGATCCAGCAGGAAGTTCTGCCCGAGCGTGCTGCTCGGCCGGAACCCGAGCGCCGCCATGCGGTCGAGATAGTGGGAGAACGGCTCGCGCTCGCTCATCTCAGCGCGCCAGTTCGTCACGCAGCAGCCGGTGCAGGGCCGAGTCGGCGCGGTAGCCCGCGGCCACCAGCGGCCATGCCTCGGCCAGTGCGGCCCGGTGCTGGTCGCGGCGCACGAAACGCCGCACCTGCTCGAGGTCGCCGGCGCGCGGCGACCCGTCGGCCGCGAGCAGCGCGGCCAGCAGTTCCGCCGGCGTGGCGACGAGCCGCAGCCCCGTGCGCAGCCGCCGGTCTTCGGCCGGCACCGCCTCGAGGACCGACGCCATCGGCGCCAGGAAGTCGGCGCCGACGACCTCGCGGGGCACGCCGCGCCCGGCCGCGGCCACCGCCCACGGCAGCGGCACGAGCCCGCCCGGCCCGAGCCACACGGCCAGCGCCGGCGTGCGCAGCACCCGCTCCCGACCGACCTGCAGGGACGCGACCGGATCGAGCTGGCTGGCGGTCCAACCGGCGGCCACCGACTCGGTCCACTCGCTGACGTTGCCGATCAGGTCGTAGGGGAAGTTGCCGCCCGCGCGCCGGCCAGCCTCGAAGGTGCCGACGGGCACCGGTTCGCCGAGGCCGAGTTCGCCGGTGTTGGCGCGCGTCGCATCGGCCTTGCTGCCCCACGGGAAACGGTAGCGCCCGTCGCCGACGGCCGCCGCCCATTCCTCGCGCCGCGGCAGGCGGGCGAACCGCCAGCGGGCGAACGCCCGCGCCTGCTGCAGGTCGACCATGCCGACCGGCAGCGCCGGATCGCCGTCGAGGGCGGCGACGGCGGCGTCGACGGCACGACCGGCCGGCGTCGCCGCGAACTCGATCCAGTCCCCGCGCGTGACCTCGAAGCGGTCGACGAACAGCGGCAGCACGCGGCCGTGCTCGAGACGTTCGATCAGCACGAAGTCGCGCAGCGAACCGAACCGTCCCGAACGCACGAGCGCCCCGCCGCCGTCGATCCCGCCGTCGCGGCGGCAGGCGGCCAGCCCCGCCGCGACCACGAGCAGGGCGGCCACCGCGGCCGTCCGCGAGCCCGGCAGCGTCGCGCGGGGCCGCGCGGTCACGGATCGAGCAGCAGGATCTCCACGCGGCGGTTCTTCTGCCGGGCCGCGTCGTCGCTGCCCTGCACCGCCGGCCGGAACTCGCCGTAGCCGGCGACGCTGACCCGCTGCGCCGGCATGCCCGCCGTCTTGATCAGGTAGTCGGTCACGGCCATCGCCCGTTCGACCGACAGCCGCAGGTTGGTGCCCCACTGGCTGGCCTGGATCGGCACGTCGTCCGTGTGGCCCTCGACGCGCACGCGCCGGCCCTCGAGCTGCGTCGCCAGTTCGCTGAGGGTCTTCTTGCCCTGTTCGGTCAGCGTGTTCTGCCCGGACGCGAACAGCACGCCGCCGGCGACGCGGAACGCGTAGCCTTCCGGCGTCGGCACCAGCTCGACGCCGCCGGCGGCGGCCGGCGTGCCCTGGCCGTACTTGGCCAGGAGGCCGGCGACCTTCTGCTTCTGCTCGTTGATCCAGGCGGCATCGGCGGCGCGTGTGCTGAGGTCGGAGACCTGCGCCAGCAGCCGTTCGTTCTCGGCGGCGAGCTGCCGCTGGCTGGCGGCGAGGCCGGCGATTTCGGCCTGCAGCGCCGAGTTGGCGTTGACGACCTGGCGGTGGGCCTCGGGCGAGACGCAGGCCGCCGCCGTCAAGGCCAGGCCCAAGAGAATCAAGGTGTGCTTCATGGTGTGCCCCCTCACGTGGCTTCGGAGTGCCGACGCCGCCGACCGGGGCGGCGCCTGCGGCCCGGAGGCTAGCGGCGGGACGCGGCAAAAGCCACGGCGCGCGCGCGGCGGCGCGCGCTCATCCGGCGCCATGCCGCGGCGCCAGCACCCCTGGGGCGCCTGCGCCCCGCACCCCTGCTTCTCGTCGGCGGCTCCTACTTCTTGTCGGCCGCGAAGACGCTCGTGAACATGTCGTCCTTCGGGTTCTTCTCCTGCGACACCGAGTGCACGATCATGAAGCCCCAGATCATCACGATGCAGGAGAGGATGGCCACGGCGGTCACCCAGCCGGGCTCCTTGCCGGTATCCGCCTGCGCGGCCGCGGCGGCGCTGCGCGGCGTTCGCGTCACCGCCGGCCGGCGGGCCGCGACGGGCGCCTTGGTCTCCTCCTCGTCGTCCTCGGCGAGCAGCGTGTCCTCCTCGGAGATCTGCTCGGTCACCATGCCGGTGTCGTCCTCGAGCGAATCGGCGAAGGACAGCTGCGACTCCCCCTCGGCCTTGACGGTCAGCGCGCTGATGTCCTCGCGCCGGAACTTCATCGAATCGCCGTCGCGGAAGGCGCGGATCTCGCCCTCCGACACCAGCTTCTTCAGCTCTTCGCTGCGCATCTTCAGTTCGCGCAGGGCCTTCTCGAAGGAGAGGAAATCGTCGCTCTTGTCGGACACGGACCTACCTCACAACGTCGTGGGACGAGCCAGGGAGAGGGGAAACGGAGGGGTTCGGAACGGGCTTCGGCCGGGCGTCGGCCGGCGCGCCCCGAGGGCGCCGAGGAGCTTACCTCGTGGCCGGCGTTTGGGTAGCCACTACTTGCGGCCGCCGCCACCCTCGAGCCCGGTGCGGATCGACCGGTCGTTGCCACCGCGCCGACCGAACAGGTTCTGCAGCCGCTCGTAGTCGTATTCGCTGCGGTCGTTGTAGCCCTGCAGCTGCAGGTCGAGGTCGATGCGGCGGGCGCCGACCAGCACGATGCGGCGCTGTTCGGCGCCGCCGCCGCGCGCCTCGTAGACGGCGAGCTGGCGGTTCACGGTGTCGACCAGGTAGAGCACCGAGGTGCCGACGCCGTAGCTGCCGGTGACCGCGACGAAACCGTTGGCGCTGGCGGTGGAACCGGCCTCCTCGCTGTAGACGATCGCCGGCGCCGCCGGGGTGCCTTCGGGCGGCGTCGTGCCGGGCGGCGGCGCCGGCGGCGGCGGGTTGGTCGGCCCGCGCCCCTGCGCCTCGAGCCATGGGGCGGCGCTGGCCAAAGGACGCGCGACCAGCTGGCCGCCGAGGAAGGCGACGCCGAAGCCGGCGCCGAGCAGGAAGGGTTGCAGCCAGGACTTCATCGGGTGGGGCCGGCCAGTCGGCGGCCGGGGCCCGGCACTCTACCGCGCCGTGCTGCCCGGCGCGAAGGCCCCATGCCGCAGGAAGTGCAGCACCTGCAGGCAGACCTCCGGCGCCATGGCGATGCGCGTGTGCCCGAGCGGCAGCACGACCCGGTCGGCGGCGCCGGCCAACGTCGCCTCGTCGACGCCGACGGTGCCGTCGTCGTCGCCGGGGATCGAGTCGTTGCCGGCCCCCAGCGTGCCGACGACGCAGCCGGACCGCTCCGGCCACGGCACCGATCGCCGGTGCAGCGCATCGCCCGGCGACAGCTGCAGCGCCGCGGCGTCGCCCATCGCCAGGCGGAACAGGAACCAGTGCTTGCGCAGGTCGGCCAGCACCGCGCCCCGGTGCGGCGTGGCGAGGTAGACGCAGGCCGTGGGCGGCCGCGCCGCGGCGCGGCGCAGGTACTCCTGGATCACCAGCCCGCCCATCGAGTGGCCGACGAAGTAGAGCGCGTCGACCGGTTGCTCGTGCAGCCGTTCGACCACCACGTGCAGGCGGTCGGCGTGGCGTTCGATCGTGTCCGCGGTGCTGGGGTAGCCAGGGTTGCAGACCTCGTAGCCGTGGGCGCGCAGGGTGCGTTCGAGCCGACCGAGCGAAGCCGCCGTGCGCCACAGGCCGTGCTGCAGCACGACGACGCGCCGCCGGCCGTCCGCCGGCGCGCGCAGCGCCGCGGCCGTCGGCGCGCCGCCGAGGTTGATCACGGCGTCGAACGGCCAGGCCACGGGCCCGTGCGCCAGCACGGCGACGCCGTGCAGCAGCACCAGCAGCCCGAACCCGAGGGCGGCGCGGCGGCGCCAGCGCCGTGGTCGCCGCTCAGCCGCCATCGCCGGTCCCCGCGTGCAGGCGCGGCGCCGGCGGCAGCCCGGCCAGCACCGCCGCCTCGTGGGCGCCGAGCGCCTGCCAGCGGGCCACGAGCTGCTCGGGCGGCAGCAGGTCGGCGGCCAGGGCCGCGTAGAGCCCTTCGTGGCGCGCTTCGGCCGCGCACAGCTCGGCGTAGAACGCCGCGACCTCGGCGTCGACGCCGCGCAGCGCCGCGCCGAGCAGCGCCATGCGTTCGCACGAGCGCGCCTCGATCACCGCCGCGACCAGCAGTTCGTCGGCGAGCCGCTGCGGCATCGTGCGGCCGATGCCGGCCTTGAGCCGTTCGGCGTAGGGCGTCGGCGGCTGGGGCACGAACGCCACGCCCCGCGCCGACAGCAGCCGCAGCGTGCGTTCGAAGTGGACGAGCTCCTCGCGCGCGAGCCTCGACAGCGCCCGCTGGGCCGCGGCGCCGCCGGGCACGCGGAACAGGAACGCCACCGCCGCGGCGGCGGCCTTCTTCTCCAGGTGCGCCTGGTCGACCAGCAGCGCCGGCACGTGGTCGACCATCGCCGCGGCCCACGCCGGCGGCGTGCGGTAGGGCAGCGGCGGCAGCGGCGGGCGGGCTTCGGAGCAGGCAGGCACGGCGGCGAACCTACCCCGGCCCGAGGCGGCGCACACCGGACCGGGGTGGGAATCCGTGCGCCCCGGCGGCATCGCCCGGGGCGCCGTTCAGCGGTCGGCCGCGAAGCTCGCCGCGATGCGCGTGGCGGCGGTGGCGGCATCGGCGACCCCCACCGCATGGTGCGAGCCGTCGAAGGCGAGCCGGAGGCCATCCCAGACGAACGCCAACACCTGCGCGCCCTCGCCGCCGTCGCGGGCGACGGCGACGACGATCCGGTTGCCGCGCACCTCGCCGGCGAGCAGCGGTCGTTCGAGCCAGGCGGCCTGGCCTCCCTCGGCGCCGAGCGCGCGCAGCGTCGCGCCGTCGAGTTCGCGATCGACCGCCCGCAGCCGGCGGGCGAGGTCGGTGCGATGGCCGTCGGTGGTCGCCGCGGCGAACGCCGCCACGTCGCCGCGCCGCGCGGCGGCATCGACGGCGCCGGCGGTGGCGCGCAGCCGCGGCAGCGCCAGCGCCGGCCGCAGCGGCCCAGGCGGCAGCGGGTTCGGCCATGGCCCCGGCCACCACGCGAACGCCAGCGCCGCGGCGCCGAGCGCCAGCAGCGCGGCGATGGCGAACCCGCGGCCGTCACGGTCCATAGAACACCTCGGTCGTGCCGCTGCGGAAGCGGACCAGGGTGCCGCCGGCCGCGGCCGCGGCCGCCGCTTCGGCGTCGGCGTGCGGCAGCGTGCCCTCGGCGACGATCTCGCCGTTCGTGATGCGCACCGGCCGCGGCCCGCCGAGCACCGCCGTCCACGGCAGTTCCACCGGCCGCCCCGCGGCCGGCGCCGCCACCAGCACCAGCGCGCGGCGTTCGGGCACGAAGGTGCAGGCCAGGAGCGGCGCTCGCGTCGACCGCACGTGCGGGCCGGGGCCGCCGCCGTGCCGCCGACCCTCGAGGCGGTAGGTGCCGACGCGGTCCGGCAGGAACACCCGCCGGCCGTCG
The DNA here is from genome assembly GCA_019636245.1 of Planctomycetota bacterium. GTDB lineage: Bacteria > Planctomycetota > UBA1135 > UBA1135 > UBA2386 > JAEUHS01. The sequence goes on along the minus strand of JAHBXX010000013.1, from coordinate 8,719 downwards.
CGGAACGCCCAGCTCTGGCCGTCGAGGCGCAGTTCGTCGAAGTCGCGATCCAGGATCAGGCTGGGCGGCGCCAGCAGACTCGGCTGCGCGATCCGCACGGTCACGTCGTCGGCGCTCACTTCGCGCCACGCCAGCACGTGCTGCGAACCGGGCCCCGGCCGGATGCGGGCCAGCACCGCGGGTCCGACCACGATCCGCACGGCGTCGGCGCCCTCGTGCCGCACCCGCAGCCACCGGCCGCCGTCGGCGGCGGCCTGCGTGCCGCGCCACGTCCACCAGCCGTTCTCCTGCAGCAGCACGGGCGTCGTCACCGCCGAGTCGAGGCGGACGACGCGCGTCCACGGCAGCGGCAGGTCGCTGTGCAGCACCGCCTCGCCGGTCGCGCCGAGATCGAGCCCGGGGGGCTGGTCGAGCGCGGCGCCCAGCGCGGTCGCCGACCGCCGCACCGCCGCCGCGACCTGCCGATCGACGAACAGGAACGCGAGCCGTTGCTGGCTGCCGACCCCCGGCGCGCTGCGCAGCACCAGTTCGCCGCCGTCGCTGGCCAGGCGGTCGTGGCGGCCGAGCTGCAGCGGCACGACGACGACGTCGGGCAGCGTCCGGTCGACGGCCTCGAGCACGAACGGCTGCCGCAGGTCCGCCATCGCCGGCAGCCGGTGGCCGGCGAACGCGAACGTGCGTTCGACCTGCAGGCCGCGGGCCGCGCTCTCGCACTGCACGCGCACGAGCAGCGCCGGCAGGTCGGCGAGGGTGACGAGTTCGAGGCGTTCGGCATGCAAGGGCGAGCCCGAGCGCTCCTCGAGCCGCGCCAGGCTGCCGGCCGCCTCCACCACGCGGCCGGCCGCGCCGACGTCGCCGGTGCGCACGACGCGCAGCCTGTCGAGGGCGGTGGCGCCGCCGTCGAGCTGTTCGAGCTGCAGCGTGTGCACGCCGGGGCGCACCACGTGCAGCGGCAGCACGCCGCGCGCCGGCCAGCCGTCGGCGCGCACGGGCACGCAGCCGAGCAGGACGCCGTCGAGGGAGACGGCGACGGTGCCGCGGCCGCGCACGCCGCGCAGTTCGTACTGCAGTTCGTGGTAGCCGACGCCGACCGACCAGTCGATCGCCGCGGCCGCCGGTCCCCGCTCCCCCCCTTCGGCCGTCAGCACCGCCGGCAGGCGTCCGCCATCGGCGAGCCGCACGTGCCGGTGCGGCGCCGCCCCGGCGGCCTCGTCGCGGCCGTGCTGCAGCAGATCGGTCGTCTCGTCGGCGATCGCCTCGACGTCCGGTCGGGCGCCGAACAGCCGCGTGCGCAGGAATGGCGCCGCGAGCTGCACGGCCTCGCCGCTGCGGAAGCTGGCGCGACCGGTCGCATCGAAGCGCAGCGCCCCGCCGCTGCCGGCGAGCTGGAACCAGTTGTTCTGCAGCACGTGCACGGCCGCCGGCGCCGGGTGCTCGGCGCCGAAGGCGGCCGGAGCCGCGTCGAGCAGCGCGCGCGCCGCCGCGCGCCGGCCGTCGGCGCCGGTGGTCGACAGCCGCATCGCCACCGCCGCGACCAGCGGTTCCTGCGACACGCCGTGCACGTAGGCCAGGGTCTCGGGATCGAACGCGGTCGGATCGAACCGGCGCCACCACAGGCTGGCGCCGCGGCCGGCGCGTTCGCGCACGAAGTCGTTGGCCTGGGTGACGATCCAGTCGCCGTGGCTGCCGCCGCCCAGACCGGCGTCGCGGACCTGGGCGCGGCCGGCCCGCGCCCGCGCATCGAGCACGCCGAGCGGGAACTCGTCGGCGGCGAAGCCGTGGCGCCACTGCGCGCTGAGGCCGGCCAGGGCGAGACCCGGCAGCGCGCCGTCGTCGGCATCGAGCGCGCGCAGGCCGCCGGCGAAGCCGGCGGCCGCCTCGCCGCGGCCGTAGAGCAGGCCCGCGGGCTGGAAGTCCTGCAGCATCGCCACGCCATGGCCGGCGGGGTCGCGCCAGCCGGCGTCGACGCCGAAGCCGTCGAACGCGCCGGCGCCGAGCCGCCGCTGGCAGGCCAGTTCGCGGGCCAGGAAGCGCAGCGCGGCGAGGCGCTCGGTGGTCCGGTCGTCCGGCGACAACGGCGCCACCCCGGCGAACGCCAGCAGGCCGCGCGCGTGCGCCTCGGCCGCCAGCGCCCGCGCCTCCGACCGCGGCCACAGCGGCCGGTCGCCGGCCTCGGGCCAGCCGGCCGGTCGCTGCAGCGGGTCGCGGCGAGGCCATGGCAGTGGCGTGCGCCCGGCGGCGTCTGGCAGTTCGACTTCGATCGCGTCGGCGCCGGCCTGCCAGCTCGGCAGCAGCACCTCGGCCACCAGCGCGGCCGTCGGGCACAGCGCCTCGCCGTCGTGCAGCGGCGCCTGCCAGCCCCAATGGGCGAGCAGCGGCAGGTTCGGCCCCGGTCGCGGCGTGAACGCCGGCGGCACCGACGCGGCGGCCGGGGCGGCGGCGGGTGGCGGCGACAGCAGCACCAAGCGACCAGGGGTGCCGCCCTGCAGCTGCCGCACCGCCGCGCGCAGCAGCGTGCGCGCATTCTGCCGCCGGCGCGGGTCGGCGCTGGCGACGTCCGGCACCAGGCCGAGCGCCAGCACCTCGCCGTCGCCGTGGCGCCAGTGCACCAAGACCGGCTGGCCGGCGGCGGTCGGTTCGCCGTCGCGCTCGACCACCAGGCGCGCCAGCACCTGGCCGCGGCGCGGCGCACCCTGCGTCCAGGCGCAGAGCGGCACGGCGCACGGTTCGCCGCCCGTCAGGAAGTAGGTGTGTTCGCGGTCCGGTTCGGCCTCGAGTCCGGCGAACAGCTCCGGCCAGCGGCCGCTGACGACCTCGAGCCCGAGCCGGGCGCTGCCGGCCAGCGCGCGGCGGTCGAAGCCCCAGCGGAAGGTCTGCGGCTCGGGCCGTTCCGGCTCGAGCCCGATCGCCGTTGCCAGCGCCGCCGCGTGCCCGAGCAGCAACAACCGCCCGCCCTGCTGCACGAACTCGCGGCAGGCCTCGCGTTGGGCCTCGCTCCACGCCGCCGCCGCCGGCTGGTCGCCGCCGTGCAGCACCACCACCGTGCCGGGCCCGCCGCAGGCGTAGGCGCTGCCGTCCGCCGGCAGCCGCGCGAACGTGCAGATGCCGAGGTCGGCGACCGCCTGCTGCCACGGTTCGCCGGCGACCGCGGCCGGCTCGCGCCGCAGGCCGGTGCAGGCGGCCAGCAGCAGGGCGCCGCCCATGGCGGCGCGCCAGCCGAACGCGGGGATTCTCGCCGGTCGCTCTGGCATCCTTGCCATGGATGGATCGGCACGCCCCCACCCCCGCACTTGAGGACCGCCTCGAGTTCCGCCAACTGCTGGCCGGCCGCGACTTCGCCCAGGGCGATCCGATCGCCGCGCAGATGGTGAACTTCACCTACCTGATCGGCGACAAGCAGACCAAGGAGGCGCTGCTCGTCGACCCATGCTATGCGGTCGGCGAACTGGTCGACCTCGCCGAACGCGACGGCTACCGCGTCGTGGGCGCGCTGGCGACGCACTACCACCCCGACCACGTCGGCGGCGACCTCTTCGGCCACCAGCTCGAGGGGGTGCGCGAACTGCTGACGCGCTGCGCCTGTCCGGTGCACGTGCAGCGCGCCGAGGCGCCGTGGGTGCAGCGTGTCACCGGCTGCAGCCCGAGCGACCTCGTGCTGCACGACAGCGGCGACGTCGTGCAGGTCGGCGCGATCCCGATCACTCTGATCCACACGCCGGGCCACACGCCGGGTTCGCAGTGTTTCCTGGTGCAGAACCGGCTCGTCGCCGGCGACACGCTGTTCCTGCAGGGCTGCGGCCGCACCGATCTGCCCGGCGGCGATCCGCGGCAGCTCTACCTGTCGCTGACGCAGAAGCTCGCCAAGGTGCCGGACTCGGCGGTGCTCTACCCCGGTCACCTGTACGATCCGCGGCCGCACGCGAGCCTCGGCGAGACGCGGCGCAGCAACTTCGTGTTCCAGCCGAAGAGCGAACAGGAGTGGCTGCGCCTGTTCGGCGGCTGAACCCCGGCCTTGGGGCTCAGCCGGCGCCGCGGCGGCGCCGTGACGCCCGCTTCAGCACCTCGCGTTCCCGCGCGTCGAGGCCGCTCATGCCGACCTGGTGCACGCGGTCGAGGATGCGGTCGACTTCGCGATCGAAGGCCTGCTGCGCCGCGGCCCGCTGCGCCGCGCGGCGTTCGGCCCGCGCCTGGCGCCAGCGCGCCAGCCAGCCAGGCCGGCGACGCCCCTGCGCCTCGCCGCCGCGCCGCCACGCGTCGGGGTCGGCCGCCCACGGGTCGACCACGGTGTGCTGGTAGACCAGCGCGTGGCGGGCCAGGCGACGCTCCTGCAGCGACTGCGAGATGCACGACAGGCCGATCAGCAGCAGCACGAAGCTCGACAGCTCCTGCTCGGCGAGCGCGAGCAGCACCAGCAGCGCGCCGCCGGCGATGCCGACCGAGGTCGCCCACATCGTCGCCCGGTTGGGGTGCACGCGCATGGCCAGCAGCGCGCGCAGGCAGCGGCCGCCATCGAGCGGGAAGAACGGGATCAGGTTGAAGACCAGCAGCGTCTGGTTGATCGCGACCAGGTACCAGATCGCCAGCAGGGCGCCCTGCGCCATCGCGCCGGTGGCGGTGTACCACTCGGGCAGCAGCAGGCGCAGCGGCCAGAAGACGAGCAGCCAAGCGAGGTGCACGGCCGGGCCGGCGAGCGCGATCTGCAGTTCGCCGCGCGGGGTTGCCGCCGGCGCGTTCATGTGCGCGAGGCCGCCGAGCGGCGACAAGGTGATCAGGTCGGTGCGGATCCGATGGCGCCAGCCGGCCGCGATGTGGCCCACCTCGTGGCTCCAGACGACGACGAACAGCAGCGCGCTCACGACCAGGGACAGGGTGAACGCGAAGGCGCCGCCGCCGGGCATCCAGCGCCACGCCAGCAGCGGGGTCAGGATCGCCGCCGCCCAGTACATGCGGACGTGCACGCCGAAGATCGTGCCGACCGCGAAGCTGCGCGTGGCGAGGCGCAGCAGCTGCAGCAGCGGCGAGTGGTCGTGGTCGCGGTAGGCGGTCACGACGAGCATCCTACGGTCACGGCACGTTTCGTCGCCACGAGCGGCGCGGGAGCCGCTGCGCATCGCCGAACCGGTCGCCGGCCGAGCCGTCGACCTTCGCGTAGTTCTCCTTCAGGAGGTTGCTGGCGGCGGCGCACTCGTAGTCGAACTGCGATGCGACCGCGAACGCGCTGCCGATGGTCCAGACGTCGTCGGCGATCTGCAAGAGCCGGCCGTAGCTGTCGTAGCCGAACGTCGACACGCCGCGCGGGCAGGCCGCGTCCTGGACCGGTGGACGCTCCGCCTTCCGCCGCGCGGACGGCAAGCGCCGCATGGTCTACCTCGGCGTCCACGGCAGCGAGGAGGCGCGGAAGCGCTACCACGAGGTGATGAGGTGATGGCCGCGCACCTCGACGGGGTGGAGCCCGAGCCGAGGTCGCAGCGTCGGCGCCCCCAGCAGACCAGCACGGCGATCTGCGTGAGCCGGCCATAGGTGTCGTAGCCGAACGTCGACACCCCGCGCGGGTAGGCCGCGTCCTGGTAGCGCACCGTACGCTGCCGCCGCAGCTGCCCGACCCAGCCGTACTCGGCGAGCACGTGCATGCTCGTGCTCGTTCCGGCCCGGTTCCACTCGATCGTGTCGAGCCGCCCGATCGCGTCGTGCGTGAAGTCCAGGTCGAGCGGCTGGCTGTAGCCGGCGTAGCGTCGTGGTCAGGCGCGTGCCGCACCGGGAACATGCTCGAATGCGGCTACCACGGCGGCAGGCCGTTCCTGAGCCAGATCACCCGCACAAGACCTGGACTCGGCTGGCGGCACGTCGAGAACCCGTCGCGGAGCTTCTTCAGTAGCCCCGACTCCCAGAGCCTGTAGGTCGACGATTCAACTTGCCCGACCTCCTCTCGATCGCCCGAGCCAGATCCCCAATAGACGACTCCCATTCTCGAGCGAGATCGAGAAAGTCGCTCATCTGTGGGCACTCGAACTCCCAGTCTGCCTCGCCAGCCAACCGAGATTCCCACGTCACGGCGGACACGAGAGAACTTTCGGGCCGCTTCGGCTCTCGACCTGTTAACCCGGTCACCGGCACGCTGCGGTCCCTGCTCACCCCCACCGCCGCATCCAACGCCCTGCGCCGCACCTACATAGGCTCCGTACAGCACAACGCCCCGGGGCTTTCGGCCCCAGGGCGTTCGCTTCGATCCGAGTGGTAAAGCGGTCGGGATGCTCTTCGTCACCGAGTACCGTTGCGAAGAGCGTCCTGATCGGTCAAACGCCGAAGCGCGCCGCGGGCGGAAGCGCCGGTGTAGCAACGTCCACCCCGGAGTCACGAGCGCGGCGCGGAGAGCACGAGACCGCCGAGTAACGTGCGGCCCTGCGCTCGCAGACCTGCCCCCTCCCGCCTGCCGGAGACCTGGGTAGCATGGCGCCATGAGTGGTGTCCGAGCACGTGTCGAGAATGGCCGCCTCCTGGTCGACGAACCTACCTCCCTCCCGGAGGGAACGATCCTGGACCTCGTTCTCGACGATGAGGGCGATGATCTCGACGAAGCCGAACGCGCCGCTCGGGACGAGGCGATCGGGCAGGCTTGGCAGCAAGCCCAGGCCAGAATGGGTCGCCCCGCCAGCGAAGTAATCAAGGACCTGCGGCGTCGCGAATGAACGTCGTCGTCCCGCCGGGCGCGGAGCTTCAGATCCGCACGATCAACGGCTGGTGGCGCGAGAACAGGGAAGCAGCCCCTGATCTGTTCGCGGAGGAAGTCGCCTCGGCGCTGGATCTGCTCGCCCGGGTGCCGCGCTTCGGTCAACGGTGCCGCCATCGAACCGTGTCGGGACTGCGCCGCGTTATCCCGCTATCACATCTACTACGCACCCAGCACCGACGGTCAGCGGATCCTCGTCCTGGCCGTCTGGAGCGCAGTCCGCGGCAGGAGACCGCCGATCCCCCCGCCATCCTGATCCGGCCGCCTTGAACGGTCTACCGGGCGCTTACCCGCCATCGGCGAAACCTGGGTCATCGTCAGCTCCACCAGCTTCGCAGGCAGCTCCCGTGGCGGGCTCGACCCGCGCCGCCGTCGCCACACGTACAGCGTCGGCACCGGGCACCGAGACCCCGATCCGCCTGGCGAACTCGGCGACGGTCAGGCCGCTCGCCGCCTGCGCCGCGAGGGCTTCGGTGTACCACGCCGCCAACTCGTCGCGGCTGGTCGGCCGCGGTCCAACGTCGATCCTGCGCATGCCGTCAACATCGCGCTCGCGCGCGCGGGATCCATGGATCGCTCACGCCGCCATCGGACGCTCACCCAGTAGTCGGTACGCGCGCCGTCGATTCGGCCAGCGGCCAGTTCCGAACACTCGAATCCCGGCCGCACTGGCTCGGCCGAGTTTCCGGATACCGCACGCACGACAACCACCCTGCTATCGCGTCACGCGACGTACTCGCGCGAGGTGATTGGGCGACCCAGGATCCTCCAAAACAAAGAAGGTCCCAACCCGCTGAGCCACAGACTCAAATGGATCCACTGGCACCGGGATATGCAGAAGCCTCAAAGTGCCCTCCGCCTCAACCACAAGCCCATCCATAGCCGACCCCTCGCCGTCAACACTGACACCGATCACAGACGTTGATTTGCCAGCAGACAACGCGCCACGCAACACCACTGTCCGACCCACATTCTCCATAAGGTTAGCCGGGTCGTCTATGAGCAGTGGAGTGTTCGGACCTGCCGCACAACCGACCACAAAACCCATGACGCTAGCCACCAACCACTTCCACATGCCGGAAGACCTTAGGTGCCGTATCACTGGAAGTTACCCCTACAAGGCACACACCACACCTGAGTATTGAACAAGCCGCGCGCAACACCATTGAAGCCATCGACTGAATCTTTGTAGACCGTCATCTCCATGATCGGGGCATCAGCCTGCAGATCACCCACCCCATCCCTATCCGAGTCTACGTTATGCACATTGTCCGCATACATCATGGTGTCGGGCCCAACCTGCACTCCGAAGTTGCAATTCGTCCCGTTGGGATTCTGACCATCCCAATTCTCCAAGTTCGCTTGGCCGGTGTCGGGGTTGATGCTGACGTCCGGATTCACGCCATCCGATCCCGTGTCGTTATGCAGCTGAATGCTATAGGTAACAGGATCGCACGCACCGCCCTTCGCCAGGCGAGCAGCCTCCTTCTCCGCCTGCTCCTTGGTATCCCAGCAATTGCGGCCACGCACCCTCACTCCCGCTACGGCCGAAACAACGCCAATACAGCCCCGCTTCATTTCTTGACAGATCCACACCTCTTGCGCTGCAGAAACTCCCCAAAAGAGACGCAGCAGTCGAGCTTGCCAGCGCATCTGATCATATGTGCAGGTCTGGGGATCCCCAGAAACCGATAGCAAGCCGTGTGGGTCACTGCGCACCATGGGACTATTGCCAGCATAGCACATTTGGTTTCCTGCATTTGCCCCATCAATCCATGCGTCTATTGGGTCTCTTGTCAGAAACCTACCCATTGCCGTCGAGTAGTAGCGGTTGCGCATGTAGAGCAGGCCGGTCTCGCTATCGAGCCGGATGCCCTTCCACAGGAACGGCAGCCCCACCCCCGACACCGACCCGTCGCCGACGAGACTCCCGGAGCCGTCGTAGACCGTCACCTTGCCGTAGGGATCGTACTCGTACTGCTCGACGACAGC